>JALGVJ010000003.1 GCA_029838195.1 Promethearchaeota archaeon
CATTGAGAAAACGGTTTAAACTGCTCTGATCAAGGGGCACGAGCAAGGAGTCTGCCATGGAACTGAGTGATTTGTGAGGGAGAGAGCTACAGAGTCCCTGACAAAGCCTAAGAGTGTTCTTGAGTTGGGACGCAGAAAAGGCGGGGTTAATTTCCGAGAGAAAGTTTCGGAGCAGCCCATCTTGTCCTAAAATCGGAATTGATTGCATCACGGGGAGCACTTCTAAAACGTTTTAGAAAGAGTGAGAGTCCCGCCTCCCATCGTGTTTGTATCGCTTGGTGAGGCAAGACTTCTCATGGGTTAACATGTTACGGAGATATTATCTTCGACCTTTAATAAACCCGTGTAATATCGGCGTGATACGTGCAGGACATGGTTATTCCTAAAGCGCACCTTCCCTTGGCTTGCGAGCAACGTCAAGAAAAAAAGTTTTAACTTTAAGGAAAATTATAAATTTACAAAACTTAAGTATATAAATTTTTAAATTTAAATATTATAACATAAAATCATTACTTAGAAATACACGTTTGGAAAAATGGGAAAATTTTCTTAAAACTTTAATTGAAACATTAATATAACGTAGTTGATTCACCTTGTTGGAAAAAGAATAAGTATTTGTAAAAATTTTTAATAAAAAATTAATTAGCTACAAGAAGTTCGAAGATGGGCGAGTAATTGGTTCGGGAATCCTTAATCCGCTCTTAGATAAAATTAACATTTATAGGCTTCTAATGGTATTGATTCTACAAGGAAACTTTTATAATAATGAAGTAGGTAAATGGAAAGGAAAGCCAGTTTCAAATACATTTACTCCTCCCGTGGGCAGTGGTCCCATATTTCGTGCGCTTAAAGGCTTAATTAAATCTCAATTACTGCCTTATCCATTTCCCGTGGTCATGACTTTTGCCGTAACTTACAGGTGTCAATGCAAGTGTGTTCATTGTAGTGCCGTGAATCACATTAAGGAAGATCAGAAAGAGTTAAATACCAGAGAAACCAAAAAATTAATTGACGAGGCTCAGAAACTTGGAGTTACAATCATAGCCTTTACCGGTGAAGAACCCCTTCTGCGGAAAGATATTTTCGAACTCATTTCCCACGTGAATCCGAAAAAAGCCATGTCCATCATGTTTACCAATGGGCAATTTTTGACCGAGGAGAATGTTAATAAATTGGTAAAAGCGGGGGTGTACTCTTTGTTTGTAAGCATTGGCGGCTGTCTTGCCGCTAATATTCAGTTTTACGTTTCTGCATATGGAGACGTGACTCCTTGTGATTTCACGCCTTTATCTTTTGGAAACGTGCGAAAGGAACCGTTAAAAAATATTTGGATGCGAATGGTTAAACATCCTGCTTATAATCATGAAAGTCCTTTTTGTAGAATGCAAGATCCAAAATTTCGTAAGTGTTATATTGAGCCGATTCCCGAGGACGCCATCCTACCGTATGAGATTTCGCATTTACCCTGCAAGGATTACCGCAACCTTTAATCAACATTACCACTTTTTGCTCTTTACAAGCAAGAATGATGATCTTCCAATTTAAATTTTATAATAAGATAATAAGGAGAAAAGGGTAATAAAAAAATGAAGTTCATGAAATATTTATCTATTGCAGTCATCCTTCAAAATAATTTGCTCTTTCATCATCTTTCTCTTTAAAATTGAGATGAATTCTTTTGTATCAGGAAATACATAGGAGATACTCTCTCCATCCTCCTCTAAGTTAATCTCCTTCAGGAATTTGCCATCAATTTTTTCTTTTAAATCATTAACAAACATGTTATTAAAGAGAACAAAAATTTAAATAAAATGATGTAACATGAGAATAATATGAGAATAACATGAAAACAATATGGTGTCGGTCTTGTTTCTCAAGATCTCTTCAAGCTTCTAGGGAAAGAGAAATGCATTTAATTTTAAATTAACAATCCAAATCCCTTACATTTTCACTTTTTCAAGGAGTACGGGCTCTCATTCCCTAAAATATTAATTGAAAAAGAGTAAAATTTTAATTTGTCTATTATTTTATTTATCATCTTATATTTAATTTCATGTAAAAAATTAAAGATAATCTTAAAATGGAGGAGGTTTTCAATAAAAATCATGTTTAGTAAGGAAATTAAACCAAACCAAAACTATACTTTGGAATTTGAAACTAAGAATAATGAAACGAAATATGCGGAATGGAAAATCACGTTTCGAATGCTTGGATTGCCCCACGAGCAAGCCTTTAAAACAATAACCATTTCTCCAAACCAGACGGTAGAAGAGATTAAACGAATAATTTTAAAAGAATTTCAGCTAAATCCTTTAATAGATATTCAATTACTCTTTAGAGGGAAAGTTTTATCAGAACTTAATAATATAAATGACTTCAAAATCTCCCCTGAAGAGGATACCATTACCGTAATGGCAGTAATGAATGGAGGCTGAAAAAATACTAATAAACAGATTTAATTTTTTTAAGATCATTTAATATGTAATTCATTATATTTTTTCCTCTCCCTTAAATTTTTTTTTCGCATCATGTACATGGCGATTTCATCTCACTCATGGGAATATAAGCATAATAACGACGCTTAGAGGTCTTTCCGAGAAACTCATCTAATTCCATTTTAAAATTAACCCCTTTCTTCATCGATGATCTTGCAATCATCAAGGAGTACCGTTGGATGAGAAAATTCATTAGAAATAAGATGGATTTTGCTAGCTCACGGCTCGAGAAGGCAAAATAAATGAATTACATGGATAATGTTAATATTTTATAATAATATTTTTATAAATTTCCTTGCTTTTTAATGATAAATAGTGAATTTTAACACTTAAAATCTCCAAGTATTTAAAATCATTTAACCTTGTTTTGAAATACTTTCCTTTTAAACCTATTATTGTCTTTATGGCACATGGCATTAAAAAATTTTATGATCTTTACTTCTTATTTTGTAATTTTTTAATCTTAATTTTAAGGGATTATAAAAAGTCAGCCCTTCTAATGTATTAGAATATTTAATTTCGGTTTATCCCATCTTTTTTTCAGTAATCTTCTTGTTTAAATCTTTTTTCGATAAAATACGTCTCTTAGGGGATAAACCGACTGCAATCAAGAAAATAATGCAAGATATTAGAATCATGGAACTGGAAATGGGAAAATTAGTTGTTAATGACAAAAATAATCCCAAAATCGCAGAAAATGCCCCAAAAATAGGACTAATATAAAGAATTTTCTTGAAGTCATAAAGAAATTGATAAGCAGTAGAAGTTGGCATGATAATCAACGCATAAACCAACAATGCTCCAACTATTTTTATTGAAATTGAGACAATTAATGCCGTAATGGTTAAAACTAAAAATTTAAACATCGCAACCCGAATACCCGCAGCCATTGCAATCTTTTCATGAAAGATTATGGCTAAAAATTCCCTGTAATAGATTGTAAGAATAATTATAAACCCAATGATGATGAAGCTTAAATTCAAGAAATCTATATAACGTAATCCAAATAAGCTACCCCATAATACCGAAACCGCACGCTGAGTAATCACTCCCGTTGGTAATGTTGATAGGAAGATGAATCCTAAAGCCGTTAATAGTGAAAATAAGGCCCCTAAAATGACTTCTGAGCTCAACTTTGTTTTATTTGAAAGTGGCCCCAATATTAAAGCCGTAATTAATGTAAAAATAAGGGCCGTAATTTGTTCATCAAAATTGGGAAACATATAAGCATTTAACCAAATTCCAAAAGAAGCTCCGGCAAATGCCGCATGCGACATTGAATATCCAATATTAGTTATCTTGAGTTGTACTATTAATGTACCCACCAAAGAAAGCGCAATTGAAGCAATTACCGCTCCTAAAGCAACTTTAATTAAGATTTGACTCGGTAATTCCACTAAAAATAACATTTTCTAATTTCACGCTCCATTTCCTAATGTTTCCCAATTTTTCATTGCTTGTTCCATGACAATATATTTTTTAAATAGAAGATTCTCATAAGCTTTTTCAAGTGAACCATCAACATCTATCCATCCACGGTCTATCATTATAATGCGATCCACTTTTGGGGGAATTTTTATTCCATGGGATACCAATAAAATAGTAATGCCGATTGATTTTAAATAACTTAACAATCTCATTATTTCCTCTTGCGAATTTAAATCCAAATTCGCAAAAGGTTCGTCTAATAATAAAATCTCAGGTTGTTTGCATAAAGCTTGTGCAATGAGTACTTTTTGTTGTTGCCCTCCCGAAAGTCGACCGATAGGACGATTCATAAAGCTTTCCATACCTACTACTTTTAAACTTTCTTTAACCGCTAACCAATCTTGTTCATTCGGCGGTCTCCCAGATCCACGGCGCGCTACTCTTCCAATCATTACTATATCTTTAACTAAAAACGGTTGGTTCGGATCCATTTCAAAATTTTGAATAACATAACCGATTTTACGACGTAAATCATCCCTAGCATTTGTTATGGGATGTCCAAAGATTTCTATTATCCCATTTTTTACTTTCAAGAGACCTAAAATAGTCTCTAATAATGTGGTTTTTCCTGCTCCATTTGGTCCGAGAATTAAAATATATTCTCCCCGATAAATTTTGAGATTAACATTATGTAAGGCGGGAATCCTCTCCCCTTCATAAAAAGTATTTACATTATTCAAGAATATTATAATCTCTTTCTTTTTTTGGTCTTCTCGGAAGGTTTTTAAATTAGAATAGAATTTAAAAAATCCTTCCAACCTATTGGTTTTAATCTTCATATTGAAAAAGATTTATTCTGTTAATTTCTTTTTATAATATTTTCTTAAAGGAAAATTAGATTGAATTTCAAAAACATCATGAATAGGAGATTTCATGAATTCTTTGACATAGTCTTCTAACTCATCTAAACCCTCACCTTTAAATTGAAAAGGTTTCTTTAGCTTGATTCTTATCTCTTTTTCCTTATGAATAAATATGGCTTCAGGAATGCCTTCACTTGTTGCAACAATACGTCTAGTGCCGTATGTACATCCAGATACAAATTGTATCCCATCAATTAAACATGACATTGGCGTTGTATCACATCTTACAATGCAATATTTTTCGAGCTTATTTTTTGATAATTCCTCATTTGCAATAACGCCCATTCTAGCACCAGCAACTAGATATGGTCCCAAATGACCATGGAAATCTTTTAATGATTTTAAATCGAAATCAAATTCTTTAAATTCAGTGATCACATTATATTATAAAAAAGTATTACTTTTAAATAATATGAAATTTTTAATATCATACTATTTTATAAAAGGGTATTACCCAAAAAAGTAGAATTAAAATGTTTGGAAAAAATAGATTTTTGATTTTAATTACTATCTTAGTAATTGCGGGAATTTCACAGATAACGATTGTCCAATGCATTAGTGATTCTCAACAAAATATGAATAATATCAAGCTATATGAAAGTGATTCTGAAATAAATGTTGCTGCCACTTCGGGAATTTTAGCTGACTTTGTTGGAGCGATCATAGATCAGAAACTGGACCCAATCGTAGATCCCGGTACTTGTCCTGCTCATTATGATATCCAACCGGAAGATGCCGCAATCGTTGCTAATGCGGATGTTATCTTTTATCATGGATTTGAAGGAGAATGGTTTATAACACTTGTGAATGAGAATAATCCCTCGACTAAATTAATAAAGGTTGGAAACTTGGTTAGCGGACCATGGTTACCGCCCCCTCAAGCTATAAAATATCTAAGAACAATTACCCAAGAGCTTGTTAAAATTTATCCTGAAAAAAATTTAGCGTTTAGTGCGAATCTTAACGCCTATATAACGCAAATTAACGAAAATGCGGCTCAAATAAAGCAGGAATTTGCTCAATCTTCATATTATGGTGCTAATGCTGTGGTAATGGAATTTCAAGCCATGTTTGCCACTTGGCTCGGATTAAACGTAATGGTGACATTTGGTTCGGATGAAACATTAGGCGCACAAGATATTGAATCAATAGTAGCAGAGGCAGAAGCAAAAGCTTGTACGATTGTTATTATGAACCTTCCTTCAGGAACCGATGCTGGGAAGGAAATTGCAAGAGAAATAGGAGCTAAATATGCAATTTTCGGAAATTTTGTAGGTGATCTTAATACAGAAAGTTATATTGACCTTCTTAGAAAAAACATGGAAGCAGCAAAAGAGCCTATCACGCCTGGTTTTGATACAATTGGAATAAATAATATTTTACTGCTGATTTCCATTATTGGAATATCTATAGTTCTCATTGGACGGAGAAAAATGAGAAAAAATTAAAATATACTAAAATTAATTCATTTTTTTTTTAAATTGAATTTTACATTCCTAAAATAGCCAAATTGAATCGGTTAATTAATTAAAATAAAATCTATCAATGTGAATGATTAAAAACATCAATGATGAACTCAATTAAAAAGAAATAATTGTATAATGACTATGCTAAGAAATAACTTTATAATAAAACCTATTGGATACGTTAAAAATACTAAGGATAAAGAAACACTTAGATATTCGAATAAAAGTATCGAATTTGATATGAAAACGGCAGCAAGTCAAAAAAACGATTTGATCATTTCGGAAATCATTATAAATGAGGAGCATGCTGAAACACTAGATGGAATTGAAGAGTTCTCCCATTTAATAATTATCTTTTGGGCACATAAAACTCCTGAGAAAGCACGGCAAATAAAAAAAGTCCATCCCGGCGGGTTAAAAAAAATGCCTCTTAAAGGAATTTTTTCCACCAGATCTCCGATACGCCCCAATCCTATTTGCATTACAACCGTACGCTTACTCGAAAGAAAAGATAATATTCTTATCGTTGATAGAATGGATGCCATAAACAATACGCCCGTTCTTGATATAAAACCTCACTTACGATATTATGATGTGCCTCATAACGTGAAAATAGCAAGTTGGGTAAATGAACTAATGAATGAATATGCGAAACTTTATGATCGTTTGAAAAGAAATTTTAATTTTAAGTAAAAATTATAATTTTACAAAACTTAGGTTATTAACTTATGGAATTAAACCTTTTACAAATCTTTCAAGGCACTTTTTCTCTAATATATGTCATTATTTCTACGATAGTGAGTATCGTTATTCTAAGCCATTACCTTTCTAACAAAAGATTGGAGTTTATCCTTGTCGGTGTAGCAATTTTTGGCTTAGCTGGGCCATGGATTCCAGATGCAATCACGTTCCTTGTTATAATTTTCACGAATTTTGCTGCTCAAGCCTCATTTTATCTAGAGTTCACTATTCGCATGGTATTGATTACTACCGCTTTCACGCCCATTTCCATCATTTGTTGGCTCGGTGCCATAACTAAATTCTTAGGAATAAAATATCGAAAAATTATCTTAATAATATTCACTATCCTCATGATTATTTTCGAAATTTTCCTATTTGCTTTTTATTTCATGGATATTAGTTTACTTGGAAATTTTCATGGCCCCTTTGATTATCAATGGAGCATGTTTACCACGATTTTTTATTTATTTTGTATATTCCTCGTGATTCTCACGGGTTTACCGTTCGCAACAACGTCCATGCGAGCAAACGCTAAGAATATTCAATTAAAGGGAAAATTCATTTTACTCGCATTAATCTCTTTTGCTATCGGAGCACTCATCCCCTATATCGTTTATAATATCCCGGCTTTAGTCATTTCTCGGTTAATCTTAGTCTCATGTGCTTTTGAATTCTATATAGGATTTCTCTTGCCAAAATGGGCGGAAAAACTCTTTCTACGGAAAGAATCTTGAGTTCATTAAAAAAAATGACTATACTCCTTTTTTTTCTTTTTCATTATCCGTTTTAATTCCAATCTTAATAAATCTTTATTCATGATTATCAATAATAAGAATTAATATGAATGAATCTTTTTTCCCTTAAATAAGGACATTTTTTTAACAAAATCATTATTATCCAATTCAAAATCTTATCACTTTCACTTTTATTTTAACTTATCCATTGCTAAGAGTATGGAACAAGCAAGTTAAACATTATTTCTTGTCAAACTTAAAAGCTTTTAATCTTAACTTTTTTTCTTATTACTTTGTAGGAATTTAGAATTCAGGAAGAAGCGGTGGAAAGGTGGAAAAAAAATAAAAATATGGGAAGAATTCTTCCGAAATTAGGAAATAAGAAAAATAATCATTATTTAAAATAAAAATTATTTAAATAAAATAATATATATTATAGATATTTCAATGATATAATAAAAAAACAAACGAAAAATCTAATTGTGTTGATTGAATGGAATTAAAAGAACAATTTTCTCAAACAATAAAACTTAAAGACGGACGATTATTGGGCTATGGAGAATTCGGCGATCCTAAAGGAGAACCTATTTTTCATTTTCATGGATTTCCAGGCTCGCGATTGGAAGGCTTGTTTGCTGATGAGGTTTGTAAGCGCGCTGGAGTTCGATTCATCGGAATTGATAGACCCGGAATGGGACTTTCCACTTTTAAAAAAAATAGAACCATCTTGGATTGGCCCGACGATGTGGTAGAATTAGCTAATGCCTTGGGTTTCGATAAATTTAGCGTGGAAGGAGTTTCTGGAGGTGGACCTTATGCCGCTGCATGTGCCTATAAGATCCCTGCACAATTGAAAGCATGTGGAATTATCGGAGGGCTTGGACCGGCAACTCTTAGCAAGGAAGGTATGCAAAAAAGCGGACGTATCCTTTTTTCTATTGCTCGCACCATGCCATGGCTCCTTCAATTTTTCCTTTGGGCATCAATTGGACGTAAATCCAAGAGCTTAGAAACAACCAAAGAAATGATAAAAAAAAGTTCTAAAAATTTACCAGAACCGGATAAAAAACTCATTGAAGACCCTATCGTGGTCATGTATTTCGCAAAAGGAACTCAAGAAGCCTTCCGACAAGGCTCTAAAGGCCCCGCTCATGATGCAAAACTGTATGCTAAAGATTGGGGTTTTAAACTTCAAGATATCTCTCCTAATGTAAAAGTCTATCTATGGCATGGCGAACTCGATATCGACGTGCCGATCTCTATGGGACGGGCTATGGCAGAAGCTATTCCGAACTGCGAAGCCACCTATTTTCCTAACGATGCTCATATCTCAACTGCTATAAATCATTTTGATGAAATCATTAAAAAATTCAAGACCAATTAAATAAATAATCATTAAATTTTTACGGTTTAATATTTAATTACTTTTCATTTCCGCATTCAGAGAATTAAATTAAAAATATAACCTCTATATCAATGAGATTTCATTCAAACTCAATATTTTTATTCTTGTCTTTTTAGTTGGAAAATAATACCATTTTTAATTTAATAATTAAGTCTGGTATAATCCTTATTCTTATCAATTTTTTTATGATATTTTTCATTTTCTGCCAAGATTGATTCTCAAAAAAAGAGTATTTAAAAGAGTGAGCCAGTCAGGAATCTAAATAATAAAATCAATTTAATATAATTTTGAATTTCTCGTATAATACTTCTTATAAATATAAAATAATGCGAAAACGGCATATAAATCAAATAAGAGTTCCAAAATAATACAAAAAAAGTAGCTATTTGGAGTTAATCTATTATACACGTTTAAATAAAATATCATCACGCTATTAATTAAACTATAAACAGAAATAACATGGAAAAAAACAAGCGAAATTGCTAAAATCAATATTATTATAAAGAATTTAGGTTTTATTTTGTTTCTATATATTGTCAAGCTAATAGGAATAATAACTGGAAAAGCATAAAAGAAAAGGCGGGAGTAAGACGTCCCCAGAAATCCTTGCACGAATACAAAAGGTAAAAAGAAAAGCGTTCTACGTAGATAATCATTATTCATCTTTCCAAGAACTACTAAAAAAACAATCCATAATATTCCAAAACTTAAAAAAAAAGTATAAGGATGATAGAAGAAGTTTAATTGATGATTCCTAATGTTCACCAGAAAAACAATTTTTAACGTGTAAAATGTAATTATACTAAGTTCCAACCCATAAATTAATCTTACAATTCCAAAACAAATAGCAGGTACAATCGAAACAAGAAGGGTTGATCCTAATACTTTCATGAATTCCTTTTTTTTCAAATAAAATAAAAAATAAAATATTGGCAAGAGAATCATGAATTCTCTATTTAAAACACCTAGACTCACGCTTATTGAGAAAAGAATTCTCTTATTTTCCTTAATAGCGTGGAATGATAATAATAATAAGAAAAAAGATAAAAAATCAATAAAACAAATGGCCCATAATAAAAAAATCGTTATCGGATTAAGAATGAAGAAAATACAGCCGATATATTTGATATCATTAGGGAATTCTAACTTGTCTAAATACTTATAAAAAAGGAAAATCGATGCATATAACGCTGCGATGTTGACTATTATAAAACTCGTAAGGGTATTAAAAGGTAAAAGATATACAAGTAAGGGCGTTAAAATTCGATATCTAAAAGGTGCCGTGGAAGGCTGAAATATGTCCTCACCCATTTCATAATAAGAAAGATCATCTACATAATATCCATGACTTAAAAAGGGGTCAATAAAAACGAGTCCATACAAAATTATCGAAAAAATAAGAACCGAAGAAATGAATAATAAAATCAAATACGGGTTTTTCAAGACTTTTAAATTAATCTTCAAAATATTCCTTCCCAAAATTATAAATTGTAGCTAAAGTATCATGGATTGATTGTATAAGTACTAAAATGCTTTAAATTATATGTTTTATTGAAATGATCCAAACCTAATTAAATGTTATCTTATTAGAGTCAGATTTTTAATCCCTTTTTTTGTTAAATATGATATATTATATCGATTAACCGTAGATTTAACAAAATTAGAATTTATCGTCAGAGAATTTGCTTATTAGCTTTTTCAAAATCATTCGGAATGCTTTTACTAATATGAACAATGATTTCAATCTTTCTTATTGCGGCATCTTGTAGTTGCTTCTAAATAAAAAAATCCCTTTTATTTTTATCATTTAAATAATCTTCAATTAATTTAATTCATACTAATAAATGCTATATTTATCTCCCTGGATTCTTTTTTATAAAACCTTCACCTATTCTGCCATTATCTAATGTTTTAAAAGAAGGTGCACGGAATCAAATGTGAAGATATCACTCTTACGACGTGATATTCGTTCTAATTCCTGCTGTAAGGTAAATAAATCAAAAAGATTTTTCTCCCCCTTAAACTCAATTAAAAAATCAATATCACTCTGTTCAGTTAAATCTTCTCATATGATTGAACCAAATAAAAAGGTTTGCTTCCCATTGAGCTTTTATAAAAATTTAATAATTTCTAATTCTAATTTCCCAGCTTTAAAGATTTTATTTGAAAATTTATTTTAATAAAATTATCAGTTCAAATAAAATATTTAATATTTAACGGAGTAACATGTAAAGCATGATAATTAAATGATAAATCGTGATTTTTTTATGTATGGAATAAATTTTTCCACTTTTCTTTTGTTTTTTCTAATTTCAAATAATTACAATGATTTTGGTAAAAAGAAATGAATAGAATGATAATCGATGGCGAGCAAGAATTGACTAAAAAAACCAATAGTATTGTAAGAAATTCAATGAAATTTCATGATATAAATCCAGAAATCTCCTATGATGCTTCTTAAATCAAATTAATTTAATAAGTTCATGTAAATATTTTAATTCAATTCATAATAATAATTCTTCTTTACTTACGGGTTCAGCACGTTTCCAATAAGATTCAAAGAGTTCTTTAGCCCAGGCTATCACGGTTTCCTCTTTTTCGGAGTATAAGCATTCAGAATAATCAATCTTTTTATAATCTGAAAAGAACATTAAAACTTTTGATTCTGTAATCAGAAGAACAATTTTTTGATCATGTAATTTGCGCAAGGTTTGAGGGATTCCTGCCTTATTGCTTAATTCGCGAAATATAGCCGGCTTCGGACCTTCAATATATTTTTCCCATTCTTCAGTTTGCACGTATTTTTTAATTAAATCAACATGCAATATACTTCTTATTTTTATTTTTTGATTAATAATTTTTTTTTGCATGATAGGAAGATCTCTATCGAGCGTTTGTTCTGTAATGGACCAAATAAATTGCTTTGCTTCTAATATGATTTGAGACCAGCGTTCAATATTTTCCATAGTTTGATCGAATAACTTGCAATTTTTTAAAACGCCTAAATTTAATAAAAGATGAGCGGGAATTACACTAATGTCATGAGAATTTATAAAATCTCGAAATTTAATATTCACTTCAAAAAAGTCCAAAGATTTGTTAATAAGCCATCCAAAATTAGTTCTATAATATGAATTATCAAGATTTTTCTTTATTAATTTATTTTTCATGAGACGTTTCATGTGCCTCGTGATTTCCGGACCCGGCAAATCAAATTTTTTTTCAAGTTCCGAATGTTTCCATTGTTTCTTGCTGGTTTCTCTTAGGATCTTGTATCTTGCGTCGTGAGATAATTCAAAAAAGAGTTGATTTACATTCATGTTTATTCAAAGAAAAAGTTTTAAAATTGCTTTAAACTATTATTATGATTTTTAATTATTTTAACTTTTTTAATTATTTTTTAAAATTAAAAAGGCTGTTGATAAATTAATAAGTATCCTCCTTTATTCATTTTTATGAAATAATCTCCTTAAACTGATACGATCTTCAAAACGACCCTCCACATGGGATAGTAAATAGAAAAGATTCCAAGCACTCACCTTCAAATCCATTTCGCCCTTCACCTTCTCCCCTCCCCGGACCTGAGTACGGCCGAAATGATAATTTTCCTCCATGATTCCAAAGACGGCTTCTATTTTAGAACGAATGCATACTTTTCTTTTTGCCCCCCGCTTCTTTTTGGGATGCTTGCCTGATTCCTCCTTGGAATGGAATTCACACTGCTTTTCATGAAAGGCTAACCATTTCAAATTCGCAGCGGTGAAATACGCATGATCTCCATGAAAACTCTTCAGCCGGCAGAGCAGCTCGTGCTGTTCTAACGAAAGAAGACCAGGACGGAGTTTTTTCTTTAATCCATGACCGACGGAATTAGAGGGGAGAAAGGTATAGTATGACCGGGGCTAAAAAAGGAGAAGAGAGCGCCTTTTTATGGGTGAGAAGAGAGGGGAGGGAAGAATTTAAAATTTTTATAATTTTAACATTAGCGGATGTTGTTAAAAGGAATTTAAAGGATATTTTTATAAATGAAGTCAAAGAACTTAATCATGATAATATTTGATATTGTAAATTTCATAAAAACTGCTAGTAAATTTGATAAGTATGGAAATTATTGAAATTTCTAAAAATTTAAGATAAAATTAATCATTTAAACCGATTTTTCTAAAGTTTAAAGTTAAAAATAAAAAGAATTAGAGAAAAATAAAAATAAATCATTATAGTTAAAAATAAAAAGAATTAGAGAAAAATAAAAATAAATCATTATAGTTAAAAATAAAAAGAATTAGAGAAAAACAAAAATAAATCATTATATAAAAGAGGTATAAATTTACATGAATGAAGAAAAAGAAATTAAAAATGCAATGAGAGAAACGATTCAAAAAATTTGTGATGAAATCGGCCCCAGGCCTCCGTGTAGCGAACAAGAAGCAAAATGTGCCGTTTTTATTCATGAATTTCTTAAAAAAATTACCGATGATGCTAAGATCGAAAATTTTTATTGTCATCCGGGCTCTTATCGAGCGGCATTTCGCATTCCCATACTAAATCTAATTTTAGCAACAACATTCTATTGGATTTATTTTTTTTATACCAATTTGGCATTTATAGTAATTTCATTCATTTTAATTTTAACTTCAGCAATAATTATTCAAACCAATTTAATGCGCAACATTGAATTGATCGATCCTTTTTTTAAAAAAAAAAAATCGACTAACGTGCATGCAAGATTTAAACCTAAACAAGAAGTTAAAAGAATAGTGGTGATTGGAGGACATCATGATTCTCATTGGGAATTTCCGCTCTTGAAAAGATGGCCAAAATTCTATACATCGCTAATGGGAATCCCTATGATATTTACTTTTATAATGCTGGGTATTTATGGCCTGAAATTAATCTTATATCTATTTTTCATTAAATTTTTGGTGGTTCAAACTGTCGATTTCCTGTTTTTATTAATACAAACGGCTTTAATCCCGCTATTGATATATATCGCAATTAATTGTGTCTCAAATAATCCGGTCATGGGTGCAGATGATAATCTAACGTCAATCGCAATAATTTTTGAAATTGCTAAATATTTAAAAGCCTCCGATGGTCTAAACCATACAGAAATTTGGTTAGTATCCCACGGATGTGAAGAGATTGGAGATAGAGGAAGTAAACGCTTTTCTAAAAAATATCTTGATGATTTAAAGAATGCCCTCGTTATTAATATAGACATGGTTGGAGGAAAGGGTTCCGAATTGAAAATTGACATAATGGAAGTACGCTCTCTAATAAAACTAAATGATGAGCTCGGTAAAGAGTTATCCAAGATTGCTGCTGAATTAAATATTTCACATGAAATAGGAAATGTCATCTTTTTTACAGATTCCATGGCATATGCCCAAAATGGAATCAAAGCTTGCTCAATTGTAGGAGCTCCTAAAAAAGGATTTGCTTTACACTACCACACATTAGATGATACGATTGATAAAATAGATTTTAATAATCTATGGAATTGCTTTAGAATTTTAATAGAATTTCTCAAGAGAATAGACAAAGACAGAATACAAATTGAATGATTAAATATTTAACACGTTTTATTATTATCTTAATTAAAAAATTTTTTATTCTGAAAAAATAATTGATAATTATAAAAAAAGATGAAATATTAATTTCATTTCCAATATCCTAATTCTGCCATGATTTCCATTGCAAGTTGGAAATAGTCTCCAAAAGCCATAGTATCTTGAACATTACCTTCTATTTTTAATGATCCTGCCATGTAAGCTGCAGTGCCATCAACTTGACCGGTTAATACACCTGATAAAGTATTCCAGTCAGCTAACATTGAAAAAGAAGCATTTTCATTTTCTCCTTCGCCGTATTCAAATTTACCATTTCCAAGTTTAATCCACCATTTAAAATCCCTATCAGTTAATTTCATTTGAGCAGTTATTTCATCTAAATTATCTAATTCATCAATCAAATCTTCATGCTCTATTGATGTTTGTTTAATAAGTTCCATTAATTTAAACATGTTTTTCGGATCGTCAGCTATAGTCCCACTTTCTTTCATTTCTTTTAATTCTTTAACTAAATTTTCATCTACCATTTTTTCAACCTGTCCATGTATTAAAATCTTTTTTTTATAATGAATTTAAATTTTAACCTTTTTGCTTCATAATTCTATTAATTAAATTGATGAAACTAAAATATATAAAGATATAGTTAAAATCATTCTTAATATGAATGAATTAGTTTATATTAAAATTCATGTTTTTATTAAAAATCATTTAAAATTATTCATTCTTTAAAGCGCCCGAGATTAATAATTCATTATAGTTAAAACCAATCTAAATTATTTAGCCCAATCTTAACTTTCTTTCATACACATGTTAATTTTTTCAAAAGATTAATAACAAGAGTAAACATAAAAAAACTCATTTAATGATTTTAATGCTCTTTAACCTCTTCTACAGCGGCTATTTTAGAAGTGCATTCTTAATATCAATTTTAAGAAAACATTTAAAAATTCGATTAAAATAATTTTTATATGTAAAATGTATGTTTTAAATACATTTGAATTAAATTTTTGAAAGGTCAAACAATTGAAGCTTGATGGAAAAATATTTATCATAACCGGTGCCATTGAGGGTATTGGACTTTCTATTGCAAAATTATTCTCAGAAAATAATGCAAAATTGGTCTTAGCAGATATAGAAAAACCAGATCCTCAATTTAAAAATTGCGTGTCCGTTAAATATGATCCCCTGTCGCTAGTGGATGTGAAAGAATTGGTAGCCACGTCCGTGAACAATTTTGGAGCAAGAATAGATGGTGTTGTTAATACAATAAGTACTTGTGTCGTGAGAAAAGTTTCCAAATCGGATTTAGAATTATGGAATTATCACATGGATTTTAATTTCAAAAGTGTTTTTTTCTTGAATCAAGCAGTAGCTAATCAAATGATTAAAAATGGTAATGGAGGTGTTTTTTTAAACTTGGTCACTACCGCAGCGTTATCCGGAACTAATACCGTTGCTGCCTATTCAGCTAGTCAGGCAGCATTAATGAATTTATCAAACACAATGGCATTGGAATTAAGGCAATATAACATTCGTTCTAATTGTCTGGTCGTACCTTACATAGAATCCGGGGCAATAAAATATGGAGAACTATTTGGCGGTAAAACATTAGAAAGAATACGCCCTATGGCTTATACATTCTCCCCGATGATGGATTTAGTTGATCCCGATCAAATTGCTAAAATTGCATTATTTTTAGTATCAAGTGATTCACATATAATTAATGGCCAAACTATAGGAATAGTTGATGATGAACTAACTAATATAAGAAATATTTTAACAAGAAAGAGGTTAAAGAGCTGATCATCATGAAATTAAAAGATAAAATCATTATTGTTACGGGAGGAGGTTCGGGAATAGGAAAAGCAATCGCCATGAGATTAGCGCAAGAAGGTGCTAATATAATTATTGCTGATATTAATGAGAACTTAGCCCGAGAAACTGCTCAAGAAATAAGTGATATGGGGCGTGAAAGCATTGCTGTTAAAACGGATGTTTCAAATGAAGATAGCGTGAAAAACATGGTAAATATAACGTTAGAGAAATTTGGACGATTAGATATAGTCGTGAGCAATGCAGGTGTATCCAGAATGGGAAAATTTATTGATATTTCAGAAGAGGATTTCGATTTCAATATGAATGTTAATGCAAAAGGCGGGTTCATTGTTTCTAAGATTGCTGCTGATGTCATGGAAAAACAAGGATATGGTAAGATTTTATTTACAATCAGCATGGCCGGAAAATGCGGAAGCCCTTTATATGCACATTATAATGCCTCTAAAGCAGCACTCTTAGCTTACATGCAAGCACTTGCCATGGAATTAGCCCCAAACATAATAGTTAATGGTGTTTGTCCTGGATTAGTTCAAACCTCGATGCAAGAAAGAGAGATTAAATGGAGTGCTGAGCTTCAAGGAATAAGTGAGGATTTGGTAAAATCACAGTATCTTTCCGGAATTCCTCTTCAGAAACTTGAGAAGCCAAGTGATGTTGCTAATTTAATCGCATTTTTGGCTGGTGATGATGCAAATTATATAACGGGGCAAGCTATTAACATCACGGGTGGAATGATTTTAAGAAGATGAGAGAAAAATTAAAAAAAACATTAATAAATGTTAAAAAAATAAAAAAAGAATAAAAAAAATAAAAAAAGAATGAAAAAAAATAAAAAAAATAGGGGTTAAAAAATGTTTGATATATCAAATAAAAAAATAGTAGATCTATCAATCATGATGGATCCAACCGATCCTAATCATGCTAAAGAAACTCAATGGATAAAACAGAGAGGGACAATCCCTCCCGCATACATACCGGAAGAGCGTATCGTTGTTGAACCATATATTTTCATGGCAGATAGGTGCATGTGTGAATGGTTGACCATGTGGAGTCATGCAGGAACTCATCTTGAAGTTGCAATCCATTCTTATGTATATGGAGCAACGGATATTCCTGAAAAAATGCATTATAGTATTGGTGATGTACCCTTAGAAGATCTATGTGGTGAAGGTTATGCTATCGATCTAACATTTGTAGGAAAAGAAAAGAAAGAAAGTGATCCTAAAGTCATAATGGATCGATTAGAAAGATTATCCGTGTCAGGTCCGCAAGTTTTTCCTGAAGATATTGAAAAATGGGAGGAGCGAAATAATACGCACATAGAGAAAGGAGATATAGTTTTTTTACACACGCGACTTGAAATTCCCGACATTCCAATCATTCCAAAAGAGACATGTAGTTATTTAGTACGAAGAAGAAGGATAAAGGCTATCGGCACTAATGATCATACGATCATTTATGGCGGATTAGGGCACATGTTCCTGCATGAACGTCGCATGCCTGTTGTTGAGATGTTAACCAATTTAGAAAAGATTGGCAATCAGAGAGCTTATTTCATTATTTCTCCTTTACCCATTAAGGGGATAGGAGGATCTCCCGCTCGTGTATTAGCATTTGTGGACGAAATAATCGAAGATAAATGAATTAAATAATATTTTTTTTAGTTATTATTGAATTTTTTTAGAAAAAATAACAATAAATAAGAAAATAGTTTTAAAAAAAACTTAAGATGGATAAAATGACAGAATTCATTTTCATGTTAACTTACAATGATGTCACTAAAAAAGACGCTATAGAAATTTATGAGGGTATTAGGGACATTTCGGATTTGAAATTCATTGGTTTTAAGAATATAGGATTAGAAATGGAACAATATGAAAAATTAGTAGCAATGATGAAAGAGGATGGAAAAACCATTTTCTTAGAAGTAGTTTCAGATTCAGAAGAAGCATCAATAAAATCTGCAGAGGTCGGTCTTAAATTGGGAGTGGATTATTTAATTGGAACGATGAAACAATATATTGATCCAACTCTTAAAATTATAAGGGGTAAACCGATCAAATTCATGCCTTACATTGGAGATGTAATAGGACACCCTTGTATCTTGACGGGAACCATTGAATCAATACAAGAAGATGCAATAAATATTGAAAAAAAAGGAGTTGATGGAATTAATCTCTTGGCATATAGGCATGAAACCGTTAATGTTGAAAAATTAATTAAAAAAGTCATGGAAGTAATGAAAACAAAACTAATCGTCGCCGGTAGCATAAGTACACCCCATCAAGTAAAAAAAATGCAAGAACTTGATGTATGGGCATTTACCATCGGAAGCGCAATTTTTGATAAAAAATTCGTTCCTAAAGGCTCTAATGCTGACAACATCAAAACTGTATTAAAAATATTGTCGTGATTCATAAAAATAAAAAAAATGAGAGAGTTCATAAGAATGTCAAAAAAATCTACCGGCATTTTTCAAAAATTGTCCTATGGAATCGGTTCTATCGCAGATACGGGCTCATATTCAATCGTGAGCACATTTTTACTTTTTTTTTTAATAGACGTGGTTTATCTTAATGCTTGGTTAGCATCATTAGTATACATGATAGCCTATGGTATTTGGAATGCTATAAATGACCCAATCGTGGGTGTCTTATCCGATCGTACTCATACACGATGGGGTCGAAGAAAACCATGGATAATGATTGGAGCTCCGCTTTCTTTACTTTTTTACATTTTAATGTGGGGTCCACCAACAAAAATTAGCAATACGGAAATCTTCATTTTCATGCTCCTCGTAGTAATAGGTTATGAGTTTGCATATAGCATGGCCGCAGTTACATGGTTTGCTGTATTTCCTGAAATATGGATTACTGTAGAAGAACGAAGCGAAATTGTGATTTATAGGCAAGTATTTGCCGTATTTGGAGGTGCTCTGGCAGTGGGATTGTTTCCCGTCATTCAAGTGCATCTTTCTGAGATTCTTGAAGAAAAAATTGGATGGACGTTGGCCGGAGCAATCTTGGGAACGATATTTACTATTTGCTTT
This sequence comes from Promethearchaeota archaeon, assembly GCA_029838195.1. Lineage (GTDB taxonomy): Archaea > Asgardarchaeota > Lokiarchaeia > Sigyniarchaeales > SOKP01 > JALGVJ01. Next base: position 19,648 of record JALGVJ010000003.1, read on the forward strand.
TTAATTTCATTGTTGGGGATTAAAGAGCGAAAAGAATATTCTTTGGACCAGCAAATGCCCTTGCTGATCTCTATTAAAACCACCTTTAAAAACAAGACACTTTTAACGTACATGATCATTGATTTGATGACTTGGAGCATGTTTGGGTGGATGAGTGCCATGTCTCCATTCTTTGTTACTCATTCACTGGGCTTAGGTTTAGATGTAGTTGCTTTAATAATGCTTCCAAACATGATCACTACGATTCTTTTTTTTGCACCTTGGAGAAAAATATATATTCGTTTCGGTTGTAAAAAGACATTAGCTCTAAGTTGCATTTTACAAGCGGGAGTTTATTTGATGGTTTTTACCATAAAGGATATTATAGGGCTTGTCTTATGGGGGTTCTTCATGGGAATGTGCACAGCTGGAATTCTAGTAGCACGAGAAGTCATGATGGGTGATGTTGTAGATGAAGATGAGCTTAAAACCGGGATAAGAAGGGAGGGATCTTATTTTGGATTCATGATAATGGTCGAAAAAATGTCATTAGTGGTAATCGGTCTTTTTACTGCTATCTTGTTAAGCGTATTCATCGGTTATGATCCCCAATTACCTGATCCTCCATACATGGATATCGCATTAAGGATCGGAATGGTAATAATGATTGGAATATTTACTATCATCTTGTTAATGTTTTTAAATTTTTATCCTTTAAGCAAAGAAAAAGTTGCCGAAATGCAAGAACAATTGGAAATAATACATGAAAAAAAAAAAGAACAATTAATGAAAAATACAAATACAAATCTCTAAAAAATTTTCAAATTAAGATGTAAATAAAAAAGAAAGAGGGAATGATTTTGGGAGAAATAAAAATTGTTCGGAAAGAAGAAGCAAAAGAATGGCACGAAGATGATGAATTGTGCCATCTTTACCGAGAAGATGAATCGATGGTGTTTGGTACATCGTATTTAGGTCCCGGTGAGATAGGTGCAGTAGATCCGGGCCACGCACGTGGTAAAGAAGTCTTTTTCTGTGCTCAAGGAAAGGTCATAGTAGAATTTTCTAAGGAAAAAATTGAATTAAACAAAGGAGATGCAGTTATCATTCCGGAAAATGAGCCTCATAAATTAATTAACAAATTCAATGAGCCAACCTTTATTGTATGGTCGTTGGCTCCACCTGACAAGTAAAGGTGGTAGGAATGGAGGAATACATTCTTTCTTTAGATGCAGGTACCACTGCTTCAAAAATATCATTATTTGATACAAGAGGTAATTTAATTAGCCTATCAACACAAGAGTACGAGTTATTAACACCAACCGCACTTACAGTAGAAATTTCGGCAGAAAAATTCTGGGAAGCTTTTAAATTGGGAACACGGGAGGTGTTGAAACATTCAAATATCGATCCGGGTAGCATTAAGGCGTTTAGTTTATCGGCACAAGGGGAAACATTAATTATAATTGACAAGGAAGGAAAACCATTACGTAATGCAATTTCATGGATGGATAATCGCGCTCAAGAACAAGCAGAAATTCTTTCTAAAGAATTTCCAAATGATGAAGTATATAAAATAACAGGTCAAGTGTCTATTGTTCCCACTTGGCCTGCGGCAAAACTTCTTTGGATAAAACAGAATGAACCGAAAATATTTGAGAGAATAGAGAAAGTATTATTAGTAGAAGATTATTTAATATGGAAACTAACGGGGCAATTTGCTTGTGAAGGATCCTTGATCTGTTCGACCGTTTACTGGAACATTACAACAGAAAAATGGTGGGATGAAATGTTAGAATTTTTAGGCATTTCACCCGCGCAATTACCAGAAATAAGACATTCCGGTGAGGTTATTGGAAACATTACAGCAAATGCGGCAAGAGAATTAGGGCTTACTACTAATTTAATTGTTTCAATGGGAGCACTTGATCAAGCATGCGGAACCATCGGAGTTGGAAATGTCAAGCCAGGTATATTTACGGAAAATACAGGAGCTGCATTAGCGATATGTGCGACTCAAGATAAAAACACGCCTACTTTCGATAAACAACGGAGAATTCCCGTTCATTATCATGGAATACCTAAACGATACATGTTTCACACCTTTACAACTGGGGGAATGGTTCTACGATGGTATAGAGATAAATTCTGTCAGGAAATTATAAATGTTGCCAAGGAGAAAGGAATCGATGCTTACAAATTAATTGATGAGATGGTTAGAGAAATTCCTCCGGGAAGCGATGGATTGGTGATGTTACCTCACTTACAAGGCGCCATGGCTCCAGAAGATAATCCAAATGCTAAAGGTGTCTTTTTTGGTTTTACATTGAAGCATGGAAAAGCTCATTTTGCCAGGGCGATAATGGAAGCAATTGCTTTTATTGTTCGGAGAAATTTAGATATAGTAGAGGATATTAATATAAAAGTTAATGAAATACGTGTCTTAGGAGGAGGCGCTCGAAGTGATATCTGGAATCAAATTAAAGCAGATGTTACAGGAAAAACCTTGGTAAGAACAGTGAATGAAGAAGCAGCTTGTCTCGGAGCAGCCATATTTGCCGGTAAAGGAGCCGGCATATATTCGAGTATTGAAGATGCCGCAAGCCAAATGATATCCATAAAAAAAAAATATGAACCAAATAATTCCAATATGAAAATATATAGTAATGCATATCAAAAATATATTAAACTATATGAAGATTTAATTGATTTATTTTCTTTAAGTAAATCTTAAGCAAATTTTATTCTTAATAATATTTTTTTTTTCTTTATATCATGCCTCATTCTTTAAAATCTTCCGAATTTACACCTTAAACAACAAAAACTTTTTTATTTTAATATCAAGTATCATTTAATTAATATAATTAAGGACTTTTAAGTACAAACAAATAACTGATCAGAAAAGTATTCATTTAATTCATTCAATATTCTCATGCGAATATTTTCAAGAGTGCGCATCCCGCATTGGGTTTTATACAAGGTATTCATCAATTTATTGCTCGACTCGTTAAACACCTTAATGGAAGGAGAAAAGGCACGCCGAGGGAAAAGCTCATGAAAATGTTGGAATCGAAACACGTTTTCCTCATTGTTTAGTAAAGTCAATATAGCATTTTTTAACCAAGGATGCATTCCGGGTTTTAACAAGCCCAAAAGGAATTTTGGCAAATAAAATCTTTTTTCTTTACGTTTAAAATTAAAGGAAATACCTTTTCTCCGGCAAATTCACAGCAAAATGTTCTGTTTTTTTCTCTCCTTAAAAGGATGTGATCTTTAAGTGTAGCGAACAAAAAAATTTGAATGAATATTAACTAATATAATCAATATATTAAATCGTATCAGTTTAAGGAGATTATTTTATGAAAAACCGTTAATTTTGTTCCTCTAAGATTCTTTTGATATCCTCAAAATCTAACGCAATAATATTATTTAAAATTAATTTTTCCTTTTGCGTGAAACTCTTTGCTATTACTCCAAAATATTCTATTCAACAATTCCGTTCCCATTCTATTAATTATGCTTTTCTTTTGAGTTCTTCAATAATTTTCCTTGTTTTCTGAAAGGTAGATTAGCCCATTTGAATTCAAAAAAAGTAATCTCTTTCGCCTTTTCATTTATCGTAAGGATATCTATTTCATCCTTCTTGAAATCTGTCTCTCTTTCTATTAACAAAATTACTAATCATGATTAGTACTAATCTAAATTAGTATAAATTCTTTTTAAATTTTGAATTTATATTAAATTCTTATATAATCTAGTAAATTTTAAACTCTATTGAAATAATAATTAAAGGAAAAAGATAATGCTTAACTTTATCGATTTGCGTTGTCATGGAACTCGATCCCTCTCATTTCTATTATTTGAAATATTGTTATTTTTCCTAAAATTTTCATCTACTTAGTTTTATTTTAAAATATTTCTCAAATAGTAGGAAATACTATCGTCCATTTATTTTCATTCATTAAATTCGCCGTTCTACCCATTAACTCAACTGCTAATTCTCTATCAAGATTTCTTAAGATTGAATGATTATCTATTTCATCATATAACTCATATCCATTATCTATTAAATTAATTCCATATCCAAAAAAAGTTTTTAATCCCTTGTCTAAAGAACTTATTTTTCTGCCTTCAAAAATATAATATGCTAATGCTTCGAGTTGATATGATTTAAAACATTTTCCATTAATATAATTCCATTTTTTTAATAGCTTTATCAGTTTTGTTCCTAATCCGTTATTCTTTTTATTTAAATCATTTAATTTTTCCTCATCTAACTCTGGATTAATAACAATTGTATTTCCACCTTCTGGAATTCTGAGAAAACCACGATTCAATTCAATTGCCGGAATTAAGTCTAATTCTATATCATTATTAAAAAGGCACGGAATCGCATGTAGATAAGGTGGGCCACGAGCAATTTCAAAAGGTACGTAATATTCTTCTAAATCTCTTAATTTATATTCGAAATTACTTAATAAATTATATTCTTCAAAGTATCCCTTAAAATACACGTCTACATCAAAATAGTTTCTGATGCATGTGTATCTATCAAAACTGCCTCCATATCTATATCCATAACAATTTGGTTCAACTTGAGAAAATTCATTGTGAATCTTTTTTATACAATTTTTAATATATTTCTTTCTTTCGGGAGTTATTGAAATTTTTATTAAAATTTTTTCTAAATACTGATTTGGATTCATTTTTTAAAGCCTTCCAACCTTATTTAATCGAATAACTTAATCTCTCCTTCTATTTTCATTTTAGAAAGAGAATATAATCGATAATTCTTTTTCTCGTCCATGGCGCAATAAACACTCGGAATGAGATATTTATTAGATAATTCTAATAACTTTAGGGTATATAATTTACTTAAAGGGGTTAAATCTAAAATAATATCGGCATTTTTCATTTCTTTGCTAATTATGCTTTCTACTTCTTTAAAAAATTTAGATCCAAGATTTCGGTAATCCTCATAATTATATGAAAAAGTCTTATGAATTTCAATTAATTTTTCAGATTCTTGCTTTTCTTTTCTTTTTGCCTCGGCGTCTGGAGATGTAAAACAAATAATTTTTGAAATGGGATAACGTTTCTCTTTTAATAATTTGAATACCCTATCAGGAACTTTATAACCCTCTTTTAATACACCATATCCAGTAATGAGAGTGAAATTTTTTATTTCATAGCCTAAAATTTGACGTACTTGTTGCCGAGCAGTAGAATTTAACAAAATATTATTTATTTTAACATTTCCGACTTGTTGAAGGGTAATTCTCTGAATTAAACCCAAATCTTCTAATCGATTCAAGTGATAATGCAAATTAGAGCCGGTAGTTTTCAATTTTCGCTGTAATTCTTTTTGCTGGTATTCTCTCTTAAATAATAATCTTAATATTTTTATTTGCGTTTCTGGAAAATCCTTTTTAATTAAATTTTTTTTCATTACGTTTATATGATTTTTAAAAATTATAATATTTTACTTTAACGGCCGTTAAATGATAGACCGAACGGCGGTTAAACAAGGATATTTAAGGGAAATAAAAATCTATTACATATGAAAAAACACGTGAATTTTCATTTTTGGCCTTATTGTAAATTTAAATGCAAGTATTGTTTTTTAAAATTTGAATACGTGAAAAGACCTTTATCCAAGAAAGATTGTATGAGTATCCTCTTAGCGTTATGGGAATTCGGAGCTGAGAAAATTAATTTCGTAGGGGGAGAGCCTACTTTATGCCCATTCTTAGGAGAATTAATTGCTTACGCCAAGAATTTAGGCTTCACGACCAGTATCGTTTCAAATGGAACGGTAATTACACCTTCTTTCTTAAGGAAGTATGGAAAAAATATCGATTGGATTGGATTAAGCCTTGATTCCGGAAATGAAGAGACTCAAAAAGCCCTTGGACGTGGAAATGGCAACTACGTCCAAAAAACGATTAATAAAAGTCTCATGATCAAAAAATCAGGAATTAAATTAAAGATCAATACCGTTATAACTCGTTTGAATGTTAATGAGGACATGTCTGCTGTTATTAATAAAATCGCTCCTGATAGATGGAAAGTTTTCCAAATGCTCATCATTAAGGGACAAAATGATAATGAAGCAAAAAATCTCACCATTTCCTCATCTGAATTCAAGAATTTTACTAAAAGATATGCTGATTTTAATCCAATAGCTGAGAATAATGACGCAATGGTAGATTCTTATATCATGATCGACCCTTTAGGTAGATTCTTCCAAAACTCAGGAGGCACCTATAGTTATAGCATGCCAATTTTACAAGTGGGCGTGTTTAATGCTTTTGACCAAATCACGTTTAATCATGATAAATTTATAAAAAGAGGCGGAATCTATTCTTTCTAATCATGAATCGTTTCCATTTACTTTATCTGAAATTATAATTCAAGGAGGTGAAAAAAATGGGAAAAAGTAAGATGAATAAGTCAGCAGCTCGGAGAATTCAATCACACGCAGATAAAACGGGAAAAAATCAAGGCTTCAAATCCAGAGCTATGCGCGCTGCTGACAAAAATAAAAAATAATTATGACTAAAAAATCAAGATTGAAAATCAAATTTCTCTTTTTTTTCTTTTTAATCCTAATACTTTACATCAATACCTGAAATAATCAATATAAATGATTATAAATTAACTAAAGTTCAACAAGTCCTACTAATAATTTATTAATATTTAGAAGTTTTTTTCTGATATAATTCATTTAAATGAATTTTTATTTGTTTTGCGCAATTGCTTTAGCCATTAATGGTAGTACAGCATTACCTATTTGTTTTAATATTGAACTTTTAGTTCCCTTGAAAATAAAAGTATCATCAAATGATTGTAACGCCGCCAATTCCCGTGGAGTCAGTACTCTATTAAATTTATAGTGTATGAAAACACTTCCGTGGTTCGCCTTAACGGTTCTGGCAGGTTTATCAGGATCTAATCTCCACCACGCATCACTATAATTTTCATATAAATTTTCTCCGAATTTTATGGCAAAGAATGTTTGGGAGATATTTACTTTGAAGATTTTGAAGAGGGGAGCAAATATCTGGCAGAATCTGATTTAATGAGCTATGAAGATTATCTAAAAGAAAATGGCAAACACCTGGGAATATAGAAACTAATCCTAATCTTAGATAATCTCTTAAATTATTATTAGTTTCAGCGCTATAAAAAATCTTTATAATACGTTCTTTCTTTTAAAAAGCATTTCCCATTGTCTAACATTATTCTAATTCTATCTTCTTCTATGATCAGGTAATTTCCTCCAATAATAGAAATCCCGACATAAAAGGAAATGCTTGTAATAATTTATTCCTCCGTCGTGAATTGAATCAATTCTTTTTGAAAGAGATATTTTAAAACAAAAGCTATGCCGATATATGTTATTTTAATTTTTTTTTCTATTTTTGTTTCTTGATTAACCATTGTTTCCAATACGGATATTTTTTTTAATTTCTTGATAAATCCATTAATAGAACCCCGAGTAATTTCTTCATTTTTTATTTTTTTCCCATAGGCTTTTCTTAGATCTTCAATGGATTCAAAATTTCTAATACAAGTTAAAATTTTATCAAAAGACTCTTGATTTTTCATTATTTCTACAATATCTCTATAGCTTGTAAAAAATAACTCTAAAAATTCATATTGCTTTTCTGTGGGAGTTGTTAAAGGGATTCTCACTAAGTTCATATTATAGTTAATCCCAACGGCCTCTTTTCCTTTATACTTGAAATCCCCATGAATTATATCCGTATTGGTAATTAAACATCCTAAATAACACCAGATCACCATAAATCTTAAGCCTCCCGAAACATTTACCGAAATATTCTTAAATCCAAGTAATCGCTGTTTATAGATAGTGAGGGCAAGTTCCGCCACGGGTCTAGTTTGCTCGGTAAAACTATACTCCACTATTTCCGTATTAATTAATCTTTCTTGATAATAATTTTTTAATTCTTGAATGACTCTTATTTTTTCTTCCGTACCTGAAATTTTTTCACGTTCTTTAATAAGAATTAATTTGTCCACTATTTCCTTATCTATAGAGAGTTTTAACCTATTCGGATGGAGACCTACCAGGACGATTAGGCATTTTTTATTTTCCAATTAATATCTCCCTTTAATTTTTTAAAAAATGTATATTTTATATAGTAATTATAGATTAATAGATTTGTGCATACATCTTTTATATTATATGTGCATATGAAAAAATATTTAAATATGTTTTATTTATAATTATTTATTTAGGAGAAAATCTTAAATAAATAAGGAATTAAGGCATAATTTTGTAAAAATTTTTAATAGTTAATTTATGATTTATTAATTACAAAAATGCAAAGCGTTTTACCTCAAAAAAATGCCAAATTTTATCGATCTATTTGGATCACAAATAGATAATAAGAAAAGGACTTTTATCCAGTATTTAACGAAAGGAAAAGAATTGAAATTTTTAGAGAAAGATTATGAGAAACAATTCAAAAGGTTTTTTATTCCTATAAAAACTAATACATCAATTCCAGAAAATTTTGAAGCAGTGGCGGTTGATGCGAGCGGAAAAAAAAGAGAATTTTCCAACGGAACTTATTTCTTAATATATAGGGCTTCTGGAATTCAAAATAATGGCAATATTAAAAGAATGTTAGATACGGATATTTTTACTCTTTCAGAAGCGAGTACAGAAATAAATCGATATTTCGGTAGAAAATTGGAGCATATTGAATTGAAAGTCCTCGAATCATATTTAAATGAGATAGAAAAAACTAATCAGTTACGAGTTGGTTTTATTGATGGTTCCATTTATAATCGCTTAATGAGTCGGATTTTTGAATTTTCGGTGGAGGGTGATGAAAAATTTATGTTGAATTATATTGAAAAAGTTTTTGAAGTTTTAACAAAAGCTAAAGAGAAAAATGTTGTGTTAATTGGTGTAAGCAAGGATTCCAGGGAAAGTTTTTTCAGAAATGCTTTACTTGATGAAATTTATTATGAGGAAAGAGACAAATTAAAGAAATCGGGAAAACTTACTCAAAAAGAACTCTTATTAATTGAAGATGTAATCAAAGAGATTGATGTTTATAATGAAGATAAAGTCAGAAGATTTAAGGAATTAGTCAAAAAAAATCCAATACTTCTAAATAAAATGTATCTAATTTATAACGAGTATCTTAATCTAAGAACTGATGGTGAAATTATGTATCGTTTTGCTAAAGATCCTGGTTATACATTTCCAATCGAAAAAGGATTAGGAAGAAGGGAGCAAGTTAATATCTTTAAACAAATGGTAAATAATACGGATAACTATATTTCAAGTAAATTTAGAAGATATCTTTCTAATCTTGACGATAAAGAGAAAAAAAAGTTCCTAATAGAAGCAAGGAGAGTTATACAAAAATTTAATAATATTCCTACTTTCATTTCATACCATATATTGCCCGATATTAGAGATAATCCCATTAAAATAGATGTTCCAGGTTGGTATTTTAAAACTTATCACAAACTGATAAACTTTCCTCACGTGTGTTTTTATAATCAAACGGATCCGATGATAGAGAAAATATTATTAGTTAATATGAAATTATACTGTGGATTAAATAATTATAATTTACTTCTCTCTGCTGCCCATAATGATGCTGTTTTAAGAGAGAAAACATATATGGATGTATATGAGCAATATTTACAAGATAAATTGGAATTAGTATTACCTTATAGAAGAAGAACAAAAAGACAAATATATGGATGATGATAATGATAAGAGAGAATTTTATTGGATATATTATCGGGGAGGCTTCTACTATGGAGTTTGAATTTGTCACGGATGAAAAGTTAGCTCCCCTAAAATGGGATTATTTAATGGTGGAATCTTTTGAAAGAAGGGAGGGAAAAGAATTTAAAGTGGAAATATTAGCACAAGTATCTGAAATCTTTGCTTTTAGCAAAAATATCACTATAGATACTCTTCCTTCTATGGTAAAGAAACAAATTGAACAAAATATTGTCAATCCCAAAATATATGGAAGAGCAAAGGTCTTGGGTTATATTGATAAGAATACTAAGAACAAATTGATAAGAATTCCACGAAGAAATAGACTCCCCGGTGAAATGGTTTTTAGAGCACCTAATTCTTTATTAAGTGAATTCTTTAGTAAAAGAGAAGATGAAGGGCTTGAGATAGGAACCCTTTTAACAAATAGTCAAGTAAAGTTATTATTAGACCCGAATGGTCTCAATAGACATCTTGCCATTATAGCTCAAACTGGTGCAGGTAAATCATATACAACTGGAGTAATCATAGAGGAACTCTTTAAATTAGGGGGATCTATATTAATATTGGATCCTCACTCTGATTACGTTTTTCTAAGTCAAAAAGCAAAAGATTATTCTTTAGTGGAGAGGAGTGAATATATAAGAGTTTTTCGTAATCCCAATAGTACGGGAAGATATTCAAGTTCCTCTATAATTAATCTACATCATTATGAAATAAATTTTGCAAACTTAGATGAGGAGGATATTGCGGAGATCTGTTTCATACCTGGGAATGCAGTCAGAATTAAGGAGACAATAAGGTCTGCGATCGAAAAGATTGACGAAGACAATTATTCTCCTGAAAAATTGATCGAGCAATTAGAGGATATGGAAAAAAAAGCCCCCAATAGCAAGGAGCGCAGTATTATACGGAGTACAATTATAAGAGTAAGGCAGCTACTAAGATATAAGGTATTTGGAAATAATGATGTTCCTATAGAGGATATTATAAAACCTTGGACGATCTCAGTGTTAGATCTTTCTGGATTAACAGATAAATCAATGAATTATATCGCAGCCCATATCTTACAAGAGACATATTCATATATCCTAAATAAGGTGGATTTTCCCATATTCATCATTATTGAGGAAGCTCATAGATTTATCCCTCCTATCTCCAAAAAACAAACTTTTTGTAGTCGAATAATTAATACCATAGCCGCGGAAGGAAGAAAATTTGGTTTATTTTTGATATTGATAACCCAAAGACCTTCCAAATTAGATCCTAACAGTCTTTCTCAATGCAATAGTCAAATCATCATGAAAATTACTAATCCTGAAGATCAACAAGCAATTTTAAAATCGAGTGAGCGAGCTACTGAAGAATTATTGAATAATCTTCCGGCACTTTCGCCAGGTGAGGCCATCATTACTGGGGAAATCGTAAAAGTCCCAGTCATGGTTTCTATTAGAGAAAGAATTACTCGAGAAGGTGGAGCGGATATTAATATATTAGAAAAACTAAGACAAGCCAGAGAAGGATATGAAATAGAAAAAGAATCTGAGGAAGAAGAAAAATCAAGAATTAATCCTCGTAAAAATCCTTTCATGAGATGAGTTTTAAAATGGTTCAAATTTTACACACGGCTGACTTTCATTTAGATCCCAAAATGACTAACTTTCTTCACAGAGATCAAGAACGCAGAGATGATTTTCAGAAAAATTTTGATGAGATAATCAATTTTTCCCTAAAAGAAAGACCAGATATATTATTAATTTCGGGAGATCTTTTTGATAGCATTAATCCCAGAAATCCCGTTAGAAATCACGTGATTTCGCAGTTTAAAAGAATCCATTCAAAAAACATTAAAGCGTTTGTTATAGGCGGCAATCATGATATGCCTAGATCTATAGAAAATGCTCTCAGTCCAATTTCGATATTAAACACGATTGAATACATAGATTTCATCCAACCAGAAGGTCAATTCATCAGTAAAAGGGAGCTAAATATAAATAATCTAAAAATAAATATCTTTGGTGAATCTTATGATGTTTTGAATACCAGAATGAGAGATCCATTGGATGAATTGAGTTTTGGAAATCTCGATGCGGATCTTAACATATTTATGGTTCATGGGAGTATAGGCTTATTTAGATATCGATATCCGGGAGATTATATCATTAAAGAAATTAATATTCCTGAAAAAATAGATTATGTTGCAGCAGGTCATCTCCACGACCATATTGAAAAGGAAAGATACAATCCAAATTTAGGATCGAGCACTCTTATGGTTTATCCTGGTAGCATCGAGTTTTTATCTTTTAATGAAAATTTAAAAAAAGTGAAAGGATTTATGTTTTTAGAATATGATAAAGAAGGTCTAATTAATAAGGAGTTCATTAAATTGGAAACACGTCCTATAGAGCAAATACCAATTTCGATTAATACCAATCAAGAAAATATTTATCAAACAATAATTCAAGAGATTGAGAATTTTTTAAATGATCGAAAAATTCTAAAAGTCATCCTCGAAGGAAAGATTAAAGTTGACCAGATCGCATCAATTAAATCTTCAAAATTAATTAATTATGGAGATGAAAATTGCTTTAAATTCTTCTTAGATTCCTATTCAAAACTTGATTTTGAAACCACTGAATTAATTTTACCTGATAAAGAGAGAGCAAGCCCTATAGAAATTTTTTCACAATTTGTAGATTCGTTAATCGCTAGGGAAGAAAATGAGAATTTTAAAAAAATTCTAATTGATGCCAAAAAAATAAGCTTAGAAAAGCTTGAAAAATTTGGGGTGAAATAAAAATAGAATTAAAATCTTTAAAATTAAGAAATTTCATGGTAATTAAAAAGGCTACTATTAATTTCATTCATGGGATAATGGCGATCATAGGGCCAAATGAAGCAGGAAAATCCACTATTATAGAGGGCGTCTTATTCAGCTTATTCGGCAAACGAGCATTTAGAGATTATGAACATTTAATCCATTTTGAATCAAATCATGCTAAAATTTCCCTAATCTTTTCCGTTAGGGATAATATTTATCGAGTAAATCGAGAATTAAGAAAGAGCAAATCAGGTTCAACAAGTCAAATAAATGCTGTACTTTCAGAGTTAACCAATGGAGAAGAGCATTTTATTATAGCTAAAGGGGTATCAAACGTTGATTCTCAAATTGAACGAATCATTGGATTTTCTTATAATGAACTCACGGCTTCAAATATTATCGCTCAGAAGAAATTAAACAAGATAAGTAAAATGACACCTCAAGAATGGAAGGAATTATTTAATGAATTTCTAAACCTAAAAGGATTCGGAGATAGTATTTCAGAATTAAAAGAAGAGAAAAAAGAAAAACAAAATCAATTAAATAATGATGAGATTAGATTAGATGAATTGAAAAATAAAAAGGATGATTATTGGTCTCGATTCAAGGAATTAATTAGATTATCTAAAAATCATTATCGTAAAGCTAGAACTCACAGAAAACTCTCTAAAGAAGTAGAAATTTTATCAAAATATTTGAAAATTGTAAAAGATTACATAGAAAAAAGAGATCTAAAAATGAGACTTCAAGATGAGATGGCCTCTAAAGAGAAATTTTTAAACCAGTATAATGAACGTTTAGCTGAGATCGAGGCCTTAGAAGAAGAAACAGCACAATTAAAACATCAATTGGAAATTTATAAGGGATTAAATGATGATGAAAAAAATTTTCTTAATATCAAAAACCATTTTGAGAATTATCAAAAAACACTAAAAAGAATAGAAGAATTAAAAGAAAAATTAAGATATATTATAGAATTAGAGGGAAAACTAGAAAATAAGAAAGAAAAATTTATAGAATACAAAGATATGCCTAATCAATTGAAACATTTCAGGGATTTAGAATCCTCATACAAATTTTTAGAAGTTAATGTAAAGGAGAGAAATTCGCTTGAAGAAGAATTGAATAAGGTTATTACAGCCGAGAAAGAAGTAGCGAATTTAAAAAAAGATTTATTGAAGGTAGAAGAAGATCTCAGTTATAAAAATGATTATATAGAAGCTGAAAATAAATTTCGTGAATTTAAAGCCAAATATGATCAAATAAAATATGAAAGAGATAAAAAAGAAGAATTAAAATTTGAGATTACCAAAATTAAGAAAACTTGTCCGAAAGAAACTCCCGAAGAGCTTGGAAATTTAAAAGAATATAAGGATAGTTTGGAAAATCTTGTTAAAAAAGGTTTATTAAATTATATCACCCACTCATTTAAGTGGAATCTCCCCATTCTGATTGGATTTATAATAATTAGCTTAATACCTATTTTTTTTGGTCGAATATTATATTCATTCATAGGAATAGGAGCATTTGCCCTATTTTTTATCTATTTATATTATAAATACCTTTCGCTTCAAGCATTAGTTAAAAAATTGGAAAATTTGATTTTTTCATTAAAAAAACTACAAAAAATAAAAGAAGAATTAAAATCAGTTGAGAAAAGCCTGGAAAAAAAATATATTTCAATAGCTGAAATAATTAAAAGTTTATCAGAATATTATAGTAGTTCTTTTCAAGCGACGGAGGGCCTAAAAGAACAAGTATATTCATTAAATCTCTATTTTCAAGAAATTAATAAGAAATTGAATAGTTCAGAAGCTCGAATGGAAAATTTAAATAAAAAAATCAAGGAATTAAAAAAGCTCATAAAAAAGAAACCAAAATTAGAGTATGATTTAGAAAACTCAATCAAGAATATTCATGAGGATAAAAAGCAATTGGATGCCATTTTTTCTGATGGTTTAGAAGAAAAGTATATCAAAGAAAGGATTGACAAAATCTACTATGATGATTACATTGATTTTTCTATAGTAAAGCAACAGTTAAAGCAGATAGAAAATATTATTCTTAAAGATTTTGATCAATATAATATTTTAAAGAGAGAGATTGAAGATTTAAAAACTAAAACTAAAGATAAATCAACAGTGATTGAGAATTTAAAAAAAAAACAAAAAGAAAAACAAACTATATTTAATACTTTAGTTGAATTAATTGAAAGAATTAACCAAAAATATATAAATTCCATTACAAGTGAATTAACTATACATGAACAAGTAGAAAAAGTAATTCCTTTTGAAAATTCCATTAAAAAGCTTAATTCTTTTATCCAAGAAGATAAAAACGCACGTGACAAATTAGAAGCCCAAATAAATACAAATAGCGCTCAGATCAATAAAAAACCGGAAGTAATTAAAAACATTAACAATATTAAAGGAGAGATACAAGAGATAATTTCCAATATAAAATCTATAGTTTTTCCAATAATCCCTGAAGAGATTTCAAATATCTTTGATAAAAATAAACCTAAAGATTGTCAGAATACCTTGGAAAATGAAATTATTGACTTAGATGAAAAAAGAAATCAAATTTATGGTGAAATGAAATCTATAAATACATCTAGAACAAAGATTCGTAATTATCTGAAAGATAATGAGCAAATTATTCATGATTTTTTTAAAATGAAAAAAAAAGTTGAGAATTTAGAAAGAGAAATAAAAATATATAGTAAATCCATAGATTTGCTTGAACAAGTTAATAGAAAGATTTGGGATCTCCAAATGCCCTATATCTATAGTTATATCAAGGAATTTTTACCTAAAATCACAATGGGGAGATATAGAAATATGATCATAACGCAGCCCGAATCACGTAGGAAGAAAAAATATGAATTTAAAGTATTTGAGGAAACTATAGAAACATATATAGATAAAAAATATTTATCAGGGGGTACTGATGATCAAATTTTACTAGTTATACGTGTTGCTGTTGCCATGTCTTTATTACCGCAATCTAAAGGACATTATCCTAAATTCATCTTTATTGACGAAGCATTCGCTTCAAGCGATGCTCAAAGAAGGATGGAAATCTTAAATTGGTTAAAAAAAGATCTCTCCTCCATTTTTACACAGATCATTATCATCTCGCATCAAAAAGAAATTATTGAAGAAATACCCTATTATTATAAACTCAATAGAGGAGATTTAATTGATAAATTTTTACCTGATCGAGAAATCATAAATTAAAAAAAAAAGGAAGAAGTTTAATTAAACGTGACAATGCGACAACAAATGTTTTTCCCTTGAAAATATTTATTAATTTCATTCTAATATAAATAAAAGAAAAATAGATCTTTGAAATTCACTTTTTTAATAAATTTGAATTTAAATTTATTAATTAAAGATTACAGAATAAAGTAATTAATAACATCATTTCAGCAAATAAAATGTATCAATAACTTTAAGAAATAAAATTTTCATTATTTTATATCTTTAATATGAGTAAAAAAGATAATTTTCTCTTTTAAAGGTGTCTCTTGAAGCAATCTTTTGTAAAGTGAATGGAATCGACCGGGATTGTAATAAAACCATATCTCATCATATTGTTGAAGTTTTTTAGTGAAATTTTCCAAAAGATAATGGTACTCTTTTTCAGTTACTTTATTAGGATGTTTATCATAATAACAATATTTTTCTTCTGGAAACCATACACCATATAAATCAGAAAAAATTGCCCATTTAACTCTTTTTTCTTTGCATTTTCTAATAAATCGTTGTATTGGGGTCGCTAAATATAAAATATCTGGTGTTACTTCTATATTAGTGTTTTTTAATTTTTCATTCTTTTTAGCTGAACAATGAGTTATATATATTCTCATCTTCAAATTTATTGTATATTCTTTTATTATTTCCTAAAAAATATAACATTATTGTAATTAATTATAAAAAAATCTATATCTTTCCCCCAAAGGTTTATAAAAGTATTTTTAATTTTATAATTACTACTTATGAGATACATTTAACATTTAAATAAGCTCTTAAAAACCTTATGGTATTAAAATTGTGATTATTTATTTCTTCTCTATTTAAAACGGTTAATTATTTTATCATTTCATTTATTTTTTTTTCAATATGAACCGAAATAGTCCCTTTAGATGCTATTTCGATTAATGCCTCCCTAATTACCCCATATTCTTCTTTAGAAAGGTTTCTTAAAAGAACATTTCCATATTTTGAATATAAAGAGCCGATTAATCCATTATAACCTTCATTATCGCAAATTATTTTTGGAATTAAGCATTCACGACAATAAATTTTGCTCTTATTTTTTAATATTTCAATACAAAATGGGCAAGGGGACAATAAGCTTTTAAGATTTTTAGATTGGTCTTGTATCCATTTGTCATCTAAGCTCTTTTTCGCTAATTTTTTTAATTTATTATCACTTGAAAAAATATTATTATTTTTCTCATTTATATTATTTTTCTTTTTAGATATATCCATGATTTTGAGTTTTTTTAATTTTTTAGATCAATAATATTGAAAATATTTAAACAAAAATTCTTCAAAATTGAATTATTTAAAATCCATTCATTATAAACGGGGATTTTTATTTCTTTAAATAGAACAAACCTTTTTTTTAACTTCCACAAAAATTATTATTAGAAATTATAATGTCAATTGACGAGTTAATTAGGAAGAAAGGAAATTATGAAATATTAAAACAGCTCAAAATTAAAGGTCAAAATTATAATTCAATAAAACAAAAATTAAAAGAAAATATTTCGGCAAGAACTTTGGATTATCGTCTACGAAAACTAATGGAATTAGGATTTTTAGAATCTACTAATATAATACTTGACGGTTCAGCAAAAACTAAAACTAAAAAAAAGTATTTTTTAACTTATAAAGGTCTCTTTTTATTAACATGTTTTGAGACCTTGGAATATGTTATAATAAATAATTCTATTTTGCCACAAGATTATTTGAAAAAGTTTAAATCAATTTTATTGAAAAATATAAATTTAAATTTCAAAAGAGTTTGGAAGCAATTAAAAATTCAAATATCTAAAAATAACACAATTTATACCTTAAAAAAGAAAAAACCAAACAAAATTGTTAAATTTAATGATAATGGGATCATCGTAGAAACTGAGAAAGGAAAAGATTTCATCTCTTATTCTAAATTGGAAGAAGCATGGGCTAAATTTGTTAAAAACGGATATTTATTTCACAATAATTATATAGAAACATCTTATCGTAGTTCTTTCATGATGGCTCTTTTTTCACTATTACCTTATGTTAAAGTTAATGAAGGGCCTCCACTCCAAATAAAATTAGAGATTGGATGTTAAATCTCTTAATTTTTTCTACATTTTCTTAAATTAACGCCCTTGTTTGTTGATTAGTATATTTGGAAAGAGCATTCTTGCTAAAGAAATAAGAAGTGTTTCTAATTCTGGTGTAAAGAGTCCAATTTGATTAGAAAAGTTTATATTAAATGGAAACCACGGTTTTATCTGAAAATATATGGGAATTTTAAGTTGGGGAATGCCTTCTTTCCTTTTATCATCATCAAACATTATTTTTATCCAAGATTCATAATCTGTACTTTGATAAGGATTTTCAACATTAAAAAAACAAGAGCTTAATCCACCAATATGTCTTGCCTTATCATGACCCCATCTTGCAAAATATTGACGATTTTTTCCTGCTGATACCCCCTTTAAATTAGCTGAAAAATTTCCATTTCTCCCAAGAGTTTCTGTTTTACCTATATAGAGGGGAATAAATTTAGAGGGAAGAGATTCTTGGGAAAAATCAGGTAGAGTTTTAATATCAGAACGAAGAACATAAACCATATAAATTAATCCATCAGTAAAAAAGGGAACTTGTTCCTCATAATCACCAAATGCATTGTTATTATCTATTTGACTATAATAATTATAAGATTCTTCTATTATCATCGCTGCTTTAATTACCTGGTCAATCATAAAAGGGTGCCTTTTTAATATTTTTAATCCATTTATATCTTCAAATTTTACTCTATAGGATTTTTCATCATAATCAAAAAGAGGAATTAAATTTATTTTATTAGATAAAGGTGGAAAAGGTATATTTTCTTCTTTTAAGAACCACGTATTAAACCATTCGTTCCATAAAGAAATTGAATCATTTCCTAAGATTTCAATTAAATACTCTTTTTTTGAAAGCGTTTTTAACTTAAAATTTAAGAGGTTTGAAAAAAATTTTGAATTCTGCCATTTTTGTCTACTAATAAAATTATGATTTATTAATGCCCTTGGAAATCTTAATGCAAAATAGGATATTAAGATCGCTTCAGCATTCGAAAGATTAGAATGAAGTTCAAAAGGAAGAATATTTTTAATTATCCGTTCTTTATTCCAAAAAAATAAAACAAGAAAAAGTGGAAGTTTTTTATCTTTTTTGAAAAAATGAGCATGCATTCGTATATAGAAGTTATCTTCTAATAGAGACAATCCTTTGAAATGTTGTTTTAAGCGATTTATATTTTTAGTTGTTGATTTTCCGATATATATACTTTTTACTAAGGAACCGTCATATTTAATGAAAATATAAAGAAATTTTTTCCCGGAAATCTCACTTTTTAAAGATTCAAATACATTATTCCATGATTCTGGTTCAAATTTTATAGTTTCTTCTTGTAATAATACAATTTTATCAGGAAATAATAAGAAATATTTAAATATTTCTTCTATTTTTTGAAATTGGTGATTATCCACATTTTTTAAAATTAAAATTTCTTTTAATAATAAAAAGCGAAAAAAAATGCGCTAATCAAATTAAAAGTTAGGAGAGCATATTCTGTGAAGATAATCAGAATATATTATTATCAAATATGGTAAAAAAATAGTTTAAATTTAAAAAATATCATTTGAATGAGATTATGAATAAGAAATTTAAAAAATTAACTAAAGAAATACGCGCTTTTTAAAATTCTTCTATTATATATATTTTTCTATTCGAAGAGGGAGAAATAATTAATTGCTAAATAAATATAGAATACAGATATTCACTTTTATATTCAATTAATCTTATATTAATATAATTTATTTGATTTTATTAAGATGATTAAAGAATGGAATCTCAAATAGATTTCGATATTAATGGAATTCAAAATATTTATGAAATTGTTGAAAAACAGGTTAAACGCTTTCAACAACTACGACAATTAGTAAGAGAATTAAAATTTATTCCTGTAGACCCCATTGCGACTTATTCATCAGTTACTTATAAGTCTATTGATGGTGGAAAAATGGGGATTTCATTTCATCCCTTTGAATTTGATTTTATTGTAATAGCAAATTCAATGGGTAGTGAATTGTTGAAATATTTAGTTCCAAAATCTGATTTTCTTAGTTCTTCAGATTTTCTTTATATGAATGGTTTTAAACAAATTAAATATTTACTAAATATTTTGGATTTAAACACGGTTTCAGAATTATCTGATTTATTAATAAATCCGCAAATGGCAATGGAATTAACTGAATATGCTTGTATTTTCGAGAGATTAGGAAGAGATAAAAATGATCCAATAATTGTAATGAAAGATGGTCTTTTAAGGACAAAAGCGATTAAATATCAAATCATACCGAAAATGATCTCTTTTCTTAAAACTAATCCCAAGAGAAAATTAATTGGTGTTGCTAAAAGTTCACAGGTAATAAATCTAATATCGACAGCATTATATCTTGAAAAAGTAGTTCCTAAGAATTGCACAGGATTTATTGAGATTCCTTGGGAAATTGAAAAATTAGCATATAGGCAAAGTAAAATGAAATATCATTTGTATTATTCTTTTGGAAAGCTTTACGTGGCAAAATTATGTAAGAGATCAAATCTATTAATCACTATTGAAATTCCTTATGATTTTAAAAATGATCAACCTGTTTATACTAAGTATGAAATTTTTGAAATTATTGGCCATTTAATCAAGGATTCAAGTGGATCCTATCCCATATTAGGATATCCCCAAACAATCATGAGAGCTCATGAAAAAGCTGTTAGGACTGGATTTTCCGCTTCTATTTGGAGAGATAAAATAATTAATTATTTATTAGAAAAACTTGGAGATAGAAAAATTAGGATTTTAATCCAAGAGAGTCATTTTCTTAAAGAATATGTACAAAAAGAAATATTAGGGGGGATATAATTAATGGAAATGAATATTGGAGAACCTATAGGAATATTTTTGGGGATTGAAAGTACGACTTTTGAATATTTAGCAAGCATTATTACTCCATATCAATTAGATTATTCTCCAACAATTGGAACTTTTATACTAATCGATAATTTTGATGAGTATATTGTTGCTCGTGTAATGGAATATATCCCGCAAGGAGAAATGATTTCTTTTTATGGTAAAAAATGGTTATCTGAAGTAGCATTGACACCTGAAGTAATTGGGCAAGATATTAAAACAAGTAAGATAAGCTATTCAGTTAAAATAAAATTATTAGGGCGATTGAGTAAAAATTTAAGGACATTTATTCCTGGTATAAAAAGAATTCCTCACCTTACAAGTAAAGTTATTCAACCTAACTCGAAAATCGTGAAAATCATATGTAATAAAGCATTGAAAGAAATGGAACAAGGAATAGAAATAGGGAATTATTGGAGTGATGAAAATATTAAGATACATTTTGATATGAAAAGCTTAATTGGAAAAAGGACTTTCATATTCGCCCGAGCAGGTTACGGAAAAAGCAATTTAATGAAAATTATTGCTTCTAATTGGAAGGAAGAGTTTGGAAGTTTAATTATTTTTGATCCCGAGGGAGAATATTCAATTACAGATAAAAAAGAGCGCCCTGGAATAATGGATCAAATTCCCGCATTATTAATAACTAATCGTATTGGAATTCAAGAAGGATTAGGTAATAATGTTTATAATAAATTAAAATTTGATTTTAGGAAGTTTCATCCAAAATTTATTATACCTATTATTGTTTCAGAGAGTAAATATGAATTTGTTTTTTTCAACAAGTTAATGAGCCTTACAAAGGAACAATGGTGTAATTTAATTGATTATTTATATGAAAATAGGTACAATGGAGAATATCACGAAATTGCGGAAATTATGGGAATAAAATATGAAAAACCTGTTGATGTTACTCCAATAATGAATAACATTATTCCTCCAATGGATCAATTACATGACCCAGAATCAAAACTTTTCTCAATATTAGAAAAAGCGGTAAAAAAAAATCTGATTATAATTATTGATATCTCATTATTAGCTTCAAATAATGCACTGAATTTATCTTCATTAATAATAAGTAAATTTTTCCGTAAAAATCAAAAAGAATTCACTATGAAAGGAAGGGATTTAAATAAAATTACTTTTGTAATTGAAGAAGCTCAATCAGTAATAGGGGGCACGAATAATGTAAGTAAATTCGTTGAACTTGCTAAAGAAGGCCGGAAATATCAATTAGGGGCTATATTTATAACACAACAGCCAGGAAGTATTTCAATGGACATATTAAGTCAAGGAGATAATTTCTTTGTTTTTCATCTTTTAAGTAAAGATGATTTAAGAGCACTTCAAAAAGCTAATGCTCATTTTTCAAATGATATTCTAACTCAAATCTTGAGTGAACCTATTCCCGGTAAAGCATATATGTGGACCTCTCATCAGCCATTCGTAATTCCGCTTCAAATAAAAAATTTTGAATTAGAAGCAACACCAAATAAAGCTAAAGAAATACAAGCTCAAAATGATCTTTTAATGCCTATTTTAAACGAAATTGTTGAAATTTCCGAAATTGAAGAAAAAATAATAGAAAAATTCCAAACCATTTTAATAAATAATCAAATTGACATTCGGGATAAAGTTTCAATATTTAATAATACCTTAAAAAAAAAAATTACGGTTCAAACTTTTAAATTACTTTCCGAAAAAGAAATTAAATTCTTAGAAGAAAAAGATCTTTTAGCTAAAAATACAGAGACAAATAAACCTTATGCAGTAAGTTATAATTATCTCAGTGAGTTATATCAGAAAGCTCTTATGAAACATTCATTAAAAATAAAAAAAAATATTCCTATTGAAGCAAATAGTACCGATTTGAAAATGATTATAGATGATTATTCTGTTAATATAAAAAACAATCCGAAAGATGGTAATTATGTAGAAAATTTATATTATAGTTTTGAAACGGAAAAAGCAATAAAATTCAGACGTAAAAAAGACGATAAAATTCTTTGGATACCTAAATCTGCTATAAAAAATAAATGGGTTAAAGATAACAGTCTCTCTCAAAAAATTATTTTAAATTATATTCCCTCAGATTTCCAATGGAGTAAAGATAGAGAATTTAATGATAGGTAAAAAAGATTTTAAATCATAAGAAATGACATTAGTCAAATTAATTAACAGCATTTTAGAAATAGCGCGTAAAACTACGACTTATAAATTTGCAACCTTACTTTCTATTTTTGATTATGTTATAGATCATCCTGAAGAAGAGCCGATTAATAATTTTCATTTTATTCCAATAATCTATTTAGCAAGGCAATTCTTTTCCTATTATTATCCTCTTTCTTATTATGATTTTTCTCAAGGAACATCTACCGGGCTTGCGATTTATTCTCAAATCAATAAAAAATTAAAAAATAATGATAAGATAAATGACAAATTATTATTAAAAGCCTTGAAGTCTCGAGCAGAGGGAATTGTTTGGATCAATCAATTGTATGATTCTCCCGATATGCTTCCAGAAATCCTTGTTAAGTTACTTTGGGACATTCGAGGTAAGATTATTGATCAACCCTTGCATTATATTTCAAATATAGCAGGGACAAAACGAAGGTTTTTCGGCATAATAAATAAAACCCTTCAATTTGATTCTACTTATGAGGTTCATCGAGAAAAAGCAAGAAAGCAGCTTCCTCCCAACGAGCCCATGAATTGGTTGCAAATATTCATGTATGATCAAACTTCTCTAATAATTGATGATCTTACTTATAAGGAATTAGCCCGATTTAGATTTTGGATTCGTGATGTGATTTTAAAGAAATGGTTTGAATTTTCACATGAAATTGACAAGAACAAGGGAAATATTTCTTATGATTATGGGGAATTTTTTAATATCTTGAATTTAGCCTATAAAAAAGAGATTTCTCGTGATTCATATTTGATATCTCGTTATAGAGATTTCTATATTCATATAGGAGCTCTTATTTCAATTTTTTCGGGGAAACGCTTCAATTCTAATGATAATTTTCAAATAGATCATTTATTACCTTGGTCCTATTATCGCGTCAATCGTTTTTGGAATCTTTTTCCTCTTGAACCCGATATAAATCGAGAGAAATCAAATTATCTTCCGCGTCTCACGGAAGAAATAGAGAAGAGAATTGCTCACCATTTAGAAGCGTGTATAAATAATTTAGACAACTCTTTAATAAAGAATGATTTGACTTATTTTTATTGGATTCTTCAGAAGGATTTTACTTTTACTATTGAAGAATGTCATGCGGATGAAGTCGTGGAGCAATTATTGGTAGCAATTAAGAAAGATCTAAAGAATTTAAGAAGAATCATTCCGGGAAAAGAATATATTAAAGATACCTCATCAATCAAGGAGGGCAAATAAAGGAGTTTTGAAGGCATATAATTTTATTTTCTATAAATTTTAAATCAGTTTTATGGTTAATGGAAATTTAATGGAAAAAAGAAGTAATCTAAAAAAATTAATTTCTAACTATTCATATTAGGGGGGTCATGTTTTTATAGGCATACTGCATTATTTTGTTTAATAACAAAAAAAATGAGGACCAATGGAATTTGAAAATAGAATTTCTCCAGCGGTGGTTGATGAGACCTCATGGAAGGAGAATGAGGAGCAGGTTTCGGTCAAGCCTGAATTGGAGGTGGCCACGGTTCTTTCTTATTTTGAGGAGCAGCGGGATCCTGTTGGCAAAATAAAGAAAAAGTCGAAGGAGCAATATCAGAGCTTATTGAAGCTTTATTGGCCTTATTATTTGATTCCGCTGAGCGAGGAAAATAGTGCAATTGGGATTGACGGCATGGCCTTAAGTTCTCTGGAGCTATTCAAAGGTCTGGCGATTAGGGAAGAGCAGATAAGGAACGAATTAAAAAACTTGGAAGATGCTGCGTTGCTTGAAGGGCTGGCAAATTTACAAGAAGCTTATAAAAGTTTAGGGGAGAAAGAGAAAGTAAAAGGCCTATTGTCTCCCGAATTCACGAAAGCCTTAATTGATTTAAGCAATTATAGCTTGAAAGAGGGGTATTTGGGAATCTCCATCACGCCAGTTGTAGATGAGGATAAAGCTACAGAGATTTTTGAGAAAGTGGACATTTACGTGAAGACTATAGCGGAAATAAAAGGTGATATTGATAAGAAGAATCAAATGATTGAAGAGGCGCTTAAACAAAAGAAAGAGGAAATAAATGGAGAAATCAAGGCGTTAGAAGCGGAGTATGACCAAAAAATAAATGAAATGACTCCTATCATCGAGGAAAATAAGCGAAACATTAATTCTAAGAGACAAGGCGAGATTGCGCATTTAAAGGAAGAGCGGAACAAGGAAATCGTCCAGACCATGAATTTAATCAAGGAATCTTTCAAGCCTATAGAAGCGAAAGTGGCATTTCTCAATGATTTATGGGAAAAAGACAAGAATACGGTGTTGAATATAAACGAGTCGGGAGAATTAATATCAGAAATCGAAGGGAGCATTGACCGGTTCAAGAATAGGATAAAAGAATTTGATACTGAATTGACTAATATCCGTCAAGAAATCAATAAGATTGCTGAGCGTTTCACTCAAATTAATCAAAAATATGATAATGAGGAAAATATTGTTAATTCAAAATATGATAAACAAATTCAAGAAGAGGAGGCAAAAATCTCGGCTTTAGAAAACGAGAAAAGCGGAAAAATTAAAGAACGGCAAGAGATGGCAAATAAATTAGACCAGCAATTAGCTCACCTCCAAGAATTAACGGATTCATTCAAAGAGCAATTAGACCAATCTGTTTCAGATTTAGATGAATATATTGCGAGAAATACGGAATTAGGAAAACCTCTTAAATTAGAAGTGCCCATTTGGGTGGCTAAATTTTTTCATGTTAAAGAAGGTAGTCGTCAAATAGTTTTACCTCCGGTTTTTCTCCCAAGAATCATGCCGAAGAAAATAAAAGATGATGGATTAGGGCAAAATGATATACCGGTCATGATTTACAATGAATTATTCATTCCACATCTCAAGGAAACCTTTCAGAAATTTCTACAAGAAGAATCTGCCGCGAAAAAGCAAATGGAGGAAGATATAGGCGAGCAAGATTATCTTAAAATTAAAGAAATTCGAAATCGTTTTATTGACGGGATTGACATGCTCTTGGGAAGGCAATTGATCTCTGCCAAAGCAAAAGAGATCATCCAAGCTAACGTGCTGGCAGCCTTCAAATCATTTGAATAACTCCACTATTTTTTATTATTTTAAATATTTGTTAGCAGAGAGAAATAGTTAGTAATGGTAAAATCAATTCATATTATTTTTAAAGGAGGTAATCAAGTTCGTTTTTAAAAACAAATCTTAAAAAAGGTTCAATAAGAGAATTTTTTTCCATGAAACGGAACATTTTATCAATTTAAAAGTAAATCGATTATTTTGACTTGTGAGTTCTAACTAAATCTACTATAGATTCTTCTGCTTTAAGGGTAAGAAGGCGATCTTTTTCTATCAAATGTAATTTTCTGGCCTTTTCATTAATCAACCACAATTCAGAATGAATGTTTTCTTCGTCTTGTTTATTTTGATTTTTCCCTGGTAAGCGAATAGAACAAGATTGTAAATTGTCTATAATGCCATAGATATAATCTCGAGAAATAATAGCATATTTGTCATGGATTTTTAATAATTTGAAGTACTCTTGAGGCTGATATTGGTCGCATTTATATTTAAAATGAAATTCCTTATTTTTATTAACATAAATGGGCATGCCACAAAAAATACATCTTCTTAAAGATCCTTGCACTTTTAAGAATCTTGGTTCTTCTGATAGATAATATTTAAATTTTGTATGACCATATCTTGTTTTATAACCTGAAAGACTTTGGAATTTGAAGATCTCATTATCTTCTTTAGCCCTTTTTTCCAAATGGTATTTAATTTTAGAAAGAGTCCAATCTTGAGCGGTAAAATAACCTTTTTGATAAAAAAAATCAGAATGTACATAATCAAGAATCTCCAATGGAGCACAAGGCCCAAATTCGGATACAATGTTTTTAATGAAATCCATTTTAGAATATAAAACCATGAACTTTATTTTTTTTTAAAATCTTCCCCTTTCTGAATAAAAATTTAAAATTTTATAGTTTACCATCCATTATTTTTTTAATTTTTTCTTCGAAACCTTCTTCAAATTGAATTCTATTTACTAATATGTTATAACGTATGGAGTGTTCCTCAAGAAATTGATTATATTGAGGATATTTTTCTCGATAATCCAAATATCTATCATTAGTAATAATATAAGAATTGTTTTTCCGTGCAAAATCTATGATGAACCAATCATCATCTCTTCCTGCTGGTGCTTGAGAGATGGTTGGTTCATTAATTAATTTTTCAAATAACATTAGTTCTCCTTCAGAAATTTTATGTCTGATTCCCGAACCAAAAAGAATTAAAATATTTTTTTCTGGTACTCCCAAATTAATAAGTTTCTTCTTACAATTAAGTACATTTCTAATTGAAGGTTTATTTGAAATGGGATTACTATAAGCGATATTAGATCCATCCAGAATGAATGAAAATTCAAGAGAATCTTCTAAACCATCGTCAATTCCAAGAATGGGTCGTTTTTGAGAAATCGTAGATTCAGAGAAATTCCCATTATTATTAATTAAAGGTATCTTTCCTACATTAAAATCTAAAATTTTACGTTCTGAATTAGGAAAATTAATCTCTTGATAATATCCTTGAGTAGCCACTTCTTTTTGGAAATCATTAAGAATTTTAAGTTGAGAATTTAGACTATCGATATTAGAAGTAATCCCCCTCTTTTTTTCTTCATCAATAGTTCTTTCTACGAGTTCTGCGATGGTATCTAAATCCTCTTTTAAAGGCAGTAAATTGATAAATTTGGTAATATATCCTTTTTGAACCATTTCTTCTTGAAATTGGTATAAATTTTGACCATGCTCGTGATCTAATAATGCATACGATTCATCAAGGACGACAATATTATATTTAGCAATTTTTGCACTCATGGAGATAATGGAGCGACAATAAGCATAAGTCTTCTCGCCGCTTGAAAATTCTTCCAAATCTCTGGTTTCTTGTAACCCTGCTTTTGTTTCAAATATTATTGTTTTATTTTTAATATCAAATTGTAAAATTTGAGAATAATCTTTAAACACGTATTCGAAAAATTCCTTTTTACCATAGATATCTTTAAAAATTTTATCAAATTGTTCAGTTATAATTTTTAAATGAGCTTCATTTTTAGGTTTCTTCCCTTCAATGACCTTTTCTATATCATCTTTAAGAATTTTCAATCGTTTTTGGAGTTCTTTTGTAGAATTAATATATTTATTTAGTTTTTCGACATGATTATTATAATAATCAATGAATTTTCCCATTTCCAAAAACCCGAATTTCCGTGCAACCTCTTTTATTTTTGATGTTAATGGTTCTAATTTTTTTTTAAGATCTTCTACTGATGCTTTGATTTTTTCCTCCTCATATTCCATTTTATTTAATTCTTGTTTATCTAATTCAAGCTTTTGATTAAGTTCAACAATTTTTTGTGTAAGAGCCTTTGGATTTGGATGTGGTTGATTCCTGTTTAGCCCTAATTTATTAATAAGGGATAATTTAGAAGGGATTTCATTAATTCGATTTAATAAATTCTCAATATCTTCGATTTTTTTCTTACGGGAATCAATTTCACGCTCTAAATTTTCAATATTTTTCGTTTTTTCTGTTATTTTTTCTTTTAAATTCTTAATTCTTGTGTTGAGATTAATATAATCATCGATTTTAGAACTCTTACCCATCAATTGCTTTTTTAAATTCATCAAACTTTTTTGATTCTTGCTATATTTTTTTAAAATTTCAAGAATTTCTTTATTTTTTTTAATTTTTTCATTTAAACCTTGAACGGTATTTTTATATTGTTTCAATTTCTCATTTTCCTTAAAAACAAGATTATTCTCCTCAAAAATCTCATGAAGCTTTTTAAAAGAAAAATAGAGTTCATTTCCATTCTCTAATTTAAATTTAATGAGGTTTTCTTTACCAAAATCATGAGAACTAGCTTTGCTACAAGTATCCCGTAATTGGGTTAGAAATTTATTTATTTCAATAATTCTTTCATTCTTTTTATTTAATTGTTCAATAATGCTTTTAGAATCAGTTAATTCCTCTTCATATTTATTTATTTTTTGTCCAATTTCTTTAATAATCAAGTTTGATTCTTTTTCATGTAAACTCTCTAAATTCAAGTTGAAGTCATGAATTAATCGTTTTTCTAATTTATCCCTTTCTTTTTCCTTTTTTCCTATCTTTTTTAATAAGTTTTTGGTTTTTGTATCAAATTGATTTTGAAAATCTTCATATTTTTTTTGATAGTCAATTAATTTCTTATAATCTACTTCTTTTTTTTCTTTAAGCTGCTCAAGCTTCGATTCCTCTTCTTGTTTTTGCAGAGTTAAGCTTTCTTCGTCATTCTCACATATAAATAATAATTTTTTAAATAATCCAATTTGTTTTTCTATTTTTTCTATTTTCGATTTTCTATTTAAATTACTGTTCTTAAATTGATTGATTCTATTTAATTGGTCACTATATTGTTCTTGTAATTTAATATAGGAAGTAATTGTATTACCTGTCATAGATTCAGATATCCATTCTTGATATTGATTTAGAAACTCTAATTTTTTCTCTAAATTTTTTATTTTTTGTTCTATTTTTGCTACAAACACATCCTTAAAGAATAGAATTTGCTGTTTAAGAGATTCATCTCCCCTAATGGTTCGAATATTGAAGCAATCACGAAATTTTTCATGGCTGATTTCTCTCTCTCCTCTGTTATCTATTTCATAAAAATTTCCAAGACTCAATGGATTAATCCGATTTAAGCTATTATCAAATTTCCATAAATGGGGTATTAATTTCACTTTATATTTGAGATTTTTATTAATTTCAAATATAATTTCACATGATTCAATGGCTTTAATAAATTTTGTAAAGTTAGCTTCATTTTTGAAAATATAATTATCTGAAGCAATTTCAAGGAGTGTAGCGGCCATGGATTTACCAATTCCATTTTTACCATGAATAGTGATGATACTCTGAGGTGCGATATAAGGAATAACGTTTCTTCCTCTTGCATTAATATTAATGCTAATGTATTGAGCTGGTTTCATATCAAGCATTTTTCTTTCCCTCTTTATATTTTATTTCTATTATCAAGGTATTTTCGGAACTCTTCATTAGAAAAATTTTCAAAATTATTACATTTAATGAGGGAATCCAGGAATTCTTGATAAACATCTTCTAAATTAAACGTCTCAACAATCTTCTGAATTAATGATTCTGTAATCATCTCATAATCCATAATTATTTCACGTAAAATATTTTTGCAGTTTTCCAATAAATACATGTGTTTTTTAGAAATTTATATCTTTCTAAAAATATAAAATTAGAAAATTTAAAAAATTCGAATCTCGCTTCATCACCATAACGACAATAAAAATTAAAAAAATGTTATCATCCAATTCTCTAATAAACCACATTAATATAAATTTTTTTTTTGGTAATTGAGATAAATTAAATAATATCATCAAGAAGATTACATAAGAAATGGTAGATTCAAAGAATTTAATATTATTAAGATTAATCTTTAAATGAGTATCAATAAGCAAAAAAAGGAAAAAGGTATGTAAAATCGTGTCAGAGAAAGAAAAAGAAGAAGGGATATATTATATTGATGCCAAGCAATTAGAAAGCTTTATGAGGGACGTTTTCATAGCGTTAGGCGTGCCCGAAGAGGATGCGAAGATCATAGCAGATGTCTTAATCACGTCTGATTTGCGGGGGATAGAGTCTCACGGCGTTCAGCGTTTCAAGATGTATTATGATAGAATTCGTGCGGGCATTTATGAAACTAAAACCAAGATTGATGTCATAAAAGATGGCCCCACCACGGCGTTATGGGATGGTAATAACGGAATGGGGCACGTCATTGCGTATAAAGCCATGAAAACAGCCATAGAAAAGGCAAAGAAGTACGGATTAGGCGCCGTGGCGGTCAGGAATTCCACGCATTTTGGGATTGCCGGCTATTATTCCTTGATGGCGATAAAAGAAGGCATGATTGGCATTACAACCACGAATGCGAGACCGTCGATTCCTCCGACTTTTGGGTGCGAACCGATGTTAGGTACGAATCCCTTGACAGTGGGAGCTCCAACAGATGAAGAATTTCCTTTTCTCTTGGATTGCGCGACTTCTATCATCCAGCGGGGAAAAGTAGAGCTATATGCTCGGTTAAACAAGAAACTTCCGAAAAATACGGTAATTGATGACAAAGGAGAAGAATTAAGAGATCCTCAAGAAATTTTAGATAAGATGTTAGAAAGGAAAGCTTGTTTATTGCCATTAGGGGGGAAGGGAGAAGAAACTGCTGGTTATAAAGGATATGGATATGCTACAGTGGTCGAGCTGTTATCTGCTGCCTTGCAAGAGGGGATATATTTAAGGGATACCTTAGGGATCAAGGAAAATGGACAAAAACGATTAAAAGTAGGGCATTTCTTCTTGGCAATTAATATAGAGAATTTTGCCGGTTTAGAATCATTTAAAAGAACCGCAGGTAATATCATGAGAGATTTGCGAAGTTCTCGAAAGATACCCGGCAAAGAAAGAATTTATACTGCCGGTGAAAAGGAGCACGAGATGAGCAAGAAACGAGAAAAAACGGGAATCCCCCTTAATAAGAGCATTCAAGAAGATCTTTTAACCATGCAAAAAGAATTAGGATTAACTCAATATAAATTTCCTTTTAAATCATGAAATTAAAACCAAGAAATTCAATTTATCTAAATTTCACAATTTTTTATTTCTTTCTTGCTTATTTTTGAAAATGGTTCCATTCGTTCGACCAATAATCGGTTCGGAATGAATGATGACTTCCAAACTCTTTTCCAAGTTTAACCTTTCTTTTATTTCAAGTTCCAAACGGGACACGAGATTATGTACTTGGAAAATATTTAACGAGCCATCAAAAAAAACGTGAATTTCTAATATTAAATGATCCAAGGTTTTCCAGAATTCTAATCCATGATATCCTCGTATAGCTTCATATTTTTTTAGAATTTCCTCAATTTCTGCTTTAAGTTCCAATTTTTTTTCCTTATCTTTCAATGCAAAATCCACGGGTTCCATACCTTTTTCTACATGTTCAATTTGAGGCTCAATATGAGTAATGATGCGGGTGAGTTCAGGCGCTAATTTTTTAATGTCTCGTTCAAATCTCGTAGAAATGTCATGAGCTTGTTGGAGCGACAAATTAGGAATCATCACGATGGTGAAGGAGAAAAACAATTTATCTTTAAAAGAAAACAAGTTGCATTCTTTAAGTTCCGTTATTTCTGGATATTCTGGTTTTAAAGAATACACGATATTCATGAGATTATCCTTATAAATTAATTCGCTTCCTAAAGGATTCATTTCAATAATCATTTCTAACTCGTGAGCGGGGAACAATCGTTTCCCAATAGCTTTTATTGCTAAATTAATTTCATTTGCTCGCGCCACGGAGATATGATCTTCAACAAATAAAACGATTTCTATGAATAATCTATTCTTAATAACTCGTAATTTTATATCTTGAATCCCATTTACGTGCTTGAGATTAAAAATTTCTCGTCGAAATTGTTCCATGATGTATTGATTAACGGGATTCACGTCCATTAATGCATTAATTCCGCCCCTTAATAATTTAAGAGCTCCAACGATTATCCAACCGGATAAAATGATGCTGATGATGGGATCCATGAAAGTGATGCCTACGAGGGATAAAATAAAACTTGCCAGTACTAATAAAGCCCGTAGCGAATCTTGAAATAAATTTAATCCTTGTAATTCCAAGGATAAACTCCTGTTCTTTTTTCCTTGCCAAATCAAAATCCTCGAATAAGCCATGTTAATCATGAAAGAAATTATCAAAAAGATCATTCCGGTTTCTGGATTTTTAATTTCAAACACGCCTGTTAAAAGCGTGCGAAGTGCATTAAAAACTAAAAACATGTAAATAGCGATTAGAATGACGCTTTGAATTAATGCTCCAATTTCATCAATCTTAGAATGTCCATACATGTGTTCATGGTCAGCAGGTTTTCCGCTTTGATATAAAAAATATAAAGTAATGGATATGAACACGATATCTACTAACGTATCTATAGTTTCAGATAAAAAACTCAAGCTATTAGTAATTAATACTCCAATGATTTTCAAACACGATTGAATCAAGATGATGAAAAGAGTTATAACGCCAAATTTCATTTTATCGTTCATGTCTTTCTCTGCCTTTAATTTATTAGAATTAATGTAAAAAATAGAAATAAAAAAATAAAGAATAACTTTTGAACTTTTTGGATTTAACGGTTATAATGCTTCTCGAGGAATTATTACTTCTAAATCTGAGATGGGATAAGAGCAGCATGGATGGAAATAATTAAATTTTTTATCTCCTTCTCTTCGCCAATCAGAGAGCGGATTAACGTACACATTTCCTGATACCAAAAGTGAACGGCAGAATCCGCATTCTCCTGAGCGACATTTTGAAGGCGGAGCAAGATTGGCTCTTTCTAAAGCCACTAATACGGATTCCGTGGCAATAGCAGGAATTTCTTTCGTTAGAGTACCAATAGTCGCCTTGATTTTAAAGGTTTTTTCTGCAACTGTTTGAGGATAGCCAGGCAACGCCAACACGTTTTTTGGTTCTCCAAAAGCTTCTCTCCGCACTCTTTTTGGAGGTAGATTGAATTTTTTGAGTTGCTCTTCCACAAAATTATACATGACTTGAGGACCGCAGATAAAAAATGAACTATTATTTACGTCGGTGTATTTTTCAATGATCTCAGAGGTAATAAAACCCGTTTCACATCCTGTAAGGGTGACTTCTTCAGAACTCAATACGATGACCATTTTAAATTTGTCTGGATGCTCGCTTTCCATTTTTTTAAGCTCATCATGGAAGATGATATCTTCCTCATCACTACAACCATAAATTAATGTCAGCTTTGCATCGCAATTCCCTTCAATGATATCTTTAGCAATAGATCGAAACGGCGTAATGCCTGAGCCACCTGCGAGCCCCACGATGTGTTGCTTATCCCTCAACGGTTCGTAATAAAAGAAACCTTCGGGTCCGGAGGTCTCGATTTTCGTGCCTACTGTCCAATTATCCCATATATAATGGGTTAAAAATCCCTCTTCTTCCCTTTTAATCGTAAGGTCATAAAACCCTTTTAAAGCTTCGGATGGGGAAGAAGAGATGGAATAAGGTCGGGTAATCCTCACGCCATTTACGTTAACTTTCACGCTTAAATATTGTCCGGCTCGAAAGTAAGCTAACTCTTTAGTGGGTGAATCGGGATTGGGTACTAACCGGAATGTTTTTGTTGATTTAGTTTCATCTTTAATTTCATTGATTTTCAGGTACTGGCGTTTCGGATGCAATTTTTTAGCCAATTCATTCATGGGGTCAGATTTTATGGGTTTGCTTGGCGCTTTTTCAAACCTTTTTTTCCGCTCTGGTACCAACTTAGTAAATGCAAGCAAATCCTTTGTATTACTTCTAACCGTGATGGTCAAGTCTTTATCTTGTTTTCCACTCATTTTATCACGCCCTCCTTTATTAATTCTTGTAAAGTCAACAATCCCGCAGTTTCTCCATCCTTCATGGCGCTACTGTACCCGTGGCAGCGTTTTCCAAACCCTCCGCAGAATTCTAATCCTTGAATGTGTTTCTCATCATTCATGTTCATTAACCGTGCGATAAAAGAATCCCAAGAATCGGGTTCATATCCATACACGACGCCGTTATATGTTCCCGTATATCTGGCAAATGTTTGAGGGGTTGCTATTTCAATTTCTTCTATGTGGTCCATGATATTGGTTCCCGTAGCTTTTTCAAAATTTCGGATTAATCCTTCGGCAATCTTATTTTTCAATTTAAAATATTCTTCCGGCTTGACATTATCCCACACTCCCGGAAGGAACGCGGAGGTTATGGAAAGAATGCTTGTTCCTGGAGGGGAACAATCAGGAATGGCTGCATTCAAGCATATGGTAGCTTGGACTTTAGGAATCTCTAATTTACCTAAAGATTCATAAAGAACATCGGTATCTGAGGTTTCGTTGATAAAATAACTATATTCTGTTAAACCCAACTCTTCTGCGGATGCATCTAATCCCATGTACACAACAAACGTCGAAATGGCGTGCCGCCGAGCATTGATTTCCTTTAATGCGATTTCCGGGACTTCACTTTTTGGATAAATGAGTTTATTATATACAAGAGTAGGGGATGCATTGGAAACCACGTGGTTAGTTTTGATTTTATCGCCATTTGATGTTTCAACACCCACGACCCTGCCATCTTCTACTAATATTTTGTCAACCCTGGTATTGTATTCTATTTTTCCTCCAAATTCTCTTATTTTAGCATCTAAGGCGGTTGTAAATTCATTTGAGCGATATTTGGGTATGTATGCCCCTCTACGGATGTATAGATATGTCATGATAGTATATATCGTGGAATTCATTCTGCTTTCTGGTAGGCCTAAATAGACCCAATAAGCATTTAATATTTTTCGTGCTTGTTCAGGGATACCTAAAGCATCTTGAACTTCTTTAAGAGAATAAGCTGAAGTTTTTAAAAAATTGGAGTGTTCTTGTAATAAAACTTTTTGATCTGGATTTCCTTTGGTTTGCCCAATGTAGGTTGTCGCTCGCAGGATGTCCTCCCCTAATTTGAAGAATTTCTCCACGGATTCTTTACTCCCCGGTACTTCTTTTTCGAGCGCTTCAATGAATTCATTTATTCCAAAGGGCATTGTAACATCGAGTTTCTCCTTAGGATCTGTTAAAATGAGCCTATATGCTTCTGGAACCCTAATGAATTCCGCATCTAAATTAAATTTATCTTCAAATAATACTCGAATGCCACCTTTATCATCTGGTGGCCCAAAATCGCACAATTCGTGTAAAGATGTTTCAAATTCAAATCGTCCCCTAACAAAACTTGATGCAAATCCACCGGGTAAATTATGTTGCTCTAAAAGTAGAACTTTCGCTCCTTTCATGGCTAATTGAGTTGCTGCCACTAATCCGCCGTTTCCCGCTCCTATAATCACCGCATCATAAGCAGCATCATATTTTTCTTGCGTTATTTGTTCTGTCATGATTTTTTCTCTTTCTTTAATTTGGATTATTAAATTATATGATTATCAGAAACTATTAAAGTCTTTTTCATTTAAAAATCCAAAATTTTACATGATTGGAAAAAAGCTCGGTTCTGAATTAATTTCAAATAATAAGCATCCATGGGCGTCCTTATTAATCGAATTTCCTTAATAAATGAATCTTAAGCTTAAAATTTTCCTCATGAATAAAATATTATTTAAATGCGGAAGTAGGCTTTTAATAGAGCAAATTCATCATCCTAAAAATCGACGAATATTGGCTGCCATTAATACTTGCTCTTCGATGTTCACGTTTTTAATTTTCTTGAGAGATGAAGAAATAAAAGTGGTAATACTTTCATGCTCTTCATTAATTTCATGGTCAATATTTAATTCATTTATTTTTTCTATTAATGGTTCAGGTAAGTAATCTTGGTGGGGATTATAATATTGTAAAGCATCTTTAAGGTCTTTTCGAAAATTTACATAAACCTCCTCCACTTGTTCTAAATCTTTATCGGAAAGAGCGTTAAGCCCTAAAATTTCGGGAGGAATCCCGATGGAGTAAAGTGCAGCCGTAAAGGTGATGGCTCTTGGTAGCTGAATACCGTTGACACTTCGAGAATAGCCGAATAGACCAATGTGTAGTTTTCTTTTCCTGCGTTTTGGAACAAATCTAGCAATTTTGTTGATGAAAGGGGCGAGAAGTTTAATTTGTCTTGAATATTCTTCAATATATTTGTCTAAGATTGGTAGAATTTTTTCTTCTTCTACCTTACGGGGAGGAGAACGTTTTCGCTCTTTAATTTGATTTATAGCCCGTGTTACCTTCTCCGGTGGATTATCATATTTAAATGCGGATTGAATGGTGAAGGTATGCACGCTCGGATATTCATTTGATACCCGCTCTACTGTATCTGGGCAAAGATTTCCTCTAAAGGGGGGTGATCCTACGCCAATAATGGGAAATAATTCTATGTTTATTTTTTCAGCTAAGTTATAAATTTTCTGAAGGGCAATTTTGTTGAATAATACAGCTGATAATAAGCCATAGTTCATCGCAGGATCTGATCTCGCTAAAAATACACGTTGATATTCAAAATCTTTATCAATTAAATATTCTCGCAAGATCTCGTGAGCAGATAACATGTGTTCTTTATCCTCAAAAAGAGGAATGACATTAATTTGTTCTGGCTTGAATTTTCCAATCCATTCTGCAATGGTAATATCTCCCCCTTGAAAAGCAAAATTCTGCTTGCCAACCACAAAATCCTTGTAATATTTATAGATCCTTTCAATACTTTGAACAGACGTTGTCATGGGAAGAATTATTTCAAATATTGGCGCTATATCATCATTAAATAGTAAATTAGAGGCATCAAAAGATCGAGGAATGCTCTCTAAGGTCTCTAAAAGTATCTTTGCTTCTGCTCTTTCAATTAAAGGATTAGGAACACGCAAGGTAAGGAACACGTCTCTTCCCAGCCGCTTTTCCTCAAAAAACGTTTTATAGCGCGTTATTAATTTTTTCACGACATAATTATCAATTTCTTTTCCTTCACAATCCCACATCTGCTCATCGCATCCCAAATGAGAAAAAGCATAATAAGCTTCCATTATCTCGTCTTCACCCCCAATTTCAGAACTCTCTGTAAAAAAAGGGGAATTAACGTTATCGGGATGCTGTGTGGACATGCATTTTGGAATATTCATGCGGATCATCGTTCTCCTTTTATTAAAATAAATAAGGTAAAATAAAGGGATTAATTTACTTCTTATTCTTTAATGGTTCTAAAAATCTATTTTTATTTGACGAATTTTTTAAAAACCTTATTTGGCTAACTACAGGAAAATAAGTCAAAACGAAAACATCCATTTTTATCAAATTTCTTAAAGCTTTGCTAATGATTCTTAATTCTGAGAAATAAAAGCATGAATATCTAATAAAATTATCTTTAATTGATATATAACAAGTTATTGTTCCATTCAATGTGGTTAGAAAATATTTAATTACATAAGGAAATCCAACTCAATCATTTTCGAGAGGGGGAGGCATAGCAATAATCACAATCATGCTTGCATTTGAAAATCCCCGTATATCCCCCAATATCTTTTGATTTGTGACAATTACAATTCTTTCTCTGGCCTGTATCGCGAATTTTTGGAATGGTTTCTCCCGCTAATGCTTCGATTTTAGTCGCATCAATACAACATGCTTGTTCAATTCCCGAAATTCTTAACAAATCAGGTTGACAACACGCCTTCATCACTACATCATGTTTTTTACATGTCGAGAGTAATTTTATTACAATTTCTTTTTTTTCCTGGAATGACAAGGTAACGGGATGTTTTCCTCGAGCAATCATTCTTTTTTTTACTTTTGGATAAATGGTAACAAAAGAAAAGATCATTTCTTCAAGTCCTAAAGAAGAGATGGTCTCGATGATGTATTCAAAATGAGTTAAATTATCATGAATTTTTTTTCCTTTCTTGTAAAAAACAATTGGATCAAATCTAAAATTTACCGCTAATTTGCCGAAAGTCTTGATTAACCATTTTAATTGCTCGAATCTTTCCTCTAAAGAGATGGTCACATTAGGCTCTAATTCCGAGGGAGAATTAATGGTAAAATGAAAATAATGGGCTTTATATTGATTAAATAGTGGACGGTTCTGATGGTAGCATTTAATAAAAGGACCAAAATCTTTTGACCACCATACCCAGCATTTTACATCCTCCGGCAAGAGAGATACTCGATATACTTGCTTTGGATTAAAGGGATTGCGCACGTCCACGTATCCCATATTAATTTTATCCATGACCCAATCCATCAAAAAAGCCGGAATATCACACCTTCTGGAACAGGATAGGATGGGAGATTTTACAAAAGGAATGGTCGCATCCACGCATGTTCCCTCTGAATTAATCGCATTACTTTAATTCATTTCAATTAACTGAATAAAAAATATTCTAAGAAAAAAATAAATTAAACAATAAATAATTAATTGAAAAGTTTTAACAAGAGGATTACAATAAAATGATTTTATCAGGTAAGCGGTCGTTTTCTTTAAAATTTATCCTTTTTTTTATTCACCTTCCATTGTTTCTTTACTCTGCGGAGGTAGGATTTCTCATTTCCTAAAAAGAATTAAAAATTTTACTTTTTGTAATTATTTTATTAAGGTCATTTATTTTCAAGGATAAACTATTAATATCTTTTTGAATCTTTAAAAATTATACATGAAATTACAAATCATTTCAAGTTGGATTTAAATCATGATTCCTTCAATAGAATGGGTGGACAATAAGGTAAAAATGATTGACCAAACGGTATTACCGTTTGAGCTGAAATTTCTCGAATTTACCGATTATCGTGATGTGGCACGCTCTATCAAGGTAATGAACATAAGAGGCGCTCCCGCAATCGGCGTGGCAGCAGCTATGGGTATGGCACTGGCAACAATTGAGTATAAAGAATTACCCAAAGCCCAATTCTTAGAAAAAGTAAAAGAAGCTGCTGAAGTCATTAAAAACACGCGGCCTACAGCTTCTAATCTCTTTTGGGCTGTTAATCGCATGTTGAATCTCATTCATTCCCTTCCCGACAATCCTGAAGAAATATCAGAATTGGTCATCGAAGAGGCTAAATTAATGGCTCAAGAAGATATAAACGTCAATAAAAGTATTGGCAAGCATGGTGCCACGATTTTAGAAGATGGAGATACGGTTCTCACGCATTGTAATGCAGGTTCCTTGGCCACGGTTCAATATGGAACAGCTTTAGCTCCCATAAGATCGGCTATCGAACAAGGAAAAAAAATCAGCGTGATTGCGGATGAAACAAGGCCTCGACTACAAGGAGCTCGATTAACTGCTTATGAATTGCATTATGATAATATCCCCGTAAAGGTCATTTCAGATACCTCTTCTGGATTATTAATGCGATTAGGAAAAATTGATAAAGTTATCGTGGGAACAGACCGAGTTACTACTGATGCCGTGTTCAACAAAATTGGAACCTATTTGGTGGCGTTAGCAGCAAAAGATAATAATATACCATTTTACGTGGCAGCACCCACATCCACTTTGTCTCTTCACGAAACCATTGAGGATGTTACCATCGAACAGAGAGATAGTTCCGAAGTTTGTACCGTGTTAGGTAAAGTACGCATCGTACCGGAAGGAGTGGAGTGCTTGAATTATGCGTTTGATATTACTCCATTCCGGCTTGTTACAGGGATAATTACAGAAGATGGGATTTTTACGCCGGAAGAATTGTTAAAAAAATATAAAATTTAATCTTTTATCTTTTAATTTTTCTGTAGGTCTCGAATTTTTTAATATCAAATAGATTTGAGCATTTTCATCTTAATTTTTCGCATGAAATTAATTAGAAAATAATCCGTTTAACACGCTTCTTAATTGATGTAAATTCTTGGTATTACTAAGAGCCATTCGAATATTTGTAGAATTTTCTATATCTTTTGTTAACCAAATGGAATTTCGTTTCAATTCAATGAATTTAAAAGATTCTTTATTATAAGGTAATTCAATATTTTCTAAGAATTGATCAATTATTTTTTCATATAATTCTAAATTCTTCTGCATGAGTTTTAAACCATTTTCATGGGGAATCCAATTCCCTGTTTTCAAGAATTGGTCTACTTGTTCGAATATTGCGGGATTACCCATGGAGGCTCTTCCAATCATTAATGCATCCACTTTTACGTGTTCAAGATAATACCTTGCCATTTTTCCGTTAAAAATATCTCCATTTCCCACTATCGGCAAATTCAATCGTTCCTTAAGTTTCTTAATGGTTTCTAAATCAAGATTTTCTCTCTCGAATCGATGTTTTACCGTTCTTCCATGAACTGTTAAAAATTCAATATCTAAATCGTTAATGAATCCACAAAATTCCTCGACATTTAAAGGTTCTTCAAAACCCGTTCTAATTTTTAATGAAACCGGAACAGATGAATATTTTAAGGCCGTTTCCACTATTTTTTTTAATTTATCTAAATTTTTAAGCAAGAATCCTCCATATCCCGCTTTAAGAGCTCTCTTTGAAGGACAGCCTGCATTAATGTCTAAAATGTCGTAGCTATAACTTTCTAAGTGATCGAGTGCTTTCTTTAGCGCTTCGGCATCCTCCCCGATTATTTGAATGCTAATTGGTTTTTCTTCTTTAATTTTCATGAGAGGTAATTGAACGGATTTCGGATTTGAAGCAATTCGTTTAGCATAAATCATGGGAACGCTCACTAATCCAATGGGATAAAAATAACGACAAAATCGCCTATAGGGTGCAGTTGTCACGTTTTGCATTGGTGCCAGCATGAGGTTGTTCTTTAATGCCAAACGACCCAACTTCATTTTTATCCCGCTTCAATTATAATACTATCGAATTGACGATTGAGAATGAATGATCGAGAGATTTTTTACAAAACATTTCCTTTTTTCATTAAGAAGGAATTAATAATCTCAAAAGAATCTTATCAAGCAGGAAAAAGCCATGAGCAGATACTTAAATAAATTTGAATTTCAACCTACCGAAGTAGAAATCAACTACTTGGAAGGGGAACCCCTAAAATTAACCGAAAAATTCTCATTTTATCATAATAAAAATTTCTTTCGAAATAAGATCACCCCCCTTCAGATTCTCATGAAAAATTACGTTAAAACCCCTTTAACCGCCGCAGGCATTCGGGATTCTTATTTAGACGAAAAATACACGCAAAAATATTTAATCGTAATATTTACTGATAATGAGACCATTAAAAAAACAAATGAAATCCTTGCGTCAAAAGAAACCCTCCCGATTTCTCCCTCATGTTATTACATGGAATCTACTGCTGAATATTTCTTATTGCTTGCCCGAGACTTAGATGGCTTGAAATATGGTCTCCAAACAATGGAACTTTTTCTAAAACAAGTTTTAGATCATTATTTCAAGCAGCAAAATTTTGATGATTACATAAAAATTAGGCCCTTTCAACTGAAGGCGTGTCAACCGTTAAAAGAACCATGAAAAGAAAAAAATTCCTTTTTCTTCATTTTATAAATTTCCAAGGTTTTTGTCTCTTTAATTTATATGCTTTTTCAGCATATTCTTCGATCATGCGATGCGTGTTGAAATAAGCCACTAACGAAATCGCGTTTTTTTGCCGAAAAATCCATTCCGATTGATTCAAATAAGTTGGAATGATATCATTTTCTAAGATATCATAAATCGCCATGGAATCAATGGTCCAATCATTAGAAATGCGTGGATCGTTTGGATTCGAATCGTCCGGGCCAATAGCCCATCCGGAGAGGGGATTCATTTTATAGCCTTCCAACCACCATCCATCTTGCACGCTGAAATTAGGCACGCCATTCAATGCTGCTTTCATGCCGGAAGTTCCGCTGGCTTCTCGATATCGCTCGGGCGTGTTAAGCCATAAATCCACGCCGCTTGTTAACAAATGAGCGAGGTCCATCCCATAATTTTCCATCAAGACTACTTTTACGCCAAATTTATCAAATAAATATTCTCCGGCTTCATATATCTTTTTAATGTATTCTTTTCCTGCAATATCTTTAGGATGCGCTTTACCGGCAAAAATGAATTGAACGCGATCTTTACAAATTCTCCCCAACCTATCGATATCATAAAAAATTAAAATAGCCCGTTTATAGGTTGCGAAGCGTCTAGCGAATCCTATGGTTAATAATTCCTCATCCAACAGATTCCAAGAATGTGCTTTTTGATACTTTATCAAACTCCATTTATTTTCTAAATGGGCGTCAAACAAGTCTAAATCATCAATTTCGAGTGCATTTTGAAAAATAATAGGATTAGCTTTCCAATTTGGCCACATTCTGTCATAGATTTTTTTCATGGGAGCAGATACCCAAAAGGGCAAATGTATTCCGTTTGTAATATAATCTATCTCGAAATTAGGAAACATCTTTTTCGTTATTTCTCCGTGCTTTTTTGATACGGCATTTCGATATCGGGATAAATTCATGGCTAAATAAGTCATGTTCAACTCTCCATTGTCATCTCCTAATTTCCTCAATTCTGGAGGAAAACGATCCATGAATACTTTTTTTACTAAATCATCTTTAAATCGGTCATGGCCTGCCGGAACGGGAGTGTGCGTGGTAAATGCAACGTGTTCTCTAATTTTTTCGATATCTCCACCAAATTGTTCATGAAGCTCTAAGGTGGCAAAAACCCCGTGCCCCTCATTAATGTGGTATGTTTTTATATTGTTGTACCCCAACGACTTTAATAATTTGACGCCTCCAATCCCTAAAATCATTTCTTGTACGATGCGATTCCATCGAGATGTTGAATCATAAAGAGACCCCGTCATTTTTTTCATCCACGGTTCGTTTCCTTCCACGTCTGTTGTCAATAAATATATAGGAAGGACGTGCCCCGAATGCCCCACCACATTATATTGCCACGCTGAAACTAATACATCTTTATCTTCGATTTTTACAGTAATGGGTTTCTCTACTTTATCAAATTCGTAATAAAAACTCCATTGAATCTCTTTTTCCACTTGTTCTCCTCGTTCATTAAAAAGCTGGTAAAAATATCCCGCACTATAGCATAAGCAAATCCCAACCATTGGGATTTCCAAATCTGCGGCGGATCTTACCGTATCTCCGCTCAACACCCCAAGACCTCCACTATACGTTGGAATGTTGGAATCTAAACCAATCTCCATGGAAATATAAGCAACTAACGTATCATCTTTCCTTTCCTCTTCTAAATCCATGCTTAACCATCCCTGAGTATTTTTATTCAAATAAAGTCAATTCATGTTAAATTAAAAAAATAAAAAACCATGGTTTGAGTTAATATTTTTATATGGTAATTTAAATTTAAATTTGAACAATTTTTTTTATTAATTCCATCATGATATTTTTTCTGGCGGTGAATAATTTAAATAGTAACATGCATGCTTAAAACGCTAACAAGAGTTTTTTAATTAAAAGAAGAATGAAGAAAAATAATTAATTTAAAGTTTAAGGGTTTTATTGGATAATATTTCTACTTTAATGTTAGGATCTTTTTTCGAAAGAATTTGCTGGTATTCATTCAAATCCTTATCCCAATTATGCATGGGAACGACTATTTCAGGCCGGATGTCGACGGCAGCGTCGCTAGATTCTTCAAAGTCCATGGTATAAGTTCCTCCGCAAGGAAGAAGTGCTACGGTGATGCCTTCATTTGCTAACTCCTTCATTTCGGGGATTCTTTCTGTATCTCCTGCATGATATATTTTTTTCCCTTCTATTTCTAGAATAGTTCCCGCCCACTGATTACTTTTTGGATGAGTGGCTTTCTTAATGGTGTATGATGGAACTAAGGTAATATTTATACCTTTGATTTCCTTTTTTTCTCCAAGTTTTAATCCCATGCCGTTAAAT
The DNA here is from genome assembly GCA_029838195.1 of Promethearchaeota archaeon. Taxonomy (GTDB): domain Archaea; phylum Asgardarchaeota; class Lokiarchaeia; order Sigyniarchaeales; family SOKP01; genus JALGVJ01. Next base: position 64,138 of record JALGVJ010000003.1, read on the forward strand.
TTTTTTAAATCTCTCGAAATGCTTTCAGGCCCTATAACAACCGTGTCATCCTTCATTAATTTCTTAATATCGTTTTTAGAAAAGTGGTCAAAATGATTATGAGAGGTAATGATGATGTCTGCTTTTTCTTCTCCATCTTTAATTTGATAGGGATCTAAATATAGAAGGAGACCTGAATTAGTAACGATTTTAAAAGCAGCATGTCCCAACCAACTAATTTCCACTATTTTTTCACCTTTTTTTATTATTTTAAAGGAATTTTCATGAGAATTAAATCAAGAACTAATTAATACATTTTCTTATAAATAAATTTTGATACATTTCCGAATCATTCTGATTGCTTATCTATCAGTTTTCGTCGCAAATTAATAGCTTCATCATATTCCGGATCCAATTCTAAAGCTCGATTGATGATTTCCAACGCATTAGATAAGCGCCCCATATCAAAAAACAACAATGAGAGGTCATGCCACGTTCGGGGATTTTTAGGGTTAAACTCTATAGATTTTTTCAAGTATTCTTTTGCTTTTTCAAGTTCTCCTTTCCCGTGATGCGCGCGTCCAAAAATATTCCACGTTTCATCATCTTTTGGATTAAGTTTAAGTGAATTTTTACAAGCCTCAATTGCTTTATCAAATAATTTTTTATCGATATAGAGATTGCTAAGGGATTTCCAAGCTTCCAATAATGTGTCATCTAGTTCTAAAGCCTTTTGGAAAGAGGCAAGTGCCTCATCAAGATGCCCCAATTTTTTACTTGCTTTTCCTAAATACATCCAGGCTTCCACGTTCTCGGGCATTAGTTTAACGGCTTCTCGAAAAGCCTTCAATGCATCCTCGATCTTACCTTGCTTAAAGCATAACATTCCTAATTTATGCCACGCTGGAGCTGCATCCGGATTCAAGACTAAAAATTTGTTATAAATTTCTATTGCCTGATCAACTTCATTTAATTCCTCATGAATCGATGCAATCGCCTCCAAACCTTCTAAAAATTCCGGATTGATTTCTAAAGCTCTTTGATAAGCGTTTAATGCTTGTTCCAATTCTTGTTTTTCCCGATATATCCTAGCTATATTGGTCCATCCTTCAAAATATTCCGGATCCAATTTAACCGCAATCATGCTTGCCTCAAGTGCTTTTTCGAATTGATTTATTTTTATATATAATTTTGCTAAATGTTTCCATGACTCAACCAAGGTTTTCTCTATTTTCGTTGCTTCAAGAAATGCTTTAATCGCTTTATCTACATCTCCTAACTTTTCTTGTAGCCTGCCTATTCGCACCCACCCTTCAGTAAAATAAGGGTTAAGTTGTACGGTTTTTTCATATATTTCTAAAGCTTTCTTGAGGTCGCCGCCCTTTTCATATAATTTTGCAAGCTCTTCAAGTGCTTTCACGTGCCCCTCGTCTATTTCCAAAATTTGATGAAATACCTTGATCGCTTTTTCTTGCTCGTTTAGTTCTTCGCAAACTAGGCCTAAATTAAACCAAGCATCTAAATAATAATGGTCAATTTTAATTGCTTTTTTTAGAGCCACTTTTGCTTGTTCATGATTGTTCATGCTCCGGTAAGCTAAACCAAGATTATACCACGCATCCACTGAGTTTTCATTGGTGCTCACGGCTTCTTTAAAAGCTTCAATTGCTTTAGAAAAATCTTCCATTTTTTGATAGGTCTGACCAATTTTAATCCAAATCCACGTGGAGGAAGGTTCTAATTCAAGGATTTTAAGATAAGTATCTAATGCGTCCTTGAAGCGAGATGTTTTTAAAAACGCATCTCCCATCTTTTCTAAAGCTTCCATGGAATTGGGTTTTATTTTTAAAGCTTCCTTATAACTCTCAATTGCGTGTTCATAATCTTCTTTATTAAATAAATAATTAGCTTTATCATAAATCAATTTGAAGCGGAGATAATTCGCCCGATTTCGGTATTCTTTCACTTTTTCTTTCGCTTTTTCAAGCAAAGAAGGATCTTGAGAATTATTAATCACTTTTAAAATTTTATCAACCGCACTCATGTATTTTGCAATAGCGAGTTTATATTCTCCCTTGGTATCATGGGAGAGGGCTTGTTTAGCCTCTTCTAAAGCAATTTTCATGAGATTTAAGAGACCACTCGTGATATCTTCCCCTTTATGATTTTTAACTATTTTCTTTATACTCTATTAATTTACCCAAAACCAATTAAAGATATAAATGCATTTAATTCTTTCACGCTTTTATAAAAAACATGAAAAATGGTATTTAACTTTAAATTAGTCCAATTTTTTCAAAAATCGTTATTTCTTGGCATTCTACTACAAGTTTTAAGATAAAAGAAAATAATAAAATACAAAAGTTTTGTAAATAAAACTTCATATTTTATATTGATCTTTAAGGAAATTGAGAATGTATTTTTTTACTTTTTGTCGATTTGGCAAGCTGGCAATCATGCCATACATGGCAGCTTCACCTTTATCAACCTTCTCGGGATTCTCTTTCACCTCTCTGACAGCATCTTTTAAATCTTTCAGAAATTTGTCAGCAATTTTAGAATGATGCGGATTCACGATCATGTGAAGAGCTGGGGGATATTGCAATCTATCGAGATGCCATCCTTTTGAATCCAAGAAATCGCCTAATTGAAAAATATTAAACTCATCAGAAGTAAACGAAAAAACGCTCATTACAGGTTCTCCTAAGATATAGAGAGAATCCATGGCATTAATCTCGTTGATTATTTTTTTTGATGTATTCATGACTTCCTCTGCTAATTTTAAATATTTCTCTTTTCCAAGAGCTTTAATGCCTGCCCAAGCAGCGGCAATGGGCCCTCCCGCTCTCGTCCCTCGCATGGTTGGAGCAATATACACGCCTCCAGACCAGTCTGCATACACGTATAATTGGTGTTTCCAAATTTTTTCAGTGCGATAAATGATAGTAGAAGTCCCTTTCGGTCCATAACCATATTTATGAATATCAGCAGAAATGGACGTCACGCCTGGTACAGAAAAATCAAACTCGGGAACGGGATATCCTAATTCTTTAACAAAAGGAAGCATGAAGCCTCCAAGACAAGCATCAACGTGCATGCCAATTCCACGCTCTTGTGCAAGAGCAGCTATTTCTGAAATGGGATCTACGACTCCTCGGGGATAATCGCACGCAGATGCTATCAAGAGAATCGTATTTTCTGAGATCGCTTTTTTCATGGCTTTTACATCAGCACGATGAGTTTTTTCGTCAACGGGAACTCTTATCGATTTGACTTTGAAATATTCTGCACTTTTTTCAAAAGCAGGATGAGCGGAGCTAGGCATTACCATTTCTGGATTCTTAATGTGAGGGAATTTCTTTTCCGCCCATTCACGATATGTTAAAACTGCCGTCATGATTGATTCAGTCCCGCCAGAAGTCATGCTTCCACAACATTTTTTATCGCCATTAAGAAGATCTGCAACCATGGAAACTACTTCCGTTTCGAATTTCCTTAAACTCGGAAATGCTAACGGACTAAGTGCATTCTTAGAGAAAAACTTATCATGAGCTTTTTTCAAAAATGTGGCATGCTCCTCCGTAGCGTGATATACCAAACTCCAGAGTTTGCCTTCTTCCCATTTTACATCTTCACTTGCGATGGAATCCATCTCTTCCAAGATTTTTTCATGAGGAAGCCCTTTTTCAGGCATTTGAATTGTGGGTCTTACCATTTTTTTTCTATCCCCTTCTAAAAATATTTATCTCATGAACATTCATATTATTAAATGAATAAATGATCGAGCCCTAGTAATATTTATTGCATGTCCCAGCAATTACTAAGCTTTTAAATCATGAAAATAAAAATTGGGAGAAAATACCCTTCATGTCAATTTGGTTTCGTTTTTCTTCTTTTCTCTTTTCGAGAATTACTTTATTGGGTTTTACAATTCAAAATATTAGCGTGATCTGACCCATTATAAGAATTAGTTTTTAGAAAAACTTTTTCTATTTAGATCAATGTCTATCTAAGTGCGCGCAGATAAGGTTATAAAAGATATTTCAGACTATCCCTATATTAATCTTTATTTCCATCGATTTAACAAGAAAAAAAAGCATTAATTCTTTCTTTCTTCCTCCTCATCAAGATGAAGTTCCGGCTTGAGAAGCGTGATCTTATTTAACATGCCGTGGATATCCGATTTAGAAATATCAATTTCAGATAACCGTTCTTCAAACATTTTATTTCGATATTGTGGTATCTTTATTAGTAAATTTGGGGTATTTAAAAGATCAAAAGGAAAAGGGTTTAGATTCTGAACACGTAATGAAATCCCGTTGTTAAACGAGTTTCTTTTTTTAGGGGTTCTTATAATGAGAGGAAGATTTAATTCTAAATCCTTATATAATCTTTCCTTCGCCTGTTTTGGAAAAGAATGGGTTAATATTCTGCACGTGGGGCAATCTTCCTCAAATCCATGAATGCACGGCATGAGCATTAATAAATTTTGATATTTATTTGATTATCTTGAATTAATGCTGTTATATATTCTTTTTTATTATCATTCATTAAAGATTCTTGAAAACACATGTCAAACGGCATAGTAAAATGATCATTGAATGAGAATCATTTTTTACTAAACTATCATTTAATAAAAGTATTGTGAGGCTTCTCATTTTGCATCCAAGAGTTTCACGAAAAATCTTGATGAAATTTGATCTTTTTCTTCATTTATTCTTATTAAAACCAGCAATCATGAATTAAAAAATAAATTATACTCCGATAAAATGACAAGAGCAATCATTCTCTCTGGAGGTTGGGGCACGCGATTGCGGCCCTTAACGTGTACGATTCCCAAAACCATGATTCCCGTTGTAAATCGGCCCGTAATAGAACGACAAATGTTATTGTTAAAAAAAGCGGGAATTAAGGAGATCGTGCTAGCCGTCAGTGTAATGGCAGATGCCCTAAAACAATACTTTAAAGATGGAGCTTCCTTGGGATTAAACATTCTTTATACGGAAGAAACACGACCAATGGGCACGGCGGGCGCCATAAAATTAGCAGAAGAACTGTTAGAAGGAGAAAACTTTTTCATGCTTAATGGTGATGTCATTCTCAATTTTGATTTTAAAGAAATGCTAAAAAATCACGAAGATCATGGAGGAATCGGAACTATTGCCAGTAAATCAGTAGACGACCCCTCTAGATATGGAGTTTTAATAATTAATGAACAAACAATGCAGATTGAGAAATTTCTTGAAAAAGATGAGTATTCACCTCCGGAAGGTGAACCTATCCCCATGCCCATTAACGCCGGCGTATACGTGCTGGAACCAGAAGTATTCAAGTACATTCCGACAAAGAAAAAAGTTTCTATTGAACGAGAAGTATTTCCCATCTTAGCTGAGGAAAAACGCTTATATCATTATCCCATAACGGGTATCTGGAAAGATATAGGGAAACCTACGGAACTATTAGACGGAAATATCTTATTACTACATGATATATTAAAAAATCATGTTATTAAAAGAGATAATCTCATTGATAATAGTTTAAACGTGGAAGGAAAGGTCATTATTTATCCTCCGTGTGCCATTGGCGAAAATGTTATAATCCGTAAAAATTGCATTATTGGTCCTAATGTAATTATCGGCGATAATGTGTATATCGATTCAGGAACGGAAATTAAAGATACACTCATTTATAATGAAACATTTATCTCAAAAAACGTGAAAATTGAAAGATCCATCATCTCGAATGATTGTCATGTCAAAAATGGCGTCATTTTAAAAGGAAATAAAAAGGGCTTGGTAATCTTAGCATCTAATGTTGAAATCAAGGAAAACCTTCGCCTTATCAATAAATCACGTGATGACATCACGGTTTGTCATCACGAAGTAATTAAAGAGAATATTGAATATTATTAACTTAAGTTTTGTAAATTTATAATTTATCATTATTTCCACTTTTTTAGAATATTATCGATTAATGGGCTGTTTTGGACGCCATTTTGGCAAGTACACGCTTCTGAATACCAAGGGAAAAGAAGTGCGTGCGTACCAGCCTCTCCTGTTTGAACGCTTTACCATCTGGGTCTACGAGTAATGTTCAAGAGGGCGGGAAATTCAAGACCTCTCGTGGTAATTCTGTGTAAGAAATTCCTAAAATCATGAGCTCATTCCATTTACGTGTTAGGGCACGCAATTATTGTTGATGTCCGAATCCGCATGATGTTTAAGGCCCTCTTATTCATGAAATAGAGAAGCATTAAAAGGAGGAAATAGAAGATCCAACAAACAAGCAATAAAAAAATACAAGACTTAAGTTATTAAATTAATAGTTTGCTTATTTGAATTTGGTAAAATAAGAAATGATGTTAATTTTCAAGTAAAGTTGATTCATCCATGTGCTCCCTTGCAAATCTCAATCTATCCTGAATTATTTCCTTTCTAGTGATAATATCATTACATTTCTGACGCCATTCCACTAAACGACGTTTTAAATCATTCAATATCATTTCATAATGATTATTTCCAATAAGATTATTCATTTCAAAAGGATCTTCCTTTAAATCATATAACTCGTCCTTGTCCTTATCATTAAAAATGTATTTATATCGTTCTGTAACGAGCATCCTCCCAATATTAATCGTAAAATGTCCATTCGATTCACACATTAAATCTTCTCTCCAAGTATTCATATCATCAGTGAACATGGATAATAGGCTCTGCCCATGAACATTATGTGGAAATGAAGAACCCGTTGCATCTAAAATAGTTAGAGGAATATCTAAGTTACTCACGAGAAGATCTGATTTTTTTCCTGCCGGAATGACGCCTGGAAACCGTAATCCCAGTGGAATGCGCACCATCTCCTCGGGCATGTAAGCATCCTTATCAAAATGACCTCCATGACATCCTACTGCATCTCCATGATCTGCCGCTAAAATAATTAACGTGTTTTTTTCAAAACCCAGCTTATCCAAGGTATCTATTATTAATCCCGCTGCTTCATCTATCAATGTTTGTTGGGCATAATTTAATGCTAAAATTTTTTGCCATTCTGACCAAGGTAAAGGATTTGGAAATATTATTTTACCATTCTTGTTCAATGGATAATTTCTCTCAAATTTATAAAGTCTAGGTTTATTTTTTAAGTCATCTCTAAAACTTGGATGCTCAGGTATTTTTTCTGGGGGATAAAGGTTTAAATATTCCTGGGTTGCATAATAAGGTTGGTGAGGTCCCCAAAAATCTACCCGCAAGTGAAAGGGTTCTTGGTTGCCTCGTTCTGCAATCTCTATCAATTTCTCACATGCTAAATGTGCTAAAAAAAAGGCTTCATGCGTTTCTTTAGGACTTGTCATTATTCCGATTGTGTCTTCATTACTAGCAGCACGATTAAGGAAATGAGGCTCACCCTTTAATATTTTAGCTTGTAATTCTTTTCCTAATTTCGAGGAGGGCGGTACGAAACTTCTCTGAAGTTTCAATTGAAAATCGGGCAAATTGTTCTTTTTTAAATAGTCCTTATATTCGGGTTTCGTATATGGATTATTATAATCAGGATAACTAAAGCCTTCACAATGGTGATCGTGAGCCGTGCCATCGCCCGCATGCCATTTACCATAATAATAATTATGATATCCTTCCTCTGCTAATATATCTAAATACGTCTTAAATTTAAAAGGAACAAAGGAAAAATTAGAAAGAACACCGTGCGTGTGAGGAAAAACTCCCGTCAACATGGAACGCCGAGCGGGAGCACATAGTGGGCAACAAGTATATGCTCGAAGAAATTCAACGCCTTGTGATACCAGTTTTTCGAACGTAGGTCTCTGAATTTTCGGACCACCCACGCTTTCTCCATGACCATAAAATGCTTGATGATCATTTAATAAAAACACGATATTAGGTTTTTCTGTCATAATTTCTTAAACCCATTAAACATAAAATATCTTTTGAAACCGTTAAGGGAAATTAATTTATTTTTATAAGTAAGGTAAGGTAAAAAAAAAAGTAAAGTAAGAATAATTTAATAGTTTACTTTATTGTTCTCCAAGATTTTCTCTAAAGATAAACATTAACATTTCTACTTAGATTCAACGGTTTCCTTATACTTGAAATCTTTCGCTATTATAACGGGTATTAAAGCCAATAGAATAAAGATCGCCCCAACAAAATATATTAAGGGAGGTGGAACAGTTCCCTCTACTCCTTCTATCACGATGGGCTTCCCATATTGCATGGAAATTATTCCTCCTATAAGAGGGCCAAAAATCATTCCAATTAGAACCTCAAAGATCAAACAATATCCGCTAAATTGACCATACTTTTCGGGAGGATATAAATCCTTGATCCACGTTTGAACGGAAATGCGCCATGAAGTCATGAAAAGTACCCATAGAACGCCCGTAATTATCAAGAAAATAAGATCCCTTGCTAAAGCATATAAACATAAGAATATGGCTTGGCAAATAAGAGAAAGAATGGCTATTTTTTTCCTTCCAAATTTATCGGTTAAGATGCCTATAGGAACACCCAAAATGATTGAAACCAATATGGCAATAGAAACCACTAATGCAGCTATTTCAAGAGGTAATCCCACGTGATGCTGGAGATAAATCAACACGAAAGGAAAATATACGTTAAAACCCACTGCGAATACTCCCATTCCAATTAGAAGTATGAAATAATTCTTGTTATTTCTCAGCATCTCTTTATTGAACGAGCTCTTAATATGTTGAAATACGCTAACTTGTAATGGTTTGAGATCTTCAGAATCTGTAGCTAAATAGACACCGGGCAGCCCCAACACTCCCGTGACAATTCCGGCGAGAATGAAAAAGAGGTAATATCCAACAGCTGACACGATAAATCCAGTAATAGCGTAAATAATCATAAAAGATATGAGAGTCGTGACTTCCATAATACTTACGGCTTTTCCCCGATTTTCTAACGTGGTAACATCCGTGACGTAAGCAGTAAAGGCAGCATCATATGCAGTTGCCCCAAAATATGTCATGATACAATCAAAAATAATTGCCATGGCCACTGCAAGAATCACAGGTTTAAAAAAAGCAGCAAACGGAAATATGGCTGTGGTGAAGATCCAACCAATATATCCAAATATCATGAAAGCTCTTCTCTTTCCTCGCACATCGGAGATCGCACCCATTACGATAGCAGTAATCGTGGACATTACGGCTGAAATAGAGACCATTAGTGAAACATAAATGGGCACGGGAGCAATTTCATTATATAAAAAGACATTAAAAAATTGATTTTCTATGGCCCAAGCGATATTTCCTCCTAATGAAATTAAAAGAATGATGATAGCAGTTCTCTTTTCTAATTTAATTTTATTAGTACTCATGCTATATCCACCTTATTGTTAAAGTTAAATTTCTAAATCTTTAATTTAATTAATAGTTGCATTTTTAAATTATTAAAAAGACTTGAATCAAAGACTATTTGTTTATCTTTCCCATGAACATTTTTTTTAAAATGTTTAAAATATATAATTAATTACACAATATACATTTTTTAATTGGAAGATTTTTCTCATGGCTCATTTTTGAATGGAATCAAGTAGAAATGAGTCAATATTTACAATTAACATCATAAAGGGGAAAAAGATTGGAAAATGATAACTTGAAAATTGATAATTTCGAGATTACTCATTCAAAATTACACATGGTATCATATGGATTTGGAGCTACCATCAATCAATTTTTTCAAATGGCCTTCTCTGCTCTGGGATTTTATTTTTATGAAGTAGAAATAGGATTAAATGTTTGGCTTACCAGTTTGGGGTATATAATCTTTGCAATATGGAATGCCATCAATGATCCTCTTAGTGGGTACCTAACAGACCGTCCATTTAAATTTACTCAAAAATGGGGTCGCAGATTTCCTTGGATGCTCATCGGAGGCATTCCTTGGCTCTTTAGCTATATTTTAATTTTTTTCCCTCCTGATGTGGATCCTGATTCTGGAGCATTAATTCTTTTCATTTGGCTAGTTTTTACTACTTGCCTATTTGACACGTTCAATTCTTTATGGTGGGTAAATTTTTATTCATTATATCCCGACAAATTTCGCAGTGCGAGAGAAAGAAGAATTGCTGCGGGTATCATCACTCCCGTTGGCATTTTAGGCGTCGCTTTAGGAGGCATTATCCCTCCCTTGCTGATATCATATGGTTCTAAGCAAACTTTTTTATATCAAGCGTTTGTTGTTGTAATGTTTAATGTAGTTTTTTTTTGTTTAGCCATTCCCGGCTGGAGAGATGATAAAGTAAATGTTGAGCGTTATTTAAAAAAATATAGAGAAAGTCAAAAAAATCAATCATTCGTGGAAGCCATAAAACTGTCCTTGAAACATAAAAACTTTAGAGTCTATATTATATTGAATATATTTTTTAGTGCCATGGGATTTTGTATACAAGCTTCAATTCCCTATGTCGTACGCTACGTGCTAGGCGCCAGTTCTAGTTCTCAAATAATTCTTCAAATAGCATTTCTCACTGGTTCTTTGGTATCAACTCCCCTTTGGATAAAATTTGCGAATAAAGTGAATAATAATCGAAAGGTTTTGATTTTTTCGACTGTAATGATGATTATTTTTACCTTTCCCCTTTCATTTTTTACTGGTTTAATTTCTCTTTTCATTACCTTATTTTTATGGGGGTTTGCCTATGGAGGGATGTGGAGTCTCATGCGCGCGTGCATTGCAGATGTTATTAATGAATCTATCGTGATTTCTGGAAAACGACAAGAAGGAGTCTATAATGGGATAATGCAATTTTTTAGTCGTTTTGCTTTAATTCTTCAAGCTCTTACTTTTGCGATTATACATGGTCTTACGAATTTTGATGAAGAGGCGCCTATTCAATCCTCTGAGGCAATATGGGGTATCCAGCTTCATTTTGGCATCATTCCCATGATTTACATGATTATTGGAATTGCAGTATTTTGGAAATGGTATACACTTACTCCTTCTAAATTAAATTATTGTGAAATTAAAATAAGGGAAATGGGGCTCTAATTAAAGAACCAAGCTTCTTGTTTACATTATAAAGAGGCATGGATTTTTTTTCAAGTAAGAGACCATGTATTTTTAATATTTTTTTGTTCTTAGCTTAATTTTTGGGAGTTAAATCATGAAATAATAGTATAGCAAGAAAAGCAGAAAAATAAAGAATTAGAGGGATTGAAGCCATTAAAATTAGTATTTCAAAGAGTGCGAAGGGTGCTTGAGTAGGGGTTCCGGATTGATAATGCGTCAGCTCATGAATGAAGGCAATTATTGTTGATGTTCGAATCCGCATGATGCTCACGTCCCTCTTTTTTATGAAATAGAAAAGCATTAAAAGAAGGAAATAAAAGATCAAACAAACAAACAATAAAAAAACACAAAACTTAAGTTGTTTAATTTAAAAAGGGTTCTTTAATGTAGATAGTGAATTTCACGTTTCAGTTTAACGCTTCTTTAATCTTTCAGCAATCAATTCGAGATATGATTTTCGAATGGATTGGTGTTCTTTAATCCCAAATTGAGCTAAGAAATTAAAAAGCATGGTACGTGCTTTTTCTAATTCTTGTTCGTTTTCCACTAACATTTCAACTTCAATAAAATGTTCCTTTAAAATTGGAATATAATCAATTAAAACCTCAATTTTTTCTCCGTTAAAAATGAATTCATAGAATTCTCGTTCTTTTTTTACCGTGAAAATCTCTCGAAAACCTAATGATTTAAGAATGGTTTTCATGATTTCTCCATCTTGTACTTGGGTTTCCCATTCATTTCTTGTTTTGGTCGTAGAGTCTATTTTTCTTCCTTTGTAAGTAATGAAAAAATTAATTTTTGGGGTGCTTTTACCCTCATTAGAGGGATCAAATTCCATTGACTTGCGAATTCTTAGAGCCTCATCGGTTTTTCTAAAATCCCTTAGCTTTAAAGGCATGTTAAAATAAGTATCTTCATGATAAAGCGTGAGAACATGTTTGCCATGGAAATTCCGAAATTTATTTTTCATTTCTTCTGGATCTGAGATTTTCACTTTTATCTCTGCTTCAATCAAGGGGCATGTACTCTTATTTTAATTTTTTATAATAAGTATGTAAGATTAATAAATATAAAAAATACTTTAGTTTCAAAAAACATTAGGATAAAGGGAAATTATCATTAATCTACGAGAGTTGGTTAAGAAATATGGGTATTTAGAGTATATGATTAAAAGATACATCGATTTTTTAGGGGAGCATGATACTTTAAAATTACTTGAAGCTAATGAAACGCCTCTCACGCCATCCATCCGTGTAAATACCTTAAAAATAACACCAGAGCAATTAAAAACAAGACTGGAAAAAAAAGGGTTTCAATTGGAAAGGGTTGAATGGATATCCCATGCATTTAAAGTAAAAAAAGAAACCCTTAATTTAGGCTCTACTCATGAATATTTAAAGGGTTATTATTACATTCAAAATGTAACATCGATGCTTCCATCCTTAATTTTAAATCCACGACCCAATCAACTCGTGATTGATATGGCGGCAGCGCCAGGAGGAAAAGGAACTCACCTTGCTCAATTAATGAATAATCAAGGAACTTTAATTTTGATAGATCGTAATAGAAAGAGAATTCTTTCCCTTGAAATGAATATTAGACGATTGGGAGTCACCAATGCCATGATTCTTCATCAAGATTCCATCCTATTATCAAAATTAAATGTTATGGCTGATAAGATCTTACTGGATGCACCTTGTACGGGAGAAGGGTTAATTAGAATTGACAAAACTCGAAAAAAGAGTAAAAAAATGAGTCATCTTAAAAAAATGAACACTATTCAGAAAACATTATTAAAAGAAGGGCTATCCTGCTTAAAGAAGGGAGGGCACTTAATATATAGCACGTGTTCCATTGCTCCCGAAGAAAATGAACTTGTCATTAATGCGATATTAAAAAATCAACCAAATTTTAAAATTGAAAAAATTTCCAAGCAATACGGGGTAGAAGGATTGACAAGCGTCTATGGAGAAACACTTTTACCGGATTTAAAACATGCTCAACGTTTTTATCCCCATGTTCATGATACGATTGGTTTTTTTATTTGCTTAATTAGGAGGAGGTCATGAACGAAAAATATTAAATTAAGGTCGCATTCTACTTTTCTCGTCGAATATAATAGCCTTTATCAATTAGATTTAAAGCCACGATTTCATCTTTATTCGCAACCATGAAAGATGCGTGATCTTTCTTTAAGCGTGCCATTGCTAACAATTCATCGTTTTCATTTAAGACCAAGGCTATTTTAGTTTTCATTTTGGAATATTGAAGTTCCAGAATCATGCCTTTTTTAATGGGATTCCCATATAAAATCGATTTTTCTCCGTTTTCGGTAACTATTATCTTGTTTAAATGTCCGAATAGCTGACGCTGATACAAGAATTCCATTCCCTCTAAGCTCATGAAAAATTTACCCTTATTAATAAATCCAAAATAAATTCCGGAAGAAATTATTTCGCTTTTTTTACGAAAATCTTCTACTTTGGCTACTAAATCATGCGGAACTAAATAAACTCGAGGGGAATTTTTCTCGGTTCTAAGAGGAGATAGAGAAAAATATATCTTATACCCAAGATTTGAAATCGTTGATACAATATCATCAATGATATTGGAACTGGAGGTATTTAGTATTTCTGCCTCAATTTTATTAAGAGGTCGAAAGGTGCTAGTCAAATACTCCACCATGATTTAAAATTAAATACATGAATTTTTATATTAATACTACATGAAATAATAAAAAAATTTGAGATATGAACCATGGGCTTAAAAAAAATTGATGATGAAATTGATTTCAAAGAAGCCATGCGAAAAAAAGCTGCTGAGTTAAAAATAAAAGAGATTCAATCCAAAGCTAGAGTGGAAAATTTAACAAAAGAGCGGCTGGCTGAACTTGCTAAAAAGCATGGAGTCCTTCTTGCTCTTACCCCAGAATTGAAGGAGGAGGTTAAATATCTACAAGAAAAATATAATATTCCTTCTTCAAGAATTATTACGGAACAACTTAAAGAAGAAGATGTCATTGGACGGTTTTCTCGCATTGATCATGAAAAATTAGGAATGCTGGCCTATCAGAGAGTTTTATTGCGGAAAGAAGAAATAGGAGTTGGCCTCATTCCCATATCAGAAGTTTATGATTTGGTGAATACTGGCCCTCTAAAAGGGATCTTAGACATCAAGGATGTGATTAAAGCAATGAATACCTTAAAAAAGAATAAAGTAATCGAAGACGTGAAAAAATTGGAATCAGGAGTAATCATGGTGCAATTCTTTCCAATTCAATACACGAGCGATGAAGTCAAGGTAATAGAATTAGCAAGAGAAAAAGGTTATTTATCTTTAGAAGAGGTATGTTCAACTTTAAACTGGTCGCAAGATAGGGCTTTACGGACGCTTCAATCATTGGAAAATAGTGGACTTGCGAAATTCAGAGACCACATTATAAAAGGAAAACAATGGTATTTTCCCTCTATTTAGTTTTTGAAAAGAGTCTTTTTCTTAATCAATTTCTATTTTTAAAGCTTGACGGCCACTCGCAAGCTTGATAATTACTGCTTTCTTGTTTTTTGCCAGCATTTTAAAGATTTCATTGATATCTTCTTGGGGAAGCGTGCTAAACTCCTTATTGGCTTCTCGAATTTCATGAATTAAAATGGGTTCTAGCTTTCCAAGTTCCAGCGCCCAATCGTAGATCTCCTCTGCCCAAGAATCGAGACTCTTCCAATATATTCGAACTTTATCTCTCTTTTTAGAAAGCCATTTTGCAAGATCCTGGTCAATTAACTCTTCAATAATCTCATCAATCGCTTGCTTTCTATTTTGAAATTTGGAAAATGGTTTTTCAGCATAAAGCTGTTTCAAATATAAAATATGAAGAACTGCGTATCTTGAATAATCAAATAATACCTTTGCCCATTCTTCTCGCCATGACTGATAATCATTGGGATTTTTCTTCTTGTTTGGAATGGAGTACATGAATTCATATCTCGGCTCTTCCAACCACGGATAATCTCTTTTTAAAAACTCATAGGGTTCTAATTCTTTTTCTATTAACCCGGTCTCTCCAATAATTTCTTTTTCTAATGCATTTAACTCAGATTCCACGAAATCCGTATGCGGTTCATAAGTCTTTTGATCCTCCAGAACTAACTGCCCGCTTAACACGTTTTCAATTTTCTTTAAACGCCCCTCAATTTCTTCATAGCCCCCTGAGCTGCTCTCTTTCGGAGAAATTTCATCTCGAGACTCCTGTTGCTTTAATAATTCTTTTTGCCTTTTAAGGGCTTTCAAGCGAGCAAGTTCTTCCCGCAATCGAGCAATTTCATTCTCAGTTTTTTCCCTTAAATCTTTAGAAATTACCTTAATTTGTTTTTTTTGCCTTTCCATTTTTCATTCCTTTTTTTAACATGATTTCTTTCAAATTCAGTTATTGCTCGCCAAACTCTTCAGCCCATTTTTCATATTCTTCTAAATCCTTCTTGGTGGTCATGGGCTTTACTTTTTTCATGGTGTTCAAGAAATCTTCTAAAACTAAATCCCTTACCTTAATTTCCTTACTCGAATCTTCTAAAAGCCCTTTCATGTCTAATTCTCGAATGGGAATCATTATTACTTCTCTACACACGTTTGAAATATCTCGTCCGCTGTATCCCTCTGATCTGACGGCTAATTCTATAAAATCATCGTCAGTTAACGCCATGTTAACGCCAGCCGTATGAATTCTAAAAATAGCGGCTCTGGCTTCTAAATCAGGAAGAGGAACGTATACTTTTTTCTGAAATCTACTTAGCATGGCATTATCTATATCCCATGGACGATTAGTGGCCCCTAATGTCAACAACACTTTCTCCGCAGTCGATTTTACTCCTTGAATTTCACTAAGTAATTGGGTTTTTACCCTCCTCTCTCCCCCACTTTCGGATCCCGTACCTCTCTTGGTCGCAATAGAGTCAATCTCATCAATAAAAATCAAGCTAGGGGCTTTGATTTTCGCCACTCTAAATAGGGCACTTATTAATTTCTCACTCTCTCCTAACCACTTGCTTAATAAATCTGCAGATGACACGCTGAAAAAGGTCGCTTTACATTCCGTTGCTGCGGCTTTTGCTAACAGTGTTTTTCCACAACCGGGAGGACCAAATAATAAAATACCGGACCATGGCTTTCTTGCACCGATAAATAATTCTGGTCGGATGATGGGCAATACGATGGCTTCTCGCAAATTTTGCTTCACGTTTTCTAACCCCGCAATATCATTCCATCGGACGTTGGGTGATTCAGTGAGAATCGTACCAGAAATCATGTTAATGATTTCTTGCTGTTCCTCTGAATACATGCCCTCATCCGTAGCTAATTTATCATCTTCCGCCTTACCGGAAGCCGCCGCCGTACCGGAATGCCTGGCTTTCGGACCACTCAGTTTCATTTTAATCTGCTTGGCACGTTCCAAGTATTCTTGTATAGTAGCCTCACAACGCTTTCTCATGATGGGATTCTTATTATATTTGGTGAATTCTATGAGGATCTCGGCAGCACGGAAATATTTATTCATTGCTTCCCTATACTGTCCTTTTGCATCCAAAGCCACCGCTGCATTTGCCTCCTGCTTGGCATATAACAACAATCTAGAGTCAGAACTGCTCATTTTTAACCCTCAATTTGATTTTTTCCATTCCATACTTCTACTTATTTTAAATAAGAAAATCTTGATATTTATACCTATTTTTTGAAATATTCATGTCAAGAAAGTTATACTTTACTAAGATCAAACTCTATTTCAAATTTATCTCCCCAAAACCCTCCTTTCTCACATGAAAATCGGACTCATTAAAATTAAATATCTTAAATTTCTTCTTTTCTATAAATATATTTTAATAAAATACTTTATATTTTTAATAGAGTCATGAAATATTTTTTACACGTGCATATTAAAAATAACCTTTACAATAATGGTGATGAGATATAGGATTTTTAAAAGATTTAAGCAATTGGCTCTCTGGAGGTAGAGGAAAAACCGATTCCGTCCGTTCCGCCGCCATCAAGTTAAAAGTGTTCAACAAGCGATTGGCTCGGCAAGCAAAAAAACTCGAAATGAGCGCAAAACTTGCAAGAGATAAAGCCGTCCGATTACGGCGAGAAGGAGATCTAGAAGGCTCTAAATTCCATGCCCGTAATTACCTGCAAGTCAAAAAACAGGCCAGAGCCATTGAAGTATTTAGAACTAACCTCGAAGGACTTCAATTCAAGCTAGAACAAGCAAACGCCATTAGTGATGTCTCCCAAATCATGGGGGGTATCGCCCAATCCTTAGCTCGATTAAAAGCAAGCTTATCTCTCCCTCAACTCACGGAAATCATGAAAAATGTCCAGGTGGACATGGAAGATTTTGCGATCACTACTGATATCGCTAGTGAAGGCATGGACGAGATTACTTTGGACACGGCAGTTACGGATAGTGATGTGGACGAGGTTTTGGGTGAAATTGATGCGGAAATCGGCGTGGAAATGGGAACTGCCCTTCCAACAGTAAAAGGCGATGAAAAGATAGCTGATTTGGAAAAAGAATTAAACCGCTTGAAGTCAAGAGATTAGAAACTTATTATGTTTTTGCTTACAATAAAGATACCATGCGCAACTGGGTTAAAGACCAGAATTTTTTTAAATTAATTATTATTTGTTTTAATGCCCCGTATTCACTCATTTAATAGATAAATTGGAGAAAAAGGCATGACATTCGAGGTTGTCGCCATAGGAAGCTGCACGCTTGATTGCATCATTAAAGTGAGCGATATCTTGCGCTTTGAATTATTCGAGAAAAATATCACCAAAAAATACACGGCAATAGAATATAGCCAAAAACTTAACTTGGAAAAAATTACTTTCATACCGGGAGGGTCGGGCGCAAATATCGCTTGTAATTGTGCCATGCTCGGATTAAAAAGTGCATATATCGGCGTGCTTGGTAAGGATTTTTCCGCTCAAATCTGCCTTGAAGACATGAAAAAAAGAAGGGTCGATCTCTCACAAGTCAAACAAGTAGAGAATGAAAAAACTGCTTTTTCTGTCATTTTAAAATCAGAATGGGGGAAAGATCGCAGCATTTTAGCCTATAAAGGGGCAAATAATTTACTCCAACCCTCCGATATCAAGGACGAATTGTTTGCCGATATAAAAGCTTTTGCCTGGACCTCTCTCACGTCAGAAAATGGGTGTAAAGCAATTGATAAAGCCATCTCTCTTACTAAAAAATATGGTAGCAAAGTCTATGCGGCTCCCAGCATATCCATCATTAAAAATAATCCAAAATGGGCCCGCACGCTAATTTCTAAATCCGATGTAGTATCATTTAATCTAGAAGAAGCCCGTGAATTTACCGGGGAAAAAGAATATCATGATATTATAAATCACGTGTTAAACCTGGGATCTCAATTAGTTTCAATTACCGATGGTTCGAATGGATCTTATCTTTCCAATGGAGAGGAAACCATCCGAAGCGGCGTGTATGAAGTGGAAGTGCAAGATACCACAGGAGCGGGGGATGCTTTTATGAGCGGCATCATTATCTCCACGCTAAATGGCTACCCCCTTAAAAAAATAGCTCAATTTGCCTCTGCAATGTCGGCTATGGAATGCCAAGAATTAGGTGTGAGAGAAGGAATTCCAAGCACCTTCGAGGAGTTAAAAAAATTCACGGAAACCCATGAATTAAAACAATACTCCCATCTAATCCATGAAGAATAGTTTTCATGAAAAATCATTCTCACCTTTTCATCAAGTTTTACCATTAATAAGTACTCATGAAAAACTCTTCCTTAAATTATAATTCCATTTTATTATACACCTTATTTGAAATGGGTTCTATTTTTCTCGCTATTCTTCTCGCCTTCCAAGAGGATAAATTTTATCTTTTTTCCTTCGTTTAATGATCATGTTGTAAAAAAATGCGCTCTTAGTATAGTGATTAGCGAGCTCCTCGCTGATCATGGAATGGTTAGTATGCCAGGTTGCCAACCTGGCGACCCGGGTTCAATTCCGGAGGCTTTTTTCAAACATCGGTGAAAACCCCGGAGGGCGCATTTTTTTCGTTTTTCTTACTAATTTTTCCTGAACTTCCCAAAGTAAAGGAAGGTTCCCTTATGAAGGTATTTTTAATCTTTAGAGCTCATTTATTCAAATGATTGGGAAAAGAGCGTAAAATTCAGGCGCAAATAACATGTAAATCTGATAAAGAGAAAAAAATAATAAGAATAGGCCTGCCCATTAGAGAAAGCCAAGGAAATTTGACACTCTCGATTTTTTAGGAATTTCTTTTTCAAAATAATTTTCAATTATATCGAGTAAAAATTCTAAAAAGGAGACCGAAATCTTTTCTTTGAAAGTTGCGTTCAAGTAATCGATCATCTTCTTCGAATTGAGAGTATCTTTATTCTTGGTGTTGTCAATGAAATCGATCAAGCTTTTAGTAAGTTCATGGATTTTCTTGATTTCATTTTTAAGGATGATGAGACACGTGTCCGGATCGGTTTCTTCATAGAATTTTTGAACCATTCGACGTTCCATGCTCCATTTATTTGTATCAATTAACTCTCCCTTATCATTAAAAACATCCTTTCCTTTCAAGATATATCTTCCCTTGAATTCATCTTTTTTTTGCCGATAGTCGTTCTCGCTAACATAGGTAAAATTGAATTCGAAATTATCTTCCGTTATAAACTCATGAAACGCTTGGAGATGTTTTTTAATGAATAAGTCCTCTAAAACAATCACTAGATTTTTTTTCATGAAGATCATGCGGATCAAAGGTAAAAGGAAGGAAGGAGTCATGTTCATTTTAATGAGATCCACGTCCAACTGATCTTTCGGTGGAATTTTGCGCTTGACCTCTTCAGCAATAGGCTCGATTGAAGGAAGTTCAATTTGAAAGTCAGCAATAAAATAATCCCGTACCTGCATGTTTTTATCAATATAAGCAACGAATGAATGCTCGCACACGATCCCTTTAGCTATATTAACAGCGAGCAAACCCCGGGATACGTTTTTAAGACTTTCTTCCGATACGTCAATTTTCCCTTGCTTTGAACAAGAAGGACAACGAATTTGTACGCGCATTTTTAATAATCTCTACTAACTATTCTCAATTGTTATGCAATATAATTAAATAATTAAAAATCATTTTAATATTTAAATCTACACGATTTAATGAAATCTTTTTGGTTCAAATATAAACATGCTCAAATACCTTACCATCTCGTAGGAAAAGTTTCTCTGCCTCACACTCTTTTCACCTTGGCATATGATTTTTCCAATAAATTCGCAAGAAGCAAGCATGTAATAGCCGAAAGATTCTCTGCAATCACGAATGAAAAGACATTATCTAAAAAAAGAATACAAATGGCATGCGTTATGAAAAAAGTAGGCAAGAATATAGAAAGAAGTACCAACAAGGGACGGGTAATGGGATAAAATAAAAGTTTCATGGCAAAAGTCCCGGATCTCCTCTCCGTGCGGTATCGGTCTTTTAATTTCTTTCTTCTTTCCACCTGTGCAAAACTTTCAAAAATAATCAAGGAAGAATAAAAGAGAGCGACGGATACTCCAATCGGTACTAAAATAACCACGAGATAATTCCCTATGCTCAAAAAATATTGGGCAATGAAGATAATGAATACTTGAATGAGTCCACAGAGCCCCAATAACATCAATGCAATTCCCAAGTATTCTCTTGACTCCTTGGATGTCCAAGGTATTCGGATGGGCATGATTACTTGTTCGAATTTTTTTTAATTTTGAGAAATGGGCCGAGGGAGATTCGAACTCCCGACCTTCCGCATTTTGAGCCGCCTCAACGGATTAGAGCCAAGATCTTCCGACACGTCAAGCGGACGTCATACCAAACTAGACCATCGGCCCTTTTAAAATCCAATGAAATTCTTAGGGCGCTAGTATGTAATGAATATCTTGAAAAGATAAATATTTTATGATTAAAAAATCATTCAACTCTTAACTTAAGAGGTCATTACATTAATTTAAAGAAAAAAATAAAATTATTTAATGGTAGATTGATTTAGGGTCGTTTTTCTCTTAATGCTTTTACGAGCGGCACTTCATTTCCCGAGAGGATTTCTAGCATTGCACCTCCTCCCGTAGAGATGAAAGAAACTTTATCGGCATCGCCTGACATTTCTGCAGCGGTACCCATTTCGCCACCTCCTATTACCGTGAGAGCTCCTTTTTCTTGAGTGGCCCTTGCCATGACTTTTGCCATTTTAAACGTGCCTTCTCTGAACACCTCTTTTTCAAAGATGCCGGGGGGGCCATTAGCGATAATGGTTTTGGAATTCATGATGTATTCTTCGAAAGTTTTTATAGTTTCAGGGCCGATATCGCCGGTAACAGCGTTATATTTTTCGAGCTCATCAAGTCCAATTACTTTTCTATTTCCATTTTCTTCAATGACTAAATCTTTGGGTAATATGATTTTATCCTTGAATTTTTCGTAGGTGGCTTTAATATCGTCGCGAGCTTTTTCCAAATCTTTAGCAATTGATTTTCTATTGGGTTCTCCTGTTTTGATTCCAATGGCTTCCATGATTAAAATGGCCGTGAGGCCAGAGCATAAGGCGTGGTCTAATTTTCCGTTTTCGAAATTATATTTCATGGCCTTATACTTGTCGATGGCTTTTGCTCCTCCAATGAGCATGGTCATGGGACGTTCAGGATTTTCTAAAATTTTGGACATGACTTCAAATTCTTTTATTATGGTGGGTCCAGCCAGCATTTTTGGCCATCCAATAATGGAAGGTTGCGCTCGATGGGCGGCACCAAAAGCATCCGCAATGATATAATCAAAAAGAGGGGCTAATGTTTGTATCATTTCCGTTTTTTCTGCTTCTGAGAAATCTTTAAATGATTTATTTTCCGTTTCCCATTTACGGACGTTATCGAGAACTAATACTTCTCCCACTTTTAATTCTTTAATGGCATTAACGGCTTTTTCTCCGAAAATATCATCCACGTATTTGACGGGGCGATCAAGTAATTTTCTTATTTCTTCGGCGTGGAGTTCGAATGAGGTAAAATCTTTTTTGCCTGGTCTTGATTGATGTCCCATGACAACGACCGCGCAATCTTTTAGTTCATTTAAAGCGGGAATTAAGGCATGAATGCGGGGAGATTCTCTTATCCTATTATTCTCGACATCGATATTTGAATTTATATCGGGACGAATCAATACTTTTTTTCCTTTTAAATCGACATCTTTATAAGACGTATATTCAAACATGATTTTCCTCACGTTAATTTATGATTATTGATTCTAATTTAATTAGATTCAAATTAAAAGAATTTAGACTTCTTATTATTTTTTTTTAAAAGTGATTTTTTCATGGGATTGCTGTCCCTTTTGCATTTCTCTCGCTTTAATCTCTTGAATTGGGTAAATTCTTAAAATAATGGTGAATTCCTTGTTATATTACAAAAAGAATTAATAAAGATTATAATTTTAAATTCATGAAACCATGGAGCGGTTATTTTAAAAATGAAAACCATGATCATATCCAATCTTACTCATGTCGAACAATCTCTCGGTCATGAGTTAGTATTACTTCCTAGGCCAAAAAGAATGGAGTATTCAAGAGATAATAAAAACAATTTTCTCCTCACGGCGAATTCTTTCTTTCATGATCTTAATTTGGAGAATCCAGGACTCTTTTTAAACGAATTAAATGATTTTTTAATGGAAATGAAAGAATTTAAGATAAATGCAGCTAAATTACCGGAGGAACTAAATACTCGTATTGAGGGAATAAAAGAGTCTGAATTTTTAGATCCCCACGATGAAGAGTGCTATAATCTTGAAGTAAAAAACCACCTGGTACTAATTGAGGGAACCTCCGAAAAAGCGGTATTTCATGGACTTCAAACATTCATTCAAATATTAAAAAATTCAATCATCCAAACCCACGGTAAAGATGAATTCAGAAGTAATTTCAAGAGAAATGAGATCATCATTCCCCAAATTTCAATTAAAGATGTTCCGGACCTTAAAATACGAGGAATAGCACAAGATATTGCCCGAGGACAAGTTTTCACCTTAGAAAATGCCAAGAGATATTTGAAAATTATGAGTCATTATAAAATGAATTTCTATTGTCTCTACATGGAAGATATGTTCACTCATCAAAAACATCCTGAAATTGGAAAAAATCGAGGCGCCTTGACTCATGAAGAAATTAAAGAGCTGGATGCTTTTGCCAAGGAACGATTCATTGAACTCGTCCCCATTTTCGAATGTTTAGGACACGTGGACAATATTTTACAACACGAGACTTATCAAGATTTAGGAGAATTTCCAGGTGCCCATTCCTTTGATATTTCCAATCCTCGCGTGTTAGATTTTGTAGAGGATTATATCTCTGAAATGAGCAAATGTTTTTCCACAAAATATTTTCATATGGGCTGTGATGAGAGCTTTGATGTGGGAAAATATCGTTCAAAAGATTTAATAGAAAAAATAGGGAAGAACAAGGCTTTAATAGAGTATTATGAAAAGCTACATGCCATTGCGAAAAAGCATGGAAACGAATACGTTATCATGTATGATGATTTTGTTCGAAAAAATGAAGAAATCTTACAAGGATTAAGAAAAGACATTATCCTCATGTATTGGGATTATTCTCCCAAAAAGAGTTTCCCTGATTTAAAAAAATTATTAGATGCGGGCTATAAAGTTATTGTAAGTCCTTCCATGTTAAATTGGCAACGACATTTTCCCGACAATAAAAATGCAAGTAAAAATATCATTAATTTCATTAAAAATGCTTTTCGATATCGCAACGAAGGGTGTTTAGGTGTTATAAATTCTACTTGGGGGGATATGCGATATTATTCTTTAAGAGAAAATGAAATTTTTGGAGGCATTTTATCAAATTCTATAGCGTGGAACGTGAACGAGTTTAATTATGATCAATTTATCAAGGATCATGGGTTTCTTTTCCATGGCTTTTTGAAGGAGGATATAGAATTATACCATGAGATGTTCAAGAAACTAAGCAATAGCGTTCATCTATATTATAGACTTTCCATTTCGTTTCCCCCTCTTTTTTTTACTTATTTTTTCAAGCATCCATTTCCAGTAAAAAAAATTGCGCCCTTATTCGAGAATTATAAAAAGCTCGGGCAAGTAGCAAGAGAATGTTTGGAAATACAAAAAAAACTTCAACCACGACTCTTATTAGAAAAAAATCATTTTGAATACCTTCAATTTAGTGCTAGATTAGCGCTTTTTTTAGAAAAGAAGATAGATCTTTCGGTAAAAACTTCCGAACTGTTGAATGAATTATATATTCAAGAAGAAGAACTCGATATTTTAATTTTCAATTTAAATAAAATAAAAGAAGAACTCATTCAAATAAGGCACGATTATGAGAGGTTATGGCTGAGAGCAGCTAAACGTCCATGCTTGGATAATATCCTAGATCTATTTGATTTTCTAATTAGGACATATGAGGAAAAAGTCACGCAAATCAAGAACGGCATCTATTTTGTAAATCCATACTTGGAATCAGAATGGATTTGGACAACGGAAAAACAGCACCCCTTGCATCCTCGGTATTTCCGGAAAAAATTCTCTACGGATAAACCAATTAAAAAAGCCATGATTCAATGCATCGCTCATAATTATATGAAAGTTCACGTGAATGGACATTTTATAGGGCAAGTTTTATCAAGATATTCGATGTCTATTTTGCCTATAATAAATCGCGTTAAAGTTTTTGATATAACCCCATATCTTAAAAAGGGTGAGAACATTCTTTCCGTAGAAGCGTATAATTTTGATGGATACAAAGGCGCAATAAACGTGTTTGGCCAAATTCAATTTGAAGATAATGAAGTCATGGAAATCCATTCTGATCCTTCTTGGAAATGTCATACTGGGATTGTTTTAAAGGAAAAAGACTGGACTACTTTAAAATTTAATGATGAGCAATGGAAATCCTCCTTCTCTCATGGCCCTCCTCCTAATTTAAATGGCGATATTTTCAAACCAAATCTATTAAAAGGAGAAAAATCTTTCACTCAAGATTATTTTGGAATTGAAAGCTACCTTTCGAATTTTACAGGAGAAACGGATGAGAGAAAATTAGAAGAAATGATAAAACAATTCAATCCTTATGGAAATTGATCGATGATGAATGGTATAAAAGAAACTTTAGAATTATTGAAAAACCAAAAAATTTCGGTTGAAGAGGCTGAAAAATTATTAAAAGCGAATTTCATCGAAGAAGTGGGCGATCTTGCTAAATTGGATGTTAATCGGCACGTGAGAACGGGTATTCCCGAAGTTATATATGCTAAGAATAAAGAAAAGAACATTTTAATAAATATCGTAAAATCTTTCCTCGAAAAAAAACAATTTGCCGTGATTTCCCGTTATAATGAAGAACAAAAACAATATCTCATGGAAACCTTTTCCGGAAAAACTGATTTGGAAATGGAAATCAATGATCTTGCCAAGACCATGGTTATTAAAACTAAAACTTTTTCATTTCCGGAAAAAAAGGGGATAATTGGAATCATTACGGCGGGAAGTTCAGATATCCCGGTTGCAGAAGAGGCAAAAACCATCGCTAAAATCATGGGTTGCAGGGTATTAACCAGCTATGATATCGGAATAGCCGGAATCCATCGTTTATTTAAACCTTTAAGCACTATGATTAAAAAAGGAGTCCATGTCATTATCGTGTGTGCTGGAATGGAGGGTACCTTGCCAGGCGTGGTTTCTGCATTGGTTGATGTTCCCGTCATTGGAGTACCCATATCCAGTGGCTATGGGATTGGCGCTGATGGGAAAGGAGCATTAATCACGATGCTACAATCTTGCTCGCCCGGACTCTTGGTTGTAAATATCGATAATGGATTCGGAGCGGGAGCTTCAGCAGCTTTAATCGCAAATAAAATAGGAAAATAGGAAAATAGGAAAATAGGAAAAATAATCGTATTTTTTCCTCGGAATGGAGGAGAGAGTTTCTCCCTTTATATTGAATTCTTAATTAACTTCCTGCATGTTTTTAAAGAAAAATTTTACATTTTCAAAACATTCAAAATTTTTTCCTTCTTCATTTGATTTTTTTTTTCGTGTTATCGGTGGTAATTTTTTTTAAAATGCATAATTTTAAATATAACTTGTTTTTTCTTAAAGTAGAATGCATGATCGAGTAAATTCTTAAAAACATTTTAATACTTTATTTAAAATCTTATAGTTAATAGAAGAGGGGAGACCAACTAATGAAAATTCTTGATGAAAAAGATCTACGTAGTGATGTTTATTTTGACTTGCTAAAAATTATCAATCAAAAAGTAATAATCACTCGAAAAGATATCATGAAAAAGTTATCTCATTATCCTCCCGTTGAATTGAAAAATAGATTAAAAGAACTTGAGAAAGAAGAAATAATTAAGAAAGAAAGATTATTTGAAAATTCCTTGTATTCTCTAACGCTAAAAGGAAAAGAGATATGGAATCAATATCAACAAAAAGACACAAATACTAATAAGTATATTCAATATAGGGAGGATATTCATGGCAACCCAGGAATCATTGAGGAATCGCATCAAATCCGGCACGCTCAACCAGAAGATCTCACGGATAACACTAAGATTCCTTCCTTTATTGGATGTTTCGTTGCAGATAAAGCGGGGAAATCTTTATTGGTGTTTGAAATATATGATGGTGCAATTGAAGATTTTTTAAAAATCCAAAACCTGGGAAAATTTGACAAGGATTTAATTCCCATGATGGTAAGTGCATTAGAACATTTTTCACGGGAAATCAATATTGAAAATTTAACAAGCTTAACTTTAGATGGGGCTAATATTAAATTACAGACCTATAAATATGAAAAATTAACTGTAACATTCTTAATGAATCATAGAATAAACATTCAAGCTATGAAAAAAATCATGAATGAATATTTTAACACGCTCTTCTCATCCTATAAAAAAGAGTTAGAATACAGCATGGAAACGGGATTGATTGATAATATCTATCATTTAAACGAATTAGGAAGAGAAATGCTAAAAGAAATGAATAAATTTGTTTATTTAGCAGAATTTAAAAATATCATTAATAACTTAAAATATTTTGATATGTCATATGCGAAAACGTTATATAATAAATTGGACCAACTCCAAAACAAATTAACGTTTAAGTTTACAAAAACAATTGAAAAACTCAAACAATTAAAAATATATCTTTTAAAATCCATGTTGGATGAAAATTTAGATGAATTAAAATTTATTATCAATATCGCCCAAGAAATTGAAGCTGAATTCAATTAATTATTAGCGATTGCCATTCACAGGAAAAATGTAGTTGATAAATTTCTTATATCTTTCTTTTACCGTGGATAGAAAAAAATCTGGTACAATTTGATTTTAATTTTAAAAAATCCACTTTATTTTTGCTCAATTCTAAAGCTTTAATAGG
The DNA here is from genome assembly GCA_029838195.1 of Promethearchaeota archaeon. GTDB lineage: Archaea > Asgardarchaeota > Lokiarchaeia > Sigyniarchaeales > SOKP01 > JALGVJ01. The sequence continues at coordinate 91,654 of JALGVJ010000003.1, forward strand.
AATTTATTAGATATTTACTTAATAATTATATTTCAAATATCTATATATTCATAAAAGGTGTGAAATTAAATGTTATTAATTACAGAAGCTTCAAGTCAAGCTCTCCAAGGCTTAAGAGACCTCTCCACTCTAGAATGGTATGTTATCCCCTTTCTTGCCATCGTGCTTTATATCTATAATGTTGAGGCTACAAAAGCTAAAAAATCAGGAAATTGGGATCCCATTTTTGCCGGCTTGACAATTTTCGGTATGGACTTTATTAATGAAACATGGAATGGAATCGTATTTGCTGCGACACAACATTCAGCGTTCTGGACTACTCCAGGTCCTACTGCTTTCAGGGTCATGGTAGGCTGGAATATAGAAATCATCTTTTGGTTTCTCATTGCGGGTATCATTTACTATTACATGCTCCCTATTAATAAAGATGAGAAGATTCTTGGCTTACCAAATCGATGGTTTATGGCCATTCTCTTTGCGGCTTTATGCGTGGTCGTTGAATGCATATTAAATATCGCAGGAATTTTAGTGTGGGAATATCCTTGGTGGAATTTGAGCATATCTGGGGTATGGCTCATTTTTTTAATAGGATACTTTATCTTTACCGCAGTAGCAAATATTGTAATGAGTTTAGAAACCATTCGTAAAAAATTGACGGCAGTTGGATTAATCTATTCCGTTGCCATAATCCTGAATATCATTTTTGGGGGAATTTTAGGCTGGGTATATTAAAAATTTTCCAAGGAGCCCTTGAAAAATCAAGCGATCATAATTAATCTTAATTTAATTTTTTTTTAAATAGTCTTGGTTCTAATTATATAGTAAAAATCGGTTCCATGAAGAACGTGAATTAATTTTCGAAATAATAAAAGTTTAAAATTATCATGCATTATATGAACAAAATCATGGTATCCCCTGAAATACTAATAATAAGTTTTTTTTTAAAAGAAATTTTATAAACAATTTTTAGTTTGTTAAATTTGATTAAATATATTTTTAATTAAATAAGCAAAATTTTATAAATAAGAGAGATCATATTTAGATTAGATCCCGAAAACTTTTTTACTAATTTTTTGAATGAAATAAAAAGAAAGAGGTCACATAATTGGTCGCAATTATGAAAAACGATCTTTTTGAGCAATCAAAATCCTTTTTCAAGGATAAAAAAATTTCAGATGCACTTGATGCATTTGAAAAAGCGATAAGTGCAGTTAATCGGTCTAATGAAAACGACAAAACTAAATATATTGAATACTTGAACAAACTTCTACGCTACTGCCAGGAAAATGGATTATACGAGCAAGAAGCACTCGTATTGAGGAATTTAGGACGCATCCATTCCATTTTTAAGAATTATGCGGAAAGCATGAAATATCATTATAAGGCATTAAAGATTCAGCACAAATATGGGAAAAAACTAGATGTAGCGGAGGGTCTGGTGTTTTTAGCTGAAGATTTAGAAATCTCCGGAAACTATAGCGAATGTATACGGGCGTATACTGATGCAGAGAAGCTTTTTAAGGAAATAGGTAAATTGAGGAAAGCTAAAGAAATTGCTAAAGAAATCAAGCGTTTAAAATCGTTCTCCAAGGAAATCATCGAAGATGAGTATTATTTGAGTAAATTTAATATTAAGGATTTCTAAATTACCTTACTTCTTTTCCATTTTACTCATCTCATTTCCTTGCTTTTATTTTAAAATTTTCTTAATTAATAATTTTTTAATGTTATCCAATTATTTACCTCATTTAATGGGGTAGGGAAGTATTTCATTTATATATCATTTTAAATGATTTTTTAAGGGAATAATTAAAACTTAGCATGGTGGTATAATAAAAATAAAAGAAATTTCTTAAAAAATGAGTTTTTTTATTCCCCGTTTATGGCTCGTTTAAAAAATCTTCATCAGATACTTGTCTACTCAACAATCGTTGGAGTTTTTTAATTGGTATTTTTGTCGTGTTGCTTATCTTTTTTAAATCTTCATATTCAGGCTTCATGTTAATGGTTTTCTTTCCATTCTTGGTTTCTACAAATGAAATTTTATGCCTAACTTGAAACTGAGTTTCATTAATCAGGATATTGTAGGGTCTTATTGTTCTATCAATGCAAACTCTCTCAATTATGTGAAACCTAACTCCTAGTGTACCTAATTCTTCTATCATTTTTTCTATTATATCGAAGACATTATCGGGCTTGCATAATATTTTTATCACGTGAGAAGGTCTATTTTTTTTAGTCAAGGCAGGAATTACTTGAATATCCAGAATGTTTTCTTTTTCCATTATCTTGATGAAATTTCCAAGAATTTCACCGGTTATATCATCAACATCGGTTTCTAATTCAGCGATTTCTTCAATGTAATTTTTCAATCGTGCGAATTCGGGGTGTTCTAAGTTAGATTTTTCCATGATCCCGTGATATAAACGTAGAACGTTTAAAAATTCTTGAAATTTCTTTTGACCACACCCTTGACCTATTTTTTCAATTCTCATGCGGGGAAGGTGGTCTTTAAATTTTGGTTTTAAATTTGCAAGCAAGGCCGCTCCTGTAGGAGTCACGAGTTCTGAATCAATGGGGCCTCCTTCAACCCTTAATCCCGAATTTTCTATAATTTTAACCGTGGCTGGTGCCGGAACGGGTAGCATGCCATGAGCTGTTTTTACAATTCCTCCTCCTAAGGGAAGGGTACTACAATAAATTTGAACCTCATTTTCAAATAGGTTCAAATCATCTAATGTTAAAGCCACGCCGGTAATATCTAATAATGTATCGATGGAACTTAATTCATGTAAATGAAGAGCCTCAATATTTTTTCCATGAACACTTGCCTCCGCATTAATTAAACTAAGTAAAACTTTTTTAGCATAATGTTTTGCTTCTGCAGAAATTGGAACACTATTTAAGAACGCTTCTAAACTCTCTCGTAAAACATGAGCAGAGCGATGATTTTTTTTTTCTTTAATTTTAACATCAAGTCGATTTACTATTAAACCCATGCGCTCCGTTTTTAATAAGTTAATCTCAAATTTAGACACGCCCGATAAAAATTGGGGCAATGTTCTCAACTGATTTAGAATCTTTTCTGAATTTGGTGTCAGCTCTAATAAGGAGGCTAAAAAAATGTCTCCCGAGATACCAGAATTTCTAGCATCGATATATAAACAATGGGTTTCCTTCATGGTTCATTAAATTGGTGGTAATGAGTTATATTATGAGTACATGTTTCCAATTCAAGATGACATGTATAAAAATATTGTAAACTACTATAATATTATTAGCATGAATTATTATTTTTAATACATTAAAAAAATAAAAAAATTAAAAATCTCATGTCTGAACTCCAAACAATTAAGTGCTATTTGAATCAATTGCCCGCCACATTCCTAAAATTGCTTAACATCGAGCCTCCATTAGATATTATCCCAGCTCCCGTTAAGGATCTTTTAGATATATATCAAGGAATTAATAGAATTACCATTAACATGATTGATAATTTTGGCTTGTTTGAAATAACCTATCTCAAACCAGAATTTATGATCACCAAGTCTCAAGTCATGTTATTACTTTCTACCAAAAATCCATACACGCTTGGTGTTTTTCATCAGCTCATGTTTGGAGGGTTTGAAACGGAACCGAAGGGATTTCATTTTTTAAAATATCTTAATAAGAAAGGCAAGAAATCTTGCCTTATCATGAGAAAAAAGGATTTAGAGCGATATGATGGAGGAACTCTTTCGATTGCTAAAAATTCTGATATGGAAACGTGGGTAGAATCCGCAAAAATCATTAATAATTATGATCTCTCATGGATGCATTATTTAGATTTCGAAAATCTTCACAAAACCCAACAAAAATTAATGCAAAGGACGCCTGAAGAATTAATACAAAAATTATTGATCCGAACAGATAAATGGATCTTGGGAAATTTCAAACAATTAAGAAACAATTCCCTCATGGTAATCATTGGAACCCATGGAAGAGCTAAGATGGATTTTAAATATTCCGGAAAAATAGCTCAGTGGCGAGAAGCTAGCGTTCCAATTGCCATTTTCATTAAAAAATAAATTTTGATAATATTTTTCATAATACGATTCCTATTTATTTTGAATAAGATGGGAGAAAAAGAATACGAGCGGTTTACAGTCTCTCTTCCCAAAAAACTTTTCAAAGAATTTGAAACCTTTAGAAAAAAAATCAAACTTTCTCGCTCAGAAAGCATCCGAAAAGCAATGGGTATCTATATGGCAAATGAAGAGAAATATTTTAAATTCTCTGGAAATGTCGTAGGATGCATTACCCTGATATATCGTCATGAACATTTTCTCTTACGGGATGAGCACGAGCATGACCATTTAAAAAACGATTCCTTGCCCGGTGATAATTCCGAATCTGAAAATATTCCCCAAAATAATGATCTTCATGAACATGATTATTCTATAGGAAGTATTTATGCAGATGTTTTTCAAACGGATTTGATAAAGAAAAATGACATTGCTCACCATTTTATAGACATCATTATCTCCACCATGCACGTGCATCTATCGTTTGATAAATGCTTGGAAATTATAGCCGTGCGAGGATCAATAGAACGAATAAAAAAGTATAAATACGCTTTAGAACAATTAAAGAGTGCAATTTCCGTACAACTCCAAATTGTTGAACAACAAATCTGAAAAATCTTAAGACGTGCTTATTGAATCCTTCCATGATTGAGAAAGAAGATCAAAAAAAAGAAGGAAGAGAGGGGGATGTGCGAATAAAAATTTCTTACAAGTTAAAAATAAGAAAAAATTAAGGCGATTGGAAAGAAATTTTTATTCTTTACATGTGGTCGTGTTTGAAAATATTATCTTATAATAGTTAATAAATGGTTGGATCCCGCTGATTTTCTGATTTATGATAAAAGGATAATAATAATTGAAAAAATAAAGATTAAAAAAAATAAGAATTAATTTATCTGTTAATTTTAAGTTTTTATAAATCTTTTTCTTGTACTGTTTTTCGGCCGTTCGCTTTTGCCCTTGCTATTGCTCTATCCAAGATATCCATGATGACTTTATTTAAGGAATCGCCATCAATCAAATCTCCACTCGTGTTGCAGCCTTTTGATTTGATATATTCACGGATTTTGCTTTTAACAAAAAGGGTGTCCGAACCGGCTTTTGCAGCAGCTTTTTTAGCCATTTTTATTCCTCCTTTATTTTTTATTAAATAAATATTGTTTTTTAAATAATAATGTGAAAAACTTATTTAAAAAGTTTTAGTTAAATTCTTCATAAATGATGAATAAATCCTCTTATGAGAACGTCTAGATCTAAAATTTTACGAATAATTTTTCTCCAAAAAATACGGCTTCCAAGGCTTTTTCATTGAATCATAAATTTATAATTTGAAATTGAGCTTTTTTTTTCGCTATTTTCATAATAAACTTTTTCATTTTAACTAAAATCAAGTCTCACGGCTGTTTTTCATCATCAATAATTATTTATTAAAACACTCCCTTTAAACATCATTGTCCTAATAGAACATATAAAGTGAGATTCATTATTCATGATAAATTCTTTTTAAAATATTTAATAATCAAACGAGTATCTTCAAGCAAAAAAAATGTCCCGAATCATTTTTTCAAGAGCTCCCGTACGTATTAATGATATAGGGGGCTGGACAGATACGTGGTTTTATCCTAATGGAGCTGTTTTTAATTTTGCAATAAATCTTTATAGTCACGTGCGCCTACAAGAATCTTCAGATGAGAAAATAAAAATTTATAGTGAAAATCTGGATTTAAATACAGAAATAGCCAATTATCGAAAAATAGAATATGATGGAATTTTAGATCTTCTAAAAGCCGCAGTAAAACGGATGGAGGTGAGAACAGGATTAGATATCCACGTCAGAGCCGATGCACCACCCGGCAGTGGAATTGGGACAAGTGCAAGTGTAGCAGTGGCTTTAATAGCCGCTTTAACAAAATTCAAGGGAGAAATGATGGTGCCCCATGAAATAGCGGAATTAGCTCATAAACTCGAAACCGAAGAATTAAAATTAGAGAGTGGTGTTCAAGACCAATACGCATCGGCCTATGGGGGAATAAATTTCATGGAATTTGATTATCCTCGTGTTAAATTATCCCCCGTGCGAATTAGTGAACAAAAAATATGTCAAATCGAATCTCAAATGATACTCGTATATTTGAGTTCAAGAAGCTCAAGTGAAATGCATAAAAACGTGATTAAGAAATATTTAGAGGGTGATAAAAACATTCAACAAGCATTTGATATTTTAAAAAATTGTGCTTACAAGATGAAAAATGCGATTAAGGCGAACGATTTAAATGAGATTGGCGCTGTAATGAATGAGAATTGGGAAGCCCAGAAAATGCTCCACCCTTTAATGGTTAATGACGATATTTTAAAATTAGAAAAAATCGCATTTTCTAATGGAGCTATTGGTTTTAAAAACAACGGGGCAGGGGGAGGTGGTTCGATTACAATATTAGCGGATATTGGGAAAGAACATGAAATAAAGAAAAATTTAATTAATGCTGGGTTCACTTTATTTCCCATTAATTTAAATTTCAATGGCGTGCAAACATGGGAACTGTGATGCATTTTTTTTTTAAATGATTAATTTTAAGAAATTCGAACTTTAACGAAAAATCCATGTAAAAATTAACTTTGTTTCCAATAACTTATTTTTAATTTAAGAATTTTTGATTGGTATTTCATGATTGTTCTCTAACGTGAAATCCATCACCCTCTTCCTTGTTAATATAATAAAATGCTAGGTTTTAAAAACAATATTAAAAATTTATAAATATATGAATATAATATTTTACATGAGAGATAAAAAGAAGATTGATGAAGTAATGAAATAAATGAGAAAGTGAATCCTTCTTTGATTTCTTCTAAAAACAAGGCAATAAAACGTGAAATGCCATGAAGATCAATAAAAATGATGGTATAACGGAGATCAAGCTTCTATATTGGGGAATGGCAGGGTCCGGTAAAACTACCATCATCGATACCTTATATAAAATTACTAAATCTCAGAAAAAAGAAATGGGACAGCTCATTTCAATCGAACCGAAAGGCGAACTGAAAAAAATAGGGGCAAAAAGCGGTGCTACTTTATATTTTGATAGAGGATTTTTTCAATCGAAATTTCATAAAACCGTCAATTATCACGTATTTACGGTTGCTGGACAAAATAGTTTTTCTCCCCTTCGATTAAGAATATTTGAGGGTACGGATGGCGTGATTTTTGTCGTGGATTCGCAAACGCATTTTTTTGAAGATAATATTGAATCTTTAAAAGAATTGAAAAATGTAGCACGAGGAAAACTCATTACAGAAATTCCTCTCATTGTCATGTTAAATAAACAAGACCTTGAAAACGTGATTCACGTAGAAGATTTCATTCAAGTTCTAAAAAATGAGAAACTTTGGAACGAACCAAATGATGAATTATATATGTGGAATCCCATTATATATGAAACATGTGCTCTTTTTGATAAAAAGAAAAATATTTATCAAAGTTTTTCTGAACTAGCAAGACGGACTCAAATTTACAAGACTTATGGAAAAGGGAAAGCTCCCTTGAAAGAAATCATGTCTGACGTCCCAATTTAAAGGTTCAATAAAACTTAAAAGCACGAAAATTTTTGTTATTGGTTTTCTTAGATTTCATGAAAAATTTGAGTTCATGGAAAAAAAGCAAAACCAATTCTTTCCATTTAAGATGTGATTGATACAAATATCACTGAGAACATTTCATGGTATGTTCATTTATACCTTAAAATCTCGTCTTTTTAAACTAGCTACTCGTGAAAAAAAATAAATTAGAACTTATCTCTTTATTAAACAAATGATTCAATGATAATTTATTTTTTATAAAGACTACGTTAAAATAGTTTTTAAAGTTAAATTCAAATAAATAAAGAAAATAGGGTATCAAGCATGACAAAATCAGAAGAAAATTTAAAAACTGCTTTTGCGGGTGAAAGCCAAGCTAATCGCAAATATTTAGCTTTTGCCGGGCAAGCAGAGAAAGAGGGCTTTCCCCAAGTAGCAAAATTGTTTCGAGCAGCAGCCACCGCTGAAACTATTCACGCTCATAATCACCTTAGAACTTTAGGAGGTATAAAAAGCACTCGTGAGAACTTGAAGGAAGCCATAGGAGGAGAGTATTACGAATTTAATGAAATGTATCCTAAATTTTTAGAGGATGCAAAAAATGAAGGAAATAAGGATGCAGAACGGACCTTTTATTTTGCTAATGAAGTCGAAAAAATTCATTATGGATTGTATGAAAAAGCTTTAAAAGCGGTAGAAGCAGGTAAGGACTTAGAAAAAAAAGAGGTGCGTGTATGTCCCGTCTGTGGGTATACCGTAGAGGGAGATGTTCCCGATAAATGTCCGGTATGTGGAACCCCAGGTTCCAAGTTCCAATTCATTCAATAAACAATTTCGCTTTTTTTATTTTATCTTATTTTTTTCAAGAATAAAGTTTCCACGGTTGGTGTCCTTTTTTTATTTTTAGAAAATAAGAATCCATGGAAAAGCCCAACAATTTTTCAGCTCTTCTTAAAGCACCAAAATTAGCTCCTTGTTGGTAATAACATTCTAATAACTCTCCCATTTTTTCATCTCCTAATGAAATAAATGCCTGAAGTCTGGCCTTATTTAATATATTTTTTGCGTTCTTAAAATTTATCTTAATGGATTTTACCTTTTTCAATCCTTTTTCTAATTTTTGATAAGATTGGAGTAAATATTGAATATTTTCTTTTAATAAATGGGTTATTTCAAATTGAAACGGCGTATTAAATTTTGGAATGAAGGGGTTTACGTTTATTCTTAACGCATGCTTTTCAAATCCTAAGGCATTAATTTGTAATACTAATGAAATGATATTTTCAATATCTTCCTCAGTTTCATTCGGAAGACCAATTAAAAAATAAAACTTGATATTCCTTATCTGCGATTCTCTGAGGCGTTTAATCGTATTGAGAATCATGACATCCGAAATATTCTTTCCGATGGACCTCCTTAATGCTTCTGATCCCGTTTCCGGAGCAATCGTGATGGTCTTGATACCTACTTGTTCCATGAGAGAAATGTTTTCTTTGGTGAGATGTTCTATTCGAATGGAAGGAAGCGTAAAACTTAAGCCACTGTTCAATACCTTCTTACAAATATCTGTAAATCGAGGATGAGCTGAAACGCATGACCCAATAAAAGCTATAACATCAAAAACGCCCATTTTTTTACATGCTTCAATTTCTTCAAAAATTTTCTCAATACTCTTATTTCGAAAAGGATAATTATGAAAAGACGATAAGCAAAATTTGCATTGAAATGGACATCCCCTATTCACTTCAATGAAATAATGATGTTGAAAGGTCCCCTTGCGTTCTATTTTTGGAAAACTTGATTGAGGGATGGGAGAAGGAGAATCATCTAAATTTTCTAATATTGCTCTTTTTACCGGATTTTTTAATCTCGGAATATATACTCCCGGTAATTGTTTTATTTTATTTAAGAATTCCCTGTTCGTAATTATTTCTTGGTTCCATTCTAAATAATGGTTAAGAAATGTTAATAAACTTGGCTCCGCATCTCCGATAAAGAACACATCAAAAAATTTAGTAAAAGGCAAGGGATTTGAGGTAATGACGGGCCCTCCTCCAATAATGAGAGGAAGCCTTTCATTTCGATTTTTTTGCTCCCAGAAAGGAGCGTTCTTCTTGCTTAAACATGAAGCATTTTCTAAAATCCACAATACATTACGATAATCATTTTCAAATTGAATGCTAAATCCTAAAATGTCTAAATCTTTTAATAAAAGTTGATGTTCAAGAGTCCTTACGGGCTCGTGATAATACTTATGACGTGAATGAGGATACCTGATATGGTCGGGTAAAAAAACACGTTCACATGCCATGTTTTCTTGCGAGTTGATCATGAAATAAAGAAGACGAATGGCATGAGAGGACATTCCAATCTCTTGAATGTTAGGATAAGTCAATCCAAAAATGAGATCCACTCGATTTAGATCCTTTTTCACGGAAAACTTGGAAAACATGGGTTTTCATAAAAGAAATAAAATATTTACGATGTTGACTCAGATTCCGATTCGGATTTCATTCTCTTTATTTCTTCTACTATGAGGGGTAATATTTTCCCTGTTTTATGGTGAATGACAACTTCTGCTCTCTCATCAAGATACGTGGGTTCATCATTTACAATGATCAATTTTCCCCGTTCTTGCAATGTATATAGGGGGAGATTGCAAACAGGTGCCACCGAAAGCGAAGAACCCGCAATTAACATGACATCTGCCTTCTGGGCTAACGCTTGAGATTGATATATCTCAAAAGTAGGTAAACTTTCTCCAAATAACACTACGGAGGGTTTTAATGGGGCTGCGCAAATATCGCATAACGGCGGATATTGTTTCTCTTTCTTCAATTTTCTCATTACTTGATCTTTAGTATAAGAAGCACGACAACCAAAGCAGTTAAACCTATTTATGTTACCATGAACCTCATAGACCATGACAGAACCCGCTTTTTGATGCAATTCATCCACATTTTGCGTGATAATAGCCTTTATAATATTCATTTTTTCTAATTCTGATAATGCAATATGTCCCGCATTCGGTTTTGCTTTAAACAAAGTAGGTGCTATTTTTTCTGCTAACTTCCAAAATTTCGTGGGATCCTTGATATAAGATCTAATGTTGCTATAAATATCAGGATCATATTTTTTCCACAATCCACTTTCTGATCGGAAATCGGGAATGCCACTTTCCGTCGAAATGCCCGCTCCGGTTAATGCTATGGCATTTTTTGAATTATATAGCAACTCTGCCGCTCTAATGATCTTCTTCCGTTCGGCTAATTTAATGATTTTCATGATAGTTAAATTTAATTTAAACTATAGTATTAAAAAATAATATTATATTAAACTTCTTTTCTTTAATTTATAAACTTTCCTCTAATTTCTCTCTTACTTTTTAAATGAATCCCATTCCATTATTGTGTAAGTTTTTTTTTTTTCCTATATTTCATTAGCCCCATATTTTATTCTTTTCTAATTCAAACTTACTTTCTAAGAAATATCCGGATGAAATGATCGATTGATACATGAGAAGAATATAAAAGAATAAGAATTAAGTAAAAAATATAGTTATAAATATTCTATTTTCTACCTTTCGCCTTATTACCCTTGCTCAGTGTTAGTTCAATTAATTTTTTCGTGTTTATTCTCTCTTGACAAAGAATACAAGATAAAGAATTCAATAAATTTTAAATGTAATTCTTATCCTTCTTGATAATAAAAAAGGATAATTACATTTCTCTTCAATTAGCTACGGCGTAAAAAATTTTTTCAAATGTCCATTACATTTGAAAGTATCTTGAATGCATTGGAACTCTGTTATAGGCTATTTTAAAACCCATCACCAGCCTATTTTTGCCACGCCTCCAGTATTCTTTTCCCAATTGCTCTGATTTTTCAAGAATAAAAATCTAAACCTTTTTATATGTTTCTCATGTTTAGGTTCTTATGGATTCTGAAATAAAAACGCATAAAAAACACGTTAAAATCTTCTCATTTTACTACTTTATCGAAGGCTATTCTCAAGGCATTCCCATACTCGTTTTCCCTCCTTATTTAGCCAAAGTCTTAGGAGGATCTTTCAATCTCGCTCTCTGGACGTTGGTTGCATTCATCGGCTCGCTTCCTTGGGCAATTAAAGCCATTGTAGGACCATTAAGCGATAAATGGGGCTCTAAGAAACTCGGGTATCGCTTTCCTTGGATCTTCGGTTTCGGAAGTGTAGGGGGTTTCTTTTGGCTTATGATGGCGATTTATCTGCCCATTAACGAGACCATTTATCTTTTTTTTGCAATTTACTACTTTGCAACGCAAGTAGGCACCGCATTCTCGGATACAGCCTTAGACTCGCTCATTCTTGATGTGACTCCAAAAAAAAGATTGGGGAAAATTCAGGGATCAACTTGGACGTGCATGATTTTAGGGCAAGGAGCAGGAGGGATGCTCTTGGGGCTGATATTTCTTGCCCTGGATATCATACCATGGTTGTTCGTTCTCACGGGGTTTTTAATGATTCTTGCCAGTTTTTTGCCCTATTTAATTCACGAAGAACCGTTTATAAAAATACCAACAAAAGACATGTTGCTAGATATCAAGTCAGTGTTTAGCAAGAAAAGGAATTATACAGTATTTTTTTACACGTTTACTGGAGGAATTATTGCGAACGTACTTTCACAATTCTTTAATTATGTAATTTTAGTTGCCATGGGCATCATAGACGTCGTGCAGACGATTCTTTCCATTACGAGCGGTAATCCTGTAGAATTATTAGGCTGGTCTTCAGTATTTTTATTCTGTTACGGGTTAGGAATAGTAATAGGCTCCATGATTTCAGGTAGATTTTTAGATAGGAATCGGAAGATGACGGTAATAAAGACATATTTATTGTATATTCCGGTGGCGCTGATAAGCGTGGTTCCATTTTTTCTATTTAATGGTATGTTCTTGGTGGCTTTACTTTTTGGAATTTTACTACAAATCATTATTGGTGCACTGCAAGGGTCCTTAACTGTATCCAATCAAACCATACGAGGAGATCTCACGAAAAAATATTATCCTAAGCTCAAATCGACTTATTTTGCTTTACTAGTAGCGCTAAACAACTTCGGGCAATCCTTTGGCGTATATTTAGGGTTTTTGATATTCAATACATTTGCTGGGCTTGTAATGAATTTCTATTTAATCTATTTCATTTTGATGTGTGCGTGTTCGAGCAGTTTAGGCATCAGCATGCTATTATTTAGAACCATTGATCCGAAAGATTATGAATTAGGTGAAGTAGAGGGAGGAGAGAAGGACATTCAATTTACATGAACTTTTAAATTATTTGAACAAATTGCTAAAATAATTATCCTTGAAGCATATAATCCTAAAAAAAGAAAAAAACAAGAATTCTAAAAAAACAAAAAAATGGAGAAACTTTTGGCCAAACTTTTGGGCATTAAAAATTCTTATTTTTTTTTCTTATTTAATAAATTTAACCTAAATGGAGTTTTTTTAAATCTTGATGAAATGGTGGATGATAGTTAATTTCGAGAATCATGAAAGGGGTTATAAAATGTGTAAAGAATGGAAGAGGCGAGAAAGAAATTGGAAAAAAGCTTATTAATTAAAAATGGACGCATCATCGATGGAACGGGTACGGCTTCTTATCAAGGCGATCTCCTCATTAAAGACGATAAGATACATGAAATTGGCAAGGATCTTAAACATGAAGGCGTAGAGGCGATAATCGATGCTAAAGGATTAGTCGTTGCGCCAGGCTTCATTGATATTCACTCACATTTAGGATTCATTCACGCTTCTCGGCGTCATTATGAGATCTTAAAAGGCTGGATCTATCAAGGCGTGACCACATTAATTTCAGGGAATTGTGGCATGAGTCCAGCTCCCATGAATCACCACATGAAAAAGGATCTTGATAGTTATTGGAATGCGCTATTACCGAGAGAAGGTATAAAGCATGAATGGAATACGATGGCTGAATATTTTAAATATTTAGAGAAGATAGGGCAAGTATATAATGTTGGCATGCTAACGGGGCATAACACGTTGCGCACGCATGTCATGGATTTTGCCATGCGATTGCCTAATGAAGAAGAAATGGCCCAAATGAAGCAATTGTTAAGAGAATCCTTACAAGCGGGTGCTTTAGGATTATCTTTCGGATTAGCCTACATTCCCGGCATTTTTTCAAATACCGAAGAATTAATTCAACTTGCTTCCGTCTTGAAAGAATTTAATCCTCCCCTTCCTTTAGTAGGACACGTGAGAGGCATGTTTACTAAATTTTACCATGAAGCCGTGAAAGAAGCTATAATGATTGCAGAAAAAAATCAAGTTTCGCTTCAGGTCTCGCATCATGCGGGAGGAGGGCTCTCGAGAACTCGAAAATTGGCCTTAAAAGCCATCAACGAGGCCATGAAGAGAGGAGCAAGAATTGGCCATGATAATATTCCTGTCCCAGCCCGGCGTACCACAGTCTTAAAAATCTTCCCTGCGTGGTTGTTCGATGGTGGTCATGAAAAATTTTTCGAAAATCTCAAAAATCCTACCATTCAAGAGCGCGCTATTGAAGAAATCCTCTCTTTTCAGCCTAAGTGGCCTCCATGGGAAAATAATTACTGGTTAGAAAAAGATTTTAATGAAAGTATCATTCTCACCGGTTTTAAGAAATCACAAAATAAACCATTCAACAACAAGAAACTCGGAGAAATTGCTGAGATAATGAAGAAAGAGCCCATTCGAGCCTTAATCCAATTAGTTTTAGAAGAGCATGGTGAAATTTTTTTCTTTTCTGGAAAACCCGACGATCCCATGGCCGAAATGTATATCATGAATTTATTTCGAGATCCGAATTGTTCCGTAGGAACGGATATCGTTGGTATTGATTTAGAAGAAACGCCTGTCCCAGGAGCCTATGGAGGATTTACTAAAATTTTGGGGGATTTTGTAAGGGAAAAAAACCTCATATCCCTTGAAGAGGCTATACGTAAAATGACTTCGCTTCCCGCAAGTCAGATGCAGTTGGAAAAAAGGGGAAAATTAGAAAAAGGCTTTCATGCTGATATCGTGATTTTCGATCCGGAAAAAGTGAAATGCCTTGCAACTTTTGAAAATTCACGGCAATTATCTGTTGGGATAGAATATGTTATAATTAACGGAATTACTGTCTTAGAAAATGGTGAATATAATTCAGAACGCCGGCCAGGAAAAATATTGAAGAATTCTTCGATGTATATCGGGTAATGAACACGAGCTAGGTTGCATTAATTTCTTGATTTTTCTTCTCAGTAGTTCTCTAATTTCAAAATATAAATAGCGTTTTTTTTTGTCTTGTTAAGTTTTAATCTCTTAAAGCTTTTTGAAATTGTAAAACGAAAGATAATAGAAGAGTAAAAACATGTTTTTTAAACATGAGATACTTCTTTTTGCAAGGTCTCTGGACCTTGTTTCATTCTCTTTTTAAATTTTCGCAATAACGAGGAGAATTTAAGAGGTTTTCCTTTAAAATTAAGTTCTGCTAATGCTTGATCTTGATAGGCATGAAATAGATCACTAGAGAGGCGTTCCCAAGCTCTACAAATTTCAAGAGTCTCCTCATCATTCCTCAATAAACTATCATGAGCCATGATCCGGGAGAATTCTGCTGCTAAAGGCTCAATTACATCGGGACTAGCACCCTCAAGTAGATCCCGGCAAAAATCTCCTGCAGAATACCACTCTTTTACTCTTTGAAAGTCTCTATGAATTTGTGTCAGTAGTACATTTTTAGGACCTTCCCAAAGTTCCATGATTAAAGAATCACGATGAAAGCGTGGAAAAGATAAGAAATCTTCCATGATTCCATGACCGCCAAAAAATGATATTGCTTTTCTAATCATCGCAGGAGCATCATCCGCCACCACGATTTTTTGTAACATGACTAATTCGCGCAATCGGAACCTTCTCTTCCGTTCCTCTAAATTTTCAATCTTTAGAAGGTCACGAATTCCAGCGATTAATTCCTCACCAAAATGAATATATTCAGAGTAAACTTTAAATGCACCTGCTGCTGCTCTCATGGCTTGATGGTTTAAATCATTAATGTGATTAATCATCATGGGAAAATTTGCGATGGGTACACCAAAAGCGGTGCGAAATTGCGCATATAAATTAGCTTCTCTTGCTATCCTCATACCAGCAGAAGCCATGCCTAAAGCGACGTGTAATCGTGAGAGAGATAGCACTATCCCTACGATATTTGCCAATCCTTTTTCGAGAGGGCCGATGGGATAAGCTACAGCACCATTATAAGTTATTTCTGCCGTGGGTAGTTCAGAAGTGCCTAATTTAACCTTTAACCTATCAATCGTGTAAGAATTTCTTATCTCTTTTTCTTTATTTCCCGGCAACCAAGAGGGAACAAGAAAAGCTGCGACTCTGGTAGATGAGGTCGTGTTTTTGGGTTTTGCCGTGACAATGGCATGATCGGCGTGCGTTGCCGAACAGAAGAACTTTTTTCCATAGATACGCCAACAATTAGAATATCTATCTTCTTTTGGTTCTTTTTCAAAGACGGCTTCGACTAAATTAGCAGGAACATCACTTCCTCCTTGGATCTCGCTCACGAACTGGGCTCCTATCTTATATTCTCCTCCCCTTCCATCTCTTATTTCTTCTAAGATCTTGAGGGCTTCAGGTTCTAATTCCTTTTCATATTTCTCTAATAATTTCCACATGCCATGAGTACACGCTATCGGGCACATGACACCTGCTTCTGAGTTTTGGTATAACAAAAATAATTTACAAAACCGGCTCCAAGGGGTATTTCGAGCCGGATCAAAGAGCCCGAGACTAAAAATTTCTTTTTCAAGAATTTCTGTTTCATGACATCTTTCAATTTTATCAATTCGATGGTTATGAGCGTCAAAATGTTTAACTCGTGTAACCTTAATTCGGTTTTCTAAAGAATTTGCAGCGTCCGCTAGATCTCTAAAACGATACGATACATAGTCAGAAAGTGCCATTAGATCTCGATTAATTGTTTCGAATTCATCGCCCGTATAATGTTTTATCAGAGCTTGAAAGAACTTGTCATCTTTATAATAATTTAATGAATCACGAACCAATAAATAATCATCAAATGAGTATGGATTATCCCGATTTCCTTCTAAATTGCTCATTTTTTATACCTTCCCGTGCTTCAATGAATATATGATTTAATTAAAAAAAAAATTGAAACATGATCTATAATGCGTTGGCTTCTTTTAAAAATTTTGACTCATGTTCCAGAAAATAGAAATGATTTACAAGAGAGATGTTAATGATTATTAGCTCATGGTAATAAAAGAAGGTGAGATACGTTTTTCAAATCATGCCAATAATGTACTTACTTATTTATTCTTCGACTTCTTCCTCGACTTCTTCCTCGACTTCTTCCTCGACTTCTTCCTCGACTTCTTCCTCGATTTCTTCTTCCAATTCTTCTTCAAGTACCTCTTCTTTTATTTCTTCTTCTTTTTCGGTTTTTGATGTCGCCTCAGCGATTTTTTTTACATTTATTCTTTCGGTTCTGCGGATTTCAGATTTTCTTGATCTCTTTACTTCTATTTCTACAATATCGTATTCGTTATCGGGTACTTCTTTATCTTCGCCCCCTTCCGGAATAGCGATAAGCTTGCTTTTTATAACTGTACAGCTTGATACAGGATAAATAGTTTTCACGACACGGGTGATTTGGTTTTCAAATTCTCCCTTTATCATTCCATTAATAAATTTTTCATGGTTAAGGGATTTAGCAAATTCTTTCATTATCTCCGACATGATTTTTCTAATCAAAATTTGTTGAGAGGAGCGAGCCCGTCTAATGGTAACACATACTACCGTTATTCGAAACACGTATCCATCTTTAGTAGTCAAGTTCAAAATAGTAGAGATTTTAGATACGCCTCGTCCTACGATGCTTCGGACATAATCTGTGGTGTAGGAATGTCCAATGAAGATAGAATTGCATTTTTTAGCTTCTACATTTACGTCAACGATTTTAAACTTTAATTTCAAGTTAATATCATTAAAATCGTTAGTAAAATCGTATAATAAGACTTCTATCGTTCTTCCTACCACGTTTTTTTCGTTTCCAATGATATCACCTAATTCTTGGTAATTAAAGTTTTTAGGAGCTATGACCGTATACCAATTTTTATCTTTATAAGATACTTTTTTAGCCTTCGGCTTCTTTTTCTTACCTTTTTTTAATTTTTGACTCATGATAGTGTTTTCCTTTCATGTTTTCAATTAAGAAGCTTAAATTAATCATTTATTTAGCTACGAGAGTTCTTACTTTCTCCACATCATACTTGAAACTGGGATCTAAGACCTTTTTCTTCTTGTAATATTTTAGCAATCGATAAATTTTTGATTCCGTTCGATTTAATCCTTTTTTAGCTTCTAGATCTTTTTTGTTTTCTTCTAGATGTTTTCGAATATTCAACGCTTTTCGAATTAAATTGGCTAAATCTTCCGGCAAACTGCTAGAAACTCCGTGCTCTTCTAAAATTTGTTGGATTTTTTTCCCGGTCACCACTTTAGTAAGGGGAATTCCATAGGAATCTCTCAAGATAATACCAATCATGGATTGAGAATATCCCTTTCTTGCTAATTTAATAACGAGCTCTTCTACCTCTTCTGATGAATGCTCGATCCAAACGGGTTTTTCAAGTCTTGAAGGTCGAGTGGAGCCACTTTTTCCCTTTTTTCGTGAATGTAAGCGTGCCATAATACATCTATTGATAAATACATAAACTCTTCTTACAAGATTACAAGTTATATAATGAATAATAAAGGAAAATAAATAAAATTTTTGAATTTAGAAAGAAACAACCGATAAATGAAGATTAGATTAAAATACATGGTTTTATATGAATGATTTTTGAGAGAAACAAATAAAAATTTTCACTCATTTTTGTTATTTCTTTATTAATTTTAGTTCATTATTATCCATGAGATATGATATGGGAAATAACGCACATGAAAAAAAAATATATTTAATAACCGGAAATCCTCATAAATTCGAAGAAATTAATGCACTTTTCAAGAACCATTTCCTTAATTATAAATTAGAATTAAAAAATGCTCATCCCATAGAAATTCAAGCAGATGACCTCGTAGAGGTTGCTCTTTTTAAATTAAATTCGATTAAAGATAAAATTAATGATTCTTGTTTCGTAGAAGATGCTGGATTTTTTATCGATCATCCTCTCCAAGGGTTTCCGGGAGTATATTCATCCCACGTCTTTAAAAAAATAGGAAATCAAGGCATTCTAA
This sequence comes from Promethearchaeota archaeon, assembly GCA_029838195.1. Classification (GTDB taxonomy): domain Archaea; phylum Asgardarchaeota; class Lokiarchaeia; order Sigyniarchaeales; family SOKP01; genus JALGVJ01. The sequence goes on from JALGVJ010000003.1 coordinate 110,583, forward strand.
AATTAATTGATGACCCTTCTCGAAGCCGAGCACGATTTAAAGCAGTAATTGCTCTCTACTTCAAACCTCACGATAAAGTTTATGTGTTTGAAGGGGAAGTACTGGGAAAGGTTGCAGCAAAAATTAGGGGCTCTCAGGGATTTGGATATGATCCCATTTTCATTCCAAATGCCATGCCTCATAAAACTTTTGGGGAATTAACTAAAGAAGAAAAAAATAATCTTTCTCATAGGGCCATGGCAATAAAAAAATTAATAGATTTTTTAAAAAAAAATCCGTGAAAAAAAAAAATTAAAATGTCTGTCGGAAGATCTCCATGATAGACACGCGGGAAATCCGAAAGAGGATGATATACATGAAAATAATTCCCACGGAAATCGAAATTAAAAACACCCGTAATAAAGTCCCCCAATTAAGCGTGAATACAACGGGCATTTCAGTGAGAATGCTAATATTTGTCTCCATGAGGTAAGCGCTGTAGCTTCCAATAATTGTTCCCATTATTCCGGAAGAGATCATCAATAGCATGCTTTCTATCAAAAACATATTTCTTACTTGTCCTGTCTTCATTCCCATGGATCTCAAGATTCCAATTTCAAATTTTCTCTCCAAAAATACGGCATACATTGAACTAACTAAGCCAAAAATACAAATAACGATGGTAAACATCAAGATAAATTCAAATAGAATGCTCCTTTTTTCATACATTTCACTCACGAACTTCACCTTGGAAATCACGTCATCCAAGATGAATTTTTTGTTATTGAACCGCACTCGAATATCGTTAATGGTTTCATCTATATTCTTTTCAGAAGTATCTCGCAAGTTAATGTAAATTTTATCAATGACCATGTTAGGCTCTCCGGCACTTTCAACATCCATGAACTCAATATACGTTTCTTGAGAAACCATTACACCCCCTCCATTAGCAGAAAATTGACTGCTCCTAAAATTGAAAAAGCCCGGAATTCCTCCCGCAATGCCTACTACGGTGAAAAGCGTGACATTACCCGGATCGTTTTCCACTTGAGGGTTGTAAAACGTCAGTCGTACTTGTTCTCCCACATCTCGAATTCCTAACACGTCGGCAATGGATTTCGCGATGATGCATGTTCTATTTCCCTTAAATAATTGAGTAAAGGAATAATTAAATCCACTATTCGGACTACTCCAAATGATCAAATCGCGATCTATTAATTGGGGAAAATTCTCATCAATGCCGATGAATCCGGCATCCAACGTGTCATGACCGGCAATATCTGAAATTTCCGTTTCATATTTAATTTGTCGTTCTTGCGAATAAAATGAGATCAAGGAGGTGATCTGATTCTCACTTTCGCTATCTTCCTCAAATCCTATCCCTTCTTCTCCTGCTGAAAAGAGAACGGAAATTGCAGCTGTAATATCAATGGTATTAGATATGGAGGTGGCTGTTTTATCAATTCCCACGAATTCTTGTTTCAATTGTTCATACATGGCTAAATCTACGTGAGAATTATCGTTCACACTTCCTTGATTAATGAGCACCAAATCTGAAGCATATTGAAATTCTAAATTCATGGCTAAATGTTCGGAGGACATTTGAGAATAGGTGGTAATGAAGAATATAAAACTAAAGCTGATGGCAAACATCACCGTAGTACTTGTATTGCGGCGTCTATTGCGTTTCAAGGAAATATTAATGATGTTCGCATATTTTTTTATAAAAGGTGAGATCAATTTTAAAAAGAATTGCTGGATCAATGGTATTATTGCTACGGAAGCAAACACCATGCCAATGAGAATTGCTGAAAGGAGTCCAATGAATAACCCGGAAATCACCATCATGTCTCCCGTCATGAACACGTTCGGCAGCATGACAAAAATAACCATTCCAATAGTTGCAACGGATACACCCACCAAAAAACTCTTAATATTCGCGCTACCCTCTTTTTTGACTTCCCATCCTTCATCCTTGGTCCTAAATGGGGTAATCGATTTAATAATATCAATGCGAGCTGTCTTTACAGCAGGCAATAAAGCAATGACCAATGAAACAAGGCTGCCAATGGAAAAAGATAATATTATTGTTGCGGGTTTAATGATAAAAACAATTTCTGAAAATTCGAATTCAAATAAAGAAAAGAACACGCTTGCAATTGGGGGTGTAATGAAAAAGCTCACGATTATTCCTATCAATGATCCAAGGACGCCTATTAGAAAACCTTCAAATAGAACGATTTTAATGGGGAATCCCTTTTTGCCCCCTACGGTTCTAAGGATTCCAAACTCCCGCACGCGTTCTTCCGAAGAAGTGGATAAAATCGCATGAATTAAAATTCCGGTGATCAACATGGATAGAATGGTGACAAACCAAAATAGAATCGTGGAACTCATTAAAGTGAAATTACTACTTTCTAATTCCTCTAATTTTGGCATGGATACCGTATATTCATTAATATCCAATCTTTCTTGAATATCTTCGCTAATGGCACGAAGTTTTCTCGTAGTTTCATCAAGATTGCTCGAATCGTAGATCAATTCGGGATTTTCTAAAGTACCGTAGATAAAATTAATTTGTCCTTCTTTATCTAAAAATTTTTGAGCCTGTTCAACGGTAATTAAAATTAATGCGGTTTGAAATTCCATGAATTTTCTATCTTGCTCGCATATTTCGACTACAGTTAAATTTAATTCTTTCCGCCCATACTCCACATGGATGACATCTCCTCTTGAAACGTTAAGTAATTTAGCCACATTTCTCAAAATCACGCATTCTCCATCTGCAGGCTCTCCCATATATATTTCTTCTTTCTCTTCTGACGTTTCGTTGTAAACGATTAAATTTCCCATATGACCGTTCGCTGCTTCTTTTTTGAAATCTATCCCATACAACTGCAAAGAACCACTCGCATTCGTGTTTTCCGAAGAAGTCTGCACTAATTGAAGAATGCGTGGAAACCATTCCTCCACGCCCTCGATATTACCAAGCTTCTGTTCTATTATGCTCTGGTCAAAATAGGGGTCAAACGTTAGATCTGTTGTTACTTGTTTGGATATCATTATATCTCCCTCTCCCGTTGTGTTAGTTACTATTTGCATGTAGTTGTAATTAAGGGTGTCGTTGACCATACCTATTGAGGTCATGAGGCAAATGGAAATGGCGATTCCAAAGATTCCGAATAAAGCCTTTGCCTTATCCCGTTTCATATCGAGGTAGGAATGTTTTATAAACTGCAGATTTATCCGTTTCCTTAACCAATATATAAAGCTCCTGATATTCCAAGTTCTGCTTTTCATTTTCTTGTATTTTTTTCTATAAATTTTAATTTCTAAATTATTAAATAATTATTTTTAATGAAATCATAAATCTAGTATGCTAAACTTTTTCTCAATGGATTTAAATTCTCGTAAAACTTTACCCTCTTTTTCTAATATTTGTTGAACCTCCGTTGGTTCTAATCGAATTAATCTCACATCTTGGCATTTTGGACAGAAATAATCTTCTCTAGGCTCTTCTTCATGATACCAACGTTCGCAATTAAGACAGTAATAAGAAGCATGAATTTGATCATGTCCACATTCCGGGCAAATGAGATCAAAACGATCTGAAACATACCATGTTTTACATAACTTGCAATGTAAGGTTAAAGGCCTTTTTAACTCCTCTTCGAGGGATAAATCTTTAATTTTTTTAAGAATGCTCTCTTTATCTCTTTTTGTAGTTCTTAGTTTTCCGGTTTTGATGAGTTTAAGTTTTTGGTACAAGAGTCCATTACGCTTCCTTGATATTAGAATCGTGCTAATGGAAATGATACCCGCTGCACCACCTAAGATTACCCAGGGACTCCATTGCATCAAATTTATTAATAAATTATTGACTCGTGCCGTGACAGAAGCTTCTGCTCGATTATTTCCCTCATCAAATGCCACGATCAGGATGGTGTAATCGCCATCAGAAACCTCAGTAGTGTCCCATTGATAAATAAGAATGCCCGTACTTTTATTATAGATTAATAATTCACTATCAATTCGCTCTTTATTAATATAAATATCGATTCTTTCTTCATCTATTTCTTTATCATCTGTAATGGTGGCGTTAATCGTGACATTTAAATTCACGATATCGTCCGTTTTTGGATTGTTGATAAAAATTTCAGGGGCATTAAAATCCGTGTCCCTATCATATCCAATATAAATATTTGAAAGGATCCAACCATATCCATAAGAAGTAACAACGTCATTTGATTTTAAAGTAAACATTATCATGATAACGTCATTGACGTATTTAGAAAGCTCAATTCTTTCGCTTCCTTCTAAATCTTCTGATTGATAGGTATATTCTTTTAAAACTTCCCAAGTCTCTCCATAATCCGTGGAAATGGAAACCATACATCTATCTAAGTCGTCATCATTAAGATTTGTCTCTTGTTGTAAGGAGATTTCGTAATCATATTCTAAATACACATCGTGTTCATTTTGTAATTGGAGAGGCGGAATAATTAATTTCGCGTTCCAATTCGTACCATAAGCTCTATACGTTTCTCCAAATATCAGTCCTATTCCACCATAAATAACGCTTTCTCCGCTATAATTCCCAACATGCCAAGTATTATCGCCCGCTAACCATGCAGTGGCTTGGTCTGGTTTGGGAGTTCCTGCCACGTAAAAATCGCTGATATCATCATTAGAATATTCTCGTCCCACGATGTTGCCTTGAATGGCAAGATTAAATTCTTGAGGGTTCGGATCGATGAATCCAATAAACTCATCTTCTCTGTTATACCATTCGGTTTTCACGTGATATTTTCCATCAAATGCATGAATTCTAAAGGATTTATTGGAGATATCATCAAGTGTTAAAGATCTTTTAAATAATATTCCTTTGTCATTAATCAGGTTAGAATCTCCTTCCCAATCACCATAAACATTGAACATCGTATAATTTTTTCCATTCATTTCTAAATAGACGTATTCCGGATACGAATTATCCTCATCATAATAATTAATCATGAAATCATAATTTTGAAATTCACTTCCACGGGAGGGCGATACTTCCACGTCTGATAAGGACGGAGGATGAACATTTGTAAAGTTTTCAATTGCCGCGAAATCGAGCATGAATCCTCTATAGTTTATAGCATCATCATCATCATCTAAATTGGTAACGAATCTGAACTGAACATAATAATCTTTATATTCCGTGAGGTTAAATTCAATAACGTGCCACTCAGTTTCTTCATTTGTAAAGGTTTTTAATAGGATCCAACCACTCCAATTTGCACTCATTTGTAATTGAATGCTATCTCCTTCACTAATGCTGGTTCTAATTCCAAATCGTATGAACGGTTGTACGTTATTGCCTAATTTTGTTAAATTAAAAATAGGACTAGTCAAATCTCCATCAGGATAGGGAATGGAGGGATGAACTACTTGATACGTGTATGATTCGGGTTTATCATGATACTTGCCAAAATAAAGGGTTTTCCAATCCCCGTCATGTATTCGGGATCTATCATCATTTTCGTTGGTTTGAGTTAAGATACCCCAGCCGGTTCCATCATGAGTCCATCCATTCAACCCATTATTAAATGAATGGAAATAAGGAAAGGATTTAGCGTTACTTGGAGGCGCAATCGTGATGTTAAGATATCCTTGAAGAGGATATCGAATTTTGAACCTTCCATCACTTGCATAAAAGAAATAACTATAGTTACCCGGCACTTCGAAGCGAATCGGTAATGTCGCATGAGTCACGCCCTTAGTATAATTGAATTGTAAAGGATTACCCTGAGGATAGAGCGTATAATTTCCTTTCCCCGCGATACTAACGTAGATATCTTGAGGGGCTACATTAGAAGTATCAAGATCAGTATAATTGATGAAAAAGAGATATCTATCAATCGTATAATTATTATCTTGCGGATTCCCTAAATATTCTTGATAACTAATAACCGTTGCATTTTTTACCTGGTCATCACCATATTCAATCTCCGTGATATTGAAATAGGGAGCGTGTAAATTTGCAACTTTGGAGACCGTCAGATTAAATCCACTAGCTCCTGTTAAAGCTTTTATCGTGATGATACATTCGGTTTCATTTGGTCGCGGAATGAAATAAAAATAATCAAAATCCCCATAATATTTTTGAGAGGAGGCTAAAAGAATGGGCTCCCCGTTAGCGTCCGTTTCATTAGAAAATAAAAACATGTCAAAATCAGTCGGTTGAAAGAGACTTGCCGGCGTAATTTCCGTTAGATTAAACAGATATTGATTATTTGCGGCTAAACTGATACGGCGTGCAAAAACGTGTGCACCAAGAGGATCTTCTTGAGAACTTGTTAAATTCCCCGTGATAGATTCATTTACGTTAATTTTCTTTGTTAAAGCATCAATAGCTGCTTGAATATTAAGCCTACCATACCCTTCATGAACATCTTTAAAACTCGAGCTCAGACCTAAATAGGTGCTGGGAGAATAATTGCTTTCATCGATGGAGGTTTTGGGATCATCTTCTCTGGCTAAGTTAGTTTCTGAAGCGGTCATGAGGAGAATTCCCTTAATCACCTTTACCCATTTTGACAAATCAGGCGTATCATTCCATTCTGACCAATTTCCCCATCGGGCTTCTATTAGAAGATTAATGGCTGCACTCACAATTGCAGTAGCGATAGAGGTGCCATGGCCCGCTAGGGTTTCGTTTGTTATAGAATCAGCTCCGATAATCAAGCGGGATCCATCAATTACGCTTCCTCCTGGTGCCACGATATCCGGTTTTACAACGCCCTGTCCTATAGAAGTTCCCATGCTGCTATAAGAAGTAACCTGATCCTTATCATTTATAGCTCCGACGACGATTGCCTTTTTGTTCATAGCTAATTGATTTAAAGAATCGATGTCCGTTCCTTGTATTCCATAATTTCCAGCCGCAATCACCACCAATGTTCCATTTTCAATAACATCATTGATTACTCGTTCCACAGAAATCAAATGCTCTCCTAAATTTCCAACTGAAAGACACACGCTAATAACATGTAATTTCGTCCGGTTTAACAAGACATGTTTTAAAGCTTCAATCAAATCCGAGGCACGACCAACACCCGTGCCATTAATGATTTTATAGGATATTAATTTAGTGCCATTAGCTATTCCTGTAAAATAGGAATAGTTCTTAACGTAACATTCGGAATAATAACTAATGCTAACATTGAAGGAAAATGATGGATTGGTGAACATATCTTTATGATATTTTACATGTATATCATAGATGCCGGTATCATCTTTTCCAACGGAATGGTTAATGAGATAATATTTATTCTCTTGAGAATTATATGAATAATTTACTCGTTCTTGATCCTTGTATAATTCTATCCAAAATTTATCAATCCCGGGTTCTTGTAAATCCCATGAAGAATTAATGAAAATATAACTATTTTCCCTCGATGCATTGAATGTAAAAATTTTAATGGAAAAGTTTCCCGGTATAGAATATCCTTCTTGAAATACCTCTGAATGCGAATAATTTCCTCGTACATGTACTCTTACAGTATTGCTGGTATTATAAGGTTCTGTTCCGGTACCGGCAATCACGGAGCTAATAAAGGTACCATGGCCATTCTCATCAGATGCAATCTCAGGCGTGTCATCAATAAAGTCATGTTGTTCTATGATATTTCCAGAAAAATTCGTAGGGTTATATCCATTAGGAAAAAATGGATGGGCCGCAGAAATGCCGCTATCTAATACGGCTATGGAACAATTTGTATCTCCTTTGAATCCGTTAACGTGCCAAGTGGAATTTACAGCTTGCACTTGTAATGTTGCGTAATTCATTTGAACTTCCATTGTTTCATCGTCTTCAATGCCTGCACTCGTGACATTCCCTTCAAAATGAGTTATGTTATTTGCTGGAATTTTTCCTGAAAATCCTGAAACGGTTAAAAATGTATCGTTCCATCGGTTAATAATCGTTCCGCCTTGAAATTGAAATTCTGTTTCAGCGGATTCATGATACCAAGATTTGTTAAAATAAACAATTACATCTTGTAATGCATTTCCATTTCCAGAAAATTTAAGATTTTTCTCTTGATCTTGATTTGTATCATATTTATTCGGGGTAGGCGAAAGCATGATGTTTTGGTTGGTAAAAATCGGCATCAAAACAATGAATAGGAATAGTGAAATGCCAATGAAAACCACGTGCGCTCTCTTAAATAGCCCTTTAATCATTTTCTGCCTCCTCCTCCATTCTTTCTTTTAAAACATCTAATCGTTCTTTTAACGTATGCTCTATTTTCAAAATGGTGTCTTGAGAACTCAATTTAAATAAGGTCTCTTCCGCTCGTTTGATTTCATATTTTTCCATGGCATATTTAAGCGAATGTCGGAAATAAAAGGCAAGAATACCAATAGCTATAAAAGATGGTAATAAAACATAGAGCCATAAAAACTGTCGGGAATTCACGACTTTTATACTCACTTCATTTGAAATCGTTTCTTCTTGGAATAAATAATAATAGCTGATTCTTGCTCCCGATAAATTCATGGTAATTTGAGTTTTAGCTCGAAATTTATAAGAAAAGCTAAGCTCTTCTCCCGGATCGAAACTCAGATTATAATTATTAACCAATCTTCCTTCCGTTAAAGTAAAAAGATCTTCTCGAAAACCAAATGCATCACTGAGAGAGAATTGTTCTATGGTGATGGTACCCGTATTTTTAATTTTTATAATTACTGTGATGATATCATTAATTCGAGCTTGTTCTTTATCCACGCTCTTATTAAGGGAAAATTGAATTTTCCCGAGAATAATGGGTTCTGAAAAATATATTTGAATCGTCCTGCTTTCATTTCCCGTTAGGAAGTTAATGGGCGGATAATAATATCCCTTCCATCTATTTTTAGCAAGGGTAATCTTAGCAGATTTTATCTTATTATAGTTGATATCCTCAATGGTGATTAAAGGATTAGAGGTGGTATATAGTCCTTCAAATTTATCACCCACTCTCATGCTAAGTGCAGGTATGTTGGTTCCTTTTTGGCCTACATTTTTTACATTTATTCTTAACACGAATCTATCATTAATCGCAGGAGAACTGGTCGTTGTATTATAAAAAATTTCAGCAATGCGTATATAGGGAAATTTTTTAATATAATCTACCGGTGCGTTGAAAAAAACTTCATTTGAATAGACCTCTAAGGAAGTTTTATTAATATTTTTTATGAGCTCGTCATTATAAAAAGTAATTTTTGCTTTTTTAATTGAAGCCGTGTTGGGAGTATAAAAGGTGAAGTTAATTATCTTTTCCTCTGAGGGTGCGAGAGAAGTGATATTATAATATAAATAATTACCTTGCACGGTGAAATTTTTTGAGTCGGCGATTATTCCGGGGATTAAAATCGAAACAGAAACATTTTTAGCCTCTTTTGACCCGATATTCTTTAATGTTAAGCAATATTCATTAATTTGTTTTAAACCGGGAGTATAAGAACTTAAATTCGTGATCGCAATTATCGAGGGCATGTCATAATTACTTAATCGTAAAGAATTCGAATATCGGGTAAAATAAGTATAACCCCTATTATCACTAAATAATACTCTCGTACGAGATACATTATAAGCATTTACATCACTCGTTAAAAATAACACGTCGATATCATCGATGGAGAGATTAAATTCAACGTCGTCCGTCCGAGTGATCTTTAAGATAATGGTATTATTTTGAGGCGTGTCTTTATTCATTACATGTTTCAAATGCTCTCTGTGTTTTAGAAACGTGATGATTAAGGATTTATTATCTTCCAATGAAGTGATTCCTGAAGGGATGGATTCGAATTGCTCTTCTGAAAAATTAAATACTTCAAAAGATAAATCAAGATCCGTTAAATTCACGTTATTTGTAAAATTAATGACTATCTGAATCCCATCAAGCGCATTATTCTTTAAATCTACCTCTGTTGTATTTTCAAACACGAAAATAGCTTCTAATTGCTGATTTCCATAATATTTTTCGCTTGAGATATTCCATCCCATGCCATCGGTATATAGTGCCATGGACGAATTAGTTCCTTGAATGGAGGTTCCCAAAACCAGTTCAGGTGAAGGATAAGGGGCATCGTGAAGAAGAAAATTCATTTCAAAGAAACTTGAGTATGTATCATAATCACTATCGGCTAAAGAGATATTAGATGGAGTAAATGTTATATTTTCTCCGGGTTTTATTACCCAATTATCATCATTCCAAATACTATTGTTGTTATTAAAGGTATCGCTTAACGGTAATAATAGGGCATAAAGAGCGGGATTATCTTCTTGAATGTAATCAATTAATTCGTCCATATCTTCACTGTAAGGATAAATATTAGCCGGTGTTAAAGCGGGATAATAGTTATCAATTATTCCTGTACCCCAAGTGTCAATATAAAATAGTCTAGGGGGCTCATCCAAGTTCATAAACTCTTCTAAGGAATCATATTCATCAAAATATTTTTGAACCGACTCCCATAAATCATCATAAAGCGTGTCGCCTAATAATTCCTTCAAGTCAATCAAATCCAATAAATAAGGGGTTGGAATTCCCCAAGCATCTTTATCTCCAATATTCTTTATAGAAATATTGAAGGAAAACTCTCGATTGATTCCGTAGGAAGCATTCATTTCGGGTAGAATTTTTTCCACTACAAGGTTTGGTTCTGAACCTGCAGTTTTATATTTTACTTTTAAATTTTCAATGGGGTTCAAGATACCCGTGGGAATACTTGTAAAGGGCATTATGCCCGTTAACTGGATTGCATTGATGATATCCGTGGGGTCTTCTTGATTTACAGGTAATAGAAAGTTAGTACACATGCCGTTTTCGCTGTTCCACATTAATTTTAAACTATAATTTTTTATTACATCCACATCAAAATCTTCGACGCCCATGAGGGAGGTTAATTCTTGCATTTTATCTATCAAGTAATCAGAAAATTCAAAATATTTAGGGGTCATGTCAATTATTTCGGGAGATAATACATGGATATTAATTTGGCTCATGAAGGCGCCCATCAATGCAATATAAATTTTTTCACTTGGTTCTATGACGTCTCCTTGATAACCCAAGGCATCTCGCAAGTTGAATTCGTATTGGTTATTTTCAATTTTAGTGATTCCATCATCTAATCCTTCATATTGTATTTGAATTAAAGTGTAATGTGAATCTTCCGATAAAGATAATTGTTGCTGAGAGGTATCAGAAGCATTATCCCCTGTAAATAATTCCATAAATTGCGATAAATTAACACTTTCCAACATGGAAATTCCAAAATTTTCTAAGTTAAAATTCAATTGGTCCGTGGATAAGTCTTTTTTTTCCTCTAAGAAATCCAGAGAATTAATCATGAGAAAATGAGACGATAAGTGATAATTCTTATAATAAGTTTGATTTTTTAAGCGATCCAAGTCTAATGCCTTCCAATATCCATCCATCGGAAAATTATCCGTGATTCCTTCTAAATAACTTTCCCAATCAGGATAATACCCGATGAATGGATAAAAATTTTTATTATTTGTCTCCACTAAAGTTAAATCAATTTGAAATTTGTTTTTAATAATATTCAAGGCACGTTGAGCCCGCCATTCTATATCATCCTTTTTCAAACTGTCATCATAATACAAGAATCCCGTAAACCCGTTTAGATTCGGTGTAGAAGGTAAGATAAGGTCATTTTCGGTTAATACTTGAGGAAACATGCGAGGCTGAATTCCATTGGACACGCTTATCAGAAAGGTGCATTTATAAAATGCAGGCTCATTCGTATCAAATTGTGATATGATGTTTGTATCATTCGTGAATAATGATTGTTGAATAATGGATTTATTTCCGGCAACATACGCATTTATTTGTTCGGCGTAAAGATCAGACCCGGCCACATCTGAGCTTCTTGGAAGTTTCTTGTCATCCTTATTTTCCTCATCATTAGTTAAATTTTCTAATAGTATTTGTCCACTCAAAGGTAGAAAATGCAAGAAAGAACTAAGTCCAATTAAAATGATTAGACTCGATAAAATAATGATATGAAATTTTATTTTATACATGCATATCTCCCTTTTTTATAAAGATTCCCTATAAATATCAATAATTTTATCCGTTCTAGCTCGCCTTAAAAGGACTTTCATCCCAATGAGCACAGAAAGCATAGAAAGTATATATACGATGATCACGTTCATGTAAGGAAAGACGATATCGGTAGGTGTATCAGATAATAAATTTAGATTGGAAGCTAATAACCATGCCGTGAGCCAACCCGTTATCAAGCCAATGATCGCACTACTGGTCATGATGATTAATGCTTCTAATATGAATAACCGATTCACATCGCTTCCTCTTAGCCCTAATGTTCTAACGATTCCAATCTCTTTTTTCCTCTCAATTATTGAAGAATAGGAAGATGATAATAACCCAAAAAGGCAAATTACAACAGTTGCATACAATACGATGGAAAAGATGGAGTCTAAGGTGGAAAATGTTTGTTCATTCATTCGAATTTGACGATCTAAATTTATAACTCTAAAATCATAATAATACTTGTAAGTATCTTCAATAAATACTTCAATCTGACGTGAATTTTTAGCAGCGTTTTCATTAAGCTTGATGAAAAACTTCTCAACATGAACATTTGCCGGAATATCCAATAATTTTAAATATAAATCTTGTGAAATTAACACGCCACCATTGCGTGCCGCATTGGAAGAACCAGAGAAGCGTCCGGAAAATCCTGGCATGGAAGATGCCATTCCTACAATAATGAAAGGATAATTTTCTGTTTCATCTCCTCGTTCTACAATCAAGCGTACTTTATCGCCTAAATTTAAATTTAAACTTTGCCCAATTGCCTCTGATATGATGCAAGCATGCGTTTCTTGCTCAATGAAGAGTTGCTGGAATGCCTCATCTCGATTTCCCCTAGTAAACTTAATGTATTGGGTATCAATCGCCGTAAGATATTCTTCGTCAATTCCATAAAGACTAATGCTCTGCGTGGTCAAACCGGCATAATCTCCAAACTCAACGCTAAATTCTTTTCCCACTTGAGAATAAATTTGGCTCAAATGGAACGGGGTTGCTGGCACGCTCGATACTATTTCTACCCCTTCAATTTGTAACAAGGTCGTTTTAAAATCCACAGTCATTATTCGACTTGGGTCTATGGAATAAGTTTCTTCCTCTGCTAAAGGATTAATTTCAGAATTTCCAAGAAATTCTTTTTCTCCACTTTCCTGAAAGGGATCTTGCGTGCTAAAAAACCCAAATCCTCCTTGTCCCGAGCGCTGGGCAGTTTCCCATCCCGTTGTTTCAATCACTAAATCAGACCCATACCGCAAGCGGACGTTAAGGGTAAATTGAGCGGATAAAGTCTGTAGGACTGTGGCTGTAAATATCACGAAGGAAAAGGACATGGCAAAAATGATCACCGTGCTTGTATTCCTTCGATGATACCGGAATACGAAAATTCTTATAACACTATGTAATTTCTTTGATATTGGTTGAAAAATTAATAATACCAGTCTTAAAATTACCGGTACAAGCCCCATTCCTGCTAATGTCATTCCAATATTAAAGATGAGTAAAATTGTTAATAATGTTCCCGCTAATAAAGAAGCATCTCCCGTAATAATTAATCGAGGGATGATAAAATAAACAAACCCACCATTTCCGGCTAAAATGAGCCCTACTAAAATTAATTTATAATTAATCGTGGATTTTTTTTGTAAATGATATAATGTATCTTCATGACGATACGGATGAATGGATTCTATTAATTGAAGTCTTCTAACTTTCATGGCAGGGGCAATGCTCACGGCTAATCCGACCCCAATTCCAAGGCAATAAGCAATTAAAACTGAAACAATGTTAAAAGCGAATTCGACTCCCGCATTTCCCAATCCAAATCCAGAGGATAAAACATTTTCAGCAAAGGGTAATAAGAAGATGTCGGTAATGAAATATGCCTCAATCATTCCTAATATAGTCCCGATATTACACATGAGAAAACCTTGAATAATTACAATGGCTAAATTATAGTTTTTATACGCCCCCAACACCCTGAAGATTCCAAATTCTCTTATTTTTTCTTCCACGGATGTATTTAAAATTCCGTTTATTAGTATACCGGAAATTAACATGCCAATAATAGACACGAATACAAAAATAATTGTAATTCCAACACTAAACATCTCAGAATATCCTAACATTCGCAACTTCGGTAATTCTATATTATATTCCTCAATTCCTAATGCAAGTTGAATCTCCGAAGCAAATTCTTTTACTTTTATTTCCGATCCTTTAACGTCTCTCACATCATAAAAATCAGACGCATGTTTGAACGTCATGATTAATTTACTGCAGCGATCTTTGAACACGTCATATCCGAATATCCGATAGAGCGTTTCGATGTTTACCACAATGAGATTCTTACTTCGGTAATCGGAGGGCCATTTTAAGTTATAATCAAAAATGTAATCAATTATTAATCGCTTGGTCTTAGTAATTGTCTTATCTCCATGAATTATCTGCATTTCGATTTTGATGCCATCTCCTTTCTTGTACTTGATGATATCATTAAATTCATGATAAATCGCACAGTGATAGACGGGGAGATTAATTGCTCCTAATGAATTTCCGGTATCTGGATCTAAGAACTCTCCAAATCCTAAGGAATTTTCTAGCGAAAAATCAATTCCTGAAATCGTCACGGATTGCGTGAATTCGGTAAGTTTCGTGCTTTCAAAACTTTCAGAGATATAAACAGTTCCCGTTGCCTCCATTCGTGGAATATAAGATTCTATCTCATCAGTAGTAGATTCGATTTTTTGAATGACTTCTTGAAATTTAAAATATGAAGATCTATCCTCAGGCTCTCCATTATAATGCCTTATGGAGACCACCATGTCTTGATCTCCCGCATCTGTCGCGAGATAATCAACGAAGGAAACGGTAATAGAATCTGAGAGAAATAGAATGATAGAAAGCAAGCTGACACTTATCATTACCCCTATTATACCTATTGTTGATCTTACTTTTTGATTTCTTAGATCCTTAAAAGCGTAAATAAATGCCAGCTTGATATTAAACATTCCGTTTCAAACGTAAATTTTTCTTGATTTTATTATGAGTGTGAGGAAATTATTGTAAGATTAATAATTCACCTTGAATTTTGGCTTTTAAATTATTATCTTCGATTATTTCTTCCAAAATATCATTAAAATGTTCGGGCAAGTTAAGAATAATGTCTCTAGGAATATGACTCCTAATATCACTAATTTTTATCTCGTTTTTTCCTTGCGAGGTAAATAAATATTTATAAATGTGAGTCTTACATTTTTCCTTATTAAGTTCCATCTCTTTTTTACGGGTTAATTCCATGATTTCTGTTTCTTTCAACCCGCTGATTTTTCCTTCATGAGTTAATTTTCCATCTCTCATGTGAAAAACCCTCGTGGCAAATTCTGATACAGCAGCATCGTGAGAAACGGCAATGAATGTGGCCCCTTTTTTATTTAAATCTCTCAATAAATTGAGGATCATGACCCCTGTCTTGCTGTCTAAATCTCCCGTCGGCTCGTCTAGGACGCAGATTGCTGGGTCATTAGCAAATGCTCGAGCAATTGCTACACGTTGTTGTTCTCCTCCAGAGAGTTCCGAAGGCGTGTGGTGCGCTCTTTCATCCAAACCCACTAACCGTAATAGATCCATGGCTTTTTTCCGCTTCCCGCGGCGACTTAATTTACCAGAAAAATGTAACGGGACCATGACGTTTTCTAAGGCAGTCATCTGGGGCAGTAGATTGTAAAATTGAAAAACAAATCCAATTCTTTCTCTTCTTATATCTGCCAATTCATTATCGGATAACATGGAGATGTTTCTACCCTCTAAAAATATTTTTCCGCGTGTTGGTGTATCTAATCCTCCAATTAGATTAAGAAGTGTCGTCTTTCCGCTTCCTGAGGGGCCCATTATATCAACAAAATCCCCTTTATCGATGGTCAAATCTACACCTCTAAGCGCAGCAACCGCAGTAGTCCCTAGCAAGTATGTTTTGTGAAGATTCTCAACCACAATTAAATGTTCATAATCTTTTCCTACTTCTTTATCTTCTTCAATTTCTCTTTTCTTGCGTTCTTTTTCTACTTTCGATTCTAAAAGTTTTTCCTTTTTTAATTCCTTGCGTTGTTGTTTTTCTTTCTTCTTTTTCCATTTTTGAAAATCTTTTGTTATCTGTCCCTTCCAAATAGCAAGTCTCCCAGTTTCCTCTTCATATTCTTCCATCAGAGGCGTTTTCATGGAAAATTTTTCACTCATTTTTTTCCCCTATATAATATTAATAACTTAATTAAGTGATTAACAAAATTTCTCACGTGTTAGCGTGAATAATATTCCAGATTTATTAATTTTTTTTATAATTTTTAATAAACCCCGCATGATGTTCCCATTTTTTCTTGTCATTAAATTCATTAATTCCTATTCATTTTTCAACTTTCTTCTCCCCTTTTATCGTGTCCCATTTAATCGTCTCAACTTTTGTATTAAAATTCGTCTGCGTAAACGCTATGAGCTTACCATATAATTCTTGAAATTCCTTTAAATTGATACATTTATCTCTTTCTTCATCTGACTTGAAAGAGAGTATAATTGAATAGGAATGCATCGGAAGGCGCTTTAATCTCGTTTTTTGAGACATGACAAGTCAATAAATAGCACTTTGATAATTAAAAAAAATCAATCCATATTAAATTATCGAAAAATGTAAACAAATGTTAACAAAATTCTTGTACCTTTAAATTCGTGTAAGTTCTCATTTCTCAAGAAATTAGTTCATTTCATTATTTAAAATTGATGGAAATACATTTTTTACGATAGAATGAATAGTTCCTTTATTGATTTTGTTTTTTCAATAAAAAAATAAATTTCCATGAGAAATCATGATGGATAAAAATTATTTTAATAACATTAAATAATAAAATACTCTACGAAAAGGAAATCAAAAAGTTAAACAATTAATTACTTGTTTTCAGATCCCCGATATTTTAAAATTTTTTCAGGCATTGAAAAAAATTCTTTTCCCTATTTAATATTATAAACAAGGAAATTAACTAAATTTTATAAATGATAGAATTAAAAAAAGCTATATTAATTATATCCCAAGTTCTTTTAATTTAGCTTTATTTTCAAGTACGATTTCTTTAGTCAAAGGGAAAAATTTCCAAAAAATCAGAACTCCTGTTAATAATACAATTGCTGGAATCACTCCGGCAAGTAAGCGAATTCCGAAAAGCACTAAATTAATATCACCCCCAGCAGCCGTAACTGCTACTACCATGTCCTCATAAGTAGCTTGACCCGGTATAAAACCAGTGAGATTATGAACAAGGGCAATAAGTCCTTCATCGATTGTCGTAAAAAATGTACCAATGAATCCTAAAACACCAAAAATGATTGCCTTTTGAGAAGTTTTCATTTTTACTCCAAAATCATCTACAACAATTGCCTGTATTGTTGTGTACATTAATCCCCAAAAGCTTCCCATAAAAACCCCAAGAATAAACATTGCGATGAAAAATTCGATTAATGTGGATGCGAAAGTAAGAGAAAAGAGAGCTGCGGATGTTAAAAGACCCCCAATAATAAGCGTTTTTTTATTACCTTTTTTTTTTAGAAGTTTTAACCAGAATGGTTGGGAGATAATGACGGCTATTATTAAATCAGCTAATAAAATCATCATGTCATCCGGGCTACCCCGTAAAATAAATGTGTTAAGATAAACTGAGCTTTCCAACAATAAATTGTAAGTTATAACCCAAGATGCCAAAAGAATTATATAAATTAATACGCTTCTAGTTTTTAGGCCATTCTTTACACTTGTAATGAAATTCATGCGTTCTTTATTCTCATCGATACTAAAATATCTCTCTTTGACTATTTTATCCTCCCAATTGCCCGGGAGAGAAATTATACAAAAAATTAGTGCCAGTATCGTGAAAACTCCAGCCATAAAAACAAAACCACTCTTCGTGTTGCCCGTACCAATTAAATATGGTCCAATTATCATGGCAACAATCGTAGATGCTATATCCATGCCGATCCACCATGGTACCAGATTCCGTCTCTCTTTTTCGGTACGAAATATATCAGGACGAACCACACCAATATTAAGGCCATAAAATACCAAGAAAGTGTCTTGTAAACTCAGCATTACTATTAAATACCAGAAAAGAGGCCAAGGATTCGTAGTAATATCAATAGCAGGAGTAGCAAAAATAAAATAAAAACTTATACACCAGGGGAAAAATCCTAAAATCATCCAAGGAAATCGTCTCCCCCACTTTTTAGTAAACCGAGTATTACGATCCATTAAATAGGATAATAGAGGATCATTGATCGCATTATATATTGTAAACAGACTCATGGCAGAGAAAATAATTGCTCCATTTAACCCCAAAACGACTTCATAGAAAAAATATAAATAGATAGACATTGGAGTTCCTATAATGTTAAAGGCGAATTGAGAAGAACTATTAGATGCATATTTCCACCACCGATGTCTTGACTTAGGAGCTTCATACTCTAAAGTTATGCTTCCTTTTCCTGTATCATTCATTATCAATCAATTAAAAAAAATTTTATTTGTTGTTTTACATGAGAATATTTTTAAGTTTATAATATAGCTTGCTTTTTAAGTTTTTTAAATTTCATGTTGAAAAACCTTTAATTATACAGCATCTAATTTCGTCGCTCCTTCAGAAAATCATTTTTCTAAACGGCTGAAAATCTCACGTGCCATCCTTGCACCAATTTAATTTTTTTAAATTTGAAGCCAAAAAATTAAATGAAAATTTCTGTTAAGCGAAAAATATTAATTTAAGGTCAGAATTATACCAAAACATTTAAAAGAGCCCCAGGATTGAGGATCTCAAAAACACGAGGAAAACAATTGCTCATCTTAAAATATAAAAAAAGCCCTCGGTCATCCAAATGCAGCTCACGGATTATCTCTCTCCTCCCAAAATACAAGCTTTCTGGATGAACATTCCAAAAGAATACAGGATGGCGATAAAACTCTTATATAGGGTGCCCTGAAGGGCACCCCGAAAATGAGGTGGGAAGCGAGATCATGCTAAATTGTTCTATAAGATGGACCAATTCATTAAAAAGGCGTATTTAACGACAATTAAACCGAAATTTCTAGAAGGTTTAGAGAAGTGCCCGTGCTGAGTCAATCAGAGATACACTACGAGGGCATCAGTAAATTCGAAAAAATGATGTTGAAGGCCTTCCGGGTTTACCGGTTTTTTTGAACACGTGATCTATTGCAATGATTTCTTCTTTTTTGATGAGCTTCAAGAAGAATTAGAAGCAAAGGGCTTTTCTTTTAGGAATCGATTCTTACATGATATCATCATTTTTGAACTTTCCCGGATTCATTTAGGCATTGAGAATTATGTTTCTTACGTGAATGCCGTTAAATTATTTCAAGCAAATTATCTCCTGAGCGTGCTCCATAACCCGACCCATCTTCTCGATGCAGATATCGTCAGTAATACCCTTCGGGTAGTCCCTTTAGAGAAATTGAAGCTGTTTTTACGATAGAATGAATAGCTCTTTTATTGGTTTTGTATTTTCAATAAAAAAAAATAAATTTTCATGAGAAATCATGATAGATAAAAATTACTTTAATAACATTTAAATAATAAAATACTCTACGAAAAGGAAATCAACGAGTTAAAAAATTAATTACTTGCTTCCGGATTCCCGATATTTTAATATTTTTTCATGCAGTGAAAAAAAATCCTTTTCCGGCCTGAGATATTTTAAATCTTTCCTCGGAACTATTTTTATGGCATCATTTGAACATTTAAAAAAGCATAACCCGCAGCCAATACACCAATCTTCATCAACTTTAGCCTTGTTATCTTTCACGATGATTGCATTTGTAGGACAAATCTCGCTACAATTCCCGCAGCCCGTACATTTTTCCACAGATGTTTCACGAATGAAATATGTAGCGATAATTTCATCTCGTGGCACGTGCCTCCTGCGAATTCTTCCTAAGTTCCAACAAGAGCACCCGCAGCAATTACAAGCTTGCTGGATGTTTCCCATGGCATTATCAGTAAAATGAACAAGACCCGCTTCTGATGCTTTTTTATTGATTTCCAAGGCCTCAGCAGTAGAAATTTCTCTTGCAAAGCCATTTTCAATCATGTATCGAGCTAAATCATTGAATTTCATGCAAACTTCAGTTGGATGGTTGCAACCACGGTTTAATAACTTCATTTCCACGCGACACATGCAATGGGCAACGGCTATTATTTCAACACTTTTTATTATATTTTCCATGACGTGAAAAGGAAGAACGCCCTGAGTAGGTACATCAATTGCTTTCTTAACCGGAACAAATCTGTAGGGAAGGGGCTTAGTACAAAAGGTTTTTTTGGTCACATCGAGATCATAGTAGGAAATGATTTGCCGTGCTAAATCTCTTTTTTCGGGGGTGTCTTCATTTTTCCAGAAAAAGATTTGAGGAAATCCAAATCCCGGTTGTTGGAGTGCATATTTATAGATACCGGTGTCCTTATCCTTGCTTGAAAACATGAAGCCACGTTTCGAAAGATTTTTTACAAGGGTTTTTAATCTTTTTAATGAAAATTCTGTAGTTTTTGAAATCTCTTCCAAACTAATTCCTTTAAAGGGCACTTGCTTGGAAGGAAGGGCTAATAATACTCTTGCTTCTTCAGATGTTAAATGTTTTCTCAAAATTGTTAGGAGATCATCTTTAGGAGGAAAACTCATGCCTAATAAAGATAAATGATGCATTAATTTTACATGGACATCTTCTTGAGACATTTTCTTTACTATTGATTAATAAATAACTCGAATTTATTAAAATTGCAATGGTTATAATAGAATTTAGAGTTTTTTCAAATTTTTGCTAATATACCATTATTTAAAAAGATGTAGTTTAATAGAGCCAATAAAAGTTCATGAGAGAATAAATATTAGCTAAATGATCATGAATATTTACTTTCTATAATGGGTAAATTGAGATAATAATGAGAATCCAAAGCAAAATGAATCAAAAATTACATGATATATTGTTCACGCATCAATGAGAGCAATGATAACGCCAATTATGCCTAGAAATAGTGATAAACTCAATAAAGAAGTCCCCACGAGAACTGCAATTTTAATTCTAAGTGGGAAAAAAATGATTTGAAGGAGCAGGCCAATTATTACCAAGATTCCTAAAACGTTTTTAGTTTTATACGAATATTTCATATCAGGTAATAACAAGATCATCATGATTACTATTAGAATTAGCCCAAGAATGTCAATATTAATTTTTAATAAATACATCGTGACATCTTGCCAAAATGTTGTCATGGTGTACGTAAAAACCCCTATAAATAGAAAGATTAAACCAATGGCCGACCAGATTAAATATTTCCGAATATTCATTCCCAATAAATTTCTTCCATTCTTTTTAATTCATTTTTATTCAATCTTTTCTTATAAATTAAATGAAATCTAAAATTAAAAATTTATTTCATGCATGGAATATATAAAATCCCTTTAAAGATATAAATGATTCAAACTTTCACTTGAATAGAGTGAGGTAAAAATATGATCATTGTTTTATTCTTTTGTCACGATTCTTTTTTTAATAGTTCTAATATTTTAGAAGATAGATCGAATTCCGCTTCCTTTTTAGATTTAAAATAGGGGGAAATAAGATTAGGAAAGTACTTTATCACGTTTCCTTCAGGATCCAAAATTCTTGGATGTTTAGCTCTCCATCTAAGGGCATGATCTGGTCCTGTTTTCTCAAATTCGAATTCTATTCTGGGAGTAAATCTCAATATTTTTTGCAGATATTCTAAGAGAATATTTTTATTGAATATGGGTGATTCTTTAATTACTTTATGTAAGGTGTTATAGAATTTGTTGACAATTTTTTCTTCCACAATGCGTAAATTATAATTAGAATCTAAAAAAATCGCTCCACAAATCGCCTCCAAAATATCAGCAAGAATGGTACTATTTTCTAAATCCTCATCGGGTGTTGTAAAGATAAAATCTTGCAATTGGAAACAAGAACGAGCAACCTTGCTCAGAATTTTATCATTTTCTATTTGTTGCTTTTTTTTTGTCAATTCTCCGGGATCTCGAAAATTTTCTTCATAAAGTTTTAAACTTAATATTAATTTCAACACGGGATCCCCCAGAAATTCTAAAGGCTCATAATGTGGCAAGGACATGATATTTCCTAATTTAGGAGTGGTTAATGCAGCTTTTAGTAACTTATCATCGTGAAATTCATATCCAATCCATTCTTGAAAACAGAGGATTTTATCAACTTCAGATTCTTTCATCATTATAAGAGCAAAACCACAAAAATTTAAAATTTTTGCGCTGATTAATGTAAATATGGAAAAGAAGAATCGTGAGCATCTGCTTTTTTTAATAAAAAATTATAATAAAAAAAAGGAAGAATTTTTTCAGTATCTTGAAAATCATACTAATATCACCAGAAAAGAAATGCTCCTGGAGATCTCGAAAAATATCTTGAAAAATAATGATTTATTAGAAAAAATTGGTTTTTCTGAAAAGGAAATCTCTAAAGAATTAGAGAACTTTAAGCACCCTCCCTTATCGGACGATATTATTAATGATTTCATGGAAAAAATTAAAAAAGATAAATCGAAAAAAGTACTGTATTTAAAAAAATTTCTCGAATTGTTTCAAGAAATTAATGAAAACGATAAGGCAGTTTTGCTTCAATCTTTAGAAAAAGAAGAAGATTTAAATAAATTATGTATTAAGATGAAATCATTATTCAATTCTTTCCCGATATCAAGATAAAACCAAGAAAATCTCAGCTTTTATATCTTTTATACTATTTTAAAATTGATTGAAAGTTATTCCTCTTTGGTCGTGCATGCTAACCCAACAAGCTAAACAAGTTATTTAATTCCATTACGTACTTGGAACCTTTAATCTTGATTTTTCTAGTGATTAATTTCAAGAGCATTTTCAGGGTTGATAATTCTCCAGAAGCCAGTTTAAGGAATAATTCTGTCGTTGTTTCTAATTTTCCGTCCCATCCTAAAACTTCTTTCTTTAAATTTTCCTTATTATCATTTTTTATGCCCTCAACCTCCACTGTTCCGTTTTTGACCTTGATCAGAGCAGCATATCTACCATCGGTTGCATTGAGTAAGATCTTTAGGTCAGCATCTTTATATTGTTCCTTGAATTTTTCATTTGTATTTAGGGGTTCCAAATTTTTAGCAATGACACTAGCAAATCCACGCAGTTTTTTCTTTTTTTCTGCCATGGTTTTCTTTCCTCTTAATTTTAATTTTCATTGAATTTAATTTCATGATTACTTTTGAATTTAATTCAATTTTTTTCCCATTTAAATTTTTCTTTTTCTTTCACAAAAAATTATCTCATGGTTATTTCTCATTATCCTTATCATGGATCACTCCTAATGGGTACAAAATTTACAAACGCAAAATTAAATAGAGTCCCATGAATTGCTAATAAAAATTCGTGAAGAATTAACTTAAATTAGAAGGCTTGTTAATGGATGGGACAAATTGGCTGGAATAAGGTATATTTTATTTTTAATTTTTAAAAAAATTTTTTCCCTCTTATCATTTATAACTTAAGATTTCTTGAATTCAATCATGGCAAATCAACATTCCTATAGTTTTTTTGGTCAAAAATCCGCGTTTTTCTTTCAAAGTCCTTCAAAATTCGAAAAATATATCTATTTTAGGTTCATTAAAAAGAAGAATGATGGGAGTTGGGAAAAACCATCTAAGAAGGAAGGGTTGGTGGTAAAACTTTCTCTCGAGGAGCAAGTCATGATTTTGGAAGTCTTAAAGAAAAATATCCTTTTATGGACTGGATTTCACACCTACAAGGATACCAAAACGCCCATATCAATTAAATGGGAAAATGCTAAAAAGAATCGGTTATGGTTAAATTTTGGTTCTTATGCAAAAATGCTACAAACGCCTGAAATCGAAATATTAAAAATGCTCATGACTCATATATTAGAAGAAAAAATAGAACATGCAACAAGCCTTATTTCGGGAAAAAAGCCTCGTGAGAAAACGGCAAACAAAAAATCCAACCATGCCGCTATAAAACACGATGCATCTTTTCAGCCAAAAGAGATGCGAGAAAATCCTTCTCACCAAAAATTACCAGTTTTAATTAAAGAAGAACCGAATAGCGAAGAATATACCACGCTTCGAGCACGAATAAAAGGTGAAACGGAAAAAGCGCTTCTACTTTTAACAGAGGAGAACATGGAACGGTGGATCCCTAAATCCGCCATTAAATATCCTCTCGATTCGCAAAAAAAAGATATACCCCAATCTTTTCTTGTAAGGAATTGGGTATTAAGAAAATACAAAATTCTTTCTTGAGAAAGATGAAAGACATTGTTTTAATAGAAAATGGGGAGAATCGAAAAATTACCAGCCACTTTCTTCTGAGGTGCCAAAGAATTCCTCATATGCTTTTCTATCTTCCCCTGAAATTTTAGAAATTTTAAGATTTTGTTTAATGACAACAGGTGCGGCTTCCTTATCATCATGGCGTATTTTTTTAATAATTTTATAATCTTCCGAATTTTTACCCATATCAAATTCCTTATCGCAAGCTTTACAATAAAGCTTTCCTTTTTTGGGTATTAACAAATTCGAACATTCCGGACAGAACCGCATTATTAATCAACCTCCTCGTGATGTTGTTGTATTTTTCTAATTCTCCTATTTAAAGTTTACGGTATCTTGTTATTTTTAAAAGAACAAAAATATATAAACAAAATCCATTAATAAATTTATTGCTTTTTGAATAAATTCTTTTCTTGAAAAAATAAAAATTTTTCTTTTTCAATAATTTATCATTCAAAATTTTTTGGGATAGCTTAGAACTTCTTTAGAGCTTTTTCATATATCAGCAATTATCAAGAGATTAATACCATGGAGGAAGTTTTAGTACAAATAAGTAATTAATCAAAAAGATATTCATTTAATTTATTCTTTCTTTAGTTTAATTATCGGTATTAAAGAAATTATTGATTAAAAACAAGGTAAAAGTTTCATGAAATCATCCAAAACATTAATAATTGCTCATCGTGGAGCTTCAAAAATCTGTCCTGAAAATACTTTAAAAGCCTTTCGAAAAGCCATTGAATTAAAAGCAGATTATATCGAATTTGACGTGCAAAAATCTAAAGATGATGAATTAGTAGTAATTCATGATGAAGACACGCTTCGCACCACGGGAGTAAAGGGTTTAATTAATAACATGACACTAAAAGAGATAAAAAAATTAGATGCGGGGGAAGGAGAGCAAATACCTACTCTTGAGGAAGTAATAGACTTAACTGCCGGTAAAATCGGTTTAAATTGTGAAATAAAGGTAGCGGGGATTGGTGAACGTGTTGTTGAGGTGTTTAAAAAAGAAGGTATCTTAGATTCTGTCATGATATCCTCATTCTTACACGATGAATTAATCAAAATAAAAAAAATGGAACGTTCCGTAACAATCGCCTCATTAGAGCCCTCAGACGGGAACATGCGATTTACTACGGAAACAAAAAAACAAATGGTTCAATTCGTTGAAAAAAACCAATTTCAAGCACTCAATCTCGTATATTCTTTAGTAGATAAACAACTGGTTCAATGGGCTCATGAAAAAAACATTAAAATCATCCCGTGGACCGTGGATACTAAAATTGGAATGAAACGGCTGTTGAAATTAGGGGTGGATGGAATAATAACCAATGATGTTGAACTCTTAAAAGAGGTATTAAGGCAATATAGAAGTACTTAAGCAATAAAAACAAAATTTATTTATACTGAAATTAAATGGAAAATATGCATGTCATGAAACCATTTTTAGTGATTGGTCATAAAGGAGCAAGCAAAACATGCCCTGAAAATACCCTAAAAGCTTTTAAAAAAGCCATTGAACTCAAGGCAGATTACATTGAATTTGATGTTCATCTTTCCAAGGATAAAAAAATTGTCGTAAGTCATGATCCAGATATTCAAAGAATAACGGGACAGCCAGGAATAATAAAAGAAATGACTCTCTCGGAACTAAAACAATTTGATTTTGGAGAAGGAGAACAAATTCCAACTATGGAAGAGGTAATCGAGGTTACTAAAGGTAAAATCGGATTACAAGTGGAAATAAAAGCGCGAGGTTTGGAAAAACAATTGGTTTCCATTTTAAAAAGAGAAGGATTGATAGAAACGACTATTATATCTTGTTTCATTCATTCTAAATTGTTAAAAATTCAAAAATTGGAGCCAAACCTCAAATTGGCTGCTTTAGAACCAGCTATTATTGGAAGAGATGTTTTACCTAGTGATCATGAAAAAATAGTAGCAAACGCAGTAAAAAATAACTTTTTTGCGATCCACCCTGAATATAGTTTAATAACTGAAGATTTTATCAAATTATCCCATAAAAATGGACTTCGCGTCCATGCGTGGACCGTGAATGATAAGGAAGTAATGAGAAAATTTGTACGCATGGGAATTGATGGTATCATAACTGATGATATTGAAGCTTTAAAGGATGTATTAAATCGAAAATAAATCAATCTTGTTTCTTTATATCCATTCAAGAAAAGTTATAATTTTTTCCAAACTCGAATTCTTTGAGAGATTTTAACTTATTTTGCTTGCAAAATTTCGAAACAATGATTTTTGCAGTAAAATGAAAAGATTTTCTTTCTATAAGTAAATTTTTTAAGTTACTCCAATTATTTTTTATCATCAAGCTAAAAAAAAATGTAAAATTGCAGAAGAAAAGAAGATGAGTGAAAAAGTGGACAAAACCATTGATTTTGAGCGATTATTTTATCCCAGAGCAATTGGAATAATCGGAGCATCTCATAATCCGGCGGGGGGAGGCTATTTTGTTCAATGCATGGAAGGAAAATTTAAAGGGAAGATGTACTTGTTTAATCCACGGCTAAAAGGACAGAAATTAAACGATTATCCTGTATATGGCTCTATCTTAGAGGTACCGAATAATGAAATCATTGATTACGTGATTTTAGGAGTGCCCGCCCGATTATGTCCGCAATTATTGGAAGAAGTAGGACAAAAAAAAGTTCCTTTTGCCACAATTTTTGCATCCGGCTTCAGTGAAGTTGGGAGAAAAGATCTTGAAAAAGAAGTTTTATCTATTGCGCGAAAATATAATATTAGAATAATTGGACCGAATTGTCTTGGTGTATACAATCCCTCAGCAGGCTTGTATTTCGGAAGAAATCAATCTAAAAAAGCAGGAAATTTCTCCGGAGTATTTCAATCGGGAGGTTTAGCAGTAAATGTGGCTCAATTGGCTGTCGCTCATGGATGTTATGTGAGTAAATTATTATCGATAGGTAATGCGATAGACTTGTCCTATCCTGATTTTCTTGAATATTTTTTACATGACGATAAAACGGCTATTATAGGGCTTTATCTCGAAAATTTAAAATCACGAGAAAGCGGACGGCGGTTTTTTGAAGCAGCTAAAAATTGTAATTTAAATAGAAAACCCGTGATTTTATGGAAAGTAGGCTTCGGTGAAAGGACGAGAAAAGCAATTCAATCTCATACGGGCGGATTAGCCGGAGATGCGAGGATTTGGAAAACAGTAGCCAAGCAAACAGGCTGTTGTCTCGTAGAAAATTCTCTTGAACTAGCTACATTAGCAAGTGCGTTTAAATTGATTAGACTCCCTGCTTCTCGAAATATAGCGCTTATCGGTATTGGTGGAGGCTCAACGATAGAGGCAGGAGATATTCTTGAGAGATATAATATTAAGATTCCGCAATTAACCGATAAAACCATTCACAAGATGTCCCGATTTTTAAACGACGTGAATACAAATCTGACGAATCCCATCGATTTAGGAGCGCAAGGGGCTTTGCCAAATATCTATTACCGCACGATCATAACTCTTGATAAAGATCCAAACATTGATGCCATAGTATTCGTAAAAGATCCCGAGAGATTTGGCAAGTTGGAAGAAACACTCATCGGAAAAATGGGTTTTAAGAAGGGACTGGATTTAAATAAAGCTTTCATAAAATATATAAGTAAAGCCAAGCGTGTCTGTAAAAAACCGATGATTTGTGTCATGCTTAAAATAAATGAAGGTTTCGAAGAATACAAGAGCCGATACTACTTCAAATTAAAATTATTAAACAGGAATGTCCCTGTGTTCGAAAATTTTGAACTGGCGGGAAAAATATTAAATCACTTGAATACTTATCGAGAATTTCTTCAAAAATATGACAAATACCCTAAAAATAATAAATCGAGTTCAAGTAGTTGATCTAATCTGCTTTATTTATTAAATTTTTAAAGGGTTTTCCCGGACTTCCTTGATAGTAGAATTCATTTGGCACGCCTCTCCAATTTTTATGGAGAACTGTATTCGGATATATGACATGATTAGCCTCAGTTTCCGCGCCTGGCCCAACAATTATTCCGGGATATAAAATGGTTTTTTTATCTAATTTTACCTCCAGCAAGGTGAGTTTTCCAAAAATAGAGTTAACCTCATGAGAAGATATAGCAGAAGTGGGATAAATAAAAACGTCATCTTCAATATGAGTGAATTCTAATCCATAGTAGCAGTCCTCATACACTACATTTTTTCCAATTTTATTATGGCCAATCCTCCGTAGAGCTCTTTTCACGAGCCAGGGAAAGGGAGATTTAGACGTGATCCAGACGGGATATTTAATGATAAATCCTCTTTTATGATAATATACTAATAATTGTCCTATTTCGCTATTTTTATCGGTCAAGATTCTTTGGAAAACGCCTTGTTTTGGAGGAGATTTACGATTCCAATAATTCACCCAAATTCTACACGTTTCAATTAAAATCACCATGTAAAGATAATATAAAAATAAAAAAAAAGGAGGCAAGAGTAAAAAATGAATTTGCACTGGTATGGAAAATAATCGAATGAAATAATATTCAAATAATAAAAATACGGCTAGGCAACCATATAAAGGTACAGAAAACGTGATGAGATTAATTTTTAAGAAATCATGAAGGGGTAATTTAAAAGATTTTTCTTGGTTTCTTTCTGCCGATACGTGTTTCTCTTTTTCTCCCTTTACTTCCTTCATGAAAATCATTTTTAATCTGTTAGTAAAATTAACTTAATTCAAGGTTAAATAATTTGCTAAAATTTTTCAAATGAATTAAAGAGAAAAGATAAGATTTCCTTCCTTCATGAAAAGTTAATTAAAGGCCAAGATTTAATAATAATTAACTCATGGCTTCCGAAGTTAATTTGATCACGGTGGTTGTTGGAATCATTTTAGCCTTAATAACCACGTTCTGCTTCAATTTAGCCATTGTCTTTCAAAAAAAAGGGTTAAGTGAAGGAATGCGATTAGGATATGAGGTAAATTTTGAAAAAGGGCTAAAAAATATTTTACAATCCTTTAAGGGGTTATTAAGAATTAGATCATGGTTGTTTGGGACTATTTTAGGAATTATTGGATGGTTTCCTTACATTATATCCATCGGAATGATTGGAATTATCATTACAGAACCCGTAATGGCCACAGGATTTATTGTATTTGTAGTTGCGGCAAATCTTCTTTTAAATGAAAAAGTAGGAATTTTAGAATATATTGCTATTGCCATGTTAACTTTTTCTCCCGTTCTCATTGGATTTTCAGGAATTTCGGACCCAGCTTTTGACTTAGTTGAGTTTGCTCCTAAGTTGCTCCTTTTTTTAACCCTAACCGTATCTCTCAGTATTTTTTTATTATTATTTTCAAAAAAAATTAATAACGAAAATATTAAAGCCTTGATGGTAATGTTTGGTGGGGCAATATTATTCGCTTTAGGAGGAGTTTTTACCAATATACTTGCTCAAGCGTTCATTCAAGCAAACATCCAAATCACTTGGTACTCTCTTTTTGAAACTTCTTTTGCTATAATTTGGTTTTTTATGTTTTCTTCTTTAGCGCATTTATGGGTATTTCTAGGACTATGGGGCATGATTATATTTAACGTGTCGAGCATTCCCTTTTACCAAGGAGGTTTTCAAAAAGGAAAAGCTCTTATCATGTATCCGATTTTAGATTCCATCGCATTATTGCTTCCAATATTAGCGGGAATATTCGTGTTTAATCAAATATTTTTAAAACCCGTATTTTTTTTTATTGCTCTTCTCTTTATTATAATTGGAACCGCTATCCTAAGCAAATATCAAGTAGCAATTGAACAATTGTACGCGCCTTCTGGGATAAATATTGATGAAAATGAATTAACAAAAGGTTAACCGTGAGATATGAGACGAAAAATCGTGAGGAAATAATGAATAATACCATGTATTTAAATACCGCTAAATGAAGTCATGATGATGTTTGACCAACAAATTGTTTTAGGTATCATGCTCGCAATTATTGCAGCATTTTGTTTTAATTTTGCAATTATTCTTCAAAAAATGGGATTGAATCAAGTACCCATCATTGATCTTGGAAAAAACTTGAAAAATCTTCTTATGTCCGTAAAACTTTTATTTTGCAATAAATCTTGGCTGGCGGGATTTTTATTGGGCATCTTTGGATGGTTTTTTTATGTAATTGCTATTTCGCTAGTAAGTATTTTAGTTGTTACTCCCATAATTAGTATCGGATTAATTATTTTCGTGTTTGCAGCTTGGACAATTTTAAAGGAAAAAATTGGTTTAAAAGAAATGATAGCAATTATCATGCTCATTCTAGCGACCATATTCTTAACGCAAGCAAAAATTTCTCAGGTCTCAATCGATTTATTATCTATAGCTTTTCCATTCTTAATTTACACGATTATAATGATTATTATTTGCATTATTTTTTTCATATTATCCCGAATTTATAAAGAAACTAAAGTGGAGGGCATTTTTTTAATTTTTATAGGAGCAATTTTCTATTCTCAAGGAATCTTATTTACCAATATTTTTACTCAAGCTTTATTTGACACCGGGATTAATCCCATCTATTTTTGGGAGATTCTTTTTGGTTTTATTTATTTAGATACGCACGCATGGGTTGTTCTTAGCTTTTATAGCATGATTTTTTTCAATGGGAGTTCTATTCTCTTTTATCAGGCGGGACTTCAAAAAAATAAAGCCATTTCCATGTATCCCATTTTCAATTCCATTACGGTGGTTTTACCGATTTTTGGGGGTTTATTCATTTTCCACCAGAGATTCGAAAACAATATCCTTTTTCTCATCTCTTTTATATTAATACTTATTAGTACGTTCATATTAAGTAAATTCCAAGCCACATTCGAGAACCTTAAACAAATCTCTAAAGAAACGAATTAAATCTTTTAATCAAGAGACTAATCCAAAAAAAATTGGATTAATTTTGAAAAAAAATTTAATTTTTTAAAAATTTAATGATGTGCTCGTTAATTTCAGGCGCTCTTTCCTTAGGAGAATCGTGTCCTGCCCCTTTAATTACCACGAGTTCGCTGTTAGGAATTTTCTCGTGAATTTTTTCATTCATTACTTTCGGGGTTTGTCTGTCTTTATCGGCACATATTATTAATGTTGGAGTTTTGACCTTGCTAAGATCCTCTAATACATTATAATTACCTAATGCATGCGTCTGATTAATGATATCTTGAGGCGTAGAAGGATTAATAGTAGATTCTTTTATTAAATCTTCGGCGGAAAAGAGCCCATGAAATACTTTCTTGGGATCCTCTCTCATCATTTTAAGAAATTGCCTGCTAAATCCCATTTTTGCCTTTTCAAAAAAAGTGCCAACAGGATCCTTTAAACGAGCATGATACGATTCAATTTGACTATTCTTATACATTTCTAAACCAGATTTATCCGCAGGCCAACTAGGCAGCGTGTTAATTAAAACGGCTTTCTTAACTTTTTCCGGATAAAGAATCAGAAATTTTTGCACAATCATTCCTCCTAAACTCCAACCAACAATATGAGCTTTTGGAATATTTAAAGCATCCATTAACCCGGCTAGATCATCAGCAAACATTTCCATCGTATAAGGCTGATTGGGCCGATCGGATTTTCCAGCCCCACGATTATCAAATCTAATTACTTTAAAATGTTTAGAAAGAGGTTCAAACTGCCCGACCCACACTTCTTTTTTAGCTCCGAAACCGTGAACGAGAAATAAAGGTTCTCCTTCACCTTTTATCTCGTAGCAAATTTTTATTCCATTAACTTCTACGAATGATTCCGACATATTTTAGTTAATACGAAATAATATATATATTTATTAATATAGACTTGCAGAAATTTTTATACTTTTTATAAGGCGAACGGATATATATAGGGGCTGCCCCACCACCAGAATTAACAGATCCGCTTATCATTTTACAATTATGAAATTTAGGTGGTTATTGTCGTACTTTTTTTAGGTTTCATGTGAAATGGGAGAAAAAAATAGAAAAATTATCCTAAAAAATCAGAGAAAAATTCCAGAATATTCAATAATTTGTTGGTTTTTAAATCCATGGCAAATCGGGTGGCTTTTACAACCGCTACTATTTTTCCATCAGATTCTCGAGAAAGTTCATGGTAAAAAGTCATGGATTTATTCCCTATTTTCTCGATATTCGTAAGGACTACAATATAATCTCCAAAAGATGCCGGATATTCATAGGTAATATCCACGTGTTTCACGCCTAAAGCTATACCTTCATGAATTAATTGTTCAACGGGCTTTTTTCCACCCAATGAATTCATGAAACTGACAAATCCGTCATCGAAATATACCATGTAGTTTTTGAAATGAACTATGCCCATTGCATCGGTATCATTGAATCTTACTTTCACTTTTGTGATGTCTTGATGCTCCAAGAGCTTAGTTTCTAAACCAAGCAATTTAATCAAAATTAATTAATTGTTATTTAGTTTTATAATTTTCTTCTTCCAAAATCTAACGACCAAATCAATCTCATTTAATTGTTAATTAAAGAATCAAATATAATTCACCTAAAAATCTTATAAAGGGGGTCAAATTGCTCCATCCATGCTATTTTTAGCTTCCGAAACCATGTAACTAAAATTAACGATTCTCCTTCACCTTTTATTTCATGACAAATTTCTATTCCATTAACGTTTGCGAATGATTCCGTGAATTTTTAGATAATCTGGAATAGTTTTTATAGCATGATTATAAAATTTCTGGAAAATTTTTTTATATTTTTTCGAGGCTTTATTATTTCCGTGTTATTTTTCATGAGAAATAATTGGAGGAGGTTTCAATTTTAAGAAGGAAAAATTTTCCAGAATGTTATTTAAATCTTCTTGAGTAACAACAATTTTCTGGCCCTCTCCATCTTTATTAGTTGAGATTTTAGTATTTAAACTTTTTTCTATGATAATATTTCCATAATAATTGTGATTTAATTGCGTGATATCATACTTATTATTTTTGAGTTTAATTATTTTCTTATTTTCTAAATCGATTTTTAATTCATTAATTATTTTTATTGTAAACTTGCGGAAAGAATAAAACCTTTTCAAGTTTTTAATATTAATTGCATGAAAATCTCCTTTTTTAACGAATTCTATTAATTTTTTAACAATGAAATTCTTAAAATCTAATCTAAGTTCTTCCAAATTATTTCGTATTAAAGATTTCTTTTTAAAATTGTTTAACACGTGCTTTTTCTTAAAAATGGAAGCGTAATGTTCAAAACCAAGCATCATCAAGATCTTATTCTTATTTCCTTTTTTAGTAATTAATTTCTGATATAATTCATTTAATTCTTTCTTAATCCTCGTGCGGACAAATTCAATAATGATTTTTCTCACTTCTTCTTTCTTAGGTAAAATACTTTCTTGAAAAAAATGTTGGAGCTGTTCTATTGCATCCATTTCATCTATCTTAAAATTCTTCATGTCTTGAATGATTTGAAAAGGAAATTGAGAAGTTATAAATTCCATTCCATCCCATACCAAGTTGAGAGCGGTTGGTAAATTAACTCTTATGGAAGGCCGCAATATTTTTATGCCATTACCTTTTATTGCTACCGGCTTTTTAAAACATAGAGTTAAATCAAAAGGCTTAATCTGATTTGTTAAAGGATGGGTATCATCAGGTATAATAAAACCTTCATGGAATTGACAGATATAGCTACCTAATAAGGGAATTTTTGCTAAATCCCATTCAACTAAAATAAGATCCTCTAAATTTTTAACATTTAATTGGAAGTTTAATTCGTCATCATGAGATTCGAATACAATATTTTTTATTTTTGGTTCTTCTTCTCCCCAAAATGCCTTTATCTTATGTGGCAGCGGATTATTGCTATTAAAAATGGTTTTAAATACGGGGTAATTTTGAATAAAATCCTCCTCAGAAATATATTCTAAGTGATGTCTTTCAATTCCACATTTTTCTAATACGTAATAATGCAATGGAGGCTCTTTACGATACGGATTGGTCCATAGAATGGATGGAAAATTATATTTCTTTTTAAATTTTAATTCTCGGAGAGAGTCTTTTTTTTGATTAGAAATTACTAAAGATCGTAAGAACGCATGTTTTTGATTTAATCCTTTTAAAAAAAGCCCATTTAATTGAACTTTATAATCACTCAATTTTTTTTGAAGGTTAGGTAAATGAGGAAAATTGCATTCTCTTGAAATCCTTTCAAAGATTTCGACATTTTCCAATGACTCCATGTTTAATATAGATTCATTAAACTCTTGAAGGGTCATGTTAGATATTTGTTGAAAAAGTTCATTATCATCCTTGACATTCAAGTTTGCGAAAAATGATGGTAATTTGATGATTGGTGCGAATTCATGTAAAAAATAAAATTTTAAAATTTTGTTCGAAAATCCACTTTTTTTAAACTCGTTTAAAAGAAGTTTTTTTTCCTTATCGGGCAGCGTTTTAAAAAAGGGTTTGATATTGCTTAAAATCAAAAATTGCTTCTTAAAATCATGATCCATTAAAGATTTAAAAATAATTTTAATGGAATCTTCGATTTGTTCCGCTTGGGACTCAATTAATTTTGGATGTTCATTCAAAATTTGTAAATATTTTGTGAATAATTGATTTTGAAATGCAATTT
Source organism: Promethearchaeota archaeon (assembly GCA_029838195.1). Lineage (GTDB taxonomy): Archaea > Asgardarchaeota > Lokiarchaeia > Sigyniarchaeales > SOKP01 > JALGVJ01. The sequence continues at coordinate 145,711 of JALGVJ010000003.1, forward strand.
GTAAAATGTTATTTAATAGGGTCGTATCCTTAGAAATGTTATATGCCCGTTCAAAACAATCAATTGCTTCAGTAAAATTTTTACTATCCAATAATCGTCTCGCTCTTAAAAGATAATTATTAACCTTGCTCTCTTTTACACTACTATAATTAGATGTAAAATAAATGTGTTGATTACATATTTGAGAACATAATTTTGGTTCTAAAACTAATAATAATTTTACCACGTGTTTACAATATCTATTACCTTTTTCAAAATCGGGGCAATCATGAACGAGAGTAAAATTTTTATCGGTTTCATTCTGAGATACATGAATGATATATTTCGAAGTGCCAGAACCTTGAATTGTAGCAGAAATAGAAATCAAGGGCTCTTCTTGAATTGTTAAATCAATAATATTTTTATTGGGGATGCTTTTTCCCCGACTCAGTCGTGCCCCTCTTACTAGACGCTTAAAATATTGCAAATTTTCATAATGATTTTTAATTTCCATGTTCATGCTTGATTATTGAGTTGAAATTATTTTTGAAATTAATTTTGGAAAATCACGCCATTGATTAAGGGTAAGTAATACTCCATTTACCTTTTTTACCATTTCTTGAGCCATGACAGGAGAATAATCAAACTTTGGTACGACCATGACAAATTTTACATCTTTCTCTTTTATTTTTTCTAATTCCTCCAAGCTCTCCTCAAAATCGAACACGTCGGCGTCCGTAAAAAGAACATTTATTCTATATTTCGAGCGTGCTTTTTTTTCAAATTGATTATTTGCCCATTCTAAAGCCGAACGAATACATGTCCCCCCTCTAGCTTCTATATCTAGCAATTCATCCACTAAATCTTCTAATTCAACATTTTCATCCAGATCTTTAAGTTTATGGGTATTAGATTCAAAAAACGTGAGTGCTAATTCTTCCGGTTTAAAAGCATAAACTAACATGGTTGCACATAAAGCCATTTGGGCTAGTTTTTCCCCGGTCATGCTCCCGCTTATATCTAATTCCAGCACGAGACATCTTAACCCTTGAGATGTTTTCGAAACAAGAAAATCTTCATCACTAATCATTTCAATTGTTTTCCCGGATTCTAAAAGCGAGCTAATGGTCTCTTCTAAGTCAATTAATTCGAAATCATCCCCTAAGGAATAGGGAATGACAGTGTTTTCAACTATAGGTCCGGCATTTGCGGTGCCGATCAAAGAATTTGCTGAACGTAACCCTAAATCAATCATGATTTGTTTGATGATCTGTTTCAATTTCAATTTAATCTTAGAAGAAATGTTATGGCGAGAAAAAAACCATTGTTCTAACAAATCCAACCCGTTACCTGCTCCCAATGAAGATAAGACCATCTCTAAAGCATCATCTCCCATTTTTTGTACAGAATTAAATACATCGGATAAAGATTTTTCACACAGACAAGTAATAGCATCAAAATTTGGTTTGCCATTACTGGTTCCTTTCAAAGCAATTTGCAGAACCTCCTCTACTTGTTGAGAACTTAAATCTAATTGATTCAAGCTATCTTTATAAAGTGGATAACCTTTAGGCATGTTTTTTTTTACTAAAGCTTTAAAATAGTTAAATTTTGATTCGATTAAATTTAAAATGTCCTCTTCAGCCATTCCTAACATTCGTCCTCTCTTAATGATTGAATCTGGATTGGGAGGAAAATTTACATCTCTAAAACTTTTTACGATAGTTCTTAAAAGTTCCGGAGTTGGCACGACATTAATGGTTTTATCTATAATTTCTGCGATTTCATGTTCAAGTTGTAATCTACAAGTTAAATCAGGACAATTGGTCCGATTCGAAATGAATTGATCCGCTAGCATTTTAAGTGAAATGCATTTATTTTTCGCATCATGAGAAGTCGTGTTAATTTCATTCATGTCTCTTTCAATTAATTCGTGCATCAACTTGCGCCAAGCTGGTGATTTGACCGGAGATTTTATTAATTCTTGCTTAATTTCCTCGGTTTGATTATTGACCGAAAAGGTATTAAGGTTATTTAGTATCGTGTTAAGATAAGATTCCGTATAATTTCCTCCAAAATATCTATCTAAATTTTGACAATCATGATACACGTCCTTAAAAGGGAGATCCATGCTGTTCTCGATTACCTGATTTATTTCTTCGTCATCAAATTCAAAATGTCTTCCTAGAGTAGTAGCTGCATTAAATAAATCATGGACCGTTCTATTTTGCTCAAGTAACGTGTTTCCTATTATATCTTTCAATTCTCTTTTAGTTTGCTCGTCCATGAGATCTGATTTTAAAAAGAAGTCCATATCTTGAATTGTTCCGTTAAAATCCTTACGCATTGATTTCTCCATGCTATTTAAAAATTGATCTTTATTTGCAATAGGGTTCTCCTTTTTCTTGTTTAAAATATCTTTTTGAGCTTCAATTGCATCGATTAATTTTTCATTTTTTTCTAATTCTTTCTGTAATCTTCTTTTTTCTTGCTCTTTCTCTACTTTTGAATATAAATATTCTATATTTTCTTTTTCTTTTTTTTTCCAGGAGAGAAATCGATCCAGAAAATTCATGGTTTCATCCAATTGAGATTTTTCCGTAAACATTGCCTCATTTTCTCCAAGTCTCTTGGCGAAAAAAATTAAGTTATCGAGTTCCTCTATGTCTTCAAGTCCCATTGCACCGGTCAATTGAGAATCTTTTATAGATTTATCAGATTTAGGTGGAGGTTGGGTCTTTACATTTGAAAGATTTTCAATAATAGTATCCAAGAGGTCAGTAAATTCCTTTTTTTCATCATCACGCCATAATTCCTCCTGTTCTTTTTGAGCAATCCGTGCAAGTAATTTTTCCCGGTTAATTTGAGAGTTTTCAATGATTTCTTGTAACATGTTTAAATTTTTAGCATCCAACACGTCCGAAGGTTCTAAATGATTGATTTTTTCTGATAAAAGCTTCCTGGCCATGCTGACTAACGAATCGAGATCTTTTATTTTTTGAACATCTAAATCTCCATGGTTTTGTATGATGTCTAAAGCCGTTTTATATGGTTCTTTCTCTAAATCATTCGCATGGGTTTCAAATATGTTATTATCTATTATGCTCTCCACCTTCTCTATATCAAAATCTACTAATTCTTCTTGATATTGTCTCAAAAATTCAAGATCGTCGAAAATATCCTCCAATTCATCATAATTTTCATTTAAATCACTCAATAAATCTACTGCTTTTTCTCCAAAAAATAAATTAGATAGAAATGCATCACCTCCCCGTCCCTTCTCGTCCCTGTCTGAATAAGATAATAATTGAGTCGCTATTCTTCTAGCTAAGGCCTGATTCTCTAATGGACTTGTTACTACGGCAATTTCAATGAAATCTTCAACCTTACATGACCCCTTATTTAGAAATCTTGCTATTATCAGCGAACAAATAGCAATTGCTTGTCTAATGGATGGTTTATATAAACATTTTTCATGGTTTCTCAGAGCCGTGATAAATTTTAATGCAAACCAAGTCGGATTCATGGGAAATAGAATCATGGCCCATTCCTCACCTCTATTTAAGCTCCTCCCCCTATTACTTGAGAAACAATGTTTTTAGTGACGTCCTCTATTTTTATACCCGGTTTTGGTTGGATAGCTCCTTGAAGAACTATGGGCACAATTGTCCGCAAGATAGAGTGAGGGTCAGCCTTTTTTTCTTTCATTTTTATGATACCCGTTAATCGAGCCATGGCAATTCCCGCTCTAAGACTCGCCGGAACTTGAACTTGATGATGAGTACGCGTGCTGTGAATTATTAAATAAATCATTTCTAAGGCACTTTCATCGATTTGAAAATAGGGATTGTTATGTTCAATGATTTCCAATTCTGTTTTTTTATCGGGATAATCTAATTCTATCCAAACATTAAATCTATCCTTTAGAGCTTCGCCAAGACGATGTGTACCTGCCAATTCCGAGGGATTCATAGACCCGATGAAAAAAAAACCGGGGGATGCTTTGATTCGTCCTAAATGAGGAACAGCCACGGTTTTTTCTTCTAAAGGCTCTAATAATGAATTTTGCGTATATTCCGTAGCCCGGTTAATTTCATTTGCTAAAAAAACCCCTCCGTATAACATTGCTTTAAGTAGTGGTCCTGGATTAAATGCTTCAAATGAAAACCCTTTTTGAATCGTGACAGCAGGATTAAAACTTCCAATTAAATGAGCCGGTTTAGTGGATTCATCAAATGTAATCCATTCAAAAGAATTATTTCCTGTTAATTCAGCTCTTGCTTGTGCATAATATCGGCATAAAGTGGTTTTTCCGATTCCTGGAGGTCCTACTAATACTGGATAGAGATTCCCCGCATCAGCTTCCGCTATGAGATTAAAAGCTTTTTTGTATTGACCGGATAATACAATTTCAATTTTTTCTTCTTTTAATGTTATCAAATTTTGTTTAAAAAGCTCTTCCAACGATTTGGAACTAGAGCCATTTACTCCAGCTTGGAGGTATGGCGACTTCTTTAATAGTCTTAAAATATCATTAGATAATTTTTCTTTTGCCGATTGTTTAGCCCCTTTTTTAGGCAATTTTTTCCCGGATCCACGAGTTTTCGACGACCGAGAGGAAGAGGAGGTAGCTTTTTTAGATGTTCTGGATTTTTTTACAGGTGGTTTTTTTGCCATAAAACCTCATTTTTTTAATTTATTATTAGTAGATCATGAATAAATTATTTCTTAATTTTAAAAACCGCTTTAATTTTTGCCGCACTTATTAATACGAATCCTTCAATTAATATACAATATTATTTCTTAGATCTATGATTTTATTTAAATCTTTCGATAGAATGCATTATCTTCTTAAAAAATTTAAATCCATGAACATGAGAAGAATCGAGAAATTATATTTCTTAATAAATACAAATTTTAAATCCACAATATTTACATTCTCCCTTTAAATTTACGTGCATCTCATCAATTCCAAAAATTTTTCTTTTAATGACGATTTTGGAACATCTCGGACAAATAGTATTTTCATAAGACAAGTCGGGCACGTTTCCTAAATAAACGTGTTTTAATCCCGTATTTTTAGCAAGAGTATATAATTTTTTTAATAATTCTATAGAAGTGGGTTTATTAAATCCATGATCCCAACTTTTATAATGAGGATAAAATCTGGTTATATGGAATGGAGTATACTCTCCAAGCTCGGAATAGATTCGGGAAGCAATAGATTCAATCGTTGGACTATCGGAATTTAAATTCTCTATAACGAGAGTAGTTATTTCCACATGGATCCCTAATTCTTTAGCAATACGTGCATTTCTCCACACTTTTTCAACATCTGCTCCGCAATATTTCCTTACAACTTCAGCATTTCCTTTAACATCAATGTTAATGGCATCTAACCCCGCTCTTGCTAATTCCTTTAGCACGTCCTCTGTCATGTAGCCATTTGAGACATATGTATTATATAACCCATGTTTTTTAGCTAACCTAAATAATTCCAATGAATACTCAAGAAGTAAAGTAGGCTCATTGAAGGAAATTGAAGTTCCTTGACAATTATTACGGAGAGCAAGTTTAATGAGATCTTCAACCGAGAGATAATGAGATGATCTTTTAATTAATAACGGAATTGGGTCTCTAGGATGAGAGAGATGATGGTTTTGACACCAAAAACAATCAAAATTGCATCCATATGTCCCTATAGTTAAAGCAATAGTTCCGGGGTGAAAATGAAATAATGGTTTTTTCTCTATGGGATTAAAAGAAATAGCAGGAATGCACCCATATACGATGCTAAATATCTTTCCTTCTTTATTTATCCTGGTTTTACAACAACCAAGATTATTAGGAATAATCACGCATTTTCTTTCGCACGTAAGACATTGAGCATTATTATTTTTTAATCTTTTTTGAAATCGCCCTTTTTTATAATATTTTGGATTAATTTCAATCATAGCTACTGATATTAGAAAAAAATCTTTCTTTAATTTTTATGGCATGATAAAGTTAATTAGATTTAAATAAAAACATGAGCTTCTTCATGAATTTAAAAAGATAATAGATTGGATAATAGAAAAAAAATATAATCATGCTGAACATATAAGTGATAGGTCATGTCTTTTATTTTATTTAATCCATTTCTTATTCAGCCCTCATCCTTACCTTGTATTATTTAATATAACGGGCTGAGTTCTACATGGTTTAAGATATGGGGTGTTAATATTTTTAAATTCAAATCATTCATGTTGAGGAACAATCAATTCTATAGCGTATTTTTTTAATAGAGTTAAAACATCTTCTTTAATTTTCTCTGCAATTTTAAAACAAATGAAAAATCGCTGAAATTCCATATTATAAGTTTTCTCAAGAAATTGAATTTTCTTAATGAAAGTTCGAATTTTATCTAATTCCGTGATTTTAAGGGTAGCTTCTCCAATTATATTAGGATTGATATGGAAAATATCGATTTCGACATCCTCCGTGTCAGGATGCACGAAATGTTCTTTGTCCGTAAAATGCTGTCTTATTTGTAAATCTACATTTAAACCTCTATTTTTAAATTCACGTTTTACAATTGAATACCCCATCCCTTCTACTACATCAGAATATCCTATATCAATCGCATCAAATCGCTCGTATACTCTATCAAATCGATCGTCCATCTGTTTTTGCATGGCATTGAATCGGTCATCCATTTGTTTTTGCATGGCATTGAATCGGTCGTCCATCTGTTTTTGCATGGCATTGAATCGGTCGTCCATCTGTTTTTGCATGGCATTGAATCGGTCGTCCATCTGTTTTTGTATGGCATTGAATCGCTCGTCTATTCTTTCCATAGCATCGAGAAACTCATCTCTAGTAAGAAAATTTTCCTTCAGATATTTAATTTGAATAGCTTTTACTTTTTCTTCTATTTTAGATTCAATTATATTTTCAATTTCTTTAATTAAATGCGGATCGATGGTCATGCTAAAATTTATATTTTTTTCTAAGCATTATATATCTTTCTAATAATTTATATTTAAGCTTCCCGTGAAAATTTATTTTCTTTAGTAAAAATGGGGTTGTAAATTTTTATAAATTCCTTATAATTTTCATGGAATTATTCTTAGCTTTATTTTTAAGCTGGAGAAGGAATGAATAGAATTATTGAGAGAAAATAAAATAAGATTGCATGTTTTAATTCTAAAAATTTATAATTTTAAGAGAAATATCATCTCGATTTCATGAGAGGCATGAAACATTGAAAAATTCTTGCATACATCGCTCTAATCACGGTTGAATTAAAAAGAATTCTAATTGCTTTCAATAAGAAGTAATGATTTCTCGGGAAGAACGTTGTTCGCTTTTTATCATAGGTTATTTTTTTAATATAAAATTTCTTTTGAAACAAGGAAATTATCAGTTGATACGTGATAATTGCTATAATATCCCACGCCCTTTTCACATGGGCTTCCGGATAGGGTAATTCTTCTCCCATGGCTAGTCGAACGACCTCTACAACATGATATATATCAATTTTACTTCTCAATAATTCCCTAGTTGCCCATAATAAATACAAGCATCCTCCACAATAAGATATCAATGCTCGTGCTCCTGTTTCTTCTGCTTCCTTGAATTTTTTTGTCCCCTCCGAAATTATATCAAAAGGAATGGCAATATTTTTTACCCAGGACGCACCCGCTCCAAAGCCGCAACATAATGAATCTTTTCGATTATGCTCCATCTCTACAATTTCACATCCACATTTTTCTACGATTTTTCTTGGAGGCTCCCAATATTTTCCTTCAATTGCTTTTGAATAACAGTTATCATGTATTGTTACCTTGAAATTTAATTTCTTCTTAATGGGTATTTCATTTAAATTCAATTTCTCCAATAACCATTCATCGAGATTTTTAAAATGTTGCTCATGTATCACACCCATTTCTTTTGGATGTACTTCATTGAAAATGTATTCTACCGCATCTAACGTTGCAACCACTTCTTTTACGCCCCATTGATCAAAATCATTTTTGGTTCTACGCGCAATCTTTTGAACCACATCTAAATAACCGCCTTGATATAAATATGCCCCTCCCTCCCATTGATCAATTCTGTCAATGGGTTTAAAATATGATAATAATTGGCTTCCACCAAGAACAAAAGGAAATAAATGAGTATAATTTCCCACTAATAAAATTTTATCCCCTGGTTTTGGCACGTAGTTCATCCACTCATGAATCCATTTTCGCTCTTGGGGAGAGAGAAACACATTAAGTAATTGCCAAATATTCGGGGTTTCCGTGGGGCAAACAAACCGATATAACGGAGGCGCTCCTCGCTTATAATATAAATCATTCCAGCGTTCTAATATTAATTGATAAGGATTCGCTCCTTTTGGACAGTAAAGATTGCATGAAAAACAAGTATTGCATTTGTATAAAGCTAACTTAGACTCTTTTCCTTCAATTAATCGAGAAATTTCCTCTTTTGCTTCTTCCAAAGGTAACTGTAAAACGGGACATTTATGAAGGCAAATCCCACACTCATCGCATGCTTCTTTCTTAAAAGCTGAAATTCTTTTTATCTTGCTCATTTTAAACAAAAATCCTCCTTTAATTATTTGATATTAAATTGCAATTAAAATTATTCAATAAGCAATATCATACGAAGGGGGATCCTCTGCTATATCGGCAATCTTAATTTTTTTTAAGGACAATAGCTTAGGCATTTGTTTTTTAATGATTCCCCAGAAAAAGTGTGATGCTCGTTGTTTTTTTGCCTTTTCTGTTAAAGAAGGCTCTTCTCCCATCGCTTTTTGAATTAATTCATTAATGTGGAAAATTTTCATTTTCTTTCCCATTATTAATTTTTGAACCGTCGTTAAAGTGGCCAAACATCCGGCGCAATACACGCAAATTGCATCTGCTTTAGTCTCTTTGAACTCTCTAAGATTTCTCATTCCTGATTGAATTAATGAAAGTGGATGGTAAGCAGAGTTTACGGAAAATCCACCCCCAATACCACAACAACGCATGTTTTCTCGGCATGCTTTAGTTTCTATCACCTTTACTCCTAGGTGATTCAGGATTTTTCGGGGCAAATCCATGTATTCATCACCGAACATTTTAGCATAGCAAGATTCTTGAATAGTAACTTTCATATCAAGTTTCTCCTTTATTTTCACTTCTCCTCTTTCGATTTTTTCCCAAATATATTGTATATAAGATTTTATTGAGTCAAATTTGTAGGTGAGTCCATAGTGCGGTAGAACGTTTTTAAAAACATTTGTTCCAGCCGTGCACATGACAATCAAATTTTTGGGCTTTAAAGTATTAAACCATTTATCCAATCTCTTAGTTATTTGAAATAATTTATCTGCATATCCCGTTCTAAATAATGTTTCACCGCAACAATATTCTAACCGGCCTCTAATGTCTAAATCTTGAAAAATGGAAAGTTGCGTGAGCTCAGGAAACGTGATGACATTACAGCCCGGATAAGTCAATGTAACTCCTTTCAAGGGAGTCAACGCAGCCCATTTTTTAACTAACTCTTTCATACTTTCAGGTAATTTATCTATAACATGCGTGCGAAAGTTAGGATAATGGGGATATAAGGTCATGAAATATTCTCCTCTCTTTTTGAGCCCTTCTTCTTGATATTGTTCGTACCATCTCTTCAAAATTAAACTGGCCGGACGAGCATTTTCGGGGCAATAAAAATTACAACTAAAGCAGCTTTGGCATTTTTTCAACACGATTTCTGTTTTTTCCCCATTTATTAAACGATTAATTTCTTGAATTGATTTAGCAAGCGGCAAGTGCATTATAGGACAATCATGAAAACATAGGCCGCAGCGCGTGCAGGCTTTCTCATCAAATTCGGAGAAAAAATCAATATTTACGGGTTTAATCTCGTTCATGGCATGTATTTTTTATTATATTATCCATTATTTTTTTTTATATTATATAATATTACTTTTCATGAATTTTAATCATTTCCACCTTTCTAAATTCAAATTTTTTGAAATGCGTCATCAACCAGTAAGCAACCCCTCAAAATCAAAAGATTTTTTTCACGTCCAATAAATAATTTATTTGAATACTGTAAATATATTTGTTTTTTATTGAAAATAAAAATAAACACCCCTTCCCTTGAAAGATGTCCGGTAGAATTAGTTTATTAAGGTTAGATTATGCGTTTTCCGTATTAATTCCCTTGTTATTAGCCATTTTTCTAAATAAATTAAATTTGTTTCACCATTTAGATATTTTAATTGGTTTCTTGTTTTTAGCCATTACCGGAAATACATGGAATGATGTCATCGACATGAAAAATCCTGAGGACATGGACACTTTAAAACGGGTGGAGGGATATCATCCAAAGGAAATTTTTACAATTGGATTGGCGAGTTTTATACTAGGAATGACATTATTACTACGCACGTGTCTTCAACATTTTCTTAATTTTATTATTCTCCTTTCCATTATTGCCATGGTGTTGTTATATTGCATAGTATTTAAACCCATTCCGATTTTAAACAATATTCTATTAAATATTTCTCACGTCCTCTTGCCCTATTTCATGATAAAAATTGATGCTAATTTACCTTTAATGCGTGGTGAAGAATGGACGGTAATTTTAGGGTTTCTTTGTTTTGCCTTCAATGCTCAAGTAGTCCATGAGGTCATTGATGGTGAGGCTATTCTTAAAAAACTTAGTTTAAGACGTTGTCAAATAATCATCCAAATTTCTGCCTTAATAACCTTGATTTTAGGCATCGGAGCAGTCATTTTAACTAATATTTATTACTTCTTTCCCTTCATATTTTTTCCACTGGGAATAATGTACACGTTTCGACGTCCTACCACATCTACGAAAGGTGTAAAAGATGTAGGGTTATTAAGCGGTAATTTTTTGTTAATTTATTTTCTCTGCTTGATCGCCCTTCAAATGACGGGCATGATTTAAGAGATTTTATTTTTTAATAATTTTTTTAAAAATACATTCGTATCGCCACGCCCATCAATATTATTGCTACAAAAAATTGTAAAGTCACCCTTGGCATTCGGTAAGAGATTCTTGCCCCTAAAAAAGCTCCAAATACAGATCCAATTCCTAAAAACATGCCAATTAGATAATTAACATGTCCGGTAATACTTTTGATGATAACATTATATATGGCGGTAAAAAAAATCATGGACGTGGATATTGCCGTAGAATTATGAATGGGAAATCCTAATAATATATTTAAAGTAGGGGTGTAAATCACTCCGCCTCCGATCCCAAGTAAATTTGCCGTAAATCCTCCTAAAATGAATAAAGGTATTCCTTTTTTAAGGTTGGTCTTATAATCATGTTCCTTCAATGAAAAAGGTGAATTTTCCTGAGAATTTTGGGGCAATTCTTTCTTTTTTCTTCTAGTCAATATCCCTTTTCGAATCATGTTTAATCCCGTTAATATCAATAAGGTAGCAAAAATAAATCTTAGAACAGTATTATTTAAAATAACGAAAGAAAAAATGATTGTACTTAATAGACTTCCTAATATCGAAAAACAACCGAAAATCAGCGACAATTTAATATCCGTACGCTTTTGTCTCAAATAGGTAATGAATCCTGAGGTTGAAGAAATGAGAATTACAAAGGTGGAGGTATCAATTGCTTGATTAATGGGAAGAAAAAAGAGTAAAGTAAGACTCGGCACGTAGAGAACACCGCCCCCTACTCCCGCAATGGTAGAAACGATTCCAATGACCACACCTAAGATGATCAACAAAATAATTATAGAAACAGATAGTTCCATGGATATTAGAGTGTTGAATCTTTATATTTAGTTTATGAAAAGATAACAAATAATAAGGATAATGTTCTTATAACCTATAGTACTTTACATCATCGGGTTCGTGAAATTTACTATAATTACCATTCATTTTTTCTTAAAATGTCAGATCCAAAAAACAATAAAATGATTCTTGAATTAGTTGCATGTTCTAAATGCGGAAATCCATACATGAAAAAAAAAGATGAAGAAGAAAAAGAATTAATTTGTGAAAATTGTATAAAATTAGAAGAGAGAAAACGCAAGTTAGCAATTGAAGTGTTTGATAATGTTATCGAAGTAGAAAACGAAATGGAAAAATGCATTAATGAAATGAAAAATCAATTAAATATTGCGAAAGCTCAATTTAATAAAAAATATTTTTTAGAAAACATTAAAAAAAGATCTCAAACCCTTCTGAAATCAATCGAATTAATTGAAAAAATTAATGAAACTAATGATGAGAAATATCTTGAAGAATATAAAAAATTATTTCTTGAAAAATTGAAAAAGAAATAAAAAATCAAGGTTTTTTTTAAAAAATTCTTTCAAAACCTCATTCTTTGAAGATTCTTCTCATCTATATTTTCAAAGCTCAATCTTTTTTAAGGGTTAATAATAATTGTGACTAATTATTTTAATTTAGAGCGAAAAAATCATGAATGAAGGAGACATCTCTCTTCCTCGAGAGAATTTTTGGAAAACACAAATTATGAACCATAAAATCGCATTCGTATTTGTACTCGTAGCCTGTCTGGTCTTTATAATTAATGCGGTAAGCGTGTTAATCTGGTACATGGAGACGTCTGCTATAGGAGGCTACGGCTCTTGGTCAATTAATCAATGGAGTTTAAAAGATGTAATAATTTTTATGATAATTCTAATCTCATGGGAATTATTGCTTGCAATTGCGCCTGCGGGAGTATTGTTTTTTATCGGAGGCTATCTTTTTTGGTGGAAACGTTTAACACCAGAAGAAAAGCAAGAATATAGGCAAAGAGAAGGAAAAAAAAATAAGAAAACATCGGGTAAGCACGGAGGAGGAAACATATTATCCTTTTTGTTGTTTATTGCTTTTTGTATTTATATCTTTATCGATGGAAATTTCAGTACTCCTTTTGGAGAGCTCCCCTATAGTTATTTTATATACGCCTATTTATATACGATAATGTGGTTATTAATTATTTTTGGAATCCCTATTGCTATTATCTTGACTATTGCTTATTTTAAAGCATGGCGTTATAATAAATGAATTGAATAATGTAGGGATTTCATTTTTTTTTAATTAATCATGATATCTTCGAGAGATGATGGAAAATGTCATGAAATTTTAAAGAATATAATATTTAATACTTTTTAACTAAAATTAAGCCAATGTTTCTCATTTTTCTAAAAGGGGTACAATTTACATCCCATTTCATTATTTTTGAGAATATCTTAGCAATTACATCCCAAAAATGTTGAAATAATTTATTATTCGAATATAGATCTCTTAATTTCAAGATAGATTCTTCCACTTTCTTTGAATGACTACTTTGAATTCGGGATATTGCCATTAACCTTCCATATACCCCAAATATTTTCAATATCTGAAATCCCATTTCGCTAAAAATTAAAATTAAATCTCTCGTTTCATATCTTCTATAATGTCCGATGATTTTATCTTGATTTGAATAAAATTTCATGCTATGAGGAACTGTAATTATTAAAATGCCCCCCAATTTCATGATCCCATGGATTTCCTTAATCGCAAGCACATCGTTTTCAACATGCTCTAAAATATCTAAGGCAAATACAACATCAAAAACCTTCTTTCGATAAGGAACATGAGTTATTGCAGCACAAATGGGATGATAAAAGTTAAATACATTTTCTCGGGTGTTATTTAGATTAGATTTCCTAATATATTGCTTTAGTGGAATTAAAGCAATGTCTAAAAAAGATTTGTGATTAACTCCGTTTAAATTAAAGAGGATTGAATTTCCTGAACATCCCAAATCCAGTACATTTCGTGCTTTTATCCCTAAACTTATAAGGTTATGTTTTATAAGATCAAATTTACACCTAATTCCTGGCGAAATTTGATATTCTAATGAAGTCCTACATGAAAAATTCACGTGTTTCTCGTAAAAAAAACGTTTATTCTCCGGGAATTGCGACTTAATCAAAATCCTCCTTACTCTCCTCCTTAGCCCCGCATTTATAAATTAGTTTGCTTATTTTCTTTATCTAACTTATTATGCTCTCTTTTTATTATAGTATTTATTATATTTTTTAATATATTAAAATTATTTTCAAGTGATAACTACCCATGAAATATAATTATTTCGATGAAAAAAGAGAAAAAACCCCATGGAATGAACTTGAAAAAAATATTATCAAACGCGGACAATGGACCTTGAAACGATTATGGGATAACATCCCCTTTTTAAAAAAAAGATATCAAGAAGCAAACGTAAGCCCCGATTCCCTGAAAACTATTGACGATTTCCAAAAAATCCCCTTCATGTCAAAACAAGATTTCTTGGATAGCTTCCCTGATAAATTAGTATGTGTTCCTAAAGAAGATCTCGTGCGAATGCACGCAACGTCCGGCACCTCCGGACACAGACCCACATGTGGATTTTATAATCAAAATGATTTAGATAATTGGACTTATTTGTGTGCGAGAAATTTAGGAGCTATTGGTATGACTAAGAAAGATGTATTCCAAAATACGACTTCCGCTGGGTTATTCACGGGCGGATTCGGCTATGCTCAAGGATGTACTTTATTAGGAGCAATGCTCATTCCTTTTGGACCCGGCATGACCTCAAGACAATTAGAATTCTTTAAAATTTTCAAGGTAACCTCATTTCATGCTATTCCATCATTTGGACTCCGATTAGCTGAGGTAATGGAAGAAGAAGGTATAAAAAAAGAAGATTTGTTTTTAGAACGAGCCATTTTAGGAGCTGAAGGTTGGGCTGAATCCACTCGAAAAACGATTGAGGAACGCTTGGGGATAAAAGCCTATGATAATTACGGCCTCACGGAAGCCTATGGACCTGGCGTGAGTTGTGAATGCCAAGAACAAAACGGATTGCATTTATGGACGGATTATTTTTATCCCGAAATAATTGATCCGAAAACGGGAGAGGTCTTATCGGAAGGAGAAACTGGGGAATTAGTATTAACCAGCCTGTATAAAGAAGCCATGCCCATATTCCGTTATAGAACCGGAGATATCACGGCTTTAAGAAAAAGTGAATGCCCTTGTGGAAGAACTGGGTACATGATTGATAGAATTAAGGGACGGAAAGACGACATGCACGTTATAAAGGGTGTGAACGTCTACCCCTCCATGATCGAAGAAGAAATCTTTAATCTCTCATCTTACTTTACGGACACGTATCTAATCATTTATCATACGGTAGGAGTAATGGATCAAGTTACGGTGAATGTTGAGGTTAAAACAGGAATTAATGCGGAAAAAGCAAAAAGAGAATTAGAGAAAAAACTCTTGGAGGCAACTTTTTTAAGGATTGATGTCCACACTTTCCCTCCAGGTGCATTACCTCGTCAGCCAGGTAAGGCCATTAGATATATTGACATTAGGGACCGACCAGAGGGATATAAAGGATGGCTAAAAATGATGCAAGAGGGACAAGGTTCTCAATAATTTAAAATTTTATTTTTTTACAAATATTTAAAAATATTATAAATTTTTTTCTTTCCATTCTTTCATGAATTTTTTAAACTCGGATTCGGGCATGCCAAGAGAGTTTAACTTTTCCAGAGCTGGCGAGCATGAATTCTCACTATCAAATTTTTTATCCTGTTTTTTTAATGTTTTTTTTCTAAAATTCAACTCCCAATCAAAGTAAGAATTCGAACTCGATTTTGACATGGGATTAATACGTATTTAGTCGCTAATAAATATTAAGGGAGTAATAATTTTCTAATACATGAATCTTAGGTAATAAGATAAAATTCCCTTAAAGACATTCGACATGAGAGGAGATCTTAATATAATTAAATTCATGTAGTATAAAAAACAAAGAAACAATCATGAGAAATTTTAGAATGATTTTGAATTTTAGATTTAACTCTAATATTTTCATAAAAATCGTTGAGAAATTTTTAAAAAGTGCTATTTATTTAAATAAAGAGGAATTAATTTTAAGGCATTCTATTAAAAATTATCTGATTGGGCTGGAAGTTTCGATCCCTCTTTCACGAATTTAGGAAAAGAATTATCTTTTTTCTAATAATTCTCCTGTCCAATTTCCCTTTTCTATCAAATTTTTAACGTGCCCTTAATTTTCCTTATCAAACAACATGTTAGGGATTTGTATAAAATGAATAGTATAGAACGTGTTTTAGCAGCGTTAAATTTAGAAATTCCGGATAGAGTTCCACTACACACGGTTGCCGTAGATGGAAATTTAGTAGATGAGGTGATTGGAAAAAATCCTAAAACGGCGTTTGATTTAATTACTGATTTAAGAACCCAATATCCTGAAGATTGGATTGACCGAATTAATCAAATAATGGGAGACCTCCAAATTACAATTTTCTCACGAATGATGGAAGCAGCCCATGAATTAGGATATGATACGTGCCCGGCAGGTTACATTCCCATCAAGTTTGAAAGTGAAAAAGAAATGTCAGATATATTTGGACGCCGCTATAAAATCGTGAATAATAATGGGAATATTTTTCCAGATTATTATATGGGTACGATTAGAAATCGGGAGGATTGGGAAAAGGCACCAAAACCAGATGTTAAAGAAATCTGTCGAACGGCAAAAAAATTCTTTAGAGCCGTGGTGCGAAGAAATAAAAATAAAATTTTAGTCATGGCAGCCGATGATTTCACGTCCGTTTTTCCTCCTGTCTGGCAAGGCATGGGAATGGCTAATTTTGCTAAAGCCTTAAAGAAAGATCCGAAATTAATTGAAGAACGATTTGAAATGACTACGGAAATCGTGATAGGATTATATCAAACGTATAATAAAGTAGGAGCAAAAATATTTTTTGAAGGGGCTGATATGGCTTTTAAAAACGGGCCTTTAATCAATCCAAAATACATTTATCAATATGTTCTCCCGGCAATGAAGAATGTAACAGAGGCCGTGCATGAAATGGGTGGAAAAATTATTTTCCACTCTGACGGCGATATCACCTCTCTACTAGATTTTATTGTAGAAGCGGGGTTCGATGCCATTCACTGCTTAGAACCCCCTTACGTTGATTTGAAGCTCGTTAAAAAGAAAGTAGGAGATAAATTATGCTTGTTAGGGAATATAGACACCTCTCATGTTCTCGTCCGTGGAACAAGAAAAGAAGTGGAGGATGCCGTAAAGCGTGCCATTAAAATTCTCGGTCCAGGAGGCGGATTCATTCTTTCCCCTTCTAATTCTCATCCCGCCATGTCTTTAGAGCGCATCAAATGGATGATTGAAGATACGAAAAAATATGGCGAATATCCCCTCAATTTATAATCTTCTTTTCTATTTTAAGAGAAGTGGTCAAACTCCTAAATAATATGAAATCAATTAAAATTATAAAAAATTAGAAAAGTATCCATGAGACTTTAAAAAAATGAACGTTATTCGGATTAAATACTAATAATTATGATCTTAACTTTTATTACTTTCGTAGCGAACAAATATTAAGCATGAACTAAAAAAAAATCAATGAAGTCAACATTAAATTCCTAATTAAATAGGTGAAATTCTCAAATGTCACTTTTCTTCACTTCTAAATTTAAATTAAATAATGAAGTCGAAATACCCGTTTTAGGTTTGGGAACGTGGAATTTATTTGGAGAGGATGCATATAATGCGGTAAAATGGGCTTTAGAGGCAGGATATAGGCTCATTGATACGGCTACCATTTATGCTAATGAACGTTCTATCGGAGAAGCACTTCAGGATTCAAATATTCCCCGCGAAGAACTTTTCATCACCAGTAAAGTTTGGGAAACCGATTTTGGATTTGATTCCACTCTGAAGGCATTCGAAAAAAGCTTGAAAAAGCTGAAAACGGATTATTTAGATCTCTATTTAATTCATTGGCCTCAAAAAAAACGCTTGGAAACTTGGAAAGCATTAGAAAAACTTCTGAATGAGGGCAAGGTACGTGCTATTGGGGTAAGTAATTTTACCATCCGACACTTAAAAGAATTATTAGAAATAGCTACAATCGTTCCAGCCATCAATCAAGTAGAATTCTCTCCCTTTCTTTATCAAAAAGAATTATTGGAATTTTGTGCTTCACATGAAATTCGACTGGAAGCCTATAGCCCCCTCACGCGAGGTAAAAAACTCGATCACCCGGTTCTCCAAGAAATAAGTTCTAAATATCAAAAAAGCCCCGCACAAATCTTAATTCGATGGGGATTACAACACGGTATTGTGGAAATTCCTAAATCCAGCAGTAAAAAACATCTTATCGAAAATACTCAAGTATTCGATTTTAAACTCAATCCAGAAGACATGAATCGGTTAAATTCGCTGAATGAAGATTTTCGCATTACCTATGATCCTGAAACAATAAAATAAATTAATCTCGATGTTTTTTTCCTTTCTTCTCATCTAATTTGTTTCCTTTCTATTAAATTGCGCTTTAATTCGGAGTATTATCTTTCTAAAAATAAAATGAAACGATACTTGAGAATAAGAGTAGAAAAAAGTAATAAAATTAAAAAAAAAAATTAAAGAATTTCGGAAAAGTTAAGCTTCTTTTTTAGCAGATTTAAAAACATTAAAGATTTCGGTTAAGAACTCCTCCGAAGGCTTCGAATTGGGCGTTAAAAGCGAAATGATCGGAAAGGCTATTAAAGCAATTATTTGTGAAACAATAAATTCATGAATGGAACCGATTGTGATTGTCATTAAATCCGTGGTTAGAATTACTGTAGAAGCTAATGGTACCATGTACGTTGCGTAGGCATCGGAAGCACCTACCATTGCCCAGAGAGACGCACCTCTAAAAAATACTTTCCATAAAATCGCTACGATAAATGCAACTGCGCCACTATAAAGCGCTCCCTTGCTCGTGCCCCCTTTCCAGAACAATCCAAAAACATAGGGGATCAAGATAACCGCTGCCATCACGGACCATGCGAACATGCAGAGGGCAAGTACGGCATCGGGTTTAAAAATTGCAAGAATCACCGCTATTACCACCACCGTTGTTGTCGTAATTTTTGTCACTTTTAGGGCGGTATCATCCGAGCAGCCCGTTTTAGCTTGATACACATCGATAGAAAAACTGCTGGCAGCCATTATGATAACTTTCTCTCCCGTCGTTAAAGATGCCGCTGTAACCGCAGCCAGGAATAAACCTGCGAGAATGGGATGCAAGACAGCTTTCATCAACATGGGAACCGAATTATCGGGATTTACTGTTCCATCTGCAATCATGGAAGGATCGTGCATGGTATAATACACGCGTGAAATTGCTCCATTGAACCACGCAAAAATAGCCACTGCGAATGCCCAAAAGCATGAAACGAATAAACCCCAGCGAATAGACTTTTGTTTTTCGGCAGTATAAAAGCGGGAGATCATTTGAGGCATTCCCCACACGCCGAAGCTCGTGACGAGGATATATCCGATTAACCCCATACCTCCTGCGCCAGGAAAAGTTCGCAAGGCCCCTTCCTTCATTCCTTGCGATTGTTCAATAATTGCCAAGCCATTTAATAACCCACTAATGCCACCTACAGCGATGATTCCTGCAATGAATATTAAAATCACTCCGATAAACATTATGAGGCTTTCCGCTGCATCGGTGAATATAGCCCCGTGGCTACCCCCGACGTTAAGGTAAAAGATGGTAATGATTCCACAGAGAATAACTGCCACGAGATAAGCGAATTCTTCGCCCGGCATTAATACCGACATTAGTATACTGAGGCCCATGTAAATGGAAACTAAATAGACCGTCTCAAAAACCAAGATAATAATTGACGTGAAAGTTTGAACCTTTGAATCATTATATCTTTTTGCTAAGAATTGGGGAACGGTCATGGAGTTGAAATGTTTTCCAAGAACTCGAGTCCTGCTTCCAAATAAAACAAAGACTAAAAAGACACCTACAAGCACGTCTATGGAGGCAATCCATAATACACCAAGGCCCCAGAGCCATGATTGGACACCTCCTCCCACGATCATTACTGCAGAAAAGTAAGTCACGCCAAATGAAAGTCCTAATAAAAGGGGGCCGATTTTTCTTGATGCGACCATAAAATCCTCGAGCGTTTTCGTTTTCTTTTTAGCATAATACCCCGCTAAGGCTAAAAAGGTCAAATAAAGGACAAATACGATCCAATATACGATTTCTAATCCTGTTTCCGCCATTTTATTGTTCTCCTCGCTTTATTTGATAATAGCTATATAAAAAAGCTAGGACAACGGTAATTATTCCTACCCAGATGCCCAAACTTATTGTCCAATCTAACATTTGTAAGATCACTTTTCTTTTTATATTTTTTACAATGCGTTTAACTTCAAAAAAAATGGGAAACCTTTCCCATCTTCAAAGTTAGTAGGTTAAAGCATATTGAATGCTTTAAAAACCTTTTTATTCTCAGACGGGATCTTGGCATGTACACCCCTTGAAAAGATGAAATGATGATACCTACAGGTTTAGTTATTTAAAACCAATGATGTGAAGGATCCCCAAATAAAGCGATAATCTTTTCCAAATGGCGGGAGATCGCAATTTACCATTCTCATCTCTCCAAAAAGAGTGGAAATAAAAAGATTTTTAAAGTTTTTAATATGAAAAAGGATAAAGCTCATGGGAAATAATTCCCACTAAAACAAATTATTATTCACTAGTGGAGTTGATAACAAGTGCCCTATTGGAATGAAAAAGCAGAAACCATGCCCCGAGAAGAATTAGAGAAGCTTCAAGGGCAAAAACTAAGAAAATTATGTAAATATGTATATGATAGAGTTGAATTTTATAAAAAAAAATTTGACGAGCTTGGAATAAAACCGGATGATATTAAGTCCGCAGAAGACATTACAAAATTACCCCTTACATTTAAGACAGATTTGAGAGATCATTACCCTTTTGGAATGAATGCCGTTCCACTTGAAGAAATCGTGCGGATTCATGCATCCAGCGGAACGACCGGAAAGCCTACCGTCGTCTCTTACACCCGGAAGGACATAGAGGATTGGACGGAGCTCATGGCACGCACGGTGTCTGCTCCCGGCATAACTCGTAAGGACATCATTCAAAATGCTTATGGATACGGATTGTTTACAGGAGGATTGGGATTTCATTATGGAGCTGAGCGCGTGGGAGCTACCGTCATTCCCATTTCGGGGGGTAATACGGAACGACAATTGATGATCATGCAAGACTTTGGTTCTACAGTACTCACGTGCACGCCTTCTTATGCTCTCTATATAGCTGAATATGCTAAGAAAAAAGGGATTGACGTTAGTAGCTTGTCACTAAAGAAAGCCATTTGCGGAGCAGAACCATGGTCGGATAATCTTAGAAAAACCATCGAAGAATCGTTAAATATTGATGCGTATGATATCTATGGGTTGAGTGAAATCTATGGCCCTGGTGTCTCCGTAGAATGTGAAGAGAAAAACGGCATGCATATTTGGGAAGATTTTTTCATTGTAGAAACCTTGGATAAAGAGACTTATGAACCCGTAGGAGAGGGAGAAGAGGGGGTTTTAGCATTTACCACATTAGAGAAAACGGGGATTCCCTTAATTCGGTACATTACCTACGATATATCTAAGATAACTAAAGAGAAATGTGCTTGTGGGAGGACTTGTTGCCGAATGGCAAAAGTTTCCGGAAGAGCAGATGACATGTTAATTGTACGGGGCATAAACGTGTTTCCTTCTCAAATAGAATCCGCCTTAATGGAAATACCGGGTATGGCGGGCTATTATCAAATCATAATCGATCGTGATATCATTGATTCTCTTCTGGTTCAGGTGGAGTTAACGGAAAAGACATTTTCAGATAAAATGAGTGTTTTGGAAAAGTTTCAGAAGGAAATTGAGACGAAATTATATAATGTTTTACAAGTTAAAGCCAATGTGGAATTAGTGGGCCCTGGAACATTACCGCGTACCGAAGGAAAAGCAAAGCACGTCATTGACAAAAGAACTAAAAATATTTAATTGATCTTAAATTTATAAGGGAGAATAACATCTAAAGTGGTGGAAAATAATGTTAAAACAAATTAGCGTCTTTCTAGATAATGCCCCAGGTGAATTAGCTAAATTTACCAAGATATTAATGGAGGAGGGAATAAATCTTCGCGCTATTACGGTAGCTGAAACAGCTGATTTTGGAATTCTTAGGATTTTAGTGGATAATGTAGAAGAGTGTATGAAGATCCTTAAAGATGCGAACTACTTGGTTTCTTTGACGGATGTTATAGCTGTTGAAGTTCCTGATAGACCCGGAGGATTACATGAAATAACTAAGATTTTAGGAGATGCGCATATCAACATTGAATACGTCTACAGTACGCTCCTTAAAGAAGAAGCAATGATTATTTTAAGAGTGGATGATGTGGAAAAAGCCATGCGTATTTTAAAAGATGAAGGGGTCAAGTTAGTAGAAAAACAAGAGTTTTAATAAAATCTCTCTTTTTTTTATTTGTTTATTATCATGGAGGATTTATGGTACATATTGAGTTCGAATAATAGTTCTAATAAAAATTATCATTAAAAAAAAAAATTAATGTGAAGATTGTAAAAAAAAGGTGTTATAGAAGGATGATACAACTTTCCGTGTTTTTACCTAATCGACCAGGTGAGTTCTCGAAATTCCTTGATGTGTTCATTGAGAATGATATTGAGATTCTCGGAATAACGGTTGCTGAAAGTGATGAGTATGGATTATTACTCTTATTGGTAGATAAACCTCAAGAGTGTATCAATGTTTTGGATGAAAGCGGGTATGGCGTTTCTGCCACGGAAGTAATTGCTGTTAAAATTGATTCGGACAGTAATACTAAATCAATGAAGAAGATAGCGAAAGTCCTTGGTGATAATAACATCAACATTGAATATCTTTACTCGAGCTTGTACAAGGAGGTATTATATTTAATTTTAAAAGTGAATGACATTGAAGGGGGCAAGAAGGTTTTGAAAGAAAGTGGTTTCGAGGTAGAAGAAGATAAAATTTAACTCTGAGAACGTTTCTGAATGACGCTTGTTATCAAGATAAAAAGGGCAAGGTGATAGCCAAGAATAAAATGAGGCGTAAGCGATATCTTTTAAGTGCACCTTTTAAATTAAAATCTAAGTTTAGCAGTATATTTTCTTGAATTTTAACATGAACATGAATGAATAAAAACTGGAAAGAGGTGACTCGTCCCATGATAAAAGAAATTTCATTATTTCTCCCGAATTATCCGGGCATGCTATCTCAATTAGTCAAGTTATTACGGGCTAATGATATTAATTTAATCGCGATTTCTGTTGCTCAAGCAAAAGATTATGGATTAGTAATGATCATAGTAGATAAGCCATCGGAATGTATAGATCTTTTGGAGGAAAACAACTATGAACTCTCAGTTAAGGAGGTGATAGCCGTTAAAATGTCGGCGAGTGCAGAAATTATCAATGATATTGCGGAACTAATGGGCACAAATAACGTGAATATCGAATACATGTATTCTACCTTATTAAAAAGTCGAAAAAATGAGGCATTTATCATTCTTCACACGGATAATAACCAAAAAGCCTTCCTGCTTTTAAAAGAAAAAGGGCTTTTTCCCTTAGAGAGTATTTAAGTAATCTATATTTTTGCAAGGAGATCCAACAATCATTTATAATAATTATTTATTTAATTAAACAAGTAGAAATTTAAATTTTCCTTAATATATCAACTTAATAAGCGTTCAAGCATGAAGTAATAAGTACAAATAACTATACTATTTTATATTTGGTTTATTTATCAAAATATTGAAACGATTATGGCAATAGACCTTCATGATAAAGGAAATATTAGCTTGAAAGAAAAGCTTGCCCTTAAAGAGAACTTTAATGCTCTCTGCGTGGGTGTGGGGGGAACAGGAGTAATTCGAGCCTCCATTATCCTGGGTTGGGCGGCAGTAAAGGAAGGGTATAAAGTAAGAACGGCAGAAACTCATGGAATGAGTCAGAGAGGCGGTTCTGTTTCTTCGTATTTACGTTTTGGGAGAACCTTGGAATCTCCCTTTATGATAGAGGGCGATTTAGATGTTTTACTAGCGTTTGAGATCTCTGAAGCTTTGAGGTACTTATATTTCGCCAATAAAGACACTTACATTATCGTATCTACGAATAAAGTTATACCACCTTCTGTTTTAACCCATAAAACGTTAAAAATAGATGGTAATAAATGCGTGGGCTGTGGTAATTGTATTTCTCATTGTCTAATTGATTTTGTGTATAACACACCTTCCGATAATCATCCTTATACACTCATTAAGGGCCCCGCTCGCAAGGTTTTTAATGGTTATTCTCGAGTTTTGGAGTCGTGTACGGGCTGTCTTCGTTGCATTATTGATAAAGTGTGTCCTTTTGGAGCAATCTCGGCGTTTAATGAATGGGAATACGTGGACGTGGAATTAATAGAAAAAGATATTCATTCCGTTTCCAAAAATGCAATTATTGTAGATGCTAACGAAATAGCTTTAAAAGCAGGAAATATTTTAGCTGCCAACGTGGTATTATTGGGTATATTGGCGGGGATAAATGCTCTCCCAATTAAAAAAAGCACTTTAAAAGAAACAATATTAGAATTCATTCCAAAAAAAGCACTTTCTGTTAATGAAAAGGCTTTTAATTTGGGATTTGAAATAGGAAAGAAAAAAAGAAAAGAACTGAATAATTAAATGATTGAATAAGTAAATTGAATGCTTAATTATACAGTTAATTGTAAAAGAAGGAGATATATTAATGAGTAAACCTTTTTACGCGCTAGATGATCCCAATGTACGGGGTGTCGTCCTTGGAAATGAAGCCATTGCCAGGGGAATCTTTGAGGCAGGAATTGCTGTTGCGGCGGGATATCCGGGAACCCCTTCTTCGGAGATCTTAGAAACATTAGCTGAAATTCATCACTATTATCCCACGTTTCAAATTGAATGGTCCACGAACGAAGCAGTAGGCTTTCAAGTAGCATTAGGAGCCTCCATGTGTAATGCTCGGGCTTTTGCTTGCATGAAACACGTGGGATTAAATGTGGCTGCGGATAGTTTCATGACCGCAACGTATGCGGGAGCTCATGGCGGTTTTGTTGTTTTATCTGCAGATGATCCTAACTGCTATTCCAGTCAAAATGAGCAAGATAATCGGCATTATGGACTCTTCTCATTATGCCCAGTGCTTGAAGCATCTAATTTGCAAGAAGCTAAAGATATTGTTAAATATGCTTTTGAATTTTCAGAAAACTTTCAAAGCTTAGTAATGATGAGAACAACCACGCGTTTAAATCATGCCAGGGGAGATATCACGCTTGGAGAAATTCAATCATTTAAAAACCGTACATTTCAATTCGATAATGATAGAGCTCGTTGGACATTTTTGCCTTCCAATGCGAGAATCCAAAGGATAAAGCAATTGGAAAGATTTGAACTCCTCCGCCAGCATTCAAATCAATTTCCTTACACCAAATTGGAAATAAAAGACGGAGCTAAAATTGGTTTGATCTCATCGGGAATCCCCCATGCATATGCCATGGATGCGCTGAGAGCGCTTAATTACGAAAATAAAGTATCGATATTAAAATTGGGGATGGTATTTCCTCAACCCGAAGAATTGATGCGAGAATTATTTGAAAATTCTGAAAAAATCATAATTGTGGAAGAATTAGAACCCTTTCAAGAAAATTTTGCCAAAAAATTAGCGTTTGAATTAGGAATCCCAATAGAAATCGAAGGAAAAAAGTATTTTCCACGCAATGGAGAACTTGATTTAAATAAAGTGGTAGAAGGGCTTTCAAAATTTTTAGACGTTCCTAACCCCTACGTTAATCTGCACGTGGATACTTCTAAACTAAATAAAGCATCACCTAGACCACCCGTGTTATGTGCTGGTTGCCCTCATCGCAGCATTTTTTATGCTCTTAAATTAATTGAACAAAAAATGGGTAAAAAATTTGTATATTCCAGCGACATCGGGTGCTATACCTTAGGATTTTACAAGCCCATTGAAACCATTGATACTTGTATCTGTATGGGTGCTTCAATAGGAATGGCAAATGGAATTGCCAAACTCCATAATGGCCCCGTCCTTGCATTGATTGGAGACTCGACATTTTTTCACACGGGCATTCCTGGCTTAATAAATGCGGTTTATAATCAAAATGATGTTTTTGTAATCATTTTAGATAACAGCATTACTGCTATGACTGGTTTTCAGCCCCATCCAGGTACAGGAATAAAAATTACGGGAGAACCAGGAATTAAAATTCCGTTAGAGTCAATCGTACGAGGAGCTGGAATCGCAGAAGATCATCTATGGATCGTTGATTCTCATGATTTAGAACAAACAACCCGAGTCCTAGAAGAAGCAATTCCCTTAAAAGGGCCAAGAGTCATGATTGCACGTCATCCTTGCTCGTTATTTGAACGAAGAACCCAAAAGGATAAAAAAATTATTCCAGCAACGATTAATGAAGATAAATGTAATAATTGCCTCTTATGTATTAAAAATTTTGGATGCCCTGCCTTCACACTAATTAACGGAAAAGTCGCAATTGTAGAAAAAGATTGCACGGGATGCGGGGTGTGTCTCTCAATTTGTCCCTTTGGGGCCATCGAACAAAAATCATAGACCTTTTTACTTCAACTTTTTAACCCTTTCTTTCTAAAATGAATTTTATTTGGTTTTTCTAATAAGATTTTTGAAAAAAATCTTTCAA
This sequence comes from Promethearchaeota archaeon, assembly GCA_029838195.1. GTDB lineage: Archaea > Asgardarchaeota > Lokiarchaeia > Sigyniarchaeales > SOKP01 > JALGVJ01. The sequence continues at coordinate 172,391 of JALGVJ010000003.1, forward strand.
TTTTTTGGTTTCAATTTTTTGATTGATAAAAATCGTCGGAGCACGTTTTTGATATTCCTTATAGAACCCAATAAAATGTTGAATTAGCTCTTTTTCTTCAAGAAAATGAATATGAATATGGAAAAAAAATAATAAAAGAAGAACGTAATAATTGAATAAAGCGTCAATTGGAAGATAAATCCTCCTAAGCAAATCGATCCTAAAGCGGTGTAAATCGAATGTCGCAAGACAGATTATATCTCATAATCTTGAAGCGGGCTCTCTTCTGGAATATAAAAATACAATACGGCAATGTAATCAATCCTGAAAGAAGTAATGGCTCTAAATATCATTATAATTCCACTGATGAGGAAAAAAGATTTTTAAAATAATTTGTACGCTTCTTAAAAAGGGACGCATTGTTAGAAAATAAAAAATTAGGGATGTACTAAAAAGTGAGAGAGAATATTGGAATAAGTATACAGGACTTAAACGATATATTGGAATCCAATTATAAATGGAAATGCTAATCATTATAATGATGCTAATTAGCCCTATTAAAATAATTTTTTAGTAAGCCAACTGGCCATGTTTCGCTTTTAATCGATCTCTTTTAGACCTTACTTGATAAATTAAATATAATCCCAGAAAACCCACAGAAATAGTTTTCAAATTTGGAAACAAGAAAATGAACTCATTTTCAAGTCCTTGATAAAATAAGGGCATGTAAGTCAAAACATGGTTTTATTAAAATACTGATTATTAAAATACTAAGGAAATAGAAAGGAACGAAAATGCTTTTTGTGATTTTAAGTTAGAATGAGGTAAAAGTTCTGCTATTCCTTGAAATTAAATACTTGATGCGAACATAAATTTTTCTTGAGGATCCTCACTTTCTCATGTAATTTCTGAGTTAACAAATATAGGGATAACGGAGCAAATTTGGGGGTCTTACCACGAAATTAAGGGGTTTAATGTAGAGCTCTTTTATTATCAAATGTTCTCAATGTACCAAATTTTTTCCTAATTTGTTTTTCGATACATTCGAGATTTAATTTAGTTTTAGGCATATTATTGATGCTTTTCCATTTAGTCTTATCATACATTAATATTTTGAAAATAAAATGAATATCATTTATCGAAAAAATAGATTGAAAAATATCGATAATTTAATAGATATAAAAATAATCCTGTTGAGCCAAGAATGGTTTATCATGCGCACTTGTGCTAATCTCATTAAAGTCTCATTGATAATTAATTCTTTCTTGAAGTCAAATTCACATTTTAACGCATTTGTTTATTCGAGAGAAAAAAAATTAATTGAAGCTTATCATGATCTTAATAAATTCCAAGATCATCTACCCAATGGGGTTGTTGAAAAATTTTATATCCCAAATTTGGTCAAATAATTTTTTCATTATTCGAAAATATCCCATGAATTGAACGTAAAATTTTAATTTTATATTTAAATTCATGCGATAAAATGACTTTTTTTTCTATACCTAAGATGTACTGATAAAATGTAAAAATTTTAATGGCAAAATCCTATGCTATCAAGCTATTTAATCGATTAAACGATTCCAGCTTAACGAAAACTTTATATTTAACTTGATCTATATTTATACTATCAATAAATTTTTTAAAAAAGAAGTAATGGAATGAATTATATTAGCCCATAATTTTTATTCCTCCACTAATAAACGTACGTGTGCTATATATGTCTTCTTTCCTCATTCCATTACTTTCTTTTTTCTCCTCTTTTAATTTTTTTATATAAATTCACGTGTATCTTAAATTTAGGACCTAAAATCCTTAATTAAATCATTGTTATTTCCAAATTTAGATTGTTCTTATCTTGATAACCCCTATTAGAGAAAATTTTGATTAAGCTTATCATTCAATCTTCTATTATTTGTACTCTATTTATGAGTTCTTTTCTTTTTTCCATTTAAAAGTTAAAATAATTTCTTTTTGAAAACTTAAAACATTTATTATTTATCACGACTTTTTACTTATCAGTTTATTGCTTCAGTTCATTTCGAAAACCATTAATTTTAATTATCTTGAACAAAATTTTAAAATATTATAATAAAATAAAGAAGAGGAAATAACAATGGCAAAAGTAACAATCGTCCATCGTGATAATATACCGGGATACCCCAGTAAATATACTGAGGAAGAATTTCAGGTAGTTTTGGATATGGTGGATGAGATGTTCCATAATCTCGGAGGAATCGATAAATATATAAAACCCGGAGAAACCGTTGTCCTAAAGCCAAACTCGTGTACCTATTTCGGCTCCGTCATGATTGATAAAACCACCGGAGAAGAACGTGTTAATTTACAAGGAGCCGCCAATACGGATGCTAGAGTGCTCGCTGCAATTACAAAATTAGCCTTGGAAAAAGCAAATGCTAAAGAAGTATTGACAGCGGAGACGTGTGCTTTTGATTACCACGAACGATGGCAAGCATGTATCACGTTAGATGTATCGGGTATTAAAGCAGCGGTCGAAGCAGTCGGGGGAAAGGCCGTGGATTTTAATGACATGGAGCGGGTTGAAATTGAGATAAAAAAACCGGCAAATGCTATGGATAAAATCAAAGTACCCGAAATTTTAACCAGAGATGACGTGGTATTCATTAATTGTCCTGCCATGAAAACTCATTCTTTTGAAACTGTAACTTTAGGCATGAAAAATTATCAAGGCATTTTTAAATGGGAAGATAAACTCATTGCCCATGATGGAAAATTAAGCTTGAAATTCGTAGACATGGTGCGCACGCTCCCCCCACGTCTCACGGTAATAAGCGGTCTATGGGCCGTTCAGGGACAAGGCCCCATTCCCATGCGGGGCCATGATTACATGACCATAACCGACATGAATACGATTGTCGCTGGAGATAACGTGATTGCCACGGATGCAGTATGTGCTCGTGTAATGGGATTCGATCCCATGGAAGTTAGAACAATTAGATTAGGTGCTCATCTTGGAGCAGGACCATTAGATTTAGAACAAATTGAGTTGTCAGGAACTCCAATCGAGGCGGTAAAAAGAGATTTTATGAAACCCTCTGGTGAATGTAATGGTATTTATCCCACGGTGCGAGTTATTGAAGGTTCACCTTGTTATGTTTGTAAGGCATTAGTTCGCGCTATTTGTGATGGATTAAGTTTTACTTTTCCTTTATTACATGAAAAAGGAGAAGATCCCATTTTCATTCTTGGTTTAAATGCTTACATTCCCGAGGATATTCGGGGAAGTGATAAAGAAGTATGGGTAATCGGAGATTGCGCTGCTGAACACAAAAATGTAACTTCTAACACGCACTTTTATCCGGGCTGTTGCCCCATGCAAGCTAATATTGAGCTTCCCGGGACAATAATAAGTAAATGGAAAAAATTAAAAGGTTAAAAATTAAAAATTTATTTTTTTTAATTCATTTAATTATTATTTTTCTTGAGCTTTCACTTCTTTTATTGCCTTAATGAGAATAGGAATGACTTTATGTAAATCTCCTACAATGCCATAATGCGCTACCTTGAAAATAGCGGCATTGGGATCTCGGTTAATTGCCACGATTATATCTGAATTTTGCATTCCCACTAAATGTTGAATGGCACCTGAAATTCCGCACGCAATGTATAGTGTTGGAGAAACGGTCTTTCCGGTTTGTCCTACTTGTCTGTCGGGGTCTACCCAACCTAATTCTACCGTGACACGCGAGCCTCCAACTTCTGCATTTAAAACATCTGCAAGTTCTTCAATAATCTTAAAACCCTCCTTGCTCCCCACGCCTCTACCACCAGATACGATGATTTTTGCATCTTCAAGATTCACTTTCTGCTTTTCCTTCGTAATTATTTTCACGATCTTGGCGACAGAATCTTTTTCTTCTAATTTTTTTTCAAGGGTCCTAATTTTCACGTCTTTTTTGACTTTCGGAGGAATTTTAAAAATGCCGGGTCTCACTGTAGTCATCTGGGGCCTACTGTTAGGTGTTCGAATGGTTGCCATGATGTTTCCGCCAAATGTGGGTCGCGTTTGACGGAGATTTCTTGAATCTTCTTCAATATCTAACCCCGTACAATCTGCCGTCAATCCAGCATTTAACCTTTTAGCCACGCGAGGTGCAAAATCACGTCCCGTAGGAGTTGCTCCAATCAACACGATTTCCGGTTTATATTCTAAGATTAATTCGCTTAAAATGTTTACGTACAAATCGGAGTAATAATTTTTAAGAACCTTAGATTTCACATAAATGATTTCATCTTCTCCATATTGACTTAGAGCATCCAATTGGTCCTCAAAATCTGCGCCTAAAATTACCAATGTCAAATTCACTCCTAGTTTATCTGCCAGTTCTCTGCCCTTTCCTAATAATTGAAAAGCTACTGGATGTACTTTATTTTTATAATGTTCAGCTATTACCCAAACTCCCCTGTATTGTGAAAGATCCATTTTTTCTACTTTAAACTCTTCCCGCTCCAGTGTTATAGCTTCAACAGGGCATACCTCCACGCAAGCGCCGCATAACGTGCAACCCTCCTGAATGCAAGCAACATTATCCACTAATTCAATGCCCCCATAAGGACAATTTGCTACGCATGCTCCACATCCTGTACATAACTCATCATCTATTTTTATGCTCATGATTTCACCTCTTTTTAAATAACATTATCCTCCTTTAAATATTCAACCAATTGTTTTACTTGATCTTCCAATTTGCCTTCTAAAATGATGTGTTCTCCTTTTCTTTCAGGCACGAAAATTTTCCATACTTCTGTCATGGAACCAGTCAGACCAATTTGTTCCTTTTTAGCGTTTAACTTTTCGGCGTTTAATTTTTCGGTATTTTTCTTGTATGCCTTGACAATTCCTAACATGGTGGGATATCGTGGATGATTGATTTCTTTTAATACCGAAACTAATGCGGGTAATTTAGTTTCAATAATCACGGTTTCTTCTGGTCTAAAAGCCCGTTCTACTTTAATAATATCTCCTTTCAATTCAAATTTGAAAACATAGGTGATTTGGGGAATTCCCAGTTCTTCTGCCAATTCTGGACCTACTTGAGCGGTGTCTCCATCAATTGCTTGCACTCCGCATACAACTAGATATTTTTCATCTTTAGGATAATCTTTTAAGATATATTTAATCCCTAGAGCTAGTGTATGGGAAGTTGCAAGCGTGTCTGCTCCAGCAAAAGCCCGATCCGTGAGGAGATAAGCTTTATCCGCGCCCATCGCAAGAGCTTCGCGCAAAACTTCTTCCGCTTGAGGAGGGCCCATACTAAGGACGATGACTTCTGCTCCGTGTTGTTCTTTCAAGGCAAGTCCCAACTCCACGGCATGCTTGTCATGAGGATTCATGATTGAAGGAATTCCTTCTCTTATCAATGTATTGGTTTTAGGATCGATCCTCACTTCTGAAATTCCGGGAACTTGTTTTATACACACAAAGACTATCATTTGATCACACCTCCGGAAATTTTCCTCTTAAGAGATGATTGGCTATCACCATGCGCTGAATTTCAGAGGTTCCCTCATAAATTTCAGCCATTTTTGCATCCCTGAAATATCGCTCAACGGCATAAGCTTTCATCAAGCCATATCCGCCATGAATTTGGACAGCGTCATGAGTTGCTTGCATTGCGGTTTCAGAAGCTTTAAGTTTTGCCATGGAGCTTACCAAGCCGTATTCCATGCCGTGGTCGCACATCCAAGCTGCTTTATAAGTTAATAATCGAGCAGCTTCGACAGCTAGCCCCATATCAGCAATTTTCCACTGGATTCCTTGAAATCGAGAAATTGGCTGCCCAAATTGAACTCTTTCATTTGAATATTTAATTGCAGCTTCTAATGCGGCTTGTCCTAATCCAACGCACTGAGCCGCCATTAAAATTCTTCCATAATCTAAAATTTTGAGTCCTAAACGGTATCCATCTCCAACTTTTCCCAAAATATTTTCTTTCGGAACTCTCACGTTATCAAACACGAGCTCACAGGTGCTGGACGCACGAACCCCCAATTTATCTTCTTTTACGCCCACGGAATATCCTGGTGTATCAGTATCTACAATAAATATTGTTAGTTGCTTTCTCTTTCCTATTTCGCTGGTATTTGCTACCACGAGCAAGATATTGGCAATTCCACCATTAGTTGCAAAGATCTTACTCCCATTCAGTACCCATTCATCTCCATCTTGATAAGCGCGCGTTTCCACACCTCCGGCATCTGAACCCGCATTTGCTTCTGTCAAACAAAAAGCGCCAATTTTATCCCCTTTTGCTAGTGGAACTAAAAATTCTTGTTTTTGTTCTTCCGTACCGAAAAGATAAATTGGATATGCCACTACAGAACAATGCACTCCGGTGGTAATGGACCAAGATGCGTCAATCCTGCCAATCTCTTCCGTAACTATGCAGAAACTAATTGTGTCATCATGTAAATCAGCACCTCCATATTCTGCGGGAATACATGTCCCAAAAAATTTCATTCGTTTCATTTCTTCCATGACCTTCGGATCTAATTCAGAATTTTGATCGCTCTTTTCCGCCACCGGTGCGATGTATTCTTCTGCAAACTCCCGCGTTATTTTCTTAATCATGAGTTGTTTTGGTGTCAGTTTAAAATCCATATTTCATCATCTTCAATTTATTAAAAGTTATAAATCATAAATCAATAAATTAATCGTGCTATAAAAAATCCATGATTTATGTTTTTCCAATTTTGAATAATTAATGAAATTAGCATGAATTCTAAAATGTTGTACAAGAACGCGATGAGCTTAGAGAGATCTTTAAATGTGGACTAAAATTCGAAATCCATTATTACAATTTCTTGCAAATTCTTCTCTCATTTTATCAAAAATATATAAAAAAAAGAGGAACGAGATTTCATTCAAGGTATGTATTGATGTTCTCTTGATTTTATTGCTGATATTTCCACCGGATAATTAAATTAAATTTTTTTTACCAAATTGAAAAAAAAAAAGAAAATTTTAAGTAAAAAATGAATAAATCCGTCTGTTTTTGAAGATTAAATTCTTTAAGAATTTTATATATTTATACTCAATAAATTAGATAATTACAAGATCAATTATCAAGCCCGAATGAAATGTGAGAAACCATGTTTGATAAAGAAGAGCTCGAAAAAATTAAAATAGAATATGAAAAATGGGATAAAGAAGTAGAAAATCAGAAAGAGAGAAATATCAAGTTCGAAACCGATTCCGGTATCCCGATTAAACGATTGTATACTCCTTTAGATGTCAAGGGAACTTACTTAGATAAAATAAGTTTTCCGGGTCAACCGCCCTATACCCGTGGGGTCTATCCAACCATGTATAGGGGGCGTCTGTGGACGATGCGCTTGTTCGCAGGACATGGCACTCCTGAAGAAACCAATAAACGGTGGAAATATTTATATGAACACGGTGAAACGGGATTCAGTGCCGCTGTAGATGCCCTTACCTTCAATGGCATAGACCCTACAAATCCTGATGGCGCTCCTGAAGTAGGAACCTCAGGCGTCCCCCTCTATTGCATCGATAGCATGTTTGCATTAACCGAAGGCATTCCCATTGATAAAGTTAGCGTGGCACTCGTCGTGGAACCCTTCACGTCGGCCCCTGTTTGCTCGATGTACTTTAATATGGCACGAATGAGAGGTATCGATATGAAACAACTCATGGGAACGACGCAAAACGACATCCTTACCATGACAGTGGGTTATATCCCCTATAAAAATGTTCCTCCTGACCACATTTTAAGATTAGCCTGTGATTTCATCGAATGGACAGTGCCCATGAAAAATGTACCCAAATGGCATCCCATCAATTTCACGGGGTATAATTACCGTGAAGGAGGAATAGATGCCATCCAAGAATTAGGATTCGTGTTTGCCAGTGCGTGTTCTCATATTGATAATCTTTTAGAGAGAGGATGGAAGATTGATGATTTTATTGAGCGTTTAGCGTTCCATCTTTCCGCTCATAAGGATTTTTTTGAGGAAATCGCTAAATATCGCGCCGCCCGTCGCATTTGGTATAAATTAATGAAAGACAGGTACGGAGCCAGTGAAAAGAATTGTAGATTCAGATTTCACATTCAGACTGCCGGCAGCTCATTAACTGCTCAAACACCTTTAGTCAATATAATTCGAACAGCCATTCAAGCTCTTGAAGCTACCCTGGGAGGATGTCAATCATTACATACGAATTCGTATGATGAAGCGATATGCCTTCCTTCCGAAGAAGCTGCATTAATCGCATTACGCACGCAACAAGTCATTTCTGATGAAACCAGGATTACCAATACAATTGATCCGCTCGCAGGTTCTTATTATGTTGAGTGGCTTACAGATGAAGTCGAGGAGCGTGTCTGGAAATACATGGATAAAATTGAAAAAATTGGAAGTATTGATAAAGCCTTATCCTCTGGCTGGTTGTATAAAGAAATGCGAGATGCCTTTCATAAGAGAAGAAAACGCATAGAAAGTGGAGAAGAGATCATGCTGGGCGTGAATAAATTCCCCGTATCGTATGATGATGTCACCGATGTCTTTAGAACTAATAAAAATGCAATTGAAATCGAGGTAGAACGGATTAAGAAATTAAAAGCGAGAAGAGATAACGCTAAGTTGGAAAAAATACTTGATAAATTGCGCAATGTATGTGAAAAAGAAGAAAACGTGATGCCCGTCGTGATGGAAGCAACAAAAGAAGGGGCTACTGTCGGTGAAATCTGCGACATTTATCGGGAAATTTGGGGTATCTGGGAACCCCCCCTTGCCATTTAACCTTTTAACGAGAAATGAGGTGAGGCTTGATGGGAGAAAAAAAAATAAGAGTGCTCATGAGCAAACCAGGAATTGATGGCCATTGGCGAGGTGGCATTGTTGTTTCTAGAGCTCTAAGAGATGCCGGAATGGAATTAATTTTCGGAGGGTTCCAAAATGCTGAACAAATCGTGCAGTCGGCAATTGAAGAAGATGTTGATGTAATTGGGCTTAGCATCCACTCCGGGGCTCATTTTGCTTATACCCAACGAGTCATTGATTTACTTAAAGAAAAAGGCGTTTTCAATGATATCATGGTGCTCGTTGGAGGTGTCATTCCAGCTAAAGACTTCCCAAAATTAAAAGAAATGGGCGTCGCAAATGTCTACGGACCTGGTGCTATAACAAGTGATATTGTTAAATTTATCAAGGAAAACGTGAAAAAATAAATTTTCTTTTATTCTTTTATTTTAACTTAATTGCTAAATTTCTAAAATTATTCTTATAAAGAAACTTAATCCTATTGCACCTGAAAAGTTGAATAATTATTATGATATTATGTTATTATCATATTACTTATATAATACAAGCCAATTTGGAATCATCCCTCTTTTCTAAACCTCTGCAAGGCTATCCCGTATATCCACACATTCCGACCCGTGGAGAATTAACTACCGGTAAGAACATGTCTTCGTCACATTCATGTTTGCGAGCACACTTATCGCAAAGCCATCCTTTATCATCCCATATACATTCAGTGCATACCTGCGTCGCAATCTTTCCACACTCCTCGCATAGGATCAATGGGGGTTCATTTCTGGCAAGTAATTGAATTGGCTTGCCTGCAATTTCACCTTCACGTTCTGCTACCACCTTCAACGCAAGCTCTGTTGTAGTTCCGAAATCGTACTCGTAATGGAACTTTAGTCCTTGAAAAAGAACTTTGCTTAGAGCAATATTCATGGGCTTTTCACCAAGGGAAAAATCTATATCTACCCATATTGAATCTAATCCTCCCCCAGTCATATATCTTGTACTCTGAATTGTGAATGCGCTCATGTGTCCACAACATTCTAACCAGATATCTCTGAGGAAATCATCCAGATCTTCAAGTGTTGCATTGGCTGGTGCTTCAAGATGCATCCAATATTCGGACAGGTAGCGTCCTTCCACCACAATATGAAAGATTTTTGTTTTTAGAACCTTCGTCTTTTTCAAGGTTGACTCCATTGCAGCTTTTCTTCGCTTGCATGAGTTCAGATGTTTAGTCATTGCTGCCTTACTAAAGGTGGCATTGCAAAAACTACACTTTCCTTTTGACATCTTTCTTATTATTTTCTCAACACCTCCTTATATTGTGCCGCTTAATGTGTTCGATAACATTTCAACCACAAGCCGAATGACAGATAACGACTTTGATGTAAAAGAAGTTCCTATCAATTGGATCAATTTGCGCTGTATTTTTCCCCAATTATTCCAAAGTGTTTTAAATTTGACTTTAATTATTGGCGGATTTTTTAAATTTTTAAATTTCATCTTATCTAAATGAATATCTATTCTGAAAAGTCATTATTTAGATTAAAAAATTTGATTTTATTAATAAATAATTATTAAATCATTAATTATTTATGATGGACTCAATAATATGGCATGATTGAGAGGAGATCTAAATACTTTAAATTTGGTTGCCAGGAGCAATGATTACTTAGATGGGGATTTTAACTTAAATGGAGAAAAGGAATGTTTCGAGGTAGGGAAAATTGGAAATTAAGAATGAGTTAGATTATCCAATACGCAAAAATTCATAGGTATTGATATATTCATTTTAGGAAGAGGGACTTTTGACAATATTAATTTCAGTTTCTATTTCTTTGCATAATATTAATTTTTGACGAGCTATTGTACTATTAAAAAAACCCTTCAAAAGTGTAATTTTAATAGTCAGCAAACTAATCTTTAAATTTAGGATCCGAAGAAAAAGAAAAAGAGCTATCACAGAACCTTTCAATGATTGAAAATTCTTTTCAAAAAGATCAAGACTTAAATGCTATAAATGAATCAATTGAACTAATGAATAAAGTTAGACTCTTTGATTTAAATAAGATTCTTATTAAGGCATTACACATTGCAATATTCACATTGAACAATATAGATTATCTTATAAGTTGGAACTTTAAACAATATTGTAAAAATGAAAAGTAGAAAGATAATAGATTTCGTTAACCTCTCTAATAATCATTTATGGAAAAAAATAATAAAGGATTTTCCTCACGATCCTGCACTACAAGAAGTTCATTATGCAAGATTAAAGATATACGAATAAACAAAAGATTTGACCGATGAGGATTATAATAAATTTATAAAAATGAAAGCAACTCCGTATTTTTGCTTCACGTGCTCCACCATGAGCTTAAGCATTTAGTTGCTATAGTCAAATCCCGGTACCATGGGAGATTTTAGTAGGTTTTAGATGACCTCTTTTAAGCGAAAAGGCAAATATTAAAAAACTTAATACTTACGTTCTTTTTTTTAAAATTAACGGTCGTCAGAAAGAAATCATTTATTATGCTGTTCATCACGGATACTTCACGAGATTCCGCGCAAGATCACGACAGAACAAATAGTAAATTTATCATTCTCTCTTCAAATAAATAATAACTCTTTAACAATTAATAGATTTTACTTGATTTATCCTTTTTCCACTCTAAAATCCGGGAATTTTTGGGAGAGAAGAATTGTGGTGTATTTTATCATCAATGTTAATAAAAAAAACACAAAAAAATAAATTCCATTCATTATTTTTTTTCATATTAAAAATTTTTAGATTAAAGTAATCTGAGGATGATTTTATTTGAGCAGTAGACACGATATTGACTCTCTTATTGATAGATTTAAGAAGCACGACAAAATTGCGTTAGCACGGTTGATCACGCTAATTGAAAATCAGCCTGAGCTCGCTCCCGAAATCTTTAAGCATTTTGAAAATAATACAAATGAGGCTCACATCATTGGAATTACCGGATCGCCAGGAGTGGGAAAATCGACTCTTACAAATGCGATTTGTAAGAAATTATTGGAAGAAAATAAAAAAATTGGGGTAATTTCAGTCGATCCAACATCTCCCTTTAGTGGAGGGGCATTTTTAGGGGATCGCGTGCGCATGACAGATGTTTCTCTCCATCCGAACGTGTTCATTAGAAGTTTGGCTTCCAGAGGTTATCATGGTGGTCTTTCAAGGGCCGTTTTCGATATCAGCATGCTTTATGAAGCATATGGAATGGACATTATAATTATAGAGACCGTGGGAGTAGGACAAGCAGAATTAGACATTTATAACTTAGCTTATACCATTATAGTGGTGCTGGTGCCCGGGTATGGAGACGTGATTCAAATGCAAAAAGCAGGCATCATAGAAATAGGAGATATTTATGATGTTAACAAAAAAGATTTGGGAGGAGAAGATATTGCCGTACAAATTGAGATGATGCTCGATGATAGCACCACGTTTCAAGGAGGATGGCGCCCGCCTGTTTCAATGACTAATTCCATCACGGGTGAAGGAGTCATAGAACTCGTACAAAATATATGGGATCATGAAGAACACCTCCGGCTTTCTGAATTAATCAAGGAAAAGAAAAAAAACCGTTATTCTTACAAGATACGGCAACTCTTAAGCAGTAAAATTGAACAAATTTTGATAGAAAAAGTTCTTGGCAAGGAAGAGATTTCCCAATTAGCCATGAAAACACTTGAAAATGGAAAGTTTAAATTGTATGATGAAGTTCAAAAGGTTTTTGAAGACGCCTTGAAAAAGATTCTAAAATAATCTGATCTTCTTTTTTCTCTACATACTCTTTATTAATAGGAGTAAACAAGAATAAGCAATCCCTTTATTAAGTCAAAATTAATTATTTCTTCCTGGATATCTTGTTCATTTAAGAAAAATGAGCGATAAAACTTTCTCAAATTAAAAACCCTAATATAATGAAATTTTATTCTAATGAAAAGGAGTAAACATTTAATAAGGAAAGAAGCCAATATTATTCAATTAAATTTCTCGTGAACTTGAATTAAAATGTCGAAACCCATGGAAAAAAAATTTTCTTATAAATATGCAATATCTTATAGCATTGGTCAATTATCGGATATTTCTGCTTATCAAACGTTCACTTTTCTGGTGTTTACTTTCTATTTTGCTGTTATCGGTATTAGGATCGATTTAATCGTCGCGGGATTCATAATTTGGGCATTATGGAATAGCTTTAATGATTTTATCATTGGATATCTTTCTGATCGCACTCATACGAGATGGGGTCGTCGGAAGGTCTATATAATGATTGCGCTTGTTCCTTTAGCATTACTCGTTTTTCTTCTATTTACACCGCCTTTATCCCTTGGAATTTCGGGTGAAATAGCTAATTTCATCTATTTTCTCATTATTATCATGGCATTCGAATTATTTTTCACCATGTACGACGTTAATTTCACGGCACTTTTTCCCGAATTATTTCTAACCGTCGAAGAACGAACGAAAGCTAATAACGTGAGACAAGCATTTGCTATTGTCGGGCTTATCATGGCTTTCGTGCTGCCAGGGATGTTTATCTCAGATTATTCTGATCCCTTGAGCTTGGGGCAATATCAAACCTTTGGCTTTATTATTTCTATTGTCATTATAATTCCCGGGCTGATCTTTTTAAAATTCTCTCCTCATGAAAAGGTAGAATTCCAAGAAGATTAATAAAAAAACGCCGAAATTCGTTGATGCTTTAAAAACATGCCTTCGTAGTAAATCCTTTAGATGGTACATCCCGGCTGAAGTTGCTACATGGTTCGTTTATGGCATGCTTCCTGCTATTGTTCCTCTCTACGGAAAATTCGTGCTCGAAATTTCTGATACCCTCCTTTTATCTTTATTACTAGGGGCTTCCTTTATCTCTGCGGCAGTTTTCATGACTATCTTATGGAAACCATTAGTTCAGAAAATAGGTCCGCGTAAAAGCTGGTTAATATCCATGACCACGTGGATTATCTTGCTTTCCACGCTAATGTTCATCTCGAATTATATTGTTGGATTAATAATATTTGCTCTAATGGGAATGGGGTTATCTGGTTCCATATATATATTTATCCCATCATAGCTCTAATCATTGCGATCATTGTCATCTATAAGTATCCTTTAGACGGTGAAAGGCTTACAAAAGTAAAAGAAATGAGAGAAAAACTCCATGAAGCAAAACGAGCCAAATTGTAAATCGCAATTTTTTTTTTAATTTTTTTAAAATCGGAAAAATTTCAAGCATTTTCCTTTCTTTTTTTATAAAATTGGCGAGAGAATTCTTTAGCATGTCTATATGCTCCGAGGATGGATTCAATGGCCATTCCCTTGAATAAACTGTTAGAAGAGGAAAAAAGGTATCCGCCCCCTGCCGCTCCTTGAGTAATGCACCGCTCTACGTCTTGTCTCACTAAATTTAAATCGGTTTGAATTAATACGGTTGAAACATCAACATTACCAGCTAAAATAATTTTAGTACCATGTAGCCTCTTAATTTCTCCAAGATCGATATGCGCATTTGGTTCGAGAGAGTGAATTCCAGCAAATCCTGCATCAATAATCATTGGGATTAAAGGACGAATATCACCGTCAGAATGCCAAATTAGGGGAACTCTTGAAGCCTTAACAATTTTTTTATAATGAGGAAGAATTAGTTCTGCAAATAATTTAGGAGAAAGCATGGATCCAGAGGTAAATGCTACATCATCCCCGAATAAGATAAAATCTACCTCAGTTCTGCATGCACGCTCAATCATGGCAATTGTCCATTCCGTGCTACGTGCTAATAATTCATTAACCAATTCTCTATTTTTATGAACTGCAATAAAGAAATCTTTTAATCCCATGCTCATATAGGACATTCCTAAACAACCATCATGGAAAGCATAATAAAGCGCATGAGTTTCGCCATATGTTCTTGTAGAATAGTTTATTTCTTCTTCAGAAAACCAAGCATCCGCATATTCTGTATCAGGCGTGTAATCTTCCACGAGGTCTAACCTTTTAACTTTCCCATCAATATACATGCCATTCTTGAAAATTCGCCCCCATTCATCCGTGCCTGTTTTCCAAGCGTTGGTACTTTTAGGGTGTCCAACGGCAACGGGAAAACAATCTAATTCCAATTTTTCTCGAGCTTTATATGGATCACCATTCGAAAGAACATTTAGTATATCTGATTCAATCCAGGCTTCAAAAAGAGGTGCTTGATCGGGTTCTTGAAACTTAAAACTAGTTAAAACACGCTCTCTTGAATTCATGCTTTAAAATTTAATTAGTTTCTAATTTGTTAATGATTTAAATAATACATGCTTCACTTTTAATTGTAAGGGGAGAAAAATTAAATTTTTTTTCTGACTCCGGTAAAGTTCCTGATCTAAAAACCTCTAAAACTTAATTTTTAAATAGAAAATCTGATTGAATGTAATTAAGGTGATTTAAAAATGGAGTCCATGAATGATTTTAAAAATATTACAATTGAAATTGTTAAAGAAGGAAATTATGCCGTAATTTCTATCAACCGCCCCGATAAATTGAACGCCCTGGATTACTATACTCTTAAAGAAATAGCGGAGGCTTTAGAATTACATGAAGTAAACCCTCAAGTAAGATGCGTGGTTTTGAGAGGAACAAAAGAATATACTAAAAAACCGGCATTCTCTGCCGGAGCGGATCTTTCAGCGAGAGGATTTGAGGATCTTGAAAAAGATAACTTGAGACATCAATATCAAGCAATGTATAGAAGGCATAAATATTATGATTTAATTGAAGAATTTCCCAAACCCTTGATTGCTGCTGTCGATGGATATGCTCTCGGAGGAGGCTTTGAATTGGTTCTCGCATGTGATATCGTAATCGCTTCTGAACGGTCTGTTTTTGGATTTCCCGAAATAAGAAGGGGAATTTTTCCAGCCAATGGAGGAACTCAGAGATTAGTGCGCCATCTTGGAGTGTTTGAAGCTAAAAAATTAATGTTTTTCGGAGATCATTATTCAGCGAAACAAATGCATGAATTAGGAATCGTAGGATTTTTAGTTAAAGATGATGAATTTGAGCAATTTGTCCATGAAAAAGCCTCATGGTTAGGAAATGCTCCCACAAATAGCTTATTTCTCATTAAAAAAAGCATTAATTATGGTACCCAGGTTGCTTTGAATGTAGGTCTCCAATTCGAGCATTTCGGATACGCTCTCAATTCAACCAGCCAAGATGTTCAAGAAGGTGTTAAGGCATTTTTAGAGAAAAGAGAGCCAGTATTCAAGGGAAGATGAGCAAATTTTTCTTTAATTTTTAAATTTATTTCATATCTGAGGTTAAGCACCTTTTTTTTTTATTTTTTTAATCCACTCCTTAATATCATTTTAATTTCTAATGCAAAGCAATTCAAATTTTTTCATGATAATTTATTCTGCTCATTAAAAATATACTTATTAACTAAGCTTGAGAGTAATAATATAACAAATAGTTAAAAATTTTATTTCAATTAACTTTTCAATTGTTTGAATATTTATTATTTTAATACATGACTCATGGAGGGTCTAAAAATTCTAATTCAAATGATGAGTACGTTTAGAATTACATGAGTTCTTAATTTTGATATTTTTTTAAAAGAACAAATGAATTTATCACACGAAAAAAGGCATTTTAATAACGATGAAAAATTCAAATCGAGAAAAAAACCACGGGAATCTTGAGATTTTATCCTATGGAGGCGGTAGTTTCCTTCAAGAATTTATTGGTACGGTGTTTGGAAGTTGGTTATTCTTTTTTTATGAAATTGAGGTAGGATTAGATCTCTGGTTATTAACATTAGGCTATTTAATTTATGCTACATGGAATTCTGTCAATTCTCCTCTCTTGGGGTACTTAACAGATAAAAAAAGATTAAAATCAGCTTTTTTAGGGCGTCGTTTTCCTTGGTTATTGATATCAGGCGTTCCGTGGATGCTCTCTTTATTTTTTCTCTATACACCCTTATTGAATGAGACAAGTACAGAAAAACAATCTATAATGATATTTATATGGTTCTTACTATTTATTTTATCTTTCAGTCTATTTGGAACGATCTTTGGAATTAATTATTCTGCTCTCTATCCCGACAAATTTCAGGAGGAAGAAGAGAGAAGAGTGGCTTCGGGCATTGTAGGTGCTATTTCCTTTTTAGGAGGAGGGCTCGGGAGCTTATTGCCTGCGTTAATTATCAAATATGGAGATAGAAATTCCTATTCAAAAATGGCTTTAATTGCCATTTCTATTGGTATCCTAGTCTATATTTTCTCTCTTCCGGGATTTTGGGAAGAGAAAAGTATGAGACAGCGCAATTTAAAATATCAAGAAAAGAATCCCAAAATCAGTTTCTTTCACTCCATGAAAATAGCCCTCAAGCATAAAAATTTTGTAATTTTCATTATTTTATTTTTTTTCATTCAATTTTCAATGGTAAGCGTGGGAGCGGCTTTTCCTTATGCCGTTAGATATATTTTTCATAAAGAAGCTATATACACGGCATTTTTAGCAATGCTATACATTTTAGGCGCAGTCCTCAGTCTTCCTCTATGGATGTTAATTAACAAAAAATTAGCAGATAACAAAAAATCTCTAATTATTGCGGGATTGATGGTCATGAGTTCTCAAATCGCAATTTTTTTCACTTTAACTATTTCTTTTGCCATCTTTTCCGTCATTTTTTACGGTTTTTCGATAGCAGGTTTCTGGACGAACATAAAATTAAGAATCATGGGAAATGTTTTTGATGAAATCGTGGCAGAAACAGGATTTAGAGATGAATCCACTAATGTAGGAATTAGTGGTTTTTTTATCAATTTTACAACCGCTCTACAATCTTCCATCTTCGCCCTAGTCCATAAATTCACGGGATTTAAAAGTAATGCTGAAGTTCAAACAGGGTTAGCTCAGTTAGGTATAAGATTAACCTTATCATTTATTCCTTTAATCTTCATTCTCGTGGGCATGATTATTTTTTTAAAATGGTATGATTTAACACCCCGAAAAATAGAAAATATTAAGCTTAAATTAGAGCAATATGAGTTATAATCGCTCCAATAAATCTTATTTAATTCCTTCTCCTATTATTTATTAAAACTTGTATCATTGGTAATAATGAGTCTTTCTTAAATTAAAGAAAAAATAATAATCATTTAAAAATAAGATTGGTGAAATCTCTAAGTATGATTTAGATGTTTAATTGTTAAGAGGCTTGGGAAATCTATTTTCCATCGCTATTTCTTTTTTAATTATTTGATATAATAATTCTTCACGCTCTTTACCCGATAATACTTCTAATTTTCTAATTCCCAAAGGATCAACTTTTTCTCTTAATAATTGAATTTCTTTTAATGTGGGAGGTCGTGTTTCCTCAATTTTTTCTGGGATTATTAAATCGAATCCCGTAGATTCTTTTACGGTCTCAAGTTCGACCTCGGGATGAATGGTCCCAATTTTCATCCTTTTTGTAGCCTTATCAAAAACTAAGTAAGCTAAATTAGAAACCACACATTGAGGCCCGGCTCCTCCGCAGATACTTTTCTCACCATTAGGAAATCCAACACCGGAAACAAAATCCAATTTAGGCACGAACACTTTTTTATTATGTCGAGGCGTGTATAAAAAACTACCGCGGTCATAGAACATGGAAAAATCAGCTATTCCAGCGCAGCCAGGAAATCTCAGTTTAGGCCGTTCCCAATTTCCTATGCAAATATTATTTGTATTTCCATACATATCTATTTGAGCGGGACGGAACCATTCGATTGTAGTCAGACGAGGGGAAGGCAATGATTCTAAAGTACATTCTCCCGAATTTTGAAATCTATAAGCCCTGGCAGTATTCATTTCTAAATATAACAAAGATACTTGGCGTGGTTCAAAAACGAATGTATTTCCCATGATATAATGATAAATTGCATCGGGAGCATGTGTGAGTTTAGCCAATGTAAATGCAGCCCACACCATGGGCGTAGCCACGCCTACTATCATTATATCCGTATTTTTTACTTCTCGAGCCATTAATACCGTAAGAAGCTCATCAATAGTATAATCATTCGAAAATTCCATTTTTAAGCACGCTCACTTCGAACGTTCACGATATTTTAAAGTGCATGTATATTAAATATGGAATATTATAAATGATTATCTTAAATTGATGAAAAATTATATCAACTCGTTTAATTGAATAAAGTTTAAACGCTATTCAATTCCAAGAATTATTTGATTGTAAGAACACTTACCATCTTTTTTGTCAGAAGAACATGAACTTTTATTATTTTAAATCAAAAATCTTGGATCTTTATATCTTGATTTTTTATCATTTTTCGGAGGAAAAAAATCAAGTTCTTCTGAAGCGTATATTTTATTGTAAAAATCTAGAAGACATTAATAAAAAGGTTAAAAAAATTAATAATGATCATTTAAAACAACCTTCAACTCTCCAAGAGCAGGAAATTCTCTTGAAATTAAATAATTTAATCGATTCTTATTTTTCCGGGGTAAATATTGATTTATTAGATGCTATAAAACAAATAAATGTAAGCTATGATTTAAAGGAATTATTTCCTACAGAATTCTCTCAAAAAGTAATGAAAATTCTAAGCAAAACGAAATTTGGAGAGAGAATTACTTATTCAGAAATAGGAGAAAAAATAAATTCAAGAGCTTATCAAGCCATCGGAAACGTGCTTAAAAATAATCCGCTTCCTCTAATTTTTCCATGTCATCGCGTGATTAGAAAAGATGGAAAAATAGGAGGATTCATGGGCATTACTAAAAAAAGCTGGGAAACGGATCTGAAAAAAAAATTATTAAATTTGGAGAGGAGTCCTTAATTATAGAACTTTTACAACTTTATTTAAAATCTAAAATCATTTACACCAAGCATGACAAAAGAAGTTACCTTTTACATTATTTCATCCTCTTGAAGGTGTTAAAATTAAAAAAAAAATGTTCTTTTTATTATTTAGTTAAAATATTTGAAAGATGATTTTACAAATTTTTTTGATATTTTCAATAATTTTTTCTTGCTCCTGTAGTTTTTATTATTTTCTTATTTACAATAAAAAAAAGAAAAAATCTTATAGTCCTTCAAGATTCTTGCTAATATTTCGCCTATTCATTATCTCATGTCTTGTTTTATTAATTTTCTTGTTTGCTTTAAATCTTGATCAATTTGTTCGCAAAAAATATGATTTAAATGATTTATTAATGATCAATTTTTCAATGTTCTTACTTTTCTTCTCTTTATATTTGCTCATTCTTTCATTTCAAGGGCCTAAAATTTTCTATATTGAGTTAGAATATCCATCTCGGTCAGAAAGTCATGGAGGAAAAATCAAGCTTGGAAGAATTCTTTATAAAAATAAAAAAAAATACCATTATTATTTAAACCTCGACGATCTCACACAGCACGTGTTCGTGTGCGGCATCACGGGCTCCGGGAAGAGCAATTTTGTCCAG
>JALGVJ010000079.1 GCA_029838195.1 Promethearchaeota archaeon
TGATTTTTTTGGAAACCTGAGCTTCCTTAAATGATAATTGTCTAAATGCATTGTTCTGATAGCTTTAGCATATACAAATCTATCAGCATACCAACTAGTTATTCTTGAATTAAATATTCCTAAAGCAAACAACATTAAGAATTTCAAATTATCTTCTTTTTCTGATTTAACTCTTGGGAAAATATTACTAACCGTATCAACAGATAGCAAGCCTGAGAAATCAATGGAACCAATTAATCGCACATGAGGATGTGGTTTAAGACAATGTGCGACTATTTGTTGAGCAACAATTTTTGGACATTTCCATATTGGTTGGGCCTCAATATATGAAACTGCTTGCTCTCTAGCAATTCCTTTATCTGGATTAAGTATCGCATACCCTTGAACAAATCGACCTTGAAGTACTTTAATCTCTCCTGTTTCACGGAGAGAAGAAATAGGAATGTTACCACGTTTTAGAAAAAAGTAATCAATCATTGGGTCAGTTTTTTCTGAAATCTTTAATCCTATATTAATTTCTTTTTTTGTTATATTTACAGGAATAATATCTGAAAATGGCAAAGAATTTATCCCTTTGAAAAGGGTAAGACTAGTTGGCTCAATTTTACCAGTAAGAAATTTTCTATTTTTTGGAATCGATCCAATTATCACTTGTTCTAACCTCACTTTTTTAAAAGCTTTAGATGCATCTACAACAAAATTTATTTTAGGTTGCAAATATTTTCTTGTGTATAACCATTTTTCTGAATAAATTAAGCTTTTGGGGACAATAAGACACCAGCCGCCACTTTTTCTTATAAGTTCTTCCGTTCTTTCAATAAACAAATTTGCGGTATTTAAATTTCCTTTTGAAAGCTTGAATCTATGAAAATAATTTTTTTCTACTGGAGTAACTTTTGCATTATAAGGAGGATTTCCTACAATAATGTTAAATCCACCTTCCTGAAATATTTCATTAAAAGATTCCTCAAGATTAAATGGATTAATCGTTTTCCTTTCTTTTGTATTAGGCAAAAATTCTTCAACAATTTCATATCTCACTAAACTATTTCCACACTGAATATTACGATCTAAAACTGGCAATATTGGTTTCTGCTTTTTATTCCATAGCCCTTTGACTGTTTCTGATGTTTCTCCTTCTAAGGATTGAAGATATAGACTGAATCTTGTGACGTTTACTGCTTCTGGATCTATATCGATTCCATAAATGCAATTTGATAGGATATCTATTTTTTTCTGTAATTGTAATTTCCAAGATCCATCTTTATTCCGTTCTAAGAATTCCTCACGCCACTCATCTTTTTCTTGACAAACATGCTCAAGCCAAAAAATTAAATTTTTGAAAACTGATATGAGAAATGATCCACTTCCGCAAGATATATCTGCGATTCTAAGATTTAGTATATTATGTGGATTCTTATCTTTAAGAAATGGGGAAAGAATTTGAGTTACCATAAAATTAGTGATATAGCGTTCTGTGTAGAATATTCCACTTTCTTTTTGGCTTGCACGTTGCTCAGAAATACATATTTTTCCTTTGTCAAATTCAATACTGGTGCCCAAAAAACGTTCATAAATTGTTCCTAACATTTCAATAGGAAGATAATTTAATAAATAAGGTGAATTCGGAGGATAAATATTAGCAATAATATCTCCCAAAATTGTCTCATCCAAGATTAGATCAGATGGTAAGGCTTTAAATACAGTTCCATTATATTTAACATCAAGATTTGATCTAACTCTATTTATTTCTGCCAATAGTAATCCTGGATGCTTCTCAGCTTTTTCAATAACTTCCTTCAGCAATAATTTTCTTTCAAGCTTTTTATCCTCAAGAACTCTAATGAATACTATTAAATTTAATAATTGATCTGCAGTTTCAATCACTTGCTCTCGATTCCAATGAGGACAAGAAGCATAAATATTTCTTACTAACCGAAGTCGCCATTGGTCTAATTGCCCTAAAAAATAGCGATCAACAGGAAATGCTCCTTCCATAGGAAAAAGAGTAAGATCTATGCCCTTTATCTTTTTTGATTTAGAATTTAATGCTTCTTCTAATGCATCTAATGAACCATTCTCTATTGCTTTACGTCCGATTAAAGATAAAATTTTGTCCCATTGCTTTATTAGATTGGTAGTATTCCATTGAAAGAGAATTTGTGAGCGTAATGAATGTTTCGGCTTTATTGGAGGAGTAGAGCGTGTATCAATAAACCATGTTTGGAGAAAATTAGATAATATAGTAAAACGATGTCCACTTGTCCAAGCATACTGCCATGCCTGAAATATATCTTTATCTGTAAGATCTTTTTTTATATTTTTTGTTTCAACAAAAAATACCGATAATCCGTTAATTCGGAATGTTATATCAGGACGGCCAGACCGGATTGACCGTTCTTGAAGCACTTCAAAATCAAACGGTGATAATCCCTCATTATCTACATTCCATCCAAGATATTTAAACATAGGAAGAATATAGTTAGACCTTATATCAAATTCAGATAGTTTCATCCAAGATTGCTTATCACTCAAAAGAGAATGAATCCGTCTAACTATAGCTTCGGGACAACTTTTATTTTTTACTCGAATCATTCTATTTTTTTTGACCTTCTTCAAAAAATACTATTTTATCAGGTGGGATAGTATTTTTAATAGCTTCAATATTATGATCTTTTCCAAGGCGAAATCCTATCCTAATTAATCTCATCCATAAATTATTGTTATTGATTCTTAAAATACCAGATGTTGGACCATTAGTAATCTCTACCCCCTCTCCTAAATCTAGAACAAGATCAGTTTCCGGGAAATAAATTCTTAGCTCTGGTCCCCATTTATCAACATCTCCTAATAATATGATTCCATCGTGCTCAATTGTTATATCTTCCCCAGAGTGGGTTTTATAATTTTTTAAAAAATTTGAGACTGATTTCGATGGTAACTCTGCGTCAAACCGAGCATGTGATGCTAAAAAACCTAATGATCTGTAATAATCATCAGAAGCCTCAGGATGGAAATCTTCATATTCAGAAATCATGTTTTCATATATTCGTGCCTTGATTAGTATCCCTTCTTTATCTAAAGTCTCTATTTTTCCGTCATCATACCTAACTTTCATATAATTTACACCTATTTCTGTTACTACATAGCCCTGGTTACGATCCAAGAAGTATCCACCTACATAAAATGGTAAATCATCAGAAAACATTTTGTTCCTCCATTATATTATAAATAATCAAATTCTCATCAATATATGAGTCAAACTCTAATTTAAGGAAAAGAGCCTTTTTTACTATTCCATCATAATTTAACGTATAAAATTTTACACTACCTCAAGATGGAAACTTTGATGCCAATTTATTTTTTATTAATATATCTCAGTTGTTTTTCTATTAGAGAAAGATTGAAATTTAACAATTGAACAACACAGCTGCCCCGTCCCTTTATTTGCCCCTCAGATTGATAGAACCATTTACAATCATTTTTTAGACAAGAGATTTTTTTATCCGAAAATGATAAAAGTGGACATATCTCTTCTTTCATTTTTTTTCTCCTTTTGCTGAGCTTTTTCAATTTTTCTTAAAAGAATAT
>JALGVJ010000011.1 GCA_029838195.1 Promethearchaeota archaeon
TATGTTAACACGAAAAAAATCAAGTTAAACACTATAATAATTGAAATTAAAGAAACTCGACCTCTTGAAGAAAATGAAATAATCCTGATTGAAGTTAAATCTTTAAGATCAACCGATTATGAAATAAGAAATTTAACTATGAATTTACCATTGATTCAAACAAGACCCAATAATACTCCTCTTCATCTCCCAAAAAAAGAATTTGAAGGAAAACCTTTAGGAAATGAAGACTCAAGTGGAACTGGTAATGGAAAAATTAGAGAGGATGAAAAAGAAACCGTTTTAGAAATTTCTACTAAAGACACAAAAGATGAGCTTTCATTAGAAGGAAAACCTTTAGGAAATGAAGACTCAAGTGGAACTGATAATGAAGAAATAAAGGAGCTTAAAAAAGAACCCATTTTAGGAATTCCTGTTAAAAACTTAAGAGATAAACCCGTATTAATTTATTTAAAAGATCAAAATAATGCTTTTACAGGGACATTGGAAGAATTATTAAAAAGATTCTATCGAGAAATTAAAGGGGGATTTCCTATTGCTATTAAGCATGCTAGTTTTCAAACTTTTATTGACGAATTGAAAATCAATGGAATGGACGAAGAAAATAAAATATTAACTATAGATTGTCAAAATAGCCAGGAATTGATAAATAAGAATACGGAACAGATTAGAAATTGGTTGGAAGAATCATATACACGGGACTTGGAATATATTATATTTAAGAATCTAGACTTAATATCAGACAAGTATCTCCCAAGAGAACACAAAATAGAAATAATCTCCCTTTCCTCAAATAATGCCTTACTGGACGATTTTGAAGCAAAAATAAGAATTTGTCAACTTTTATGGGGTTTTGTAGACATATCGGAAACTGAATTGAAAAATCATTTTGATTTAAATGACAACATAAATTTTGACGACATCTTTAATTTCACACTAAATAAATATGAAGATTATTTTCAATCAATTCAAGTAGAACCTTTTATTGAGATTACGAATAGGTCAAGAAACAATGAAGAATCGGAGGTTCACTATAATTTAAAACTCTTTACGGTAAAATTCCTCTTAGAATCTTTAGGTTTAAAGAACAAGGAAGATTTACCTAAAATGCGAGAATTCGTGCAAGTTGAACATGAATTAAGTAATGAGTCTGAAATCATTCCGGATATCTATGTTAGGGAAGTTGATGAAAGATTTTCCAAAGAGGTATTCGAAATTGAAACTTTATTTGGGCAAGGAAAATTACCTATAAAAAAAATTGATGAGACCATTAAAAAATATGAAGGGCAATCAATAAGGAGATTAAATATTGTATTAGAGAATATCACGTTAATAAATCATTTACATGAAATTGAAGGAAAATTAAAAAATCATAAAATTCTTGAAAAACAAGATAATAGAAATTTTGAATTAGAATTTTGGGGAATAGATATAGCTAATAATAGATTAATTGCATTTGAAGAAATTAAGGAAAAAGTTGAGGAATTTAAACAAAAAGGATATTTACCCCTTTTCCCAGCTGATGAGAATTATATAAGACTATAAGAATTATAGTCTTTCATTCTCTTAGAAAATTAAGACAAATTACTCAAAACATACTTGAAATCACGAGAAGTTTGTTCTCTTTTACACTTTAACATCTCTAGAGAATTCCGTCTATTTAGATATAAAAAATATAAATAAAATATTTTAACTTAATTTTAAATTAATTTTGAATTCTATTTTCTGTTGGAGGTTCCGAATGACGTGATGAAGTATGAGGTAAGTCTTTAATTTGATGATATATCTTATTTAAAGTAGAAAACACTTTTTTCGCCCAAATTTCTAATGATTCTTGTCGGAATTGTCCATTTTCCCGTAATAATAACTCATTTAACGCATCTAATTTTTTCCTGGACATGCCAATAGATTTTGCAAAAGTATCTAAAAACGCCTCCAAGGTCATGCCTGTAATATTGCCCAAATATTGAATGTAAATCCTTCTTGCTCGACTCATGAAATCACGATAACTCTCATGTCCCATGGAAATAACTATTTGGTATTCCCCTTTCTTATAATGCTTGCTCATTTTATATAAATGATATAAGAGCATTCCACTACTTTCTGCGAGTTTGCGTTCAAAATCCCTAAAATTTTGTTCGACTTTTTCCTTTTCTGAAGTAAAGTTATTAGACATGCTTGTATCTGAAGAGATTCTTGAAGGAATATTCTGATACGATTCTGAAGTCGCTTTAGATTCTATTTTATACGATTGATAATCCTCAAGAGCTTTATAATACTGCTCTCCAATCCTAAAAGAGGGGCGGATGGCTTGAGAACCGGCGGCTGTAGGGGGAAAATGCTCCACTAAATACTGATGTTCCTTTAATATCCTAAATAATTCATCCCGAAGCTGTTGCAAGCGACGATTGCTCATGTTAGGTAGGTTCATGGCTTTTTCCTTCATGACCTCCAAAAGATATGTTTTTAGGGTGGCTTCATTAAGGTTCCCTACTTGCTCAATAGATTTGAGAGCCTCGAAAAACTGAATAACTTCAGGAATGAAGTCTTTAAATTTTCCCAAATCTTTTTCGAATAATGTGGATCTTAGTGTACTCTGAATTCTCTGAATCCGTGTAGGAATTTTGAATCTCTCATATAATTCCTCCATGACTAAAGGCTTTGTCTCTTTAATCTCCCTCCACTCTACCTCAACAGGAAACGGATAATCATTATCATGACGCTTGATAATGGTCTGGTCTTCTGGAAGTACTCGCAGATAGGAGAATTGAAGGGAATCATGACGAGTCTTGCTAAGCAACCCTCGCATGTGAGTCGTATCTAAATTCATCAAATTACTTAAAATCTTGTAGTCATCTGAACTAATGATTCTAAATGTCGCATGATTGGGAAAATAGTTGAGGAAATATGGATGTAATCGAGAAATATTGGCAACCGAACAAATAATGCCCATTCGCATGTCTTTTAGCGAGGATAAAAAATGTTCTATCATGCTAAAATCATCATAAAAAACGCGTTCAATGAAGTTCCGATCAAAGAAATAATCCACGTGAGGAAGGATGAGGTATTTTCTAATCATTGGTTGGTGATATCGAAAATAATGAATGAATTTCAAGATAAGACTAAACATCGTAAAAATGCGAAGATTCAAAGAGGGCAATCGGGATAAATTAATGATAACTATTTTTTTTGATTCCATGACTTCTTTCAAGGGAAAATCATGTTCCTCAAAAAATTGCTCCTCGGCTTTCAAAAGATAAAAAAACTCAGGATTATTAATTTCTTCTAATAATTCTAAAGTAGTTCGAGGGGAAGCTTGATTATTCATGAAAGAAGGCGGTTGCAAGTAATCATTTTCATACCCCATAGCAATACCATCAGCAGATAATTTTCGATCAAGGGATTCTTTCACGAATTTGCGAAGATATGCCGTAGTAGAAGGAGGTTTTTTGAACGCCAAACAAAATACTCTATAAAAATACTCTAAATATCTTACATTGTCAGGGTCATTGGGAATCCCCGATTGCAAGAGGTCCAAGATAAAATTCACGCCAATTGCCTGATAAGAAAATTTATCGATAAATAAGCTATTTTCCCCATTCTCCCTATTCTCCCCCCGTATATTATCGAAATGTCTGATAAGCTTTGTCCAATTACCGTAAAAATCAAAAATAATGCAAGGACGATCTCGAATCGCTAATTCTTTTGCGATTTTCATGAGAAGTAATTGTCGTTGTTCTTCCGTACCATGACTAATGAGTAAAGCATTTAATTGCTCTTCCGTAAACCCTGCGGGCCCTTGCTTTCCGTGATACTCTAAATCAATTCCATATCCTATCGTGATGAAATTTTCCAAATCTAAGGGAGTTAAAAATTCCGACCCTATTTTCGTAGCAATGGCTTTCTTTAATTCATCGGGCATATCAAAGAACGCTTGCAGTTCAGTACCTTGCATGACTTGATAAATCAAGTGCGTTCCGAAAGTGCGTATCATCTTGGTTTTTACCATTTGAACCGCTGTTCCCATGACTAACTTTCGAGAACGCAAGAATTCTACCTCTAAATTCTGTGAAAGGGATGCGGTTAATAAATTCGTTGCAAGAATATCCACTTGTCGTTTAGATTCCTCATCAATAGATTCTAAGTCCTCATTCGTTAAGTGATATTTTTTTATATTTATTTGAATAGATAACAGTAGCATGGTTCGGTAAAATCCTCCGTGAGAACTCAAGTAGTTTTCTTTCTTATATTCCTCTATTTGTTTTTGAAATAATAAGGGATTTTCTGCTAAGAATGAACTTTTCTTGAGTTCTTTGGAGATATCTTTAACGCTCAAGGGTGAATTAATGAGAGTGTAGCTGAAACGTATTCCGTGTCCCATGATGGCTCTTAAAAATTTGGACATGTTCAAGTAATGAGGATATATTAAATTTCGAAGATTAAGCATCCGAATGATCATTTTCTTAGCACCAGATTGAATAAATAGCATTTCAGAATATCCTCGATATTGATAAAATCGCATTCGACGAAAAGGATTAATGATATCTAAATTCGAATGATGCCGGATTAAAAAATGAGTGAGTGAAAACAACGGCTTTCTCCACCACGCAAATAAAACGCCAATGAAAAGAAGAACAATTGATAACATTATCATTAAATTATTCACTTCATAATAGACTAATCCTTGATACCACATGGTAAAATAGATCAGCAAGAAAATGATTCGCAAGATGGGCTCTATAAATCTTACAAAAAACCTCGATAGTTCTTTTTCCTCATTTTTATCTTTTTCATCTTTATCCTCAACACTGATAGGCAAGAAAAACGTTCTCAAAGCAAACAGCAGTTCCTTTCCCTGGAGTAATGTAAGCTTATAATGATGAAAATAATGAAATACAAAAGTTTTGAAAATATTAAGGCGTCTGTTTAATTCACTTGTTAAATCCTCTAAAAATGAAGGAATGAAAACGCCGTTCAAACACACGGGAATGATAATATATATCCGTGTATGCGTGGTTTTTTTTGCACTTTCCTCGTCCTCTTTCAGCACTTGTTCAAAGTGATTTTCCTTCAAGGCATATCTGGGCACCTGAACTACTTGATAGGTAAAAGGAATGCGTGCTGCTTTCCCCGCTAATGCCCTTAATAAAGAAATGAAAGATGCCGACACGTTTTCGGGTAAAATTTCCGTTCTGAACACGCCCATTCCCACGTGCGTGAGCTCCCGTTTATTAGAAAAAAAAATCATCTCATCATGAGATTTTACTTTCCAAAATACCAAGTCCTCGAAAGGCCAGCATTCAATTTTTTTATTAAATATCCGCCTAAATAAGTTTCTTAGTGAAAACCATTCCGCACTAAAAACAAATAAAAAAAACAATATCATGAAAAGTGCGTAGAAAAGATACAAGTAGAAAGGAATTAACAAGTTTCCAAGAAAAAACAAAAAAGAAAACACCATTATCGAAGCTACGAAAAATCGCAACATGATGATAAACACGTTTAAATTCCTATAAGAAGGGTTCACGTCCCATAGATGATATTCAGAACCGGGCTTATTTGCTTCTAATAGAAACTTCATCACATCTTCGGGAGAAATATTTTTATTTTTTGCCATTATAATTCGTTTCCTCTCTTAACGTTTGAATTTTTAATTGGTTTCCTCATGATTTTTAAAAAATAATGATAAATTCTCATTACCCTCTATTTCAGATAAAACTATTTAAATGAAAAAATTGGAAATCTTGTCTTCATTCTTAAAGAGTTTGTTTAAAATCAATTCTTATTATATCCGTGAAATTTTTATTGATAGCCTCGGGAAAGCGTGGGATCATTTCCTGTAAAAAATTGAATGAACGAAAAGTCCAAGAACATGCCGGCTAAAATAAGAATTAACACGGCTTCCACCATGATTTTCACGCCTTTTAAACTTCTTCCGCAAAAGATTGTTAGTAATCCCCATACGAACATTATACCACCAAAAATCAAAAGCACGTTTCCCACGAAAACAAATATAGGATTTACGATGAAACCGAATGAAAAACTCATGCGAGCACGCCATGACGCTCCGAATAAGGGATATAATACCAATAAAAACAAGGCAATACCTATGAATGTGTATTCCACCATACTTGTCGTAGAATAATGTCTTTTTCTACTCATAATACTTCTTATTACTTCCTCTTTTAATTTTTATAATTACTTCCTCCCCATGAGGAACCTTTATAAAGAAAAAATAGTCTTAAAAATTATTTCCCTAAAACTCTTATTTAAAGAAAAAATCCGTTTTTAATTCGGAACAAGTCCCAACCCTATCTTTTTATTTAAATACTTTCATGAAAAATAGTATTTTAGCATGATAACTCAACCATTTATCGATCAAAATGAGGACCTTGAATTAACTCGAATAAAGTCCATCGGAGAAAAAACAGCGGAATTCTTGAAACAAGCAGGGATTCTTGACATTAAAGACTTGGCTCAAGCTAAAAAGGCTGTCCTCACTTCCATAAAAGGTATAGGAGAAAAAAAAGCGGTCTCACTAATTAATGAAGCTAAAAACTATTTATTGACAAGGATCCAAGAACTTGATCCAAAACAACACGCGGACCAAGAAGAGGAAATCCTTGAGAGTGAAGAAAAAAGCATGGAAATAAATCAAGAAGAGAAGTCTTTAACAAATGAAGTTAATTTCGAGGTGCTTTCTAGAGATACCATTGAAGAAATCAAAGAAAATACGACTGACGAAAAAAGAGAGATGGAATTAATAGAAAATGGATTTGATGAAAATTTTACTGATGATTTTTTAGAAAATGAAATAACACTAAATGAAAATTCATTCGTGACTGACCTCCTTTTCAATCCTTCAACAGACCCAGTTCGAAAATCTATTGAAGAATTTCTGGAAGATGATAACAGTTCACTTCAAGAAAACCTCGAGATACCCAGTTCTACTACGTCTACTTCTAAATTAATTGAAAAACCGAATAATAAGAAACGATATGCTAAAATTAAAACATTAAAAAAGCACCTTTCTTTTGGCAATAAAATGCCAAAATTAGAAAATTCCCTTTCCTCCATGAACACATCGCCATCTCTCTCTCAAGAGCAATCGATAAATAAAGCAACACCTCAACCGAACATTGAAAAAGATTTACTCTCTCAAGAAGAATTGGAGCTTAAAAATTTAAAACAACAAGAACAACAAAAAATAGAAAATAAAAAAGATACTTTACAACTCACTTTAACCAATTCAACCTACGAAAAAAAACTAAAAAAAATAGAAAAAAGGCTGAACAAATGGAGATATATACTTTTCGAACCCTCCATCATGGAAGACTCAACTGATTCAAGTAAAATACAATTCTTAATGGCCAAACCCTTGCATAATGATAACACGATTCTAATACCTCTAATACTCGTGTCATTGGAACAAGACACCGGAATGGACAATACTACATATTTAGTATCAAAACATTCTGTTCGCCTAATAGATTCCTCCACCTCTTCCAGCGATCTCATTTCATGCGATTTTAATTTCCTTTATTCTCAACAACTTGCTTTACATGAAAAAATCTTACAAGGAGATAAAAAATATATTGAAAAACTTTCCAATGCTCTGGGATTTCCCCTGAAATATAATAACATTACCATGCAACTGTATTCAAATAATAATAATGATAAAAATAAAAATAATAATAAAAAAGTGAAGATATATCCGTTTACCTTACATCTCACCAATGCGAATGTTAAAATCGCAAATAACAAGATGACTTACTGCTATAATCGTAAATATAACATGTATTTTCACTCTTTAAATGGAAACCTTACTTCGCTGAAATCTTTTCTTGATTATTTGGAAAAAAAACTCATTGCTATACATTTCCTTGAAAAAGAAACTATAAATTTCAGGAATAAAGAGTATCTTGCTACCTTACATCGTAATCTAAAAATCACATCATGGATATCTCCGTTTATTTTCATTATGGGACTTTCATGCCTTTTTACACTGTTCTTGGAGAACATACCTTTCAAATCCCTGATCATTCTTGGAGGGGTCATGACCTTCATTTTCTATATAATACTCTTATTGGGTGTCATGAAAACTTCCTTATCTAAACGTGCATTGTTAAAAAAAACGCTACTACAACCCTATTTTTTGCGGAAACCTTTTTTGAAAAGAGAGAAAATCAGCCTTTTACAGAAGAATTTTAACAATGGTATGTTCGAACAATTCTTAAGAGAACGCTCAATTAGTAATGCATCTCAAGTATTAACTCTACTAAAGCAATTTACTCTTGACCCATACCTAAATAAAACAAAAAAACACAAAAATAAGCAGAATAATGAAGAAAAGAAAGAGGAAAATGAAAATGAAAGCAAATTTTTTGAATAAATGAAACTAAGAATAATTTTTTTGACTAAACATGAAAAAAAGAAAAATGATAAGCGTGATTATTGGTTTCAGCTTACTATTCATGGGTGTCTTGCAATTACCGCCAGAGAGTAAAGCTTTTTCCTCAGAAGAAATCTTGGTGGATAAGGTATTTACCTTTCACACCCCTTCCGAGGACTTGGTTAGAGCAGTTCAGTTCAAGGAAAATAAAACCTACTACATCCGCATGGAAGTGGTGACTCCGCATGCGTGTAATATAAGCATTAAGATCAACGATACCAGCCAAGATCCTTTATACGATATTTTCTACGCCGCATTGAGCGGAGAATCCGCTTATGGCTATGTGAAAGAAGTACCCTTCGTGGCGGCAAGAAACGGCACGCACGTGGTCATGTTTCACGTGGAATGCCTGCTCAACATGAATATTTACATTTCTATTTATCGAGCAGAAGATTTAGTGGACTTAAGCAATACAATGGCATTTGATGTCCTCAAGATTAACCAAACTTTGACCACGCATTATTTCAATCTCACGCTTCTCACGGATACCATGTACCGCTTTCATTTCAGCCGAGTTTCCACGTTTCAAGAAAATATATCATTGCACATTTACTTGACTTTCTGGGCACGAGCACCAGATGTGAATGATACAGAATTTCTGCTATTAATTAATGAAAGCATGCCACAAATAGGTGAAACCATATCCACGTTTTTAGGCACTGCCATTAACGGCACCTATGAATTTTGGTTTGAATTAGAGACAAATTTAATCCCTTTCAATTTTTTATACAAGGTCGTGGAAGAACGAGAAATATCAGAGGAAATCTCAGGCAATTCTACGGTTCCTATTGATAATCAATCTGTATCTAATGGGAACAATGAAACAGACGATGAGGAGGATGATGCCCCAAAAGAAGAAGAACAGCCTTCTACTAATGATACAGATACACCTAATGAAAATATCACGATACTCGAAGGAACGATACCTCCACAGATTCGAACATTATTCGCGTGGGGAACTGTTGGTTTAATCTCAACAGCAATTATAGCCTTAATTTACACGCGCAAAAGAATACCTTTAGAATTACGGACTTAATACCTTTTTTTATTTAGTTCCATCTATTATTTAAGTTATTTTTTAATTTGTTGATCTAAATTTTTTTTAAAATATTCATAGATACGATACTAATGGAAATGAATTGGAAAAAACTTGAATTAATTCATTCTGATATTTCTATAATTCAAGAGTTAAATTCGGCTGATTAATAGAATTAGCCTTTTCAATAGAAGTCTTATCAAACAGATTGAATATTTTATCACGTAATAAAAGAGAAAAAGGCACCCAAATATCATAATGGAAAGAACCCATTCTTCAAATGTTTGATTCAAGAGATAAGTTGTATAAATTGCATTGGTGATGAAAAACGATATTATAACTAAAAAGAATTGGTATAATGTATATGTACCATTTTCCCCTAACGTGAGGAACACGTTTTTAATATCTACGCCACTTGGAGCCGCTCCAATAAATAATGAAATAATCAAGTATACCAAGAAAAATACCATGAGTGGCTCAAGTGAAGTAGAAAACAATATCTTCAGGCAAAGATAGATCAAATACGAGGTAATATAAAGTGGGGCAAATGAGATCAAAAACATCTGGAAAAAGGTGATCCGCTGGTTTCTTTTAAAGCTCACGTAGCCGTGATCATGAGCAACAAAAATATTTTTCGGCGTGACTCCTACCAGGAGAGAAATGATGTAATGGGAAAGCTCATGAATGGCCACGCCCAAAAATGACGAGCAATATATAAATGCCCGCAAAAGGCTACTTCTAAAATAACCAACTATTGCTTGGATGAATAGAGATGAAATGAAAATACCGATGAACATGGGCACATTGTCTAATAAAAATATTTCTAATATAGCCATCATGTATTATTACTTTCTTGAGATTATTTAAAAAAAAGAACTTAAAATGAATCAACTAAAATTTTAGGAAAAAAGTTTTCATTTTAAAATTTTGATGATTTTTTTCTTTTTATACTTCTATAATTATATCTAAATCATGAATGAAGCAAGTACAATTTTTAAAAAGCTTCATGAGATTCTTGATGTATTGGAAAAATTCAAATACAACAAAGGTAAGAAGCTAAATCTTAATAAGTTAGCAAGCAGCTTGGAGATCCCCTCTAATTTACTTCCTAAAATTGCTCACCTCCTCGTGCGATTTCAAGAAGTGTTTAATTCTTTAGAAGAACATGAGCTTGAACTTGAAAATCAAGGAAATAATTATTACTTCTCTTTAATGGAAAAAACCTTACCTGCGAGAAATAAAAATCTCTTTCCTCCTCCAAAAAGAATTGTTCTTACTGAAGATGAAGCTAACATCTTAAATGACATGATCTATTCTTTCAAAAAAATCCGTAGAGGAGTTGGATTTGACCTATCTTCTCAAACAAATAACAAGCGGATTTTACAGCTGAATGAAAAACATCCCTATTTTTTCTTCAAAAACGGTAATGATTTGTATTATCCTTCTCAATTAGCTCTTACCTTGGGACAGAAATTGCTCATGTATAAAAAATCCCGCCGACCCTTTCATGAATTAAAGGATTTGAATGTAAATGATATATCAATAAAAATTAGTGCATCTTCACATCAAAAAAAAAATAATTAATAAATACATTAAATAAAAAGAGAAAAATCTAATAGGAGAAAATACGAAAAGGAGTAATTAAAATAATGGAACACGAGTACTTGAAAAAAGACTTATCCCCCTATATCATTTTTAAATGTCCTTCCTGTCAAAACTTCTTGTATTTCAAGCAAGGAAAAAAGTCCAAGACCTGTACCCGCTGTAATAGACGATTTGGTCTCAAGCCTATTTTAGCTAATAAAATCATGATAGTAAAAGGAATGACGGCGGCCGTCAATAAAGTGAAAGAATTACAGAACCGACGAGCCCTTAAAGAATTAGGAGAGGCCCCGAAACTACACGCTACCAATCAGTATCAATTAAAACGATCATCATCATTTTTTATAGAAAATAAAAATAGTCATGAAAGTATCTCTTTTAAGAAAAAAATGAGAGATGAGGGATATAATAAATCATTAGAAAGTAAGAAAAAAGTGAGAGATGATGGAGATCATGAATCATTAGAAACATTAACAAAACAAATGAAATTAGAACTATGGAAAATGTTCAAGACACATGGAAAATTACCAGCGCACGTTATTAACTTGATTTTTCAACACCACGACATTTCAAATAGAGAGAGAAATAAAATCCTGAGTAAATTAATCTCAGAAAAAATCGTGCTCCCTCAAAAAAATAATTATTTTATCATAAAAAATATGTAAAAATAGATATTCTTTGGCAAGAACACAATTCTTGTTTTTTTTTCAAGCTCAAGTGTTTGTCATGAGTTATGAGGAGATGGAGTACAAATAAGGTCTCATCTGCTGATAAATAACCCCCCAATTGCGTTTTATTTTCGACACATAGAAAGAGCTCAGTGAACTCAAGAGTTTCACGTTCTCTTTCGTCATGAAATAGGAGTCTATGACCCAAATCTTGTAGGGAAATTTGAGAGGATATTCAAAAGGACCGCCGTAGTAATGCGTATGATCCTGGAACACACTCTTGAACTTAATAGGTGGATGATCCGACTCATCTGTTGCTTGATCTGCTCCCGAGCGATGTTCTCAGCAATGTTTTTGATTGAGGCTCTCTCATCCACTAAGAGGTCGTAGGCAAATGCCTTCATGGCCTTTTCCTTGGTGACCGGTAAACGCAAGCCATGATCTTCAGAGAAATTCATAATAAACGGGTTTTCTTTCACGAGTAACATATTAAAATAAAGTGACATCCCTTTCTTATAAAATCGTGTAAGGCATGGGCGATATACCACCTTTTTTACACGCAGATCTCTCTCATATCGAAATAGAGGTGCTATGATTTATAAAACTTCCGAGATACATTAAATTGTCGAACTTTAGATTAAAATATAGCTATTTAAATTATTCATTTATTTAGAATTTCTCCTAATTTTCATAATAAAATCACTTAATAAGTTATGAATAGTTATTCATAATATTTAAATACTAGAATCATCTAATAATACTTGAAGAAATTAAAATTAAATCAAGTAACTTGAAGTTACTTGAAAAAATTAAATTTAAATTAAAAAAAATAGGAGGAGATGAATATGCCAAGAGGAGATGGAACAGGTCCTACTGGTTTAGGACCCAAGACGGGACGTGCGTTAGGTTATTGCGCAGGATATAATAGTCCTGGTTTTACTAAAGGTCCAGGTCAGGGATTGGGTCTTGGAAGAGGTCTTGGAAGAGGTCTTGGAAGAGGTTCTGGAAGAGGATTCGGAAATGGTCGGGGCAGAAACCGTAGAACGTGGAGATATTAGTAGATTAAACAATGCCGATCATCAACTATTTTTTTTACATTATTTTTTATATTTTTTGATTCTTGCTACTATTTTATTCTATTTTAGGTTTTTTAATTTTTTTTAAATATTCTTTAAATGATTTCAGCATTAGTTATGCTATATTATTAAACAAGCACATCATGAAAAGATTTAAATCTTGTTATAAAAATGCTTGATGCTCAAACAAAACTTAAAGATAAATTTCTTTTATCTATTTTATTTAAAGTAATAAATTTTAGAGAAAATAGTCATTAAAAGTATTTCTTAATTTTTATAATAAATTAATCTCATGGATTATGAATGATTATTCAGAATCCTTAAATAGGTAGATTAACTAATATTACATGAAAAAATTAAAAAATATAATAATAAAAAAGGAGATGATGGAATAAAAATGCCAAGAGGAGATGGAACAGGCCCAGCTGGCTTGGGGCCAATGACAGGTCGTGGTTTGGGTTATTGCGCAGGTTATAGTACTCCCGGATATACGAAGGGTCCTGGTCTTGGTTGGGGTCGCGGCTGGTGGGGTCGAGGTCGAGGTCTTGGTTGGGGCCGAGGATGGTGGGGTCGAGGATGGTGGGGTCGAGGATGGTGGAGATGGGGTGGTTATTATCCCTATGCTGCTCCAGTAGCAGTAACTGCTCCAGTAGTAGCACCATATACCACACCAGTGGCTCTAAATCCTACTGACCAATTAGCGATGCTAAAACAAGAAAAAGAATACTTGGAATCCAATTTAAAAGGGATCCAAAACGCATTAAAAGATATTTCAAAAAAGATTGAAGAATTAGAACAAGAAAAATAATTTTTATTTTTTTTTTCCTTGATATATCCATCTTATAATTAAAGGAAAAAATTTTAGTGATTAGAAGCGAACTTTAGTTTGTAAGGAATTTTTTTTATTCTTATTTTATTAAAATTTTAAGCAGTATTTTCAATTATTTTATTAGATTAATATTCGTAGATGATATAAAAGAGAGTCAAGAGGATTATTTAAAGGCAATTTATCTCATTTCTAAATCCAAAAAACGGGGCTGGGTGAACAATTCGGAGATCGCAAGAGTTATGAACGTTCAACCCTCTTCTGTTACAGAAATGCTGTATAAATTAAAAAAGAAAGGTTAATTTTTTGGAATCCCCGGAAAGCAATAAGGTCTCAAATCACTCATTTAAGAAATGTTTATTAAAAAATTCATTTGAGATTTTCGAGAAATATTAATTTTGATATTGTTTTTTAAAAAAATTTCGAAAAAAAAATTTTTAAAGATAGAATTTATATTTTTTATAAGACAAATTTAATATTTTATTAAAATATATAATGAGCGTCTCAAATTCAAAAAAAATAGTAAGTACAATTAATACTTGGTTAAATAAGTTAATCGATTTGAGCCGACGAAACCGTCAATTATATTTTAGGCCTACTAAGCGTTCCACAATTAAATTTTTAAAACCTTCATATCAAGAACTTTATGATATCCTGGTCAATAAGAGAAAGCCTATGAAAATTATTTATAGAAATATTGAAAATTTGAATAATCCTAAAAAAAAAAATAAAAATAATAAATCTTCTGAACATGAAGAGAGCTATTTAGAATATAATAAACCTCTAAAAAAAGGAGAAATTTTGACTGATAAGGATGATGAAGAACTTAGTCGGTCATTAAGAAATTTATATTCTCGTTCAAGGACTTCTTTTCAAGAACAAGGAGTTAATATCTTATTTCTTGCTATAGGATTTTTAGAATGGAGAGAAGCAACTTATTCCGAAGTAAAAAATTTATCTCCTCTCCTATTAATTCCTGTTCTTTTAGAAAGAGAATCAATTCTTAAACCCTACAAATTGAAGTTCTTTGAAGATGATATCTTAATAAACCCTTCTTTATCGGTAAAACTTCAAAATGATTTTAACATTACTTTACCAGAATTTAATGAAGGAGAAAATGAAATTGATAAGATTTTTGTTATCATCGAGAAGGAAATAAGAAAACACATTGATGATCCAGATTGGAAACTGAACCATGATGTATATTTAAGTACATTTTCCTTTTCGAAATTAATGATGTATAAAGACATAAAAGACAATGAAAATTTAATTAAAAAACATAAAATTCTTAGGGATCTGATTCTCGAAACTTCTAATGAAAAAATAGAAATGTATCCAGGAGAAATAATAGATGAAATGAATTCAGAAGAGATCTTTAATGTTTTAGACGCTGATTCTAGTCAACAAAATGTCATTTTAAACGCCATCAATGGAAGATCTTTTTCCGTGCAAGGACCTCCTGGTACTGGAAAAAGTCAAACAATTGCGAATATTATTGCTTCTTTTCTTGCCAAAGGAAAATCCGTACTTTTTGTAAGTGAGAAAATGGCTGCTTTAGAAGTTGTCATGAAGAGATTATCAGAATGTGGACTAAAAAATTATTGTTTAGAATTACACGGTTACAAAGCTAATAAAAAGGCTGTATATGAAGAATTATATCAATGTTGTTCAGACATTATAGAAGTAAAAGAACCTAAAATAGAGCTACTATGGACTTTAGATGAAAAAAAGAGAACATTAAATGATTATTATAAAGCATTAACAAAAAAATATCCTCCATTATATCATTCGGCATATTATCTTCATGGAGAACTTCTTAAATTACAAGATATTCCATGTGATAATATTATATTAAATTTAGATATTAAAGAATATAATCAGAAAAAATTTAACACATTAATTCACTTATTCAATCAACTAGATAATATTTTTCCATTATTTAAATCTTATTTTAAAAATCCATGGTATGGGTTTGATTTATCTTGTCTTAGTTTTGATTTTCGAATGAATGCTGCATCACATTTTCAGACAATTATTCATATAATTGATGAATTAAGTTTTAAAGCTAAAAAGATTCAAAATTTATTACAAATTAAAAAAGAATTAACATATTATCACCTCACTGCTTTTTATGAATATGTTATAAATAATAATTACAATATTACTCCCCTTTTTTTTGAATTAGAAGATATAAATAATAGATTTTTAAAAAAATACAAAAATTTCTTAAGAATATTTAAACCAAGTTATTGGAAAGATAGGAAAAATATTAAAAATTTATTTAATCATAAAAATGGGTTAAGCCACGATGAAGCACATGAGATTATTAAGAGAAGCTACCAATATAAGCAAATTTTATCCATCCCGACATTCTATAAATGGGAAAAAGAGGATATTGAACAATCTAAAATTAAAAATCAATTATTTGAGAAAACATTTTTTGAAAATCTGAATACCTCTTTGCTTCAATATCATGAAAAATTGAAATATTTGCGTAGTTTATTTCCTAACATTGATACAAAAATATTTGATAAAGAACTTGAATATATATCTTTTTCTAAAATTACCAATTGGTTAAATAATAAAATAAAAAATTTAGACAAAATCGAAGATTGGAAAAAAATTGAAAGAATCCGTTTAGAATTTGAAAAAATTAACGAGGAACATCTATTCTTTAAGACATTGAAGTTTTCTTCTCGAATTTCTAATTTAAGCAAGACATTCAAAAAAAGGTTCTATATTAAATATTTAGATTATATTTATTACAAAAATCCAATTTTATCATATTTTGAATCTAGTTATTTTAATTCAATTCTTAAAGACTTTAAATCATTAGATAAAAAACATATTGATCTTTCCCGTCAACAAATACAATTTATTTTAAATAATATAAAACCACAAGCTTCTTGGATTTTAGCTGATAGCTCACCTCTTAATATATTGAAAAAAGAAGTAATTAAAAAAAGAAGAATTAAACCAATAAGGGTCTTGTTTTCAGAAATTCCAGATTTTATTAAATTAATCAAACCTTGTTTTTTAATGAGTCCTTTATCTATTAGTAAATATTTAAAACCAGATATCTTCCAGTTCGATATTGTGTTATTTGATGAAGCCTCTCAAGTGCGACCTGAAGATGCTATTGGAGCTATAATGAGGGCAAAACAAGTAGTAGTTGTTGGAGATCTAAAACA
Organism: Promethearchaeota archaeon; assembly: GCA_029838195.1. GTDB lineage: Archaea > Asgardarchaeota > Lokiarchaeia > Sigyniarchaeales > SOKP01 > JALGVJ01. Next base: position 16,852 of record JALGVJ010000011.1, read on the forward strand.
ATTACCTCCTACTCCTTTTTTCCAAATTTTTTATGAAGAGGGCGATGAGGAAAATTATGATATAATTGATTATGAAAGTATTTTAGAACGCTTTTCAACCTCTGGATTTCAAAATTTAATGTTAAATTTTCATTATCGTAGTAAAAATGAAACCCTCATAGCTTTTTCAAATTATCATTTTTATGACAACCGGTTATATACATTTCCCGGAATAATATTTAAAAACGACAATTTTGGAATCGAATTTGAATATGTCTCTGATGGGATATATGATCGAGGGAAAAGTAGAACGAATAAAAAAGAGGCTCGAAGAGTAGCTGAACTTGTAATCAACCATTTTAAAGAAAATCCCGAATTTTCATTAGGTGTTATTGCATTTTCTCAAGCCCAACAAGAAGCAATTGAAATTGAGGTTGAAAATTTATTAAGAAATAATTTAGAACTTGAAAAATATTTCAATGATAATAATCTTGAAAGTTTTTTTATCAAAAATTTGGAAAACGTGCAAGGAGATGAAAGAGATTTTATGTTTTTTAGCATTGGATATGGAAAAGATATGGATGGAAAATTATACTTAAATTTTGGCCCATTAAATAAAGTAGGCGGTGAACGTCGTTTAAATGTTGCTATAACACGAGCACGATATAAGGTTAAAGTTATTAGTTCTATTAAATCTTCAGAAATAGATATTACTAAAACTAGAAGTGAAGGAGTAAAATTATTAAAACAATATTTAGAGTATGCTGAGCATAAGGGAAATATAAATTATATAAAAACAAAAAATATTAATTTAACTGAAAATTTTGATTCTCCATTTGAAGAAGAAGTTTATAATGCCTTATCAAAATTAGGATATACTGTTCATACACAAGTAGGATGTTCTGGATTTAAAATCGATTTAGCAGTCGTGCACCCGAAATATCCGGGACGCTACATTCTTGGAATAGAATGTGATGGAGCTCTTTATCATTCTTCATTTACAGCAAGAGATAGAGATCGTATTAGACAAGAAATATTAGAATTGCATGGATGGAAACTTCATCGAATTTGGTCTCGTGATTGGGTTATTAATCCTGAAAAAGAATTAATTAAAATAGTAAATCTCATTAAGAAATTAGAAAAAAAAAACAATACCATACTTAAAAAATCCAATAAAATAATAAAGGATACCACCAATATCAATCATTTTCTAAATAATAAAAATAATAATTCTAAAAATAATGTTTATGACAATAATTCCACTAAAAAATCAATTGATTTTCAAAAGTTTCCAGAAGAATTTAAAGAATACGAGAAATATTCTTTAAAATGGCCGAATATATTTAATTTACAATATGGATCATTTCTTAAACAAGAATTTATTAGCAATGCAAAAAAACTCATCTATAACATCGTTGAGATAGAATCACCAATTACTATTAATGAATTATATTATAGAATTTCAAAATGTTGTGAACTAAAAAGATTAACAAAAAGAATGAAATCAAATATTGATATGGTGTTAAATGAAACCAAAGGTGTTTTCAAAAATGGAGATACAGTTTGGTTAAAAGAGCAATCTCTCATTCCTGTGCGGTATCCCAATTCAGCTGAATATAGAAGAAAAATTATTAATATCCCTAAAGAAGAAATAGCACAAGCAATATGTTATTTATTAAGAGATGCTTTTTCTTTAAGTATCGATGAAGTCGTGTTATATACAGGCAAAATATTTGGGTATAATTCCATATCTGGAAAAAGTAAAGAATATGTGTTAGATGTCCTTAAGTTCCTGACTAAAGAAAAATATGTCATTTATAAAGCTGGAAAGTTTTCATTAAAAGATAGGAATAATGTTGAACTAATAGTATAATTCTATCAAGTGGAATTTAAGCACTGGGAAAAAAATGTTATAAAAATATTGAATATGAACGATGGTAATATTCTCCAAACTCTTACAAGACATAGAAATAGAGTTTTATCAATCGCATTTTCTCCTAGTAATCAATTTTTAGTGAGTGGCTCTCTAGATAGATCAATTAAAATTTGGAAATCAAGGAAAAAATAGATTTAGTCCGCTTTCTAATATTAAAAGAAGGTTCACTCTTCTTTTTTCACGTGTATTTTTTTTAACAAGGTTTTCATGTATTCTCTTTGACGGGAACACAAATCTTGCTTTTCTTTCGGGCTCAAGTGCTTGTTATGAGTCATGAGGAGATGAAGGACTAACAAGGACTCAAATCCCTCATTTAAAGAATGCTTGCTAAAAAATTGTTTTTCAAAATGGATGATGGAGGAATTAGAATCATGCCCCTTCTTTACGAGCAGCTCATTGCCTTTTTTATCGGTTTTATCGTGCTTGGATGACATTATCCACGCTTAAATGTTTTTTAATATAGAATTGACCTACTAGTTCATTTGTATTTTTTGAATTATATAAAGAAAAAATTAAATGTGGAAAACAATAGTGAAGAATTTTTATTTAAATATGTTGAATTCAAAAAACAATTAATGTCATTTGAAAAATTATTAACTCAGCTCAAGGAAATACATCTAGCATACCAAGAATGCTTTCTGAGACACGATCTTCCGAACCTTTCTTTTAACAAAAAACTCATGGAGGATTTAATCTTAGAATTAATAAAACTTGCAGAATATTCCGTACAATCAGAAGATATAAAAACAGCAATCAAAATATATACCCTATTATTAAGAGATTATCTTTATATAGTGGAAAAAATAGTGGATTTATCCATGATATATTTTTCTCTTTTTATATTAATTTTAGAGTATTACGGAGCTTCAGGCAATATCATGTTAGTTCTTTCACAAGAGAAAAAAGATAGTGTTCGACAATTGATACAAATATTCGAAAAATATTGTGAAGAGTTCGGAGGCTTCAGTGAAGTTTATCGATTATTAGCTGATTTATATAAAAAATTGGGAAACGTGAAAAAAGAGAAGGAATATAAAGAGAAAGCACTTTTTAGTCCCGAACTCCTTGCCTACCTTAATAGTGATGATTAATCTTTTTATTTTCCCCTTTTTATTTTATCTTGAATTTTTTCTATGCAATTATAATTGAGAAAAATCTGAATCCCATAGACAATGCTTTCTTTTTAATACTAATTTTAGTGCTTATTTCGGTTTTAAAATAAAGAATATGAATGAAATAAAAGAAATGGAATAAATTAAATATTAAATATTTATAAAAGAAAATTAGATGAGTTAAAAGCGGGATCTAATTATGATTAATTTTTTCTTTTTTTCCTGAATATCTGCTTTCTTTTTCTTAGTAATAAGATGAGAAGCTTTTTTGAACTCAATAATTTTCTTTATCTTAGAATTACGAGTTAATAGACTCAAAAAATGCAATTCAACAGGGGATAAAGAATTCAAATAATCTTGGTCTTGATATTTCTCATGCTTCATGGAAAAATGATCTCTTATTGTTAGATTGAAGTACATAATTATAATGTAAAATGGATGGGCTTCATGCGAAAATAATCGTAGCCAATAACATTGGGAGCCAAGATTTTTTGCTTCACCTCTAAGATTCCCGCATAAATCAGCTCGAACGCTAAATAAGAGGCACTCAAGCGAACAATGGGGCCCAATGACCGCAAGGGAATTTCCCTCGCCATCATTTTTTTCAAAGTTCCTCGCTCTCGATCAAACATTTCTGCCATGCCGGGAAACTTTAACACCTTAGGAATCAAGGCCTCTACAACGTTCATGCGAAGTATCTCCGACGTTCTCATCTCGTCTATTGAAAGCTCATGGGTGTTCAATTCATAACAAGATTCATAATCCACGCTGTCGGGAGTAAACCACCATGCACATAAGTAAGGAATCGCCCACGTTTCCAGCATGGGAATTGAGAGATTCCTGCACGTCCGAGCGATGAGTATCGAACTAATGGGGTCGTCTAATGTTAAAGCCACGACTTTTACATTCCCTACCATTTCAATAACATTTTCTTCGCTTACTTCTTCGAAAATTTCAATATTCACTGCGGGATTTATATTTAATAACTTTTCTTTCACGCTCCTAACTTTTATTTCACCTAAATCTGCTCTATTGCAGACTTGCCGATTTAAATTAGATTCCTCGAACATATCATTATCGCATAAAATTAAGTTTTCACATCCGCACCGCACGAGTTGCTCGGCGAGTGGACCGCCTAATCCCCCCACGCCTAACACGGCAATAGGCGTGGTGCGAAGAATCTCTTGTTCTTCAAAAGTAATGTATCCAATATTTCTTTTCACGTGATTCCAATACGATTTCGTCCATGAAGATCGAATGATCTTAATTGGTTCTTGCATCTTTTTACCTTTACAATTTTTTTTTTTTAATTTTTAAATTTATATTTAGAAAAGGTTACACTATATAATTTGATGAGTCTATTTAAATAAAAAATTTAAATCATTGCACTCAGAATATTAAGTTTTCAAACATTCATGAATGAATCACTTACTTGTATTCTTAATTATTTTTACTTAATTTACCAAAGGTCTCTTGGTTTTTAAAAAGAAGAATATAAAACAAAAAAAATAATGTTTAAAATTCAAAATAAAAATAAAAATAAAAAATATAATCTAAAGCTCTTTTTCTAATATTACTTTTGCCCCAATGACTTTACCCGCCATGCGTTTTTTCACGTTGGTTAAATTCGCCTCATTATCCACTGCCACGGACAAGTATCCCCGCGCTTTATGGAACGGAAATTTTTGCTTTTTCGCAATTTGTGAGGACATGGCATATTGATATACCGTGAGCCCCCTTCGTCTAAACTCCTTATCGGTAACCCAAGCATGAAGGTCTGCTCCTAAAAGTTCTCCCTTCTCATCCTTGAGGAAGATGTCGGGAATAATGTATCCCCCTGCACAAATCTTTCCCGTGGGCTTGTACCGAACGATCCACATCATCCATTCTGCTCCATTATCAAAGATGAATTTCACCAGGTTATCAAACGTGTTTTCGGGCTTTGGCGTGATCGCCGCCGAGTCAGGAAGATTGCGGGCAAACAGATCGAGGAATTCTTGCTTGATTTCCATCATACCGTCCCGACCGGGGTTGCTGTACTCGAACTCATCAAACTTCGCCATTACTATTTTTCCATCTTTTTTAATAGGAATTCGATCGGGATTAATGAGAAAAATGGGCATGGCACATTCGTATTCCTTAATTTTCGTGTAGAATCCCTTCTCCTGAAAAAGCTCGGGATAAATGGGAGGATTTAGATTGTAGCGCATGTGAAAATCTTTCTTGCTCCCACGTAGCATAAAGCCCCAACCGAAAATCGTCACCGGAATATTAATTGGCCCTCGAATGTATTTATATCCATTTTCTTTCGCATGATCTATTAAAGCTTCCAAGAGGATTTCAATTTTCTCTCGTGCGTGGTCAAACACGCCGAAAAACCCGAAATACAAGATGTCTCCGCCATCATCATCATATATCAAGATCATGCCTTCGACGTCATCCGTTTCTTCTCCAAACTCCTTCTCTTCACGTATTTCCTCTAAAAAAAGAGCCTTTGCATTGAATACCTTCAAATCATTCATGATATATTCCTTAAAATCGGGTAATACGGGAAGCGACGTACCCAAAAATAAATAATTCATGATAATTTTAGGCTTGCTCACGATTTTAATTCTATATTTTTGTTCTAAAAATAATTTTTCAACGGACATTTATTTCACTTTTCAAGATTATCATTTATATTTTTTAGTTTTAATTTTTTAATGACCTCAAGTAGTTATTATACGTTACAAGCGGAGTATATTTAAAGAAAAAATCTTAAAAAAAAAGAGAAAATTTATGATAAAAAGACTAGGAAAATGAAGAAATTTTATTTCATTTATTATTTATCAAACTTAAAACAAGTTCTCCCTTTTTTTTAATCCTTAGAAAAAGAATAAAAACCTTGAAATAAGGAATTAAAAATACTAACATTTTTAACTACAAAAAATTGCTAATTAAAAAAACGCCATTCCGCATATATCCTATTTTGATATACCCTATTCCATTACATTTTTTATATTTTTATTTCCTCTTTTTCTTAAAAATATAGACGATTCTGATATTGCTGGGGATCCTGATTGGGATCATTGCAACAATCGCTGGAGTTGGTGGAGGCGTGCTCTACGTTCTTGTCTTATCCTTGATCTTTCTTCTTCCTATTGATCATTCGATTGACACCAGCACTTTCGTAATTCTTATCTCATCTGCCGCGGGATTCATAACTTTTTTAAAGCAAAAAAGGACAGAGGAACATAATTATAAATCAAATCTTAACAAATCTTAAAAAGGGCATTTCTTTATTCATTTTGGGAGGTTTTGCTGCGAACCTCTTGGGGATTGGCGGAGGAGTGATCTATGCTCTGGCCTTAAATTTTATATTAGGATACCCCATCCACAATGCGACCGCGATCTCCACATCGATGTTCTTTTTCACTGCGATTTTTAACACGATCGCTAAAAGCATTACAGGTGATATTGACTACATTGTAGGTCTCTTTTTAGCAATAGGCTCGGTACTTTGGGCATTCTTAGGAGCTAAAATATCGTATCGAATGCCAAGGGCAACTTAGCAATTTTTTGTGTCCATAGTTTTAATCGGGATTGCCATTAGATTGTATTTTTAATAGAACCAACCTTTATCATTGAGTTGAAGGAGAAGTTTTCTTTTTTCTTCTTTGAAATTTCTTGTATTGTCGTTTTAAATATCTAAACGCGGGAGGACCCATCCCTTCAGGCATGTCGATTAGCAAGAACTTGGAAGGCATGCCCATATTATAGTTAGCAGCACTTTTAAAAAGAAATTTAGTTACATAAAATATTCTTTTTGCCGGCATGCCGAGCGCCATCTCGTTTTCCATGGTCATTGCCAACATGCGATCTCCGGTTCCGGGAAGAACTACTTGTGCTTTATTTGAAATGTACGGCACTAACACCCCTCGAATGCAAGATTCACCGTATCCCATGAAATGTTGATTATTCACGAGATATTTCGCTTCATAACTTAATGCGTGAATGATATGCGTGATTTGAGCGGGATTTCCATAAACTAAGATCACGTCCGGTATTACTTCCGTGGAGGGTAATGGGCTTATGATGCATCCCAGATTACCCTTGACTTTTTCCATGGCTTTTTCATTCAATAATTCTGCAAATTGTAGTTGTATTTTTAGCTCAGCTTTAGGATTGGCGTGGTATTTTGAGAGGACTTGAGATTTTAGGATTTGCTTTCCGGACATTTTGGCCCAACCTTGTACAAAAGAGCTGGTGATGCAGTGATTATCTTCGAATGTCATTGCAACAGTCCTATTCCATCGGCGGCTTAATGTGAACGCCTGACATAAAGAAAGCTTTTGTTTTATTTTAGAAGGCCTCAAAGCATTTTGTGGGATTTCGGATTCATTTTTAAAGTATTTTATTGCTAAAGGATAAGTTAGCAACCGTAATTTATTATAAAACTCGTTTCCCACATCTTGATATTCCTTAAGACCATAATTCTGTTTTGTCATCTTTTTTCTAAATTTCTTCTCTCATTTTTTGAATGTTTTGAATAACAAAATTTTTAATTAAAGTATTAAAAAAAAATTTTAACTTTTTTCATTTCTTTATCCGCTTTCTCAAGTAGTCCCATACTCCTGGTTCCGTTGGTTTTCCAAAAAGTGTAATGGGGCCCAGATTTGCATTTAAATGGGGGATTCCGAAAGGTTTTATTGGTATTTTATTTCCCGCTTTAAATAGATTATTAAGTATCATGATTAATTTGTTTTCTGGTACCGAAAAAATCATCTCGTGATCTTGGACTCCTGCTAGGACTCTATCTCCCATTCCTGGTGCGACTACTTGACATTGGTTGGTCACGTAAGTGCGAATAATTCCTTCCTTGCATGAGCTTTCCATTCCATTAAAGGAACTAGTAATGGTATCTCCATCATAAGTTGCAGCTAAAATCAAGTGAGATAAAATTAATGGCGAGCAATAAATCAAGATCAAATGGGGTTTCATTATAGTAAAATTTAAAGGAGAGATGATTAAACCCTTGATTTCTCCTTGTTGGAGTTTTGTATCATTCGCTCTAGATTTTTTTTCTGCTTCCCTGTTCCGTTTATATCCGGCCTTTTTTTCCCAAGCTTCGAACACGTCACTTAATTTATTAGTTTGCTCCAACCCAAAATAATTGATGGAAATGGGTTTGCATGCGATATCTCTAGCATCTAGAAAAAAAGAAAAACCAGAGCGCCTACACCAAGTATATACAAGGCAGGCAGGCACCTCCGAATTGAAAACAACGTGAGGTCTCAATGCATTAGAAGATACGTCTTCTTCATTGGGAACTAACCTCACTGCAACGGGATAAGTCGTGAGCTTTAACTTTTCAATTAATTTTTTCCCAATTTCCCTATATTGGTCTAAATCTTCAGTCATTATATTCACTTTTTATTGAGAGTTATAATTATCAATTATGAAATTGATTATCTTTTTAAAAATTAAAAAAATCAATTATTTTTTTCCTAACTCCTTAATTCTCCTTTTAATCTGTTGTCTCCCATTGTTTAGAATATTTGACGCAATAAAGGAAAGTTCCTTCTTGACTTTCTGAGTTAGAATATCATATTTTAGCTCTAATGCTATCAGAAGGTCCTTGGCATTCACGATGTTCTCTCCTTTCAATACAATATCAATAATATGAAGGGCGAGTTGTAGATCTCCCCTCTCGAACAATGCTCGTGCCCGATTGATATAATTTTCTGGTGAGTTAATGGTTAATAATTCCTTAGCGATATCTTCCGATTTAGCGGGAAATAGATCCGTGGGTTCTATTTCATTGATAAATTTAATATTTTATTTTTGGGAGAAGAAAAACTTTTCTGCATTCAGATTCTACACCCTTCCAAATAGTTATAAAAAAGGTATTTACTTATCTTTCAACTGAAAATAGTTCTTGTTACTTATTTTTTTATCCTTTATCGACTTTTTCTCTTAAATATTTGAATCCTGGAGTAATGTTTTCAGTAAGGTGGATGGGAATTAAGTTCTTTAAAGGCCATCCAATATTCATCATTCCTCCCGTTTTGAATAGGTTTTCTATGACGTAAAACAAGAGGAATCCTGGCATGCCAACTCCGATCTCGTGTTCTTGAATGCCCGCAAACGATCGATCCCCCATTCCGGGTATGACAATCTGCGGTTTCTGCATTAAGAAAGGAAATAATCCTCCCTTGCCACAAGATTCCCCAAAACCTTCAAAGGTGGAGGTGGGAACGTATTCTGGCAAGCATTCATAATTAAGAGCCTGAATGACATGAGTAATTTGAGCGCCACTCCCATAAATGAGAATGGAATCCGGAATGATCAAGCTCATGGGGAGTGGGGAGGCAATAACACCAATATACCCTTTCTTTTGCAGTCCTTCAAGTCCCTCTGGCAGAAGGTCACTCATCATTCTTGTTCTTCTCTTTTCCGATTCTGCATCTTTATGCCATCCTTGTTTTATTTGACTTTCAGTAATATCTTCTAATGAGACTTTTATCCAACCATGCATTGCCGAGGAGGGAACGCAAAAATTTTCATCTGCGGTGAGAGCAACGGTCACCCCCATGCGACGCGCAATCGTGAAAGCTTGACAAATTGACAATTTTCTCGGCTTTCTTCCCATCGTAGAAGGTCTAATTGCACGTCGGGGAATTTCTTCTTCGCTTTTTATATATTTAATAGCCACGGGGTATGTTGAGAGGTGTAAAGCATGATAGAGTTTCTCTCCCGCTACTTTATAATCCGATTTAGAATAATCGCTTTTTTCATTCATCATCATTCATTTTCCTTTCCTTGTTAAATATTTTAAAGATCGAACCCGATTTAATTCTTTTTATCGGCAGTAATTATCTCCACAATAAATGCTTATAGAGGAGTTAAAATTCATTAATAAATCAAACAAAATTATTTTAACCAAATTTAGATTGATTAAAAAAGAAAGAAAAAAGGTCTAATGATATCATAGTTGATGAAAAATTATTAAAAGAATTAAATGCTATAAGAGAAAACGGTCCCAGTACGCCATCGGATGTTTTAAAGATATTCGAGGTAGCGAAACAGCTTTCTGTTGAGTTTGAGGGCATGAAAGAAGGACTTGAGGATATGGACCAGATGTTAGTCCAATTTGTAATGAATGAATGCTTTTTACTTGTTATAACATTGTATTTTGGGACAAATATATTTAGAGAAAAAATCTTAAGAAAATAGAAAATTTGAAGTAAAAGCGAATAATTTAAAATCAAAAAAATTGCGACATTTCCATCTCTTTCATTCCTTTTATTGTTTTGCCAAACAGCATTTCTTGATTCTTTTCCACGAATTTCCAGCCGATTCCCTTGATCTTCTTTAAGGGCCCTTCAATTCCTTTCGGCTTGCCCGTTTTCGTGTACAGGATCCTCGTGTTCTTGAGAGCATCAAACACTCGCTCAGGGGTCTTGAAATGCTCGATCAAAAGCTTTGCACGAGAAGGCCCCACATCAATAAGACCTTCCATGAGATATGCCCTCCGTCCTGCCAGATCCAAGTGCTTGGGCGCAGACCGAGCCAATACGGGAATGTTATCCTTGACTTGCTCCCGATAAGCGATTCGCTCAATCACGATGGCAGTGTCCTTCAGATTCCTCGTGGGAATGATGGAGACTTTCATTTTATAGGAAACAAAGGCCAGAGCACCGTAAATGGAGTTGATGTTCATGCCCGTGAAGTTGAAAACGCTGTCATTGAGCCCCTCCAAAATGAGAATGGGCAAAGGATAAACTTCTTTCAAGCGGAGTAATTGATCAAATAGGCGGTTATCCATGATAGAGGAGATGAAATCGGATCCCTCTTTTCGCTCGATGGCAACGTCTTGGCTCACCACGATATCTGCAATATCCAATTGCTTGATATCAAGTTCGATAGAATGATAACTACTTTTTATATGTCGGATTAATTCTCGTTCTCTATTATCAATAATAATTTTTAGACTTTTTTGCTTCATTAATTTCACGATGGTATAAACATTAATAAATAAAAAAAATAGGATTAATGAAACCTAAAGCAATATAATGTTTTCACGTGTTTTATTCCTATTTTCAAAAAAGTTTATTCTGAATTCAATCTCAGTTTTTCATTCTAAATTTAATTAATGATACTAAATTTAATTAATGATACTAATCATTAATAATAACCATTAAATGAAATTTTTAAATATGGGGGAATCATAATCATTTACATTGAAAAAATTGAATTATAAGATGAGAACTATGAAAAATGATAAAAAAATAAGAAAGAAATGAGGTAAAGGAAAAAATGAAAGTATTAGCATTAGGTGGTGCAGGAGATATGGGTAGAATGGCCGTTGCCGTGCTTCTTGAATCTGCTAAGGTTTCGGCAGTTACTATGGCTGATATAAACATTAAGCAAGCTGAAATTTGTGTTGAAATGATAGGGTCGGAAAAATTATCCGCAGTTCAAATTGATATAAACGAAAAGAAGAAGTTAATTGAATTAATAAAAGCGCATGATGTCGTGATTAACACTATAGGACCATTTTACAAGTTTGAAAAACCTCTTGTTGAGATTATTATCGAAACACAGAAACCTTTTTTGGATATCTGTGATGATTGGAAGCCAACATTAGACGTATTGAAAATGGATCAAAAAGCTAAGGATGCCGGAGTTTCAGCAGTTATCGGCATTGGTGCAAGTCCAGGAATAACAAATCTGATGGCGGTTCTTGCTTGCTCAAAGCTTGACGATGTGGACGATCTTATCACGGCATGGGGAGAGTGTGTTGATATTAAAGAAGGAAAAAAACCTAAATATTATATTAAACCAAAAAAACTAAGAAATAAATTAGGACAACTCCCAGAGAAAGCAAATGCAGCTATAGAACACCTATTGTTTGAGACTTTAGAAAAGATACCCGTTTTTAAGAATGGCATTATGGTTTATATAGAACCACTTTCCGAAATCGAGCCATTTGCTTTTCCCAGCTTTAAAGAAATGTATGCTACAGTGATAGGTCATCCAGAACCTATAACACTTCCGCGAACTATAAAAGCTAATTCAATATCTAATGTCATGTATATTGGAAAAACGGCTACGGATATTGTCAGGCAATATCGTCAAAAAATATTAAATAAAAAAATCACGATTCAAAAAGCTGCTATTGCATTAGAAAAAGATTTTAAGAAGTTAGAAAGGAGGGCTAAGATGGGTCGGGCACCTTTAAAAGAATATCTTGGAGGACCTCCAAATTTATGTGTTATAGGAACTGGTACAAAAGATGGTGTGCCTAAAAAGATTGCTATAGCGCTTGGCCGCAATCCCTTTGGTGAGATGGCAGGTCTTACTGGAGTCCCGCTGGCAATCGCAACGATAATGATGATTGAAGGAAAAATCACTAAAAAGGGAGTATTAACTCCCGAGGAAGCAATTACAGATCCAATGGAATTTTTTAATCGAATGGCTCCATATTGCGGAAATAATCTAACTGGCAAAGATATATTGATTGAAAGAATAGTCAATCTTTAAATTTTTCAAGTAAAAAAGATTAAACATGTATTAAGCGGAACCAGAGCTATGAAAACCCGGGTTCAAGCTTTTATGGAAATATTGATCCTAAATTTAACTCATTTAATACATTAGTTAAAGCTATATCCAATTCTTCATATTTCTTTTCACATTCTTTTAGCAACCCTTCCAATTGAATAATGCGTTTCTTTAGAGCAGGCACGGATTCTGATTCAGAATTGGATTCTTTTATATACTCTTGTACTTCTCTCATGTTGCTTTCTTGCTGTATCATGATGGGAAGAAATTCCGTGAGTTCCTTTATCATTTCGGTTCGCTGACGGATGATTTCTTGTTTTAATTCTTTAGCAGAAAGCTCTTGTTTTTTTACTTTTTCAATCATCATTTTTAAGATGCTCAAGTTCTTCTTGTTAAAACAATATCGCTCCAGAAAATCCTTTAATTTGTTCTTTAAAAATTTGTTCTCTAAAAATAGATGCTCATTTTTATTTTCGGACATGTAATTACACCCTCCAAGATTTAAATAAGAAATAAAACAAGAAGTAAAATAACAAGGATAGAAATGCGGGTAAAAGAAATATCATGAGAAGAGTACTAAAAAATTCGTTGGAATAAAGGTTAGGCATCCACGTGTTAGAAATATTTAAAATACCAAATAAAATGAAAAATAATAGTGCCAAGCCTAAAAAATAATAATTAAATGAATACAACAGGAATCTAATATAGAATGGATCATTTTTTAAATCATCTCTCACGTGTAGGCGATTTTCACTAGAAAAATCCGCAACTTTTTGTTTCATTTCCTTGATTTGCTTTAATCTTGCGAGCTCCTCTATAGAATATCCTTTTTGTAAAATTTCATTGCATAATTGTTTTTCTTGATGAGATAAAACATCTTGCAAAATTAATTGTTCAGGGGTAAAAACACCATTTCCTTGACGAATGATGTTGTTTTTTAATTTGGTACTATTATTTAATTTACTGTTATTTGATAACAAACCCTTTACATGACTTTTAATTTCAAAATAACACTTGAATAAAAGTTCTAAATCGTTTAATGTAATGGTCGAAAATGCGTTTTCATCAGTGAAATTTTCTCCTTCGAGAGGATTAAAAAAGATGAGTTCTCGGGATCGAATGGTATTAATCCATTGCGGTTTAAATAACATGAGTCCCGTATTATTGAAAAAATGCTGATTCAACTTTTCCATTTTTTCGTGTATTAAGGAATTCTTTAATGCTATAGGAGGTTCAAGAAATATAAAAGCCATTTTCCCGTTAATTTCATAAAGAAGATTATTCAGATACTTGAATATTAAGGATTGTATTAAGGATAAGTTGCCTGTCTGCTTGCATAACTGAATTAACTTAATAACTTTTTCCCATTTTTCATCATTCACGGACATCATCACTTAAGTTTTTTTAATTTTTCTTTTTCCATTTCTATTAAAATATCTAAATCAATATCGTGCTCATTTACTAAGTCCTCCTCAACCTCCTTTTCATGATTCTTCAAAAATTCAAGAGAAGATTCAATATCATTATTTTCTGATTGAGGAAGGATTTCAAATGACGTGATAATTTTATAATACTGAAAAGCATGGGGAAATACTAAAAGAAAAGATATGCACATGAGGAAATAACCCATGCTAATGGTACTGAAATATTCTGAAGAATAATAAACGAAAGGGAAAACATGTCCTTGAGGAATGAGACACACCAGCGGAAAGACGATGAGAAAACTCGCTTGAATGATGGGAACGGCAAGATTGATAATGGCATGGATTTCTAAGGATTTTAAATCGGAAGCATTTTCAGGATTTTTCATTAGCATGCTATAACCGCTTCCTGCTATAATCATTAAAAAAATAAACATAAAATAAAAGCTCCACGTATTCCATGAATAGCCTTCTTGAATGTCCCAAATATGTATTATCGTGAACATGCCATGTTCATTTTTTTCATACCACGGTAAGAATAACGAGAAAATACCTAAAACAAATCCAAAAAGAGCTGAACCTTTCATCATGTTTTTTAAAATAAGATTCTTAATTGCCATGACACTGTTATTTCATTTCTAATTTTAATTTTATTCATTATTTCACCCATATTTTCATGGTATTTAAAGAAAAAAAAAAGTAATTTTTTGAAGATAAAAATAAAGCAAGTAAAAACATGAATATTATTTTAGATTTCATTAATTCTCTTAGTTTTCATTAATTCTCTTTAAAAGAGTTCAAGCACGTCATTCTTTCTATTTTTATTATCACCTTTTTTCTTATTTCTTTTTCTTTTTGTTTTTTCAAAATAAGAATTAAAATTGAGAGTATTTTCCCCACAAAACAAGGTCAATAGCACGTGAGGAGCAATTCGCTTTTCATCTACTGCCTCTAATAAAAATTGTGCAAGAAAAGAAGGATCTAAAGAATTTCTTAATTTAATGATATCTTCATGAGTAAATTCTCGAAATGAAGCATTCCAAGAAGATTTGCTTAAAACACGCATGTATTTCCTCCTTTTTTTAAAAGGTTGGATACTGCTTACTTCCTCTTTATTCAAAAATGGTGATTTTAAACTTTCATGTAAAAAAATATGTTGTTTTATGTGGGTAAAAAATTCAGAGCACTGTGAAACAGAAAGCACGTGAAACGGCGGAGAAGGACAATATAAAAAAGGAGGTGAAATAGATTCCCAAGAAGAAAAACCGTTCTTAGAAAAAAATTTATTGAATTTTTTAAATTTAGCAAGAAAAAGATTGTTCGCTTGCACGCGAGAACTCAAGAGGAGCGGATGGTAAATGAATTTTATTATTTTATCATTGAAAAAGAAAAATGGTTTATTTAAGAATTCTTTCTGAGAAATGGGAATTCGAAACTGCTCTTGAAGGAATTTAGAAACATGAGCAGAATAACGCTTTAATTCCTTTTCTAATCGTGTTTTCGCAAAAATATCTGTAGAGAGGGGAATTTTTTTTGAATCTTTTTCCCGCAAGACAAGTAAAGAACCTTTTTCAATAGTAAGAGATAATTTAGATTCATTAATAATAATAGGAAAAAGAGATAAAACAGAAAACAAGGGAGAAATCGGGATGATAAGAATAACTATTATATCAATTATACTTTCTTTTAGTTCCATGAAGTTCATGGTGGGTGTTATTTTTTGTTTCAACATCTCCTTGAGGGTATATATTAGGTGTTCTCGCTCTAATAATGTAAGTTTTTCTTCAGGGTTGAGTCCCATCTTCGAGAATAAGGAAATTTTTCTATCAAAACTTTTTTTTTTAGCCTTTACGTTTCGTTCTTGACATTTTACATATTCATTAAGTGTTTTTTGACGTGCCCTTATTTTAATGATAAGATTTCGTGAATTCAAGAAAGCATGGTTATTATCATGATGAGAATTATTATCATGATGAGAATTACTATGGGCATCTAAAATAACTTGTTTTTTGTATTCTTTATTATTATTTTCTTTTTTATTAGAAGATCGCATGTCCATTTCCTTATTTTCTTCCCTTCTATATAAAGAAAAAATTCAGTTGAATGAAATTCAAGAAAAAGCGCAATTTTACTATTTTTTATTTAAATAAAACGATTGGATGATATCATTAATGACCGTTTCAATACATCAAACAAAAACCTCAATTAAAAAGAGAAAAAAGTATTCTTGTCCGTATTGTCACGCCCCAATTGAAATTAATTTTAATGAAATCGAGCAATCTAAACAGAGAACAGGAGGGCTCTATACCACATGTTATTTACACGGTGATCCCTTACATGCTTTTATTCTTTACATTGATTCTGATGGCAAGGTAAGAGGACATGAAATCATCACGAACATTTTCATTACAAAAGAATCAGAAACTCTCAATACGCTATTAAAGAAATGGGCTAAAGGATAATTAATAACATGTTTTTTCATTTATTTTTTTAATTTTTAATTTACAATGAATTTATTGAATCTATTAAAATTTATAAAAGGTTAATTGAAATATCCATTATCATGACTTCCAAGCAAGATTCTTCGAAAAATTCTAAAAAACAATTAATAAAACAAGAAGCCGTTAAAAAGTATAACACAGAAACTCTTCCTTTTGATGCAGTTTCCGATGAACCAAGGGAAACAAGAAAATCTACTTTAGAAATTGATAAATACATCTCGGATAAACGGATTTTACGTGTATTACTAGAAAACAATATTTTCGAATTAAGAGAAATCCAAAAAGTTGCCATCAAGCAAGGTTTATTTTTCCAAAAATCGTTTTTAATTTGTGCCCCATCCGGAAGTGGTAAAACTCTAATCGGAGAATTGTGCGCCATCCACAACATTCTCGAGGATTTCGGAAAATCCATCTATCTCGTGCCTTTCAAGGCCTTAGCAACGGAAAAATACATTCATTTCAAAAAGAATTATTCCCGATTTAATATTAAGATAGGGCTCAGTATCGGAGACTTTGAACTAAATGAAGAAGAGCTGAAAAAATCGGACCTTATCGTTACCACCTACGAGAAAATGGACTCCATTTTAAGAAATTTCAATGAAAAAGATTGGATTCACGAAATTTCCACCATAATAATTGATGAAATTCACATGATAGGCGAAGAGGTACGAGGGCCCCGACTTGAATCTCTCATCATCCGATTAAACGAATTTCTTTATCATCCTCAAATCATTGGCCTTTCGGCTACTATCGCAAATCCCGAATTTTTTAATGCATGGCTAAGTTCTTTAGGAAATAAGACCACTTTAATCAAATCAGATGTTCGACCTGTACCCCTTCATTACCGCATTGAAATCTCGGGCAATAAAACGGCTACCATTCGCAAGTATATCAAGGCTATCTTGAGTCAAGAAGGGCAAGTATTAATATTCGTGAACACCCGAAAAGATTCGCAAGTGCTCGCTCAAGAATACATGAAACTAATTCCACACTTTTTAAAACCCGAAGAAAAAGAAATATGTAAAAGATTGAGCAAGAAACTCGAAAAAACGAATGGAAATAACAAGGAATTGGAACGCATGGTTTCTCACGGCATCGCCTTTCACCACGCGGGACTATTACCAAAAGAACGCAAGCTCGTAGAGGATAATTTTCGAAAACGCAATATAAAAGTCATTTGCTGCACGACCACGCTTTCTGCAGGTGTGAACACGCCGGCACGATTAGTCATCCTAAAAAAATTCAAGAAACACGTTACTTCCGGGTATAATCTTACCAATTTTTCCGGCTATTTCGAAACGGGCGAT
Source organism: Promethearchaeota archaeon (assembly GCA_029838195.1). GTDB lineage: Archaea > Asgardarchaeota > Lokiarchaeia > Sigyniarchaeales > SOKP01 > JALGVJ01. Next base: position 34,651 of record JALGVJ010000011.1, read on the forward strand.
GGCTTTTCTTTTTTCAAACCTTTTTCTGCTAATGAAGTATTCCAAATGCTCGGAAGGGCAGGACGACCAGGTTTAGATCCCCTTGGCTATGGTATTATTTTAGTTAAAAATTTAGATGAAAAGCTATGGGTGGAGGATAACTATTTTCAGCCTTTGGGTTCTGATTATATTCTTAAACCTAAATATAATGATTTAGTTTCCACGCTTAACGACGTGAGCGTGCTAACCGAACAAGTCTTACTACGGATATATGAAGAAAAGCGGATTTCCTTAGAAAAGCTCAAGCAATTTTTTGAACGCACCTATTTTTATCATGAATTCAAAAATAGGGCTTCACGTCAAAATATTTCCATTCCCATTGAACAGCTCCTCATGATTAAGGAAATCAAGCCTGTAAACATTTTAAAAATGTATTCCGCAAGCAAGAATTTAGTTAATATTAAAAAGAAAATAAAAAAAATCCAATTAAATGGTGTAACCAGTAGCAAGATTAGCGGCTATCTTCAAACGCAGTACGGCGTGTTCGAATGCTCGTTTCACGTAAGCCGGGGAATCACCTGCTCGTGTGGGTTTAAAAATGGATTTTCCGATAATTTTGGAAATACAAAAAACTTATTCGAGTTTTGCGAACACGTGCTTGCATTTTTGATATATCTCATTGAATATCCAGATCCGAAGGTCCAAAAATATGTTGAAGACATCATTCCAAAATCACTTCGAAGGCAATACATTCTAAATTATCTTTTAGAAAAGGGATTACTCAAGAAAGACGAAAAAAACACGTTTTTTTGTACGGCCTTCGGAAAATTAGTAATTCAACTCTACATTGCTCCTTCCTCTGCAGTGTTGATTCGGAAAAAATTGGAAAATAAAAGCATCAACACCTACATGGAACTACTAAAAGAAGCATTTAACATTTTAAAAGAAGAGGGTAAAGTGAGGAGAGATGACTTTTTCGAACCCTTATTAGATTGGTGCGATGAAGTTCCTTTAGATGAAATTTTAGATCGATATAACATCATGGCGGGAGATTTGTTCACGCTCAGAGAAAACGTGGTTAGGAACATTATTTTCATTCAAAAAATTGCCGAATTTTTATCCCGGACTGGCACGGACTTGCGCGAATCTATGTTTAACGTGATGGAAATGGCAGAAACGCTCAGCATTCGAGTAGAACATGGCATAAAAGAAGAGCTATTCGATTTAGTACTACGCTTAAATCAAGTGGGGCGAGTTCGGGCAAGAATTTTATTCAATGCAGGGTATAAAAATGCTTCTGAAGTAAGAAAAGAAACTCCCTACACGCTTCACATAAGAACGGGTCTGGGAATTAATCTATGTAAGGCTATATTAAAAAGTAAATAACAAATCTAATATTATAAATCTATTAATATGATTTAATTAAATCTTCTCCTTTTTCTTTTTCTTTTTATTATATTCATAAAGGTTATGAATCATGAACAATAACTCTTGAGAATCATCAAATATGAGATAATGAATCCCATGACTCTTGCAAAAGTGTTTTATTTTTTCTTTTACGACGATTTTTTCTCCTGATACGTGTTCTGAATAATTAGTGAAATCCATCGCCCAAAAGACTAACACGTACTTTTCTTGTAAGGTTTTATTCTGGAGTAGAAGCTCATGAAAATTCATAGTAGATGGTTTCATGATTCGAATCAAAATACGGTCAAGTAAAATGATATCTGAGCTGGAAATAGTATCATTCAATCCATATTGTATTTTTTTTCGTTGTAAATATTTGCGGAGGCCATATTGAACGGTAAATCGAGAAGAAATCAAAATTCTGGAAAATTCTTTAGAAAAACTTAAAGAAGAATTTTTTATCACGTATCTTTCTTGATCTTTTATCTCTTGACAAGAAGAGTTCATGAAAGAAGTTAATCGTGTTTGCGTCTTTTGGATTTTATATTTTTTTTTAGAATTTAAAACGGAAGTAGTAAAAGAAATATCTTTAGAAGTCGTATCTAAAAGAAAAAGGTGCCCCGAAGGGGAGGTTTTAGGCGCATTTGATTTTAATGTTCCTTCCATGTGTTTTAGTTTTTTTAGTGCCACCATTAAATATACCTCATCATTAGTATCTTTCGTATAGAGCATGATAACTTTCCCTTCCCTATGACGAGCAGTGCGTCCTTTTCTCTGAATTAACCGAATTTCCGATGCCACGATATCATAAAAAATAACTATATCGCATTCGGCAATGTCCAAACCCTCCTCTCCTACGTTCGTGCTTACCAATACATTATACTTTCCATCCTTGAAATCTTGAAGTATTTTAATCTGTTCTTTTTGGCTCAAACCCTTATCGGCCTTTTTAGACGCTTGCCCCACGAACCGCTTGGGCTGAATGCTCGGAAGCGATTTCAATTTTTCCACGATATTTTTCACGGAATCTCTTAACTTCACGAATACGATCACGCGAGATTCTGGATTAATAGTGAATTGTTTGGCTAATATTTTTTTTAAAAGGATGAGCTTGGGATGTAATAACATCTCTGATTTAAATACTTGATATTTTTTTAATTCCAAGAGTAAAGCAGTAAGCTTGGGATTGCTCGCAAGATATCTTTGAGCTTTGGAACTATTACTTTTCTTGGCTTCTGATTTTAATTTTTCCAAATAGACCAAGAGAATGTCTAATCCTTGTTGTTCGACAAGGGATTCCATGTGATACAAAATTAACGCTTGAGCTATGATGGATAAGGCTACATACACGTTCTTGCTGGGAATACCTTGCTGGGTCATGGCAACGAGTTCAGAGCGTAATTCCACGAGTTTCTTTCTATATATTTTATCCTCAATATTTTGACTGTTTTTATCACTTTTAGAGGGAGGAATTACTCCCAAGCGATCCAAATAATATAATCGCTCTTTTATTAATTCGTGTATCACGTCCAGAGCTTTTTTCATGAGATCCGTGAGAGATACTCCCATCTTAATGACATCCATGGGCTTGATATACGATTTCACGTCAGCATCCGCACGTGAGCGGTAATGGATGTTCTCTAAAGGCACGTGCAAGATTTCGCATAAATTTTCCACACTCTCGCGGGTGGCACCAGGGGATGCCGTAAGTGCAAGAATGTTTCCCTCTGGGTTTTGGATCATGTACTCGCTTGCCAAATACACGTACGCATAATCTCCCGTGGCGTGATGAGCTTCATCAAAAATCATCAAGCACACCTGAAATAAGCTGTATTTTTGTTTCACAATGTCGTTTCGCAAGGTCTGTGGCGTGTAAAATAATATTTGATTTTCCGAAAAAAGCAAAGGACGTTCCTTAGGAGATGTCCTTCCCGTCAATATCACGAACTTCTCGGGAGGAATGTTTAAAAATCGTAAGAAAAATTCGTGGTGTTGGTCTATTAAGGGACGAGTTGGTGCCATTAAAATGATTTTACTGTCGGGAGGATAATATTCTAAAGTTTTTGCTGCGACCAATAAAGCAATGATGGTTTTTCCCAAGCCCGTGGGAATGATCACCAATGAATTCTTGTTCACGCATTGTTCCGCAATAGAAAGCTGATATTCTCGCTTTTCAAGAAGCTCTTCCCTTAAATATTTGAATTCCTTTAACCGCAAATCTTCACTCGTTACCATGACTATATCTTATTTTTTTCGATGTATAAAAATAAAAAATCACGAAAAAATCGAAAATACAAGAAAATGATTGCATTTTAGAGAAGTAAAAAAATAGAAAAATAATAGTAAAAAAATCTATTTTATTATAATTACTCCGCACCCAATCGTTTCTTAATATACCACGAGCTAATGATAGTTAACCCCGGAGTAGACAACAACCCAATCGTTAAAGGCAACACGAAATTGGTATTTTCTAATACTTGAGGAATTCGTGGTGTTGTGGAATTTGAGGGATGATCAGTGTCATCAGGAGGAGAGGAGTCATCATTATTTCCTCCTTCTTGTCCACCTGAAGGATCAGAATCATCTAAAGAACAATTAAACACTTGCTTTATAACGGTAATAGAAGTTTGATAGTAATTGCCCGCCGTATCGTTGGAATGAAACGTGATGATAATTGTGGCATTTTCGTATGAATTCCACGCTTCCTTGTTAATGATTCCGCTATATTCATTGGACGTGAGATAATATCGATTCAAGCTTCCATTGAACATATACCACGTTTCATGAACATTCCAATCTTCCACCTCAATTTTATATGAAGGCGCTTGCTCGCCGAAAATTAAATTATCTTTCGATGGCTGAAGGATCGTGATTATAGGTAGGATATTATCCTTTTGCAATCGTATGGTAGCATTAGAGCACGTGCCTGCCTTGTTTTTCACGATAAATGTTAAATCAATGCTTTCATTTCCAAACCGATTCCAGTGAGCTTGAGAAATTTGTCCTTGAACGTAATCATTCACGGAGTAATAGGGACTTTGAAGAGTAAGATGCGAGTTATTTATCACGTACCAAAACGATTCCAAGATTTTGCCATTTAATTCAATTTCATAGCGTGGAGCTTGAATGCCGTGTAGCGACCCCTCGATAGGGGAATGAATAATAATTGATGGATGAGAAAGCTCTTTATATAGAGTAATCACATCCGTACCATTATTTTTTTGAATGTCAGTGGCTTTAATTGTCAACGTGAGCGTACCATTTCCGAAAAAGTTCCAATCATCTTCAAAAATAGAATCATTGAATGTCCAAATCCCTTCTATCCGTTTCATTTCATTCAAGGATATCCATCGCTCTCTCTCATGAGTGCCATTAGATAGCATTAAATACACCGCATCTAAATAGGTTTCGTTCACGTGGAAAACAAGAGAAGGTGTTTGCCAAGCATGATACGATTGATTCAGGGGGTTCTCAATCGACACCAACGGAATTTGCGTGTCATTGATAATCAACCCCAAAGAAACACTCATATCTGCCACCCAAGAGAGTGAAGCTTGAGGCACGTAAAATTTATCCCTTGTTCTATAAAATGAATGAAGCGAAGTAGAGTAGGTATTTAAAATTAAATTCCGGACCAGTGTGCTATTAAAAAACATGCCCAAATCAAGCAATTCATTGATCTTATAAACGAGATATAACTCTTCCAGATTTGAATAAATTAGACAAGATTCTGCGTAATTCTTGATTTTTTGAGGATCAATCAAGCTTTCATTTACTAATTTCAATATGGCAAGTGATTGATAAGTCGTTTCCAGAATTTCTAAAGAATCCTCAGCTTCGGTACGATAAGTAGGCTGAAAGTAAAGTTCATCGGTAGTTTCCACCGCGTGAGAAAGAACGTAGTTTGTTAGGGCAGTCGTGTTTATATTCGTGTCAGAAATGTTTCCCAAGTTTAAATAACGAGCCAGCAAGTCCAAAGTCAATACAGAATAATAGGAATGTTCCAAGTATACATAGCTGTTTCTCAACTCGTTGGAAAGGTAAACATGAAATCCATCGGGAGAAAAGCCGCCCGTATTAGAATAGCCGGGTTCCATGAACTGACACGATTCAATATAACCCAAGATATCATTTATGGAGATCCCCGTTTCCAGTTCAAACTCATCAAACAAGTCCAATTTGTAGAGCGTGTCAAGAGCATGATACATGGAGCGGGCGTTCACGGGAGCATTTAACTCGTGGACTCTCTCATGCGTGCCTCTCGTGTCGAATTCAAAAGGATGAGAATGATAGTATAGCTCGCCGCCGTCTATGTTCGTGAACAAGCTAAATTGATACACGTCAAACTGAGAATAATCCTTGAAGGATTGCTTGAATTGAGATAAGAGATAAGGAGCATCTAATTGGGTTAATAAGTTGTAATCATAATAATAAAATGCATTTATCAAGGAATTTAATTTCTCCAGGGTTGTATAATCGGGAGACATTAAGGAATATCCTCCATGAAACTTGAAAGATTCGAGTCCTTGAGCAATTTCATCTTTAACATCTTCAGTAAGAGAATTCATAAAACCCGTCTCATTAATGGAACGAATAATCTGGTAAGTGTAAATGATTTCGTGATAAGGTATTTCCGTGGATTTATCCCAAATTCCCATGCTGTTTCGATGCGAGAGGAGGTAATTCGTGATTTCCGTGCTATTAATGTTCGGATTGTTGGCAAGACTGCCGAGATCCAATCCAAGAGCAGTTGCCACGAGATTGCAGTAATCCATATTAAAGTATTGTGAATGTGGGGCAATGACAAAGTAATCTTCTTGAGCATTGTATAAATAATCTAAATAAGAATTGAAATTAACCATGTTTATTTGATCCAAGCTATTTAGCAATTCTAACGATTTCACGCAATAATAAGAGGCTAATAAATTGGTTTCTTTAATAACAAGAGAATTGAACGAGGAATCCAAATCGTTGTAAAAGCCTCCTAAATGAATGCCCGCAACTGTTTCTTGTAAGCTTGCTAACCAAGAAATCAGTTCATTCTTCTCTTGAGCATGCGTGCTCCAATCCTCTCCTAATAAAAGCAGTGTTTTAATAGCAAAATAAGTGTTATCAGCGGTAGGCAAGGCTAGCTCTCCCGTGAGCGTGTCATCATAAGGTTGCCCGAGAAAACCGTGCTTTAATGGATGATAACAGCTCCAAATAAAATCAATAATGTTTTGTACATTAATCTGGTCCAATTCATTGAAAATACCAAGAGATAAAGTGGCATGGCAATTTATTTCCAAGTAAGAAGTCAATGGTGGGGGATCATCTTTAGCTAAATCAGTATCCAAATATCTATCGGAATAAGAATCCGAGAAAAGACCCGAACTAACATTATAGTGGACCATGATGTATTCCATAATTTCTTGCGTATTTATTTCATCAAGCTTTCCGATGCTCTGAAGGATGTATAAAGCATAATACGTGGCATGAAGTGAGGGAGGATGAATAGTAGGATAATATCCTTGCCCTTGTTCTTGCTCTTGCTGATCGTAGTAATTTATATTATATTTTAAGGAATCTTGAATGATTTGCTCGATTGCTAAATAATACTGCTCTGAAGTCACTACATCAGGAGAATATTTTAAAATAAAAGCATCATTTTCATGAATTCCAAGGAAATCAAATTTTCCTAAAATGAAAAGGTTTCCCGAAAAATCTTTAATAATCGCATTTCCCGAAATAACATTTGAAGCTCCCCAGGTGGTATTCCATCTCATTATTTCTAAAGAATTATCCACCTCTCCAATAAGTACGCTTTTTTCTGAGATAGAATAACGAACATATCCCGTGAGAATGAGATGTTCCTCAGCAGATTGAAATATATTCCTCAAATAGGCCCCTTGCTCACTTGACCACGTGAATTCTTTATTCAATTCTCCCGTTTCATTAAAGCTGACCATAAATATACTATCTCTTCCATTCACTTGAAAACTCTCTGTATCTCCTCCGATAATAATATCATCATCCTTATCAATCGTTAAGGAATATAAAATATCATCTGCCATCCCTCCCCAAGTTCGATTCCATTGCTCTTGCCCTTGGTTATTATATTTAATTAACAAGGCATCATAATTTCCCGCTCCCAAACTCTTGGTAGTAGCTCCCACGTACACGTTTCCCTTCGAATCTACCTCAAGAGCCGAGCTAAATATGAGATCTTGGTCATTTCCGTGCCATGCTCTCTCCCAAATGATTTCTCCTGTAATATCATATTTATTAATGATGATATCATTTAGCGTGCTTGACCATCCCCCCATATAAATCGTATTGGAATCTTCCAGTGCAATGGCATTTCCAAGAGTACCTTCTTCGGCTAAAATGGTCCACGCAATTGTTCCGTTCGGATAAATTTTACTTAGCCCCGCATGATGAAGATTGCTTCCAGCAGAAAAATTCCACGTTCCCACGATATATACATTTCCTTGAGAATCACATGCAACATCACTTCCAAAATCAAAATTATCCGTTCCTAATGTAATGTTCCACTGTTCCATACCCGTTGAATCAAATTTTACCAAATAAATATCATCATTTCCGTGAGGGCCGTTTTTCATCGTCCCGATTTGATACATGTTTCCCGAAAGATCGAGGGCAATTCCGTTTCCTTCCGTGCTTTTCTCATTTCCCCAGAAAATTTCTTGCTCCAAGTGATAAGATGTTTTTAAAATATCAATTTCAAACGAGTAGATTTCTGATGACGTGATATTTACTCCATCTGACACGTTTACGTACCATTGGTATTTTTTACCGTGATGCAATCCCATCCACGTTAAACTCACTCGCTGATTGCTGGGAGTGTTTTCCACCCTTCCTATTTCAGAATTATCGGAAGCATCATGAAATATAACCGTATAGCTCTCATCATCAGGGTCTGCCACGTAAATGCTCAAGGTCGGGTTCAGTCCGGCAATGACTTCACCGTCCGCAGGAGATGGACTTAAAATTTCTAGCTCCGTGATATGAGCTGATTTAGGAACCTCTTGAGAGAACATGGGTTTAGAAGATGATTGATTATTGGATTGGGTTATTCCGTCATCGTTTATCCGAGTATTATTGAAAACGCTTATTTGCATATTTGAACTCAAACTAATTACTAATAGTAGCACGATCAAGGAGCTAATCATTACATGACTGATTCTTTTCATGACGATCACCATTATTCAATTTTTTATTAAAGTGAATTTTTTGAAAATAGATGAACTCATGAAAGAGAGATTCAATGAGCATATTTAAAGGAAAAAAAAATAAAGGACATTCAAAAATGGTTTAAAAAAATAGACATGTAATGAGTAAAACTACAATTTTTAATTAAATAAACAAGATATAAATTAAATACATGAATAAGAGAAGTCATCTTAAATGTACCTTTTTTTATGAATTTGATTTTTATGGCTTAATATTAATGTCTCCATTTTTTATTATTTTTCCTTGTGAAAGATGACCCTTCTCTTATTTCCTTTTTTTCCTATTTGAAAATCTTTTTTTTTAATCCTCTAATCTTTTTTTTTTCTTTAAATAAACATGTCATAAATTTTAGATCAAAAAATAAATATACAAAGGTGATGGAAAAAATTTGACAGATCTCAGCCAGGTAAAAGGAATCAATGCCAGACAAATCAAGCTACTTCAGGAAAACGGAATTGGAAGTGCCGAAGCTTTGGCCATGTCTCCTTTTAGCGTGGTGGCAGAAATAAAAGGCTTAGGAGAAGCCACTGCCAAGAAGCTCATTTGGAACGCTCGCAACGGCTTGGGCATGACGGAATTTTCTCCAGCTTCTGAAATCAATGAAAATGTGGAATACATCACCACGGGCTCGGCAGCATTAGACGGAATTTTTCAAGGAGGAATTCACACGGGAAAGCTCACGGAAGTGTTTGGACCTTTTAAATCGGGAAAAACGAATCTTTCACATACGCTTTCCGTGACAACTCAGCTTCCAAAAGAAAAAGGAGGAGTGGAAGGTGCGGTCATCTACATTGATACGGAAAATACTTTTTCAAAAAACAAGATTACCCGCATTGCTAAGCGATTTGAATTAAATCCTAATGAAGTACTTTCACACATTTTTCAAGCACGTATATATAGCTCTGACCATCAATCGCAAATGATAACGAAAGCGGAAGCATTTTGTAAGAATCGAAACGTGCGTTTGATTGTAGTTGACAGCCTGATGGCCCTCTTGCGAGCGGAATACATGGGGATTGGCATGTTAGCAAAACGGCAAGGTGTTTTAAACGGCATGATACACGCACTTTCTCGGATTGCCGAAACCTATAACGTTGCGGTCCTTTTGACAAATCAAGTGGCAACGAAAATGATGGGCATGTTTGCGGCGGATGATGCCATCGGAGGAAATATCGTGGCGCACGGCTGCCATTTCCGTATCATGTTCAAGACTAAAGGATTCTCTTCCAACTCTTCTTTAAAGAGAAAAGCCATTATCGTGGATGCTCCTGACCTTCCGCCAAATGAATGCGAGTTCTATATTACCGGTGCGGGTATTGCAGATACTGAAGAAATATCAATTCCCAAAAGCTCTTCAGATGTATTTGATGTGACAGAATTTTATGAACAAGGCGATGATGCTTTAGAAGTAGAGGAAAATAAAGAGGTAGAAGGAAGTGATGGAAATGGTGGCAAAAGCATGAACATTAACTTAACGGATGTAAAAGGAATTGGAAAAGGAACGGCAAAGCAGTTGAATGATCAAGGTATTCTTACAATCCAAGATTTATTGGTTCAATCGCCTGAAGATTTGGCTGAAAAAATTTCGGGCATCTCTTCAAAGAAGGTAAGAGAATGGCAAAGAAATGCTAAAATCCTTATCTAATAAAACTTATTACCATTTTTTTAAAGTCAAATTAATTTTATTTTTTCTTATTTTTTTAAAGAATGTTTTTTTATGATTTTACTTTTTAATCGTGATAATTTTTCTTTTAAATAGAATGACTGATCTTTAAGTAATAAACATGTAATTAATTAAGAGATTTTAAAATGAAAAAAATCGAAGAGATTGGAACATGTCCCATTTGTGAGAGTATTTTATTTCTCTATAAAACAAGTAATTACAAGCGATTTGTAAAGTGCGAGGCATGTGGAATCTCTTATCCAGTACCGAAACGGGGGAAGATCGAGATTTCGGGTTTGAATTGTCCAAAATCGAACATGCCCCTCCTCATCATAGAGAAAAAAGAAGGAAAATCGTACTTTTGGGCAGCTGAACCGTGTTTCAATTGCCTCACTAGAAGTTCTTGCGAATCTGTTCAACTTCTTATTAAAGAATTTGAAGAATTAAACATTCACGGGTATTAAAAAAGAAAATACAGGAAAAAAGGAAGGATAAAAAATGGACCTGGAATTATGGATGGAAGTATTTGAGTTTTTACTTGCTGTAGGTTCGATTTTAGGATTAATTGGATTTATTGTAGGTCTCCTCATCTTGTTTTTCTCAGGCCCCCGTAGCAAAGAAAAATTTATTCCCTTCCTCTTGATTTGCTTGCTTTTATTAATTATTTGCGGATGGAATGCGGGCTTGCGATATTTTAGAATTAATTTTTAATTATTTCACTTGTATTTTTTCTTTTTTTAATTATTAGTACTCTTTTCATAGCTCATTGATATAATTTTTTGTTTAAAAGGATTGAAAGAATAAGAATAACTTGAACATAATTGTAAAAAAAATATAAAAATTAAATTTAAAGCGGTGAAAGAGAATGGAAAACAATTGCGAAATCCATTCCAATGGTTCCATTGAGATGATCAAGGCTTCTTTGCTTCAAGCGGGTTTTAGTGAGGAGGAGCTCGAAAAAGAGGTGGAGCGCAAGCGAGAGGAATTTGGCGGGTTCATTTCCGAAAAGGGTATCTTATTTTTGATTGCGAAAGACCACGACCTCCCTATCCGCTCTCCCGATATTGATAGATCTTTATATGACTTGGTTGAACAAGAAGAAATCGATTATGACGAATTTAGGATTGATATTGCTCAGCTTGAGGAAGGGTTATCTAACGTGGTGATCATCGGTAGAATTGTTAAAACTTATCCCATTCATTATTTTGCCCGTAAGGATGGCACCACGGGAAAAATAAGCTCATTCTTGCTTCAAGATAACTCTGCCATGATTAAGGTGGTCATGTGGGACGACCTTGCGGATATTGTCAATGAAGAGGCATTTGAAGTGAATCAAGGGATTCGAGTTATTGGAGGTTATACCAAGATGAATAAGGACCGCTTGGAAGTCCATTTAGGGAAAAAAAGCAGGCTGATGTTCCTCTCAAAAGAAGAAGCACGGGAGAAACAGCTCAGAGAAGCATCCGAAATGCTTCCTTATGTTTCTCACACGAAAAACAATAAGGTCAGTGAGAAAAAACTATCTAAAAATGCCTATCTACCTTATCTTTCAGGCAAAGTACTGAATTTTACTTTTAAGGAATTTGATAGAAAGAAAATGGAAAAATCGTTTCTCTTAAAAATTACGATATTAGCGGAGGAAAACAAGGAATACATCGTGAATTTTTGGAAATTTGATGCTATAGAAGTCTTGAAGCTCATCGAAAAAGGCAATCTTATTTATTTAACCAATTTAAAAAGTAAAGAAAATCCCTATACTAAGGAAAAAGAATTTCATTATACGGATCGTTCTACTCTGAATATTTTAAATTAATGGGATTCTTTTTATCGAAAGTATCTTAAAAAATGAATTAATTTCATGAATTTGTCTTGTTTTTCGGAAGTTTAATGATTTCTCCCGTGTTGAGCTTGAGTATCACGTGTGTCGATGTTTCCATTAAGATTTTTGTTTTATTTTTTGGAGGAGCTTGATTTATTTTTTCGTTTTTCGAGGAATTAAGTTTTTCTTTTTTTATTAGATGATGTGTTTGATAATTAGGATTGTTAGTTTTTTCCATTAATCGTTGACTTTTTCTTTTATTAGAATGTTTTTGAGATAATAAAGAATTTTTCTTTTTTGATCCGTGAAAAGTTGTTGCGGATTCGATCTTTTCTTGAAGAACATGGTTCATTAGCATGGAAAGAATGGTTATTTCAGGTTGAGAAAGTAATTTTTTGTACGTTCCTACTTGAATCATGACTATATAATTTCCACTTTTTTCGCTTTTTTTCCTATACACGTGAATGGGCGTTCCTTTCTCCTTGTATTGATGATATCCTTTCCATTCCTTTGAGTTGCCTTCTAATACCGAAAGAATTTGTGCTTGTTCCTCTAAAGATAATCGAACCACGCTGCCCTCTTGTTGCGAAGGCTTTTCCCACGTGCCGCTTTCTTTCTTTCGAATCATACGGAAAAACACGTAGGGAAGCGTATTTTTAGCAGAGTCGAAGAAAAGAGCGGTTTTCTGACCGAAAAAATTATAAATGTGTTGATCTCCCATGATAAAATTATTTTATTGTTATATATAAAAGAAAAAAATTAAGATCCTCGATAATGATCTCATTACTTTTTTTAATGCAATAATGGAATATTCCGTCATTTTTTTCTTTAAATAAAAAGGCCCCAAGAAAAAATAATAATATTAAAAAAAAAGAAAAGTGAGGATGTGAAAAACATGCAAAAAACTCAATTGTGGAATAATGAAATCACTAAGATTTTAGATGCCATGAGATATGAATACAGCAAGCTGATTCGAAAAGGATATATTCACGGCTTAATCGTGGTTGACCAAGACGCTAAATTAATCGCCATGGATTCGCATTTCGACAAGTCTTTAAATTATTGGGACTTGAGTGCCATTGGGGCCGCTTTTTACGGTGTTGCCCGACAAGGCCAAGATTTTTTTGAAGCGTCCGAATTAGAACGAGCCAGCATCATTTATAATGACCTGCAGTTATTCGTGAAATCAATTGGAAAAGTTCAAATCGTTCCTAACAAAAAACGTGAAATTTTAATCGTAATTCTTTCCGATCGGGCTGTAAATTTAGGGCTTCTCATTCTCCAGATGAATCGATTTGCTCCCGAAATCAAAGAAGGCATTGAGAAAAATGCCTCCATTAAAAAAACTTTATCCATGAATGAAACAGAACTAAAAGAATATATCAAACAACTGAAGAACGGTTTATTTAATAATGCAGAAACTATACTATAAGGGGTGAGCTAAAAAAAAAATGAATTCTTCCTTGACATCTAAAGATGTATTTGACTTTGGCTCAAGCCTTCTTCAGTTAAAAGTGGTATATTGGGGTCCCGGCGAATCGGGAAAAACCACGAGTTATAACGTGCTCAAAGAAGAGCTTCGTTCTAAGAAGATTTCTCGAAGTATATCCGTGGAAACCACCGATGGCAGAACGCTCTGGAAGGATTGCATGTATTTATCCTTTTCATTAAAGCTAAATAAGTTCACGTTTGATGTCGTCGTCCAGGTGGTCACGTGTACGGGTCAAGAACGGTTTCTCTCCACCCGGGAATACGTGTTAGATGGAGCTGATGGGATCGTTTTCGTGGCAGACTCCTCACCTTTAAAGCGAGAAGAAAACAAGCGGAGTTTTCGGGAACTCATGAGCTTCACGGCTTCGAATAACGTTCCTTACGTGGTTCAATTGAACAAGCGGGATTTATCTGATGCGATTTCTGAAGAAGAGTTTAAAAAAGATCTGGAATTACCGGAGGAAAAAGCGTATCCGGACGGCACGTTGGTGGTATATCCTACCATTGCCACGGAAAAAGTCAATGTTTTATATTGTTTTAAAGACTTATTGGGGCTTATTTTATTTAAAAACTTCTTATGAATAAATACATGATTTTATAAAGTTTTTTTATAATCTTTTTTCTATTTCATGATACCTATAATTCAGTAACTTAGAATTTTTTTTATTTATATAGTTTGACTAAAAACTTCAGATTAAATAATAATATTCAATTAATCATTTACCACCTCGAAAGAAAAATGCCTTCTCTCATAGAATATCCTTCATTAAGTTATAAGGCAAAAAAAAAGCTGAAAATTGAAATTCTTGACCATTCGTTCAGGAAATATAATTTTCTAATGGAATCCTTGAGCATCTCCCGATTTGCCAAAATTCTACACCATTCTTTTTCTGAACATGATATTTCTGAAATACAAGAAGTTTTAAATAATTTTTCCGATGATTGGAAACGATACAAGATTCGTTTTCAACTCACTACTAAATTATTACCCTTCCACGGAGAACCCCATTCAGTGCACGATTTGATGGAATATCGGTTCAATGTGTTACAGCAGCATTTAAAAGAACTATATCATATCGCTCCCATTTTCAATTTACAGCGGGCCACTCATAATGCAAAAGTATTATTAACAATGTTGGATCAAAAAAATTATTGTCCTGTCCTTAGCACGCAGTTGGCATTAATTTTATTTGTCACAGACACTCGAGACTCGTTGGTCAAGGAGGGTAAAAAGAAACCGATTTTACAAGTTAATATTCGGAATTTATGTAAAACTTCTGCTTACGCCTTTCATAGAGCACGAAACAAGTTAGGAATAAGTCGATTTTAATCAACTTTGTCTTATTTTTATTCTTTATTTATAATTTTTCACATTTTTAGTCTTTAATGAAAAAATATCACGTGATATTTAAAAAAGCGTAACTAACTTTTCATATAAGAGAGATAAATACTGGAAAATTTTTTCATATTTTTCACTACTGATAGAGATGGATTCTCCTTGAAGTAATTTTTTGTAGAGTGATTCCACGTACTTGATATTGGAAATCGGTGTCAAACGTTTTTTTAACATGTATTCTAATCCCATGAACGTTTCGGCAAGGTTCATAGTATCGATTTTTTCGGGAGCGATATAAGAGGGAGGCTGACTGCCGTTGAAAAATTTCTTGAATAATAATTTCATGAGTAATCCTAATGCCAACATCATGGTGCGAAAAGAGGGCTCATTCTCTCCTTGAGAAAAATATTTCTGACCCTGACAAAAAATGGATTTAACTTCTTCTAATTTATCGTAAATATCAGTATTTTTTTCCCTCTCAGAATCCCTTTTTTCATGGACTTGCCGTGAGGTAGAAATACCATTAGAAATGGGTATTTCATAATTTTTTAATTGAGATAAGCGTTCTTGTAATTGTTTTATTTTTTGATCAATAGAGTTCATGTGGAATCGGAGCGATCGTTCAAGTTCTAACAATGAAGGGACTTTTGGAACTTCAGATTTCTTAAGAATTTTTTGCTCTATTGGAGATGAATTTTCTTGTAAAGATGGAGAATGTTTTTCTTTGATTTGAGGAGAGAGAGCAGGCTCTTGTTTGATTTGGATGGGAGCGGATTCTTGAATGGATCCTTTTCCATTTGAGATGGTTTCATCAGCAAGATTAGAATCAGAATCTAAAGAATCAATATCAATGTGCTGAATTTCTAACTCAGGAAAAAAAGTTTTCATGTTATTTTCAAGATCATCTTTTTTAAGAAAAGATTTTCTCTTTTCTTTTTCTTTTTTAACACGTTCACGTTTCTTATACGTTAATTCTTGAGGAAAATAATCCTCTTTTGGAGTAAAATTATTAAGATATGTCGAGCTTGATAGGGAAGTAAAAATGGAATCTATTTTATTTGGAGCAAGACCTAATGATTGTAAAAAAGAGTGAAGATCAAGCACGTGAGCTTCGCAAGGAACAGATTTCAGCCATGTTCTTAAAAAATCTTCGGGCAATCCAAGTTTCCAATGATGTTGCCGCAAGTAGAGATATCGATTTTCGGGATTAATGAGAACCTTGTCTTCCAAATTTGCTGTATTTACATGTTCCAAACAGTATTCTTCCATGCAAGAAACGAACATTCGCTTGATAGTTGCTGGTAAATTTTTAAGGGCTCGATATTCCTCTCTATATTGCTGCAAAGGATCCTTTTTCTGAAGGAGTGGGTCACTTTTACTAATTTTTTCAATAGAAATGGAATCATCATCATTCAAAGAAGAAGCTTTTTTAAGAAGATGGCAAATACGGACATCATAAAAATGCTCCATAAACCTCAAGATTTTCTCTTGTTCATTCTCATCCTCATGGGATTTAGAAAGAAATTTTTGAATGCTTTTTATTGATTTTCCTTCATTTAACAAAATAAAAATCTGTCCTGCTAAATTTTTGATTTTTAAAAGATCATCCCGTAGGAGGTCAAGAGTCGGACACCTTTCAATTATTTTTTTTTCAAACGATAAATCTCTCGCAATAAAATCGTAATTTAAAAATTTTTTAGTCTTCTTATTATAAAGAATGAGAGGTTGTGAAGTAAGATTTTCAGAAGTGGCAGAAGAAGGAGATTGAATTGATGGAACAGCGAGTTTAGGGATAAGTTCTTTGGCATTTTCGCTGGTATTTAAGATGTAATGCAATGAAGGGTATTGCATGATTGCATAGATGTCTTTTAGATTTAGATTGTAGATGAGATAGAAATTGGGGATCGTGGAGTAGACATTCGCTTCTAAAATGTCATTCACGCTGGTTAGAGCCGTCGCATCGATGGGAATGAATGTATATCCTACGGTAAAAATCTCTAAAGCATTTAAGTATTTTAAGTCCACGTGGGGATAAATGAGCACGTTCCTCTGCTTGAAAAAAATTAAGTGTAGAAATTGGGCCGTGATGAAGTCGCTTTCCGTGTCCATGATAAAAATAATATTTTGATATCTTAGTTCTTTTATCTTTAAAATTCAACGGATCTTTAAAAAGAAAAAATTTATTTTAGCTTCTAAGACTAATTTCTAAAATAATTTTTATATTGATTTATTCGAGAAAATCTCATCTAATGTAAGCTGAACATGCTTGGATTTTTTTCTGAATGTTTCAAACGCAGAAATACAAGAATGATATTTATTAATTAACTTATTTAAATTGTTTTCTACTCGAGCTTGATTGAGATGATGGTCTTTACAAAGAAAGGCACGCACTTTTTCTCTTATGGGAGCCGTCCAAGTGAACGGTTCTTTTGGCGTGATTACTTCAGGAAAGAGAAAAATGTTCCGAACCTTAAAAATTATTTCAGGCGTGAGAGAGGAGAAATAATAATTTTTATTTCTTTCACGGTCAATGATATTTTCAAGTGTTTCATGAGCTTTTATTAATTTCAAGGCGGTTTTTGATCCAACATGTTTGATGCCCGGAAAATAATCCGTTTTTAATAATAAGACTAAATCAATGAGTTGAAAGTAATTAATTCCCATTAATTTAAGGCTTTTCTTGAGGTCATATAACTTAGGCTCAATTTTTTGATAAACCCATTTATTTTTGATCTTTCTTCTCATGGACTTTGTTAAATTCTGAATGACGTGAGGACTTCCGAACAAGAGCGAATCAAAATCTTGAGAGTTCATGTAATCCACGAGATGACTTTTTACTAAATGAGCACATTGAGCTTCAGCGGAAGAAGGAGATTCAATATAAGGTACACCCAATAAACTTAATAAAATTTTAGATTCTTCTACAACGGAAGGCCATAAAAATTCCTTGCTCAATCCGATTTGACGAGCTGTTTTCCAATCCTTGTTTTTTAAGGCTTTTTCGTGCATGCGTTTCGCATATCGGAAGTCATTGAGTTGATCTTTAGTAATGATGCGTTTTAACTCCGAGACTTTGCCATCAAAACAAAACACAGGAAGAATCCGCTTTGAATACAAGAATAAAATCTTGTATAAAATTCCATAAAGGTGATTGATGACTCGCTGCGTTCTGTCAATGAATAAGGAATCGGTATTCTTAGCAGTGAAATTTAACGTGCTAAATAAAAAATTAGGAGTATCAATTGCAATGACTGTTCCTTCCAAGGAGGTGAGAGAAATAGGTTCAGCATGGAGTAGGTCAGCAATTTTCACTCCCATGACCTATCTGTTTTATCCTCATATTTAAAGAAAAAATCAGTATTAGGGAAAAATCATTTTTATTTAAATAAATTTAATGAGTAGTTAAGAGGATGATGGAAAATGTAAATTATATTGAAAAAAAATTTCATGAAAACAATGTTAATGGAAATTTTATAAACCTTGGTGCGACTGATTTCAACCAAGAAATAGATAAACATGATGTAATAAATGTTCTATTACGTTATTTCTCTATTCCTGTCCTTAGAGCTTCTTCTAACCGCATGAAAACAGCAATGGTATCATTTTTAGCTCGAATTCTTAATAAAAATAAATCATGGATTCGTGATTCTATAAACGAATTTTTAGAAAACTGCCAATCGTTTAAAGAGATTCTAAAACAAGAATTAAAAAAGTTGAAATTGGACGGATGCTTCGACCCCATCGAAACGCACATTAACCTCTTGAATCGCTTTCTCGAACAACTTCATTCCTTTACAAATGCGTTCGATATGGAACGTGCCAAGATAAACATGTTAATCCTCATTGATAAATTAGACGCTAAATCTAAGTTCATGCCTCTTTTTAACCTAAACATTCATCTTGCTTTTTTGATATATATTACCGATGTTAAGGATTACGAGGTTTTGAGAGCTAATATTTCTCCTCTTAAGTTAGAAAATATTTGCTACATGACAAATTGTAAAGAAAAACAATTGTTTCAATTAAAGGCGATCCTTTCTCCTTAAAGTCAATTAAAGGCGATCCTTTCTCCTTGAAAAAACTCATTTTATCTAATTATATTTATTACTTAAACTATGGCAAATAAAAGGTAATGCCTTGATCAGTAATTTCAAATTTTAACGAAATCTTTTTCTCATTATAATGGATGATTAACCTTCTAAGCCTACCATGTGAATGAGCTTCCATGAGATGAGGTGGAAAAAGCTCAAGAGTCACTCCCTTTATCCTCTCAAATAAAGAGGAATAAAAAACATTATCCTGAGAAGTAGTCGGATTCGTAGAAAACTCATGAATGAGAAATACAAGAATATTTTTAAATGAACAATAAAATAAGAGAGGCACCAATTGCTTTTCAAAAAAATCATTAATAATAACTTCTCTTATATTCATGTCCTCTTCCATGGATAAACGCAATCGCAAGTGATGAGAGATGTTATCCACGACCATACATTTGAGATAAGGAATATTAGGCAAGTATTTTTCAAGAAGTCCTTGAAAAAGTAATTCTTGTTTTTCATATGAAAGGAGGACAGAACGAGCCGGAAAAATGAAAAAGCGCTCATGAAGGGATGAAGATTTATTATTATAAAATATTTCTAATTGTTTGAGTCGCTTAACGGGAAAATGTTCGGAAGCTTGAATCCACGCGCACGCATGACGTGATCCGAGTAAATGATAGACTAAATAGAGAACAAGATTAGTTTTTCCGCTTCCTGCTTTCCCCTTTACATGAATGACATTTTCTCTTTTTAAAATAAGAGAAATAATTTCCAAGAGGTCTTTTTCATTCAAAATCTTTAAACTTCTTTTTTCTTTTTTTCGAGCCATTATTATTTTCTCTTAAAGCTTGTAAAACCCTTTTCTCAAGATTATCATGAGATCTGTTAGGCAAGATAATAGTATTATCACGCTTGGAAGAATTGTTTTCCGCATTTTTAAGGTTCATGGCTAATAACATTAAGGGTAACCATTTATCCGTTCCATCAGAAGAATTTCCTTTTATTTTCAAGTGTTTTTTGTATTTCACGAACAGGAAATAGACGATAATGACGCACGTGATATAAATGACATATTGGGGATTGGTTTGAATGAACACGATTAAGAACATTATCAAGATTAGATAGAATAAACATTTAAATGTCATTTTTTTGATACTACCTCCTGTATAGTATTTAAATACATTCATTCTATATAAAGAAAAAAAGTTCTATCACGCAAATAGAAGAAAAAATACCCAATTGAACAATGTTTATTTTCTTATGAGAAATTGTATTAAAGAAAAGATTTTATAGAATTGGTTTAATTTAATATAGATCAATCAGTTTTTGGAAATATTTTTTATTCAATATGCCAAAAAAATGGAAAAAATAAAAGAAAATTATTATTAAACCGTTTTCCTTAAGGATTCAAAAAAGCTCATATTATTAAAATTCTAATATTTCACGATGTCTTTCTACACCTAATATTTTGAGAGAAGAACCCAAATTCTCACCAAGATCATCAAATCAAGAAGAGAAGAATTACATTAAGAAGCCTAATTAATTCTGGATTTTGGAAGAGTGTATATTTATATTTAAGAAATGAATTAATGATTAACACATTTAAAAGAATAGCTTTAATTTAAAAAATTTTGATCTCAAAACAAGCCCAAAAGTGATCAACACTTTTTGTGAGATTGATTTTTTGCTAAATATTGTTCATTTATTAGGACATTAAATGAAATAATTCCATCATAAATATAAAGGATATTAAAAATGAGGTCAAAACCGTAAAGTTTAAAAGGCACACTCCCCCCAGTATATTTCCTTAAGAAAAAATGTAAAATGAGTTGTAATAAAAAATGGCATCTAAAACTAATAAAAATTTGGTTTTTACGGAATTCTTAACTTGTGATATTTGTGGCTCGACTGATATTGTCGAAACAATGGAAGGTTATACCTGTAGAAATTGCGGTATTGTACTCAACATGCAACGTTTAGAATATCACAGGCCATATAACGAAGCTTGTTTACAGCACGCACCTCTTAATTCAACCCAAATTGGAACTAAACAAGAACGCTTGAATCATACAAGATCTCCCCATTTACAGAGATTAAATAAACTTCATTCTATTTCCTCGATATCAAATGAAAAATTTATAATTGAAACCGCCAGAAAAGAAATCTCTCGTCTTTTAGAGATTCTTGGTTATTCTACTTCGGAGATGAATCAAGATATCTTGAAAAATGTTAAAACTATTTGGCAAAAAATAGAAAAAGGAACAAAATTTAGAAATGTTGAGAAATTAATCCCTGCCGTGATCTACGTTTATTTTAAGATTAAATGCCTCTTCATTAATTGGTCCAAACTTTTAGAGAATTCTAAACTCTCGAAAGAAGAATTTCGCGCTGCTTTAATGACCGTCATTCGATTTCTAGACCATGAGGTGAGAATTGCTTATCTCAAGGGAACGAGAAAACGATATTGCGAGCGAAAAATTTTACGAATAGCAGAAGAATTTGGTTTGGGAATGGACTTTTATCATCAAGCCGTGGCGCTCATGTATAAATTATGGAACATTATTCAAAATACGAAAGAAGATGTCATCGTGGGAGTAACATGCAGTCTCATTGCTCTCACATCCGCTTATCGAGAGAAAATTTCTGTTTCTAAAATATGCTCTTATGTAGGCATTCAGATGTCCACTGTTCAAAGTCAGGTAAAAAAACGCATCATTGAGAGGTTCAAGATTCCCGGATTTATAAGTCTTGTTAAATCTGCAAACCTCATTGAAAAAATCTTAAAAAAATTGGGCATTTTAAAAGAAAAACTCACTCATCGGAGACAGAAAAAAATTCATGATGATGAGAAACAAGCTGAAGAGAAACAAGATATCAAAAGAAATTCGGAGATTAGTTTAGAAGAAGAGGAGAAGGATGCCATTAGAATAATTAAATCATTTGAATTAGAATTCATGGTTTCAAAAAATAATAACGCCAAAAAGGCATGTTATATTTTAAAGAGCAGTAATGGAAAACACGGATATTTATTGTTACTTGATGAAAACGATAAAAAACAAGGTCATTTTCAAGGCTTTAAAAAACGATTTCAGAAAAAATCAATTAGATTAGTAAATCATCAAACAAAATTTTTTAATAATCCCTTGATACAAGTTAATGCGATTTTAAAATTTAAAACGGGTAAAGGACCTCCTGAAAAAGAACATATAATTTCATTTCACTTCATCAGATAATAAATGAAGTGAACTTTTATTTCTCTCCTTCCCTCTATTCTTTCACTTTTTCTTTTTATTTTTATCTTTAATTTTTCTATTTTTTATTTTCTATTCTAAATTTTTATAACATGAAAAAAATAAATTTATAAACATGAATAATTATATTAAAATAAATATAAAATAAACTAAAAAACAAGATTCTCCTCCTAAACGAGAAACTTGGATTTTTGTCTTTTGGTTAGCATGCTAAGGCATGCTCTTTTGCGACTTTCTTTTCTATTATATATTTTGATGGGCACTCTTGTTTGGCCCCTTAACCCGTTTAGGGGAGAATCATTCTTTTTTAGGAGCGTATAATTTTTAATAATTATTTTAAATGATTATTAGGTAACCATCAACTTTCAAATGATTTTTTTAAAAGAAATATCGGGAACTATTTTTTTAACTATTTTTTATTTAAATATGATTGATGATCTTATTTTATTGCTAATCAAAAAGTATTCCTAAAAACAGAAGGGAGGTGATGGACTCGAAACGTGCTGGGAATATTTTTTGGGCTTCTTTTTTTTTTATTATTGTTATATCTTGTTGCCACTTTATTTTTGAGAAGTCAAGGATGGGTATTGCTTTTCAAAAAATTCATTAAACAATTTAACATTTTTATAAGAATTAGTAATAGAGTCCCATTCTAATGTAGTTAGAGGGTTATATTGTTTTAATTCTTTTTCTGAAAAAGGAAGGATTTCAGGAACATCAATAAGATCCGTGAGAAACATAAATTTTTTTATTCCCATGGAGATGAGTACTTGTTCGAAGGAGGAAATAAGATCTTTGAGGTCCGTGCCCATTGGAATCCAAAAAGAGATAAAAAACCCTTGGAAAAGCGTGAATTTTTGATCACCATAAACGTAAGACTTTCCTGAAATCTCTTTAATAAATCCAAAATTAAAATATTGAAAAATGGAGATTAATAAATTCTTTTTATCCTTAGGAATGTTTAAAATAAGAAGGTGAATTTCTTCCGATAAATTTAAATTTTTCAAGTTCATGTAGGGATGAATCAATTTTTTTTTTAATAGAAGGGATAATGCGTCATGTTGTTCTTTCGAGCATTTATCTGGAGTAAAAATAAAAGAAGATAAGTCTTTAGGTGTTAATCCATGAACTTTTAATAGAGCAGAAAATTCTTCTGAATTTGGAGGATAAACATCATTAGAAGGGTATAATGAAAAAGCATGATGCTCGCGGTGTTCACGGTGCTTCTCTGTTAATATGAGGTTAGCGTGGGCTCGAAAATTTTCCGTATTAATCCTCCATTCTCCTGCGCTGAAATTATGATCGAAATTGAATATTTCGTGAATGACTTCAGTTTTGAAAAGAATGCATTCTTTTATGGCTTTTTTTGAAAATAACAACCACTTTAAATAGCTCAGATTGGGCAAGTCTTGGGGAAATAAATAGGAGATAAAAAACATTGCATCAGGACAATATTCCGCCGCTGAAATTTGAACGGTTTGAAAAGTATTGGATAATAATAATTTAAAATCAAGTGTTTCAGGAGAAGTGTCTATAACCCTAATATATAAATAATATTGTTCCAAGCTAAACGCTTTATAATTTGTGAAAAAAAGAAGGGATTGCAAGTGCGATTGTAATGTTTTTATTAAATTTTCATAATGAAATGGTTTTTTTAAAATATCCTTTAGATTTTCTCTAATTATTCTTAATTCTCGAATTATATCCATTGATATTAAATGATACTTGTTTTCATTTTCTTTTTGAAGCTTTAAAACACACGCTTGTAATTTTTCATTATTTAATGCCATCAGATTGTCGTAAACGGAAGGGAAATGGGCTTGAAAATGGTTAATCTTGGGTAAAGAAGAGAGATTTGTAATATTGTTCGCTTTCAATAAATATTTGACGTATTTATTGAGTTCCTTGAATAAAGAAGCATCGTAAATGAATTCTTTTTTACCAAAATCGTAGAAATTATGGCTTGTTTGAAAAGAAAAAAATCCATCTGAAATTCCACGATAATAAAATTTAATATCTTTTCCAAAATAATTCAAAAAAAACAAAAACCATTCTTTTTTATTTGAAAGAACGGAAAGATAACCTCCAATTTGTTTTTCCTTATTATTTTTAAATATAGAAACAAGTAAACGAGGGATTAATTTATTAAATTGAGTTAATTTCTGATTAAAAGAATTAAAATTATCAGGAGAGAGAATTGCATCAAATATATATTGACAAAAATGGCTTACTGATAAGGTGTTAATAAAAAAAGGCGCTATTACTTTATTTTTAAGATATTTTTCATAGAGATGGGTGAGATATTTAATAGTAATTTTACCACTTAAATTTTCTTCTTGAATTTTTTTTAAATATATATTTTTCTGAATTAAAAATTTTTGAAATATAGGGGGTTTTCGGATATATTGAATCACGGTATTAACATCAAAGACATTTAATGCTTCTAAGGATGTAATAAAATTGAATAATAAATCAATCTGTGATTTATCTTGAATATCCGATAAAAAAGGTAAGTTTTTTGAAATTAAAAAATCCGTATTTTTTAAGCATGCTAATTCCATGATGATGTTTTTTTGTTTTTTTCCCTTTTTTTGAATCAAAGTTTCAAAAGAAGGGGATTCAGAAAAATCTTTTAATAAACATATTATTTCTTTTAAATGAAAAAAACCACCTTTAACTGATTTTAAAATGGAAAAAAAAAAGGAGCGAACATATTTATTATTTACAATGCCATCATGTCCCAATTTCAAATTCATAAGATTGCTCTTTAAACTACTTAAAGCTTCATTTAAATACTTTTGTAGCGTAATAATAGCATCTTTTATATAAGATTGAAAAGAAAACCCCGAAGGCCCCCAATTATTTAATCGATTTAAAAAAGTATATTCTATTAAATTTAATGAGAGATCTGATTGGTTATTACGTTTAAATTTTCTCTTCAAAATGAATCGATTTTCTATTAATTTCTCTTGAATTAATTTATTTAAGAATTCATGATAGTTCATTTTAAAATAGTTTAAATTCAAGCAGTTTTCTGTTTCAATGCTCTCTTTCAAAGAATAGGAGCAAATATTTAATTTATTTAATTGAATTAAAAATTGTTTTAAATCTCCTACAAATGTGGAGGGAATTACGAAAAATCCCCAATATCGATTTTCTAAAGAATTTAACACTTGATAATTATATCCATAAAAGGGCATATGTTGTATAATTTTTTTAGGAATTGAATTTAGCAAGGAAGGATGGAATTGAAAAAAACAATAAAAGACCTTTATTCCAATTCTCGACCAATCGATAAAATAAGAAGGAGAAAGAGGAGAATATTGAATTAATCTTAAGTTTTTACTAAATTTGCGTAAAGAAAGAGAAGTGTTAATTTTTCCTACGGATTTATATTCTTTAAATAAAGATTTATATTCTTCATTTGAGGTAAAAATTTTTTTATTGTAAAAAATTTGGGATAAAGCCCAAATAGTTTCGATTAACTCTTGATTCCCGTGCATGTTCTTAAAGAAATCCCGAATTTGATCCTTGAATATTAAATCATAAAATTGATCGTTAATGGCAGAAATTTTATCTCCATGAAGTTGAAAATACTGAAGTATAGCACGTTCATTAGAACTCACATCATTGGATAATGGAACGTCTTGGAACCATTTGTGTAAAAATAAAGCGGAATATTCTCCTGAAAATAAAGACAATGCTTCTTGGTTCATGTATGCTGCATCCAATTCGTTGAAAAAAGACTTGGGAAGAAATCTTAATTTTTTTAATTGAGCTATAGAAAGATGATATAGAGTTAAGGAAATTACCATTAAATGGGATAATTCTGGAGGTATGAAACAATAATAAATTTCTCGTATTAAGATAAAAGGTAAAAATGGAATCATGGTTTCTGGAATACGGATTTCATGAAGTTCCATTCCCTTTAAATCGTTTATAACTTTTCTGATAATTCCAAAATCCATTAAATTTAAATTTAAATTTAAACCATTTTCTTTCACATCTGGTGCATTAGAATTAGAAATAAATACAAATTTAACATGATGGAAGGTTTTTAAAGGATCCAATTCTTTCTTTTTAATTTCTAAGATTTTATTAAAACTTTTTTCGAGAAAACAGCTATCTATTTCAGCAGCCTGCTCTTTTATTTTCTCCAAAATAAATTTTAGATCGTTTTCTAAATCTTTTACTTCATTAAGCATGGTAAATTCTAATCTTTAAAAATTATCTTGCCCGTTAATTCTTATATTAACCTTTATTAAAATGATTTATAAATGTTTTCTTCTATTATTTTTTCTATATTTTTTTTATTATATTTTCTATTTTCTTTTTATAAAAACTTCTTATAATTCTTCACGGTAACCAAAAGAATAAAATTTAAGCGCCATTTTGATTAGGAGATTTTTTAAATTTCAAAAAAGAGAGAAAGAAGAAAAAGATAAAAAATAATGAATTTCTTAATGAAGATCATATAAAAAATAGATTCCTTCTAATAACGGATAATTCGAAAGATTAAATAAAAATATACTTGATAGAAACTCATTATTTTGATATATTGTTTTGTTATTCTATTTATGGAAAAAATTTTCTTTAAAATGGAACATCTAATTTTTTTTCATTTAAATAATAAGAGTAAAAAAAAGATTCAATAAAGGAATAATGAAGAAAAAATAAAATAAAAAGGGAATTATCATGATATTAGATTATTATTCTCGTGTTTTAGATGGTGTAGAATTTCTCATTGCCGTTGGCTCTCTCGTGGGCCTTTTTGGTGTTATCATTGGATTTATTTTATTCATTTTTGGTTCTACTAGATACCGTTTACGTATTTTATTTTTTATTATTATTAGTTGTCTATTATTAATCGCATGTGGATGGGCCACTGGTTTACGTTATTTTCATATTCGAATATAAATCAATTTTTTATTTATATAGATTTATCGTCTTAGTATTATAGATCTAAATTCATTAATAATTCTTCCTGAGTCCGTGGATAAGATGAGTATTAAATTAAAAAATACAAATAAATCTACTAAAAAATCATCATTAAATGTTAAACATTCTTTCTCAGAAAAAAATAAAACAAGAAAAAACCAAGAGAAAATTTTTTTTTTAGACTTAACAATAATTTTTGAAACTTGTCGCTATTATATTGAAGGGAAGAAAATAAAAGCATCTAATATTAAATATTTAATCCGATTACAAAATTCTCCTCGAAAAAAGAATCTGCCCCCTTTTTTTAATTATTTACTTCATGAATTTTTAAATAATAGAATAAAATCCAGATAATTCTTTTTTTAAAATTTGCTTAATTTGATTTTTAATTTCTTTTGGAGCATTACTAAATTCCGAGCCAATTGAAAAATCAATTATTTTCTTAAATTCTTCTCTTTTCTTTATTTTTTTAATTTTTTCTATATTCTTCTTTTTAATAGAAGAAGAATAGATAAGAATATATTGAGAAAAAGCAAAAATTTCCGCCTAATTGCAAGCTGACAAGAGTGTTTAAAAATGGGAACATTCAAATTGAATATACGCCTACTAAATTTGACCGAAAAAAGTGGAAAATGAACAAGTTCAGGAGTTATTGAACAAATTAATCAAAGAAACTTTAAAAGGACCAAAAGAATGGACCATTCCGAGCTCGTCAGAAGAAGGTAAATATTATACAGTAAAAGTAGATGCTACCGGGAAATGGTCCTGCACATATCCTCAATTTATTTATCGTAAAAAAGAGTGCAAGCACATCGTGGCGTGTAAAAAAGAATATTAATTGTATTTATTATTTTTTTTATTACTCATGCTAATTAAGCATGTATCACGGGCCTAATTAAGGGAGAACTTTTTTTTGATTTAAATTGTTTCGAGCATTTATGATCCATCTCTCGCTTTTTTCCACAATGATCGCCCCCTAATTTTTGACACGTGCGGCTTGTTTTTTCATAGTACGTGCAGGTAGCATTATATTTACATTTCATTTATCTTAATACCCTCTTTTTTTTAATTCTATTTTAATCATTAATAATTGCAATATAAAATGCAATAGTAATTATTCATGAATTTATTTAAAGGAAAAATTTTTTTAAAAACGTGCTCCGTGAAAGGATTTCTCAATACAATGAATTAATCTTGCTTTTTTTCTTACTTTTTATTATTTTAGTTTAATAAAAAGCATAAATTAATAACAGGAAGGAAAAAAAAGGAGGGAGGAGATTGAAAAAGATGGACTAAAAAAAATAATATTATTAAGATATGAAAATATTAATTTTAATTTTAAATTTTTAAAAATTTTGCGATGGAGAATTTCTTTTTATTTAAATAAACAAGATGATAAATATATATAATCTAATTAAAAAATAATTAAATTTAAGAACTACAGGAAAAAATGGAAGAAAACATGATTATTGATGATTGGATGGATTTTTCCAATATTAAAAAAATGGACCGGAATACCTATGAAATCTCGGGAATAGTGTGGGAGAAAACGTGGACTGAGGACGAGGAATTTATTGATCAATTTGTTGAAATTTTAGATCAATATAAAGGGAAAAAAATTAAGGTTAATATAAAGATAGAACTCCAATCCTAAAATTGTTATTTCAAAGAGTTTTCTAAATTTTTACTATTATTTGTTTTTTATATTTTTAATTCTTTCCACATTTTAAAGCTATTTTTAATTTTAATTTAATCTAATTCTAGTTCACGAAAAATTTGTTTTTGATCAAAAGAGGGAGAAATTTTATAATATTTTTTAGAATAGGAAAATATACCTTCTCGAAAGAGAAATCCATGAGCTTCGAGAATATCTAATGTCTTCCAAAGGAAATAAAGATAGGAGCGCTCATTGGAAGGAATGTTAAAATAATACCACAATTTTTTCGTGTTAATGAAATTTTCGCCTTGTTCATGTAATAGGTTAATAGTTGAGATAATTTTTTTCATTCGTGTCTTTTTAATGTTTTTAATTTTTTTTAATTGAGGTTCCACTAAGCTTCTCCTCTTTTGGTGGAATTCTTGAGAAGATGAGATACAAATTATCTATTATTTTAAAAAAGTTTGAAATGCGAGAAGAAATAATAAGAAATCTTTTTTTTAATCAATTTTGAATTTTTTCTTTCCTCATTTTTTATTTAAATAGATTGGTTGAAAAAGGGTTCTTAATCGTCTCGTGACTAAGTTTTCACGAGATCTCATGATAATGAAGAAAATAACATGAAAAAATGAATAAAAAAATAAAACTTCGAGGGATAACTTTTTATGACCTTACAAGTTAAATCCGTGTCAAGTTTTCGTTTTGATGAGTTATTTCATGACTATATTAATCAATTTCATGAAAATCTCTATCATGTCATTCCTGATGTGAAAAGTGGTTCTACATTACCATTACAATTAGTTAGGAACTCTCCCGTGAAAAAATATAATCCTATTATTCAAGCAGCTTCTCCCGATCATGCTCAAGAAATCGTGAACATCTACAGAGATATTTACGGAAACACGTATCCGTATAAGGAAATGACGGACGTAGAAGAGGTCAGACGAATGTTGAAAAATAAGGATTATACCTTCATCTTATTTAAGGATAAAAATGATATCATAATGGGTTGCTTCACGTTCGTGTTTGATTTTGTCCATCGCCGAGCCTACATGCGGGGATATAACGTGAAACGGAAATATCAGAAGTATTTTGACGTGGTAAAAGGGTTCATTGGATCACTTCTTGCCATGATTCATGAGCATCAAGATCGAATATTGATGTGGTATGCGGAAAATCGAACGGCACATTCTGCCTCACAATATTTTTGTCAAGTAGCCGGCGTGAAAAACGTGGCGTTTCTTCCTAATAAAGATATTTTTTTAAATAAAATTGAATCTGACATGATGCACGTGGGTTATCACGAGACCATGCTAAAAACCTTGCGATCATCTCGCTTTTTTTGCATTCTTCCGGAAGTCGTGCCGTGTTTTACCTTCATTTCTCAACGATATTCCTTTCTTGCCCATTCAATTAATGTTGTAAACCCCGATTTATTCCTAGATCACATCCGAGTTCATGAAAATGTTCATCGTATAACAAGATGCATGAAAATGGATGCGTTCGGACATGTGACGTTTACCTTTAAAATTAGGGGTTCTGACAGCTTTTTAAAAGGTTTGTATACCTCTACCATAAAAAACATGGAAAAAATTAAATATCACGCGGAGTCTTTGGAAGAATTATCCGCATTCTTAATCCATCTGCAACATTTAAGAGAATCTTTAGGCGTGCGATACGTGGAGTGCATGGTATCGGCTCGAGAACCATTGCATCAGCGGATATTTTTAAACCACGGATTTTATCCCAGGGGATACATGCCCTCATGGGAATTTGATGAAGACGAAAAGAAATTTTACGATTGCATTCTATTTAATTGGTTCCTTCCTCCTCTTGCTCCCGATTTAAAACTGATAGATGAGGGGTGGATGTTATTACGCTATTTGAACTTTATTAATTGACATTACTCCAATGTTATTTTCATGAATTATTTAACTTGATGCTTCGACTTCTTTTTTTTCAGTGAATCTTTTAGATTAATAATGGCTTTGGAAATAATTGGGTTTTTTGATGGTCTAAGAAGAGAGAGCCCAGAAAGAATGGATCTTACCTGCTAATAATCCCGGAAGGTCTTTCACGATGAACAAATTAGCATGCATCCAACAAGAAATCCAGGATTCATGTTGGCGGCATCGAGCATCCATTACATTCGGATGATAAGTTCACGCAATAAATCCTTAGTAAATGAATTCGCACCTTCCGAATATGTGCTTTCGAATGACGGATATTCTTAAGAAAAGCAAAGTAAGGCGTTATTTTAAAAGTTTGTCGCTAGGGGATTTTTGATTTTTTAATGAATTGATTTTAATCATTAATTCTGAGTTTAATACCATTTGTAGATCATTCTTAATCTTTTAAAGATTTCTTCTAGAATTCCAAGAAAGGAGTGTTAATTTCTTTGGGAATGAACGGGTGCCGGAAATCTTCCTTGTCGATTTATGAAAGAATCACATGAAATTTTCTTCACTGGTATGACCACGAAACATCCTAATAATCCTCCGAATTCCACCACTTCCCCCGCTTCTTTACCAATAACGAGTATAATTCTAATTTTCGTGGTTTTCCCGTTAATCATGCCAATGGCGGCTTCGTCCGCAATAATTCCAGCAATTTTGCTTGATGGTGTGGAGCTGAGGATGCAAATCATATCGAGACCTACGGAACAGACGCTAGTCATGGCTTCTGATTTTTCGAGCGTGCCTCTTAATCAATTCCTTTTTGACTTCTTTTTTCCGGCGTATAAGACTAATTTCGAGGGGAACATGCGGCGAGCAGTGAGCCAAGCACAGCTTCGTTCCCAACTCAAGATACTTTTTAGCTGAAATGAAGAGCCCGAAAATTAATAAAAAATGAAGAATATAATAAACTAACGTGTTATGGAGATATTACATGTCTTGGCATAATGATTTACGTGCTATTTTAAAAGAACGAAAATATATTAAGTAAAGCTAAACAAAAAGAGAGAGTATTTCTAATTAAATAACTTGTTAATCTAAAATAAACTTAAATTAACTCAAATTATTTGAAATAATATCATGACATTTGATTTTAAAAAAGAAATAAAAGGGATCATCTCTGTTATCGGAGCAAGTGAAGTAGATGAAAATATTGAGAAAAAAGCTTTACAAATGGGGCGTTTACTCGCTAAAAATGGTTTTGCTGTAGCGTGTGGGGGATTGTCTGGCGTCATGGAAGCTGTCTGCAAGGGTGCTAAAGAAGGAGGCGGTTTAACAATAGGAATCATTCCTTATAAGGATAAAAGTGCTGCCAATCCGTTTGTTGATATTGCTATTCCCGTTCCCTTCTCTCAAGCCAGAAACATTGTGGTAGTTCTAACGGGAGATATTTGCGTGGCTATTGGAGGAAAAGCGGGCACATTAACGGAAATTGCCTTGGCATGGATATATGGGAAACCAATAATAGCTTTAACTAGCGTGGAAGGATGGTCCTCAAAAATAGCGGAGCAAAAAATTGATGACCGCCGTTCGGATAAAATTCATGGCGCTGAAACTCCGGAAGTCGTTATAAATAAAATTCATGAAATTTTAAAAAACCACACCATGAAATAACATGCTTCACCTTTTTTAGAAAAAAAAAACCTAAATGTTTTTATTCTCTTCATCAGTGCACGAATTTAATAAATAAGGAACTATATTTGCTAAAAACTAAAAAATGAAAATAAATTTTAAAGAATTTTTCATAGTCCATTTAAACTGGTTTAAATTACAATTAAAAATAATTTTTGCATCTCTTCTCTTAGGAGTAGTGTGCGGCTTCGTAATGGTGGGATTTACATTTTTATATAATTTTTTCAAATTTGGATTTTCCTTTTTACCTTACTTTACAACTCCCATGATAGCAGGAATCTTAACGGGCATGTTAGTAAAATATGGAAAAATGGAACAAGTTTTAGGTACGGGAGTATCGAGATTTGTTAGAGATGCGAATTTTATTGATTTTTACCACTTACTTGACAAGCAAGAATGGAAACAAAGAATTAAAAATACAATAGGCAAGACATGTGCAACATCTTGGACATATGGCTCGGGCATGTTATGCGGATTAGAAGGGCCCGGGCTTTTTATAGGTTCTAGCGTTGGATTCATATTTGCCAAATTTAAAAAATTAGGAATTACCATGAAAGATGGCTTTTTCATTGGAGCTAGTGCTTGTACGGGAGCCATCTTGAGAAGTCCGATTAGTGGGGCATTATTTTGTGCTGAATTACCCTACTATAATAACATTCGCTATCAATCATTGCTTCCCTCCATTTTTGCGTCTGTTATTGCTTTTTGCATACATGGAATATTTTTTGGCTTTAAACCTTTTATAGAGACGACTTTTCTTAATCAAAGTTTCTTAATCGTGAATTTTTTAGATCTTCTTATTTATCTCATGGTTTTTGGAACGATAATGGGGATTTTCGTATTAGTATTCATGTCTATTTTAAAATTTTATATGAACGCATTAAAAACTAATTTTTCTAATGCATCTAAAATATGGATTCTTCCCATTTTGGGGTCAATTGGCTATAGTATTTTATTATTGATTAGCATGCCATTCCTTTCAATTGAAAATCAAGAACTTCTCTTTTATTCGGGATCCCATTTTATTTCTTTTTTAATGTATTTCTATAGTTCGAATGGAGACATTTGGATAATATATCTAATTTTTTTATCATTGTTTATCTTGGCAATATTTTTATCAATTGGTACTTATAATTCAGCCGGAATTATCTCACCCCTCCTCTTATTAGGAGCTCTGTGTGGAGGGCTTTTTGGAGCAGTATTTTATCCAGAATTTATTGAATTATTCATCTTATTAGGGATGTCCGCCGTATTAGGAGCGGCATTAAATAATCCCATAACTGCGATTTTTATAATAATAGAAATGACATGGGCTCCTTTCTTATTCCTTCCCGCCGGAATTACCACGATAATCGCATATATTTTTTCCGGGCCAACCACGATTATTCCAGCTCAGAGAAAAGATTAAATAACGAAAGAGAGCAGAAATCTAGTTTAGAATTTTAAATTTTATCCCCCATGAATTATCAAATTTATTGAATTGAATTTAGAAATAGAAGTGTTTTTCCTAAAAAAAGAGTGTAAACAATAGAATTAGGAAAAAATGATCAACCACAATATCTTTAAATCTAAAAATTCAAAAGAAATGTTTTTATTTTAAAAATTATCCTATATCGTGTTTTATTTTTAAGTAATTCAATGATTTTTGAATTAGGGTTGATTGGCAAATTGGATAAAGTAAAATTACACGGTAAAAAGGTTAAAAACAATGATAAAATTTCATTCTACAAATAGAAATACTAAAGATGTTGATTTCAAAACCGCCATTTTGCGGGGACAAGCTTTGGATAAAGGGCTTTACATGTTAAATGAAATACCTAAATTGTCCCTCGTAGAAATTCAAGATCTAAAATCAAAGACAATAACTGAAATCGGATTTGACATTCTCTCTAAGATCATTGGAACGAGCATTCCTGAGAATAAATTAACAGAAATCATAACTGATGCTTTAAATTTTGAAGTGCCGGTGGAGCAAATCGATGGTAATGATTATATTTGCTACTTAGATCGAGGTCCAACTTGCAGTTTTAAAGATTTTGGGGCGCGCATTTTAGCTCGCATGATGGAATATTTCTTAGAACTGGAAAATAGAGACATTATTATCTTAACGGCCACTTCAGGTGATACGGGGGGAGCAGTTGCGCATGCTTTTCATAAAATGAAAAGGATCAATGTAGTGGTCCTTTATCCACGTGAAGAAATCAGCGAATTGCAGCGAAAACAAATGACCACTTTAGGAAAAAATGTTCTTGCTATTGGAATCCATGGAAAATTTGATGATTGCCAGCGATTGGTTAAAATGGCATTTGCCGACCCTGATTTAAAACATTTAAACCTTTCTTCAGCAAATTCGATTAATTTTGGTCGCTTACTTCCCCAAACCTTGTATTATTTTTGGAGTTATTCAAGAATTACAAATAAAAATAATGAACAGGTTATTTTTTCAGTACCCTCAGGAAATTTTGGAAACTTAATGGGAGGTTTAATTGCTCACGAAATGGGGCTACCTGTTAAAAAATTTATTGCGGCCGTAAATGAAAACAATGAGTTTCCAAGATTTTTAGAAACAGGTATTTATGAAAAAGTAGAACCCTCTAAAAATTGCATTTCTAATGCCATGAACGTGGGGCATCCCTCCAATTTGGCAAGAGTTATCGATCTGTATGGTGGAGAAATAGATGAATTGGGAAATATCAAAAACATGCCGGACATGGAAAAGTTAAGACGGGAGATTATATCATATTCTATATCAGATGAATTAACTAAAGAAACAATAAAGAATTTTTACATTAAATATGAGAAAATCCTCGAACCACATGGTGCTGTTGGTTGGGCTGCTTTGAGAAAATATCGTCATACTAATCCTCAAGATAATATTTATAAAGCTGTATCTTTTGAAACCGCAGATCCTGCCAAATTTCCGGAGGAAATCATTTCACTTATCAAAATATATCCTAAAATGCCGATATCATTGAAATCGATTCAGGAAAAGGAAGAACACATCGTTTCAGAAAAAATCTCCTCTTATGAAGATTTTAAGAAATTTCTTAAAAAAAATTATTCATGAAACTTGATAAATAAGCTTTTTCAACGTTCGATGATCTTCTTTAATTGAACCTTAAACTCTTCGATATACGAATCATTTATTTGCTCATTATCATTTTTAAGTAGAATCAAGTAATAAATCATATCCAATCCGTCAAAATGGAGTTGTTTAAAAATGAAAAACCTTCCATTATATTCAATAATCATATCTTTAGCAGGTTCGGAAAACTTTTCTTCAGAAGATACGAAAGAATCATTTAAAAATAATAAATAAGCCATTGACTTATAAAGAATGTTTTTAATTTCTTCAGAAACGTGAAATTCCGCCACGATTAAAGAGTTATCATCTAATAAGATGGCCCCTTGCGCATTCATGGCGATAGACAATTTTTCGATTTGTTCATTTATTAATCCAGATTTTGGATGGAGTTCTAAAAAGATCTCAGACATCACTCGAATTAAATGTTCAAAATCATAAATTGAGGTTTTATAATAATGAATTTTGTCATAACGTGTTTCTTCAATAATTTTTGATTTAATATAATTGCATCTCTTTTCAAACTCTTTCTCATGGATCTCTTTCAATTGAGGGTCATATTTATGAAAAAAAATGTAAATAATCGGGTGTAAATTTAAAGCCGTGTATTTTAATAAAATCTCTTTAAAATAAGCAAGAGATTCCGGAATTCTCTCTTCATTCTGAATATCGATGGTATATATACATATCGCTGTATTATCAAGAAACTTATCAGGATTATTTAAATAGGTGATACGAAAGGACGTTTGTCCTCCTAAGTCATGTTCAATTATTTTTTCTCCGAAAAATGAGAAGATCCTTCTCTCAATCCCTCTTGTAGGTCTGAGATAGGCAATCTTAGATAATTCTCTTTTAAGTACTAAAATAATGGACGTCTTTCCTGCATCATCTAATCCCATGAATACGATTTTTTTCAATGGATACACGCCACTTTTTAAAATTTTTTTAAAAAAGAAATCAAATTATATCCTCAATCTTAAATTAAAAATGCGATTATTTATTTTTATTTTTTTAATTTTGATTTATTACATGCTTCATTAAATTAACATCCTTACTTTTTTACTTCAGTTTTTTAGCATTTTAATTAACATGAAATTTAATTATTTTTAAAATTAAATTAAAAAAACATGTATTTGCCCAAGATTTTAATTAATCAAAGTAGCTTGTATAAATTTAAATAGAACTCATTATTACTTCTTCTGTAAAAATTCTAAGTGTTGAAAATTTTACAGCTATAAATTATTAATTATCAGAAAAATTATTTTTAAATCATTTTCATGATTCTACTTGTGTCTTGAATTATTCCATCAAAAAACTCATGATACTATAAAATTCCCCGATAACATGAATATATGAGAAATGCGGATTAAAAAAAATGGTATAAAGAGTTGCAAGGATATTTTCGTTCTTTTTTTGATATTCAGTCCAATCCTATTATTTTTTGGGTTCATGTTCATTTATCAACGTTCCTTCCCCGATGAAAAGAAGCCATTTGTTCAATTTTCCGGTAAAAATCCCAATGTTGAAGCGATAATTACTTGGGAAACCACTACTGATGGAAATTCCATTGTATGGTATGGAATTTCAAGAGATTCTCTCAATTGGAAAAAAGTCTCTGATGAGAAGGTTTTCATTCATCGAGTTCTTCTTACTGGCTTAAAACCGGACACTCTCTATTTCTATCGAGTGGGTTCAATAAATGTGGATTCTGGTGAAACCATTTTTCGGAGTTTCATTAATTCCTTTAGAACAGCGCCTCTAGAGAAGAAAAAATTTCAATTTATAGCTTATTCCGATTCACAACAAATTGTTGGAATTGGTTGGCATGCACGGATTTGTAACGCAATTGCTAAGCATTCTGATATTAGTTTCGTAGCAGATGTTGGAGATCTCTGCCAAAATTGGGATTACAAACCTGATTGGAATCAATTCTTTTATGAGGCTTCCGTCTACATGAATAAGACTTCTTTTGTTCCCTGTCTGGGAAACCATGATGGCTATTATCCTGAAGAAGAAGGGGAAGAGAGACTCCATTATTATAAACAATATTTTGGAACCCCTACTGACATGGATAGATTTTATTATAGTTTTGAATGGGGCCATGTTTTATTCGTAATAGGAGAGATCTCCACGACTTCCGATGAAGATCCTTCACAATTAAGGAACATGGCTCACGATCTTTGGCTGAATAAAACCCTTGAAAAAGGCCAGGATAAAACTTTCCGGATCTTGATGTTCCATCGACAAGTCTTTAGTGCAGAAAAAAATAATGAGCAACTTATTTCTCGCATCACTCCGATTGTAAAAAAATATAATGTATCATTAGTTTTATATGGTCATCATCATCATTATGAAAGATTTTTACATGAAGGACATACCTATGTATGCTTGGGAGGAGGGGGTGGACAACAATTTGGTTCGAATTGTTTTCGTCCCACGGAATTCACGAAAGCGTTTGCCATGGGGCCTTCCTATACTAAAATATCCATATCATTAGAAAAAATAAACGTTATTACCTATTCTGCTGAAAATGAGATAATTGATAATTGTACTTTAATTTTAACGCAAAATAATACCCTCTTGCTTGAATGAATAAAAAAAAGATATAGACAATTAATAAAATTAAGAACGCTCATGTTTTGGATTCCAAATATCACAACTCTCGTGCTGGCTTGGCTAATTCAATGTATCATCCTCTCAAGATTCATTTTAACTCGTCATTTTACATGGATTAATCAAAATACTAAGCATTGGTTAATAAAAGGTGGTAAAATCTTCTTTCAATTGACATTAGCCAATTTTTCATTGATATTATTAGATACGAGCGTGAAATTAATAATTCTTTTAATAAGATACGATACTCCTCTTGCCCCTCATCTTTCTTCGATTATATTAACATGCTTCTTAGCAATAGAACTCTTAACCCTTATTCTTGTATTAACCCCTAATTTGAAAAAGATAATTATTTTTAGTGTCATGCTAATAGTTTTCCTCATGGTATTCGAATTCTATTTGAATGTCGCCAATTTAGACGAATTAAATGTTTTCGGCTCTAAATATTCTCCCATGCTATTTGGAATGGGAGTTCCCCTCATGTTTGGGATAATGACCTCCATCTTTTTTACCTTGACAAGGATATTTTTTAAAAATTGCCAAAATTTACTCGCAAGATTAACTACTCCATTTTGGAACAAAACCGAAAAGATGAATAAAATCTGGAAAGAAAAGCCCCAATTTATCATTTGGATTTTATTATCAGGAGAAGTAATCTTAAATCTTCAAGGCCTCTCTTTACTATCATGGATTGCATTCCTCATTTAAAAGATCTTGCTCTTTTAATTAAGATTAACGCATGATGATTTTTCATCCATGTAAAAAGAAGAAAATAACTCAACATGGAAGTATGTTTATTTCACGAGTAATTTATATGCATTTCGCATGTTGTTCGTTGAATCCAACCATTAATTGTAAACAAGAATGGAATAAAGAAGATTTTTCATTTCAATCGAATTTTCAATCTCTTTAAAGCGAAGTAAATTTTTAATTATATAAAAATAGATGAAAGATAAATTTAAGTAAGCTTAATTTTATAATTAATGAAATATTTAAAACTTAGAAATAATAATGAGCATCCCTCATCTTGGTGTGAAAAAAAAAGAGGCTGAGGAATCCGAGAAGATTCTATTCACGGGTTTAGATAATGCCGGGAAAACAACAATCATTTATGCATTACAACGCGAATTTTCGAAAATAGCTCTTTTAAAACCTACAAGAGGCGCGCAGAGACGCATTTTTGATTTTTTAGGTAAAGAGATTGGTGAATGGGACCTTGGAGGACAATTAAAATACCGTATTAGTTATTTAAAGAATCCAAGCAAGTATTTTGATAAAACTTCAATTTGTATATATGTCATAGATATCTTGGCAAAATCACGCTATAGAGAATCCATCGATTATTTAAAAGATGTCATTAAAAAATTCGAAGAATTTAAAATTTCGCCTCCTGTATATATTTTACTTCATAAATATGATCCTGCCCTAGTGAAATCCGCCGCAAATAAGATGAAAACGTTAGAGCAAGACATTAAAACGATGGTTAAAAAAGACATTAATTATGACAAGATCTTTTTTTATAATACCACGATATTTGACTTACCCCATATTATTCACGTGATGTCAGAAATTTACTTGAATTTATATCCTAAATCTGAATTAATAGATAAGCTTATTAAGGATTTTGCCATTAAAGTGTTAGCAAATGGAGTGGAAATCATTGACAACAATTCCTTAATTATTGGTTCGTATTATGATAATGAGGAAACAAAGAGCTTAACCTCTCGTTCTAACCCTTATTTTCTAACTTTAAATGAATCTTTTAAAAAAGGAGAAGGAAGGGGAATGAGTACTGAAATGAGAAACCATATTTTAGTCCAACGATTTCAAAAATATTTCATTTTCAAGGAAATATCTCTTGGTTCGGAAACGCCCCCCTATTATCTGTTAATTTTGAAAAACAATCCTAATTTTAACATTGAGGATTTTGAATCGCTCGCTAATTTATTAAAAGAGATATTATACAAGTGAGTAGTTTCCATTCCCTATTAATCCCTTACGTTCAGTGTAAGAGGTGATGCCATGCCATGGATTACCATTGAACTCAATTAAAAAAAATTAAAATAAATTTATATTTCTAATATTTTATCTTTTATTTAGAGATAAGGATAATCATTTGATAATTTTATAATTTTTATAACGCTTTTTTTTTTTAAAAAAGAAGAAATAAGGTAAGGAATACATGCGAATTTGCCCTAATTGCGGTGCAACGAATTCTGAAATGAATGGCAACACGTGTAGGAAATGTGGAGCACTCCTTCCCGTATCGTTTCAACCTCCTCGCTTGAAAATTAATTTAGGGAAAAAAAAAGAACCCGCAACCCTTTTACCAGAAAATAACTTTAATGAGCAGGGAGAAAATCAAGAATTAACTCCAGGAACCCAACCCATTCCGGGAGAATTAAAATTTTTTGCCGGTATACAAAAAACCAAGGCACCTACTGAACAAGTTAACTTAGATTTAAGTCCCATCCCTCAAGAATCCAACAATAATAAAAATGAAATGGAGGTTTTTAAAGAAGAGATTTCTAATGAATCCTTTCAGTCCGAAGAACGGAAGCCTCCTCCAGAAGAGGGGCTATCTCAAGATAAAAACTATTTAAAAGAAGTCTCACCTCCTCCTTTTGAAGGATCGTTAATCATTAAAAAGGGAATTTTTAGACCCCTTGCTACTAAAATTAATAGAGAGGATGAAAGTAAATTAAAAGAAGATTTGCCCAAAATTGCCGAAGGGCTCTCAGAAGAAGTGCCTAAAATCATTATCCCGAATATAAAAACCCCGCCTAGCGAAAATAAGCCAATAGAAAGAATTCAACCACCAAATGCATCCGAAAACTTCTCCGAAGAGTTAATAAAAGATATGAGATCCCTCCTTTCAAATCTATCAGAAAAACTAAAGGTACCGGAAGATAAACGGAAAGAAGAAATCCGAAATCAGCAAAAAGTAACTGCTAAGAAAATAATTCCTCCTCAAAACATGAATGATATTTTAAAAAAATTATTATCTTTGGATTTACAGATTGAAGCAGCGGCAATAATTAAAACTGATGGAACTATTTTAGCATCCGCTATTTCTTCCATGATTTCCGATGAGATCTTCATTACAATCAGCAAGAATTTAACTGATATTGGTAATGATATAATCAATTGGTTAAACGCGGGTCCTTTAGAAATGGTTTCCATCAAAGGGAAACAAGGGATTTTAGACTTGGCACTTCTCGAAGAAAACATACCGGAGCTTCGAGATTTGATTTTAATTATCTTTTCTCATCCAAAAGCAAAAAGAGGCGTGATTAGTTTAGCTATTAATATCGTTAAGAAGCAAGTATTCGAATATTTAGGAATTATAAAAAAAAATTCTCAAAATAATTGAGCCTGATAAGATAACCTATTAACCTTAACCTTGCAGAAATGAGGAAGATTAAGATAAAATTCTTGGAGAAAAGCATTGAATTGATAAATAGATACTAATGGAATGTTTTGTTCATTAAATCGTGAAGTATTATCTTCTAATGTAACCATGATTGGTACCAAGAAAAATGGCAATCTCAGTCTTTTCATTTTCGACATGCCAATTAAACCTTGAAGCATTGCCGATAAAATATTTGGATTATGTTGTAGAGCAAGAATTCTTTGGAATTGTAAATTTGCCGCCTTATTTATTGAAGCATATGAATCCTTTTTTCGCCATTGCTTTGCATCAATGCATAGCATGTATTTATTGTTAAATCCAATGACATCTATCTCGTATTTCTTTTGTTTCGTTTTATTTTTGAAATTAGATTTATCAGAAAAATGAAAATTTCTTAAAGAATAATACCCATTCCTTTTTAAGATTTCTTGGATTAATACTTCAAATCCATGACAATCTAATAATTCAGAGAGAACTTGCAAATCTTTTCTTAAAAACTCCATTGCTTCTAAAATAAACGCAATTTTATCTATCGAGATGTAGTTCCACCTTTCTTTTCTAATAAACGGAATTTGCCTCAAAAATTGATCTCGTTGATATTCATCAAATTGCTTTAAAAATTCGATCTCTGAACAACTAATCCAAGGATTTCTTAATTCTACATCGGATTTAGAGAGAAACCAAAAGATTTCTAAAAAGAAATCCTTGAGATCAAGACGAGAAGGAAAAAATTTCATGGGATATCTAAGTCATAAATTAATATTTAAATCTTAAGGGCGTGCTTTCCACCTAATTAATATATACAATAATTATATTAAACGTTTTTTTGTTGATAAAAGATTCTTTTCAAATCACGTGAGCTCGTGTTAATTTTTAATTAAATTTTATAACCTAAGCCATTAATAATATTGTTTATCTTTTTACAAATTATATGATCTTTTATAGAGATTAATTGTAATAAAAAAGAAAAGAAGGCGTTTCATGGAGTTTTTACCTAAAATTTTACCTAAAGTGTATAGAACGGAAGGCGATATGGTGGATTTTGATCCCTCTAAAATATTTGAAAGCATAGTAAAAGAAACGGGCATGGATGAGAAAAATGCGAATAAAATTACAGAATTAACTACCCGGCGAATTATCAGTTCTGGCATAAAATTCCTGTCAGGCCCACACATTCGCGAAATTGTATGTTCGATTTTATCCGAGCAACATTTTGAAAAAGAGAGGAAATTGTATACAAGAATTGGAATGCCTCTCATGGATTATGAAGAGATATTAGAGCATCCTCCCGAAAAATTAGGAGCTTTCCCAGAAAG
This sequence comes from Promethearchaeota archaeon, assembly GCA_029838195.1. Classification (GTDB taxonomy): domain Archaea; phylum Asgardarchaeota; class Lokiarchaeia; order Sigyniarchaeales; family SOKP01; genus JALGVJ01. Next base: position 77,475 of record JALGVJ010000011.1, read on the forward strand.
CGTGCATCAAATTGCAGCTAATCAGCTATCCTTGGAATATACTCATTTGAGGATCTTGAGTGAAGAAGAGTCAAAGGCTCATTTATATGGAGATATTTACATTCATGGCTTAGAGAATTTTGAGTTGAAACCTACTAATCAATATTGGGATCCCCGCTTAATTTTAAAGAATGGGTTGCCACCCTTGAAAAATTATCGAAACGGATGTAGACATGCTCCCGCACGCACAATTGAAGAGGCTATTTTGCATCTTACAAAATGGTTGGCCATGACTTTCCATGAATTTAATGGCATTCAAGGGTATCTATTCCTGAATGATTTTCTTGCGCCTTATATTAGGGGATTGGATGATGAGCACGTTAAAAGAACAATGAAATTGTTAATACATGAACTAAATCAATTAAATCTCACGACAGGGCGTAGGTTACCCATTACATTCATTTCTACTTATCCAGGAATAGTTTCTTCTCTCGAAAAGCTTCCGGCAATAGGGCCAAAAGGAGAGGAAAAAGGAATATTGGGAGATTTTTCAGAGGAAGGTTTGAAATTATATAATATCATAGTAGATCTATTCAAAAAGGGTTGCATTGAGAAAAAACCATTAGTAACACCGAGACACTTCATTTACCTTGATGACCATGTTGTTAAACAAGAAAATGATCATGGCTTTTTCCAAACCACATGGGAGGAGAGCTTAGGGCCTAACATTCCAATATTCATCAATCTTAGAGGGGGCCAACTTCAAGAATTAAAGGAGGAATTTAAAAATCCACAGAAATTCTATAATCACGGAATTCTTCAGAAAATAACGTTAAATCTACCGAGATATGCATATTTAAGCAGAAATGAAGATGAGTTTCGGGAAATTTTACGGGAAAAAATGGAATTAAGTTTGGGTATTTTAAAGAAAAAAAAAGAACTCATTCAGAAAAGGCTGTTAAATAGGCAATTACCATTATGTAGTAGTGAACATGAACAAAATGAAAAAATATATAATTTGGAAGATCAAATCCTCGGCATTGGATTTATCGGATTGAATGAAACAGTTAAAATATTAATTGGTGAAGAGCTTCACGAATCGGAAAATGCATTCGAATTAGGATTGAAAATAGTCAGAGAAATAAAGAAATATTGCACGGAATATTCAACCATTAGGTCCATGAATCTTGCTCTTTTTGATTGTAATTCGCAAAAAGTCACTTCGAGATTCACAAATTTGGATCTCAAGCATTTTTCTGATAAAATTCAATTACCGCTCAATGGTATCACAAGAGTTTACAGCCAATCAAGCAAATTTAATGAGGAAGTAGAAACCGAACTCTTGACATGGATTAAAAAGCAAGGTCAATTTCATGAATTAATTAACCGAGAAGTCATGGAATATTTCCCTAAAAAGTTCATTGAAGGTTCCATAGAGGAGTTTAAAAAATTTGCTCTTGTTTCACTTAAAGAATCCAAGCTTGGTGCATATACTTTTAGATTTTAATAGATCCCTCTTGCAAGTGAATTTTTACCGAAAATGTTAATATCAAAAATTTTATATTTTTTTAATTTACATTATTTTTAAAGAACCCAGAATTAATAACTTTTAAGTTATTAAAAGGAACTTCAATCGACCATGCCTCTTGAATTAAGGGTTCTTTAACCATCAGGAGATATAAACATGAATGGTAAAAATGACCAAAACCTCATTCAATCTATTGTATTGAGCATTTTCGAAGAAAATGGGCCTACTTTCGTAAATAAGTGGCCTTCTAGTCTAAGTGAACAAGACGCACTTCTTATAGCGATAAAGACAATAAGTCTCTTGATGGGAGATAAAGTATATCAATCGGGAACAGATATTGAGGGCATGAACTATTATGGAATTCTTCCTTTTCCAGATTTAGAATTAAATGGGCTTACTTATTTTTTCTTAATCCCCGATAAAATGGCTAGAGGAAATGCTAAAGCTGCTACGATAACCATTTTAATACGGGAAGAAAATAACACGTTCTTTTATGATAACATGAATTATTTACGCATCCTAATGGATGAAACCGCCTCTAAAATTCAGAAGATTCCCAATGGCACGAAATACCAAAAAGAAATGGAACACTTTAGATTAGAATTACTGGAATATACCAAGAATTTAAAAGAGATTTTTTCCTCGAGCCGAAAAATTAAAATCCTCATAAGTGGTTTGGACCAAGCTGGTAAAACGAGTTTTTTATTGGGCGTTAAGAAAAAGTATTCGGAAATTATAAAATCCACACCAACAAAGGGCATATCCCGCACCTCGGAAAAAATCTTTGCCGATCAGCAGTCCATAATTTCCATTTGGGATTTAGGAGGGCAAAAGAGGTACAGGGAGAAATTTCTAGAACAATATAAAGTCTATCTGTATAATATTGATCTTCTATTTTATTTTATTGACATCCAAGATGAAAATCGAATTGAAGAAGCCCTTTTGCTCTATAAAACCCTAATTCAAAAATTGAAAGAATTAAATGAATTTCCTTCGATAGTAGTTGTATTAAATAAATTTGACCCCGATCTAAAAGAATCCATTCCTACTCGAAAACGGGCAGAATACATTAAAAAGGAAATAAAAAATTATTCTGACACCTTTTTCGTAAAGGTGTTTGAGACTTCAATTTTCGATCAATGGTCTTTAATTTCAGCCTACTCATTTGGGCTTTCTCACTTAAGTCCAAACAGAACATTGTTTAAAAATCAGTTAAAGCAGTTGGCAGAAGAAACTAATTCTAGTGCATTTTTACTGTTAAATGAAAATGGAATAATCTTATCGGATTATGCCATGGATCAAATATCCGGAAAAGTGTTTGAAATATCGGCGCCTCATTTTCAGACCCTCTACAAAACATTTAAAGAATTCAAGATGTTAAAACAAGATTTTATCGTATCTTCGGGCGTCGCGGATGAAGGTAAAAAAATAGTATTCAAAAGAATTAAAGTCGGAAAATACGATTTATACCTGCTGTTTCTTCTTGAAAAAGGCGTGGAGATCCAACAATTTGACGATTCGCTCAGAAAATTCTCTCAAAATATTAAATCACTCATTACCATGTACATTTAGGCCTTAGTATTTCTTAAAGATCCAAATGAGATGTTATTGATATTTTCAGGCGTTTTGGGAATGTAAAATATTAAAAAGAAGGCGTTATATTCGATAGAATTAAAAATATTAAATTCCATTATCAATGTAAAAAAGCATTTGAATCTATTCATAGTGATATATAAAATCTTTTTAATTGATGGGGAGAGCGGGATAGCTGTTTTAGAAGTGAGTTTTAAAGAATTCAAAAAACGTAATATAACCAGAACCATTATATTTCCGAACTTCTTCCGTGCTATTAATGATACGATTGATAATATCCATGCGGCAATGGCAAAAGGAAGAAAAATAAATGAAATGCTGCGACTCATTGAATCTGAAGATGCTACCATGCTCATTTTTTATCATCCCCTTTCGAGAATATTATGTTGTTCCATTTCGGACGCAGATGATGATCTCGAACAATTAAAAACAGCCATTCAACAAATAGGGTCACGGTTTTGGAAAAAACATTCTTCTGATATTGAATTTTTCAGAACAACGGGAGAAAAAAGCCGATTTTCAAGCTTTATTATAGATGTTGAAATTCTTACCATGGGAGGTAAAATTGCGGAAAAGTTCCCTAAATCCCTTTTAAGTAAGAATGTATTGGATAAAGTTTATTCCATGGGAATTATTGATGATTTAGAATATAAGATTGCCTTGGCTTGCACGGGAGAGGCATCCTCGCTTAAGATTGCACGCCAATTTCAAAAACCCAGGAAAGAAATTGAAGAAATATTAAAAAAATTAGAAAAATTGGAAATAATCATTGAAGAACGCAGATAAATTTTGTATTAATCTCTCTTTACATTATTCTATATTTAAAAATGCCTCAGCCAAAATATTAATATTTTTAATCGAAAACACATGGCTTTTTATCTTTAGATATGGTTAAAGGGAAAAAATTAATAATTATCAATAATTAGTGTACATGTTTCTCTAAGAAAAACGAGGTTACTTGAGATGTCAGAAAAGGTTGTTGCCATGGTAAAATCCTCCTCACGCGATAAACATTTACGAGAAGGAAAAGGATTTTCTTTACCAGAAATACGAGAAACAGGAAAAGATATTAAGCTCCTTAAAGAATTAGGGTTAAGAATAGATTATCGGAGAAAAACTATACACGATTTCAACGTGAGTAAACTTAAGGCTCTAGAGGTTCCTAAAAAGAAAACTGCTAAGAAAGAACCGTTTAAACCTAAAGAAAAGAAGAAGAAAAAGAAAAAAATTAAACCACTAAAAGAAAAAGAAGAAATAAAAGAAACTCCAGAAGAAACGGGTAAAAAGAGAAAGGCAAAAAAAGAAAAGGAAAAGAAAGTAAAAGTTGAACCTAAGAAAAAAGTCCCCGAACAAAAAGAAGAAATCATTGAAAAGCCCAAAAAAGAAAAGAAAAAAGAGGAAATTCCTGCAGAGGAGCCTATTCCTTTAACAAAACTTCCCGGTTGCGGGCCTGCTACTGCTAAAAAGCTTGCAGAGATCGGAATTTCCTGCGTTCAAGATTTAATTGAAGAAGACCCCGAAGAAATTGGAATGTTAATAAAAGGAGTTTCCGCTGAGCGTGTAAAAGAATGGCAAGAAGAAGGAAAAAAATTAATAAATAAATAATTACATCTTTAAATTTTTTATTATTCTTGTTTCTTAAGAAAATTAAATGTTTTACTCAATGATTTTTTTATTTTTAAAATTTAATCCGGATTTTTAACTAAAACATCATGATTTTTCAAAAAAAAATATCTTTTTACTCTTAAATGAAAGAACTTCTCATGACATGAAATGAAAAAAGAAATTCCCTCTAAAAATGCTTTTCTTCTTTTAATGTCTCAACACCTATTAAAAAATTTTCGCTTTTTTAAAATTACAAATAAATTTAATAAATTGATACATTTTATTCTTTCTAAAAATAATGAACTAACCCAAAATGCCGCTGGAAAAAACCACGTATTTTTATGAAAAACCAGAATCTAACATTAGCATTACAAAAATGCCCATTTGGTTTGAAGAAACTTCCGCAGAAGGAGATCCGGAAAATGGCTATATTTCATGGGAAACTGTTAATCAATACGACGAGATCTGGGGCGCTATGGCTAAAATTGATTTACAATATTCAAAATTAGAACGGTTTAAATTCTTTCATCCAAAAGAAGTTCAAAAAACCATCGAACAATTCAATGCGATTAATATTACCGTGTCTAAAAAAGAAAATGATTGGATAAACACCCATGAATTAACGATCTGGTATGGAAAACGCAATAAGTTAATAAGGAAGCGATTTTATAGAGAAAATTCCATTCATGCGATTTTTTATTGCGACATGTCTGAACGCCTTTTCTCCATTCATGCGTCCCTGATCGAGGAGCATTATGAAGGATTTAAACCGTATATTATTAATGCGTTTAAATCCATTAATTGCCATTAAATAATTAATTGGAGAAATTTATATCATTAATTTACTCATTCTATAATTTCTTTTCATTTTCGGGAGGATTTCTCTCGCTTTAAGCATCAAAATGGTTTTTTTCATTCCATTCTCTTTTTTTAGCTAAAATAAAATAATTATCTTCCTGAGTAGGACCCCCACTACGTTGAAATTCTATAATCTCAAATTTGGCAAAATAATTCTTAATTTCTCTTTTCGAAAATAGATGATAAAATCGCGGATGGGTTTCCCTTGTCTTACTTGAAGTCCATCCAACAAGAATGTCTCCAAATTCAAAAAGGTTCTTTTCTCGCTGTTTTTGAGAATAGCCAGGAATCAAAAAGCGTTTTACCGCATCTCCAATGAAATAATTTTTAAAATTTTTTTGCCATCTTCGCCAAACTGTCATTAAGAGATAACCATCATCCTTTAAGATTTTATAAATTTGATTTATTACGGATACTCTTTCCGATTTTCCTCGGATGTGATGAAAAGCAGCGATGGAAAAAATATTCTCCACAGAATTTTCCCGAAATGGAAGATTTAATATATCTGCTTGTAAGAGATGAATGATCCTTTTTTCTTCTTCATTTAAATCATCGCTATTTTTGAGAGTATTTAATGCGATATTTAATAAGTTCCAAGAATTATCCACTCCAATTACCGTTTTACAAATAGTTTTAAACAAGTGAAAATGTCGACCATGAGCACATCCAAGATCAATTAAAATCCCTTTAAAATTAGCACCTTCTTCCCTGACTTTACTTAAAAATTTTACCAAAGGCCTCCAAGGTTTACTACGCTTGCGGGCATAATCGTCAGCAATAGCATCAAACATGGGAAATTCAAATTTAAATTTTCGATGAAAATTCCATTACATTATCATGAATCCATGAAATTAAAATGTGGAAAAATAAAAAATTCTCTGCTGTTCTTTCTCCACTAATAAACCATAGCCCCTTCTTAAATCAAGATTTTACCTTTAAATCGAATGTAGCAAGTAGATTTTTTAATCAGGATAATTCAAATTCAAATTATAATTAAAAAAAAAGAAGGTTTTAATTTATTGTTTTACTTTCTACTGATTGCGATTTTTTAATTTCTTTCTTACCATTAATCCTCGAGAAGAAAACACCAGAGTATAAATTCCAGTAGAAGAAGAAAAAATCGTAAAAAAACCCCGCTCGATTAACCATGCTAACGCTGCAAATAAAGTTAACCATTCCGAAAATTTCACGATTTCCTCTGTAATAAAAGGGATTACTAAAGCACCAAGAGCAATAATATTATAATAAAAATAAAACAAGCTAACGATAAATCCAAAAACAACTTGAAATTTTGGTATTTTTCGTGACTTCCGTTCTAGTAACGTATACAAAACACACCAGAAAAAGCTTCCATAGAAATAAAAAGAAGCTGCAATACCATGAAGCGTGGTGGAAAAATCTAATGGAAATACGCCCACAAAAAATAATCCGGATAAGGAACAAATGCAAGAAATCCAAGTAAGCGTTCTCAGTTTCTTTTGAATCTGTTGCTTTTTTAAATCTTTCATTAGGTAATAATGAAAAAAGAACATTAAACAACTCGTACTCATGACGCCCAAATTAAAAACGATACTCGCTCCATTCGGTCCCCTCCCTAAATCGCTAATCCAATTAGTGAAAAAATTAAACTCCTCTACGGAAGAGTATAATTTAAATGCGATTCCTATGGAAAGTGCGCTTGTAAGAGCAGAGAATAAGGCAAAATATCCCCCATTTAAGTATTTGTATACCAAGTCTAATCTAAAATTTGAATTAAAAATAAAAGCCGATAACTCCTTTATTTTTTTTCTCCTATTCAAGCTTAATAACCCCTACCAATTGACTGAAAAGATATATTTCATACTAAATTAATAACTAATACTTTTAATATTAGGTCAAATATTTAATGAAAAAAAAAGTATTTAAATTTAACGAAATGAGAAAATCATGGTGCCCATATGTTCTCGTTTTTCCATGGCAAGGAGAATTCTGAACTGAAAGGAGAATTTTAAGAATCCTCTTGCTTAAGCTCCTGAGGTTTTCTCAATTTTAGTCGAGCAGTAAGTTTTTTAAAAGTAGCCGAATATCTATTTATAATTAGGGAAAGAACTATTATAAGGATGATGCTTCCGAGCATTGCTCCGGAAATCCAATAATCATTGAATAGGAGATACGAAAGAGGAAAGATTGGAAGACAATAACATGCAATTTGAATGATAATAACCTTTTTCTTTGGTAAAACTATAAGCGCATATCCCACGGCTAACATGACAAGAACTACCAATAATATACTATAGAGTTCCACGTTTTTTAAAGAAAATTCATCTGCTTTTTCTACTATTACATATAAAATTGCAATAAAAGATGCAATGGAAATTCCTGCTCCCACGATCGGAATTAATAATAAGAAAATTAAGATAATGACTCCTGCTATTAATTGGAAATAGTAATCTTGAGTTCTGGGGCCGACATAAATTGTTATTGAATTAATAATTAATAATATTAAAGGTAATAAATATATAAGCGATTGTCCTACAAAAAGAGCTTTAATTGGACGATGCTCAAATTTTCGCATTAAATATAAATAGAAAAAAGAGAACCCGATTAAAAGAAGCATCAAAAAGCTAATATGAATGTCCTTATCAATGGATCCGCTTATTACGAGAAAATTTTCAACCGTTAAGATGCCGATAAAAATTATCAAGGAAATGATGATTCCGGCAATGGGAATGATCATTAATAGTGCCAAGATAATGATGAAAAAAAGAATGCTTTCAATAGAACCCGGACGACTGGTAAAAAGATCTAAGAAATTTTGATATAACATTATGACCCTTTATTCTTTATTTCCTATTCGTATTCTTTTTCGCATTCCCTATTCGATTAATTAATAAAATACGGCTTGCTTAATAAAGAGAGTAATTTTTTAGATTAATATTGCAAGATGTTTTAATCTTCGTGCGGATCTTCCTCCAATTGGAATATTAATAGGAGAAAATTATCCACTAAAGGTCGTATTTTACCTTCTTTAACGGCTACATTCCAGTTATTTAATAATACCGCATTAGCATTCATTTCCTCAATGGTGATTTTTCCGATTTCAATCCATTGTCGCTCATCAATTTTCGGGGAGTCCCTGCTTATTCCCACACAATACTCTTTTGCTTTTTCCGCATACCCCATTTTAATTTTCCCCCTTGTTTTATCGTTTTTATTGAGGAGGAGCTGAAAAGTAAAGGGAAAGGTTCGACAAAACATCGGCCTATCCGGATAAATTTTACATCTTTTTCCCACCTCATCATAAAAATAACAAGCACCAGAGGGTTTTTTTAAAAGGCCGATATAGGCCATTCCTCTTTCGGTTTTGAGGGGAGTTAAAACCAACTTTCGAGCGTTCTCTTCAGTGATTTGTTCTTCCATCACGTAAAAACCTAAAACAGCTTTTAGTTCTTCAAAATTTAAATTTAAAGCGTTCTTTATGCGTAAAATATCTAAATACGTGACATTCACTAAAGTATTTTTATCCGTGCAGCATTTTCCGCATCTTTTACATTCAAATCTAAAATCTTTAATCTCTTCGGCCATTGTTATTTCTTTATTTTTTATTCAAGCGTACAACAAGCTTTCCTCTAAATTTTTAAAATTTTTAATTTCAATTATCCTTTACCTTAAAATTTAATTTGATTTGGCTCAGTTTTTATCATGTTTCAGGTTTGTTTCTTTTATTAATAAACTTCTTCAAAAAGCACTTGAATCTCCGTTTTATTTAATTCTCATGCCGATCTAATTTATTAAATTGTTGAAGTTTTGATTTTTTTAAAAAATCCTTAATTTTCAATAATCATCCCGTTCATAAATTATTTAAAAACAGGCATGTTATTTATCTCTGGAAAGTTTAATTTTTTAAAATTAATTAGAGGGGGATGGAGAATCTACCATGACTAACTTGAAAGAAAACGCCATGAAAATTTATAAAGCTATATTTGAAGGAAAAAAGCACGTAAACATTGACGGAATAGAATATTCCATTAAAAAATTTTCTAGCGGGATAAAGTATTTAGATTTATTTGGATACAGGTTTATTGAACAGAATCGAAATAAAAAATCAGAATGGGCTAAAAAAACAAGAGAAGGACATGAAATCATGTGGGTGTTAAAAGGTCGAAGATATGTCGCGAGAATAATGGATGGTACCTACACGGATCTAATAAAAAAATAAATTTAGGTGTCAAGCCCATTTACGCAGGCGTCATGATTATTTTCTAGAGTCCATATCATATCGTTAATTAATAAATTTTTGGAATAAGCTTGTATTTCACGCAATTTCTATAATCCACATATCCTTCTAATCCCTTGATGAGTAATTCTTCTTCAAATTTTATCCTGACAATGAGACTAATAACGCCGATTGCAGCTGGAATGAATGAAATCCAAGATCCTAAGGCGAGGGGAATTGCTATAATCATTAAGATGGCTCCCGAATAGAGAGGGTGTCGAACATGGGCATATGATCCCGTATCGATGAGTTTTTGATCTTCTTCGAGATCTAATAATTTAGACGCATGAGGATTTTCTAACATGGTAAGATACATGATTAGGAGTCCGATATTTGCCACAATAAGACCAAAAATCGTCAGAAATAAAGGAACTCTCGTCCATTGAAAGCGGTAATCCAGAGCTGGTAATAAAAATGCACCTATAAATCCAATTGAAATTAAAGGAAAAATAATTTTATCCGAGCCAGCAGCTTTACGTGTTTGTTCCGTGATTCTTTCGTTTTTAACTTTCATGCGACTTCGGAGAACTTGAGGGTTCTTCTTATTAATAATATGGAAATTTATTGAAATATTTAGCGTGAAAGTTATTATAAAGAGCCAAGCTTCAATCCATATCCAAACACCAGCAATGAGAAAAAGGGGTAATCCAATATAGATTAATATCATCTTTTCTCTTATAAAAAATATTTAAATATTACGAAAATTAAAAATTAGCTCTCATTCTCAATTGTGAACAATTTTTTTTAAATCTTGAAGAAGAAAAAGAAAAGAAGAGAAGAATTAGAGCATGCCCTTGAATCAATTAAAGCTTAATAAATTTAATAAGAGGCTAAAAAATAATTTTATTTGGCACCTTAATTTTTAATAAAATTGATATAAATTGCTTAAGTTAATTGTCAACCTCGCTTTATTTTAAAATGCTATTTGTAACAAATCACTTGCAGTCTAAATGGGGATTTAAAGATGGAAAAATCTTTAATGATTTATTAAAAGAGAATATTCCTGAAATCTTTGAAAAAATGAAAGAAGAAATTGAGGCAGATTTGCCTTGGAAAGATGCCATAGCGATCCAATTTCCTGACCGTCTTTTGGAAATAATTATTAGAAAATATATTTTACCTAAATTGCCCAATAAAATCATTTTACAAAATTGGATAGGGCATAATCCCATACGAGCCAAAAGAATAGATGATGTTAGAATTATATTAGATGAGGAGCCACCCCAGTTCGATTTGAAACCCTCCTATATTAAAGTTGAAGATAACATTATTTTAGAGGAGGCATGGAAATTATGGAGAAATCCAAATTACATTAACATTATTAGAAAAGAATTTTCAGAATAATTAAGAAGACGATAAAAATTATTTTCATTTGACGATATTGTTTTCTAATTAATTAAGAAAATTGTCTACGTGAATTCTCACCATAAAGATTTAATCTTGAAACATACTATTTTAATCCAATAATATTATAATAAACAAAATTGTCACGAGTTCAAAACCTTCTACGAAGGAAAAATGAAAGAAAAGAGAAATTATTACATGCCCTCAAGTCTATTAAAGCTCAACTTATTAAGTTCGGAGCTAAAAATATTTAAGAGAAGGTGAAAATTAAATTTTTGATCATGAAGAATATAATCGTTGGATGAAAGAAGCAGAGAATACTTACAAATCAGCGATTGTTGATAAAGAAAATGGGTTTTATAATTGGTGTTGCTTTAAATGCCAACAAGCTGCTGAATTTGCATTGAAAGCAATATTATATGGTTTTGGATTAACTCCATTCGGGCATTCTCTAACTAAATTGCTAAGAATCCTCGAAAATCAGAACGTTGATATATCATCTATATCTATTGCTTGTAAAGTATTAGATTTACATTATATCCCATCTCGCCATGTGAATGCACATTCATCTGGCTCGCCTCATGAATATCATGATGAGCAAATAGCTGATCTTGCGCTAAAAAATGCTAAAAAAATAATCATATTTATTAAAAAAATAAATAAAATAAATGATAAAGTTAAAGAGAGCTATAATAGGATAAAACATTTTACCGAAAATCTCATTGAAACTCTAAATCCAAAATGTATTATATTATACGGTTCCTTCGCAAGAGGAGATTTTAATGAGCGTAGCGATATCGATATCATCGTAATCGCTAAAAATTTACCTGAAAATTATTTTGAGCGAACAAAATTATTATATGAACAAATAAAAACGCCCGTTCCAATTGAACCATTAGGATACACCCCCTCTGAATTCATTAAGATGATTTATAAAAGACGTTGCACGAGTTTATTTGCCATGTCTGAGGGGATCCCTCTGCACGGGAAAAAATATTTCTTCTCATTAAAGAGAATTCACGACAAAATAATGAAAAAATATAATATTATTAAAAGCGAATCTGCTTGGATTCCAAAACTTTAATCTAAAACGATGGTTAACAAGCTCCAATTTTAAAAATGCCATTTAATAAACCTGTTCTTAATTAATTATCTCTTTTTCCAAACCAGATAAGACTTGTTTGTTTTTGTTTTTCAAATTCAATTGTTTTTCGAATTTTCGAGATTAAGTAATCCACGCAATAAATTAGGTGAGCATCATTTTTGTAATCATTAATGAAGGTAAGAAAATGTTGCGTTTTTCTATTACTTAGTCTTATCTCAAAATCTAATGCTTCATTAACAAGTTGGACGTGTTCCCAATTTCCTTTTTTAACTTCTTTTTGAAACTCGGCAATTTTCTCAGTTTCTTGTAATATGTTTTCATTTTTCGCAATTAATTTATTATCTTCATCATAAATCCCAATTTGAGTAAAATTATTCGAATCGCTTAAAGATAATAAGAAATCATCTAACGTGTTTTTTTTGAACTTGTGATGATTATGATATAATGAATATTTAAAACTAAAAGCATCTATTTTTTGCAATCTTTCTATTATCTCATTAGCTGCTTCATTCTTCAAAATTTTTTTGCTATAAAAGCACAAGATTCCTTTTTGTTTATTAAAAATTAACTTGATGAGCATGGGGTATGTATAAACTCGGTCTTGTTCATTACGTCCTTCTTCAAGGAGTTTAAAATAAGATAATTCAGAATTCTTAGAAGGATATATCTTTGTTTCCTTTCGAAAATAATTTGCCACGTGATATCCTGTATTTTCAATTTCATGAAAAATGCGCCCATCCATGCTGTAAAATCCGGAATGGGTGATTTCATCATTTTTATCAAAATGGGCAAAATTATCCGGATTTAAAAATAGTTTTTCTTCTATTTTTGATAAATCATTATCAAAATGAGCATCTAAATAAATTCGTAAGGTAGGCATGTGAATTATTCTCTTGGTATTTGAATTTAAGAATTAATTATCAATAATTCTAATATAATTTTTCATTTAAAAATTCGTGGATACCTTAATAATAATTTTATTTTTAATCTTTTATGAACACGTCTTAATCCGAAATTTCTTTCTTAGAGCCATTAAAGAATTTTAACTTATTTCATGCTATCCTCCAGAATTTTCTAGTTTCTTTTTTGCTATTCGGACTGTTCATTTCAATTTTTAATTTATATCATGCTCATGGTATTTATAAAACTTGCAAAAAGTGTAGATTTTCTCTCGATTGGGAAACTTGTCTTGGAATTAAAAAATATAAGGAAGCACTTAAAAAAATTTTAATTAGAAAGAGATTAAAGTATCTGAAATTAAATTTTTATTAATATAATGGTGGTTTTTTTTTTTTACCTTGACTGCTTAAAATAGCTAAAATTTTTCCAAGATTATTCTATTTTCTTAATAGGGTCTAAAAATTTATTAAAATATCTTTTTCTATTAAAAATAGCAATCAAAAATAATTTGAATTAAATAAATATTTTATTTATCATGTTTCAAAAGATAAATAGGCGATTTGTACATGAGAACATCGAAAATCTAAAAGAACACTCGTGGAGTTTTATTTTTTTAACCTATATTCTTTATGGTAGCTTGCTTATTTTCATAATTTTTGTCATATATCAATATGATTTACTCACGTTCATTCAAATTCAGACATTCCATCTCATCCAATTGACACTCCTCATGAGTTTATTGCTTTTTTTCTTAGTGGTATGGTTAGCTATCATTAAAATAGGAAAACTGAGCGTTCGAGAGCTCGGATTGAAAAAAGAGCAACTAAAAGGAGGGATCTTATTTTACCTCGTACTCTACTTACTTTTAAATCTCGTTTTACTTCTCATTAATTTAATATCCTTTGGCTCACCATATTATTATCCCTATTGGACCGAGCGGGGCTTAATTTATTCTATAGGAGCTTTATTTGCTCAAATTTTCGGCAATGTATTAGTTGAAGAAGTATATTATCGGGGATATCTTCTCAATCAAATTACAGGTAAATTTTATAATAAAAATACAGGGAATAATAAAGCCGAGTTCAAAAGTATATTTAAAGGCGTGGTTTTAAGTAGTACGATGTTTGCATTTCTTCATATTCCAATTAGAATATTTACAGGCGTTTTAGGACTAAATCTCGTGTTAAATATTCTTTTGCTTATTGGAATAGGCGTAATAATTGGCCTCATCTATGTCTTTTCCACTAATCTTTTCTTTGCGATGGCAGTCCACGTCATTTCCAATATCTCGTTTGTACTTTTTGCTCCTGTAGGATATTTGCCATTTTTAAGTTATGGTTTAAGCTTTCTCATAATATTTTGTTTGATTCGATTGAAATATAGATCAAATCCATTAGAATGAATACTTCTCAATACATTCTAGCTTCAATGGAAGAGTTTCATTATTTTTAGAGTTAAAAATGCCGAAAGATCATTTCTTTTTTGATACGCTCTTCATACCAACTTAGGAATAATTCATTTATTTCATATTTGGAAGGATTTCCGGGCGTTTTATGGAAAAAGCCTTTTTTAGTCATTTTTTCGAGATATTTCCAGGCTACAGAATGTTCAATATCAAATTCCATTAAATGAGACGTAGTAATGAATTTTCCGGGAAGAGAAAAATAAATGCGCAATATTTCTGCTTCTTTTTTGGTTATTCTTTGGTTTTTCAATTCGATTAATGGGGGCAAAATGGATTTGATAAAAGCACCATCGATAACCCGTACATTCTTGATGAGGGCCTTTTGGTGCAATAATTCGAAAACTAAAAACGCGATTTTTAAATTCCCATTACAATATGAGGCAATTTCCGGAAGCACGTATTTTTTTAAATTTTCTTTATATTTTTCTGTTAGCTGATCCTTTATTAAAAAAGCCTCTACTCTTTTGGTGAAGATATCTATTATTTCTTGCCTCGAATAATTTCGAAAAAATATTTCTTTATTTATTTGAAGATTACCGGTAATTAAATAATCATGAAGGGCCCAAATGGAAAAAATTAATCTTGTATTTTCTCGATACTTGTTTAAATTACGAATGAAAGAAGCGGAAAGAAAAGAAGGACAAGAAAGAATTCGAACATCAAAAGAGTCATTATTAAGCTTTTTTAATTGCTTATCCGAGAGCTCTTCATTCGTTAAGAAATCAAATCCTGTAAGATCATAAAATGCGATGTTAATATTCGGATGTGTCTCCGAGAGGATTTGACAGGTAATCTTAAATGTAAGATGCTTACCAATGCCAACTGGTCCGATAATAGCAACATGTAATGCTGCCGGCAAGTCTTTAACGGCTCCTATATATTTTGAAATCCATTTTATCTCAGAATGGCGATTTACGTAGAGATTTATTAATTCCGCTGTTAAGCGAGTTTCAGGGTTAAAAGCTTCTAATGGATGAGTCGTATAATTAAAATATCTAAACCAGTATGGCGTGATTGTATTTAATAATTCCCTTGAATCTACTCCCTCTTCCACTGATTTTTTTATGAAATCCTTTAGCTCTTGATAAAAATCATTTTTAGGCGTCATTTATCTCAAATAAAAATGCCATATTATATTAATTCGCAAATACAAATTTAAACCTAGTGATTTTAAAATATAACGACTTTCATCATCTTTTTTTAAACCAAATATTTATATATGATTTATACCATATTATGATATATATTTTTAAATATTAATTTAAATAAAAAGACTTAATGAAAGAAACTGTTATTAAGATTATTCAAGAATTCCATGAAATGTAATATTAATAATATTTACTTCAATCATAATATAAAACAATAATAGGCAATATTATAAATTTTGAGAAAATTAGATCCCAAAAGATAAAATAACCAAATTAAAATTAGTGATGTATAAAATGGTAAAAAAATATCCTCCGACGATAGAAGATCTCAAAAAGCGTAGAGAAAAAATCCCCACCTCAGAAATAATATTTTATAAACTATTAGACAGCTTATCTGATAAATGGTATTCGTGGCATTCCATTAGCTGGGAAAACATGAAAGATGCTACGAGCGGAGAAACCGATTTTCTGATATTTCATCCCGAAAAAGGTTTTATCGTGGTGGAAGTGAAGGGTGGGATCATTAGCGTGGAAGATTCCATTTTTTACTCCACGAATTCCATTACGGGAGTAAAAACAAAATTAGATAAAGATCCGTTTGATCAAGCAAAGAATTCGATGTATCAAATCTTGAATTATTACGTGAAAGTGGCTAAAAAGGAACCGGATCCCGACCTCTTATTAAAAGAAAGCCGACAAGGACTTTATTTTCCCTTGAATTTTGATTACATGGTATTTTTTCCAAATACGCACTTTAAGGAGGAGTTCACCTATTTCCAATATGAAAATGATCATGTTTTTGACGAATCGGATTTAAAGCGTCAGCAAGAATGGGAAAACGGTGGAAAAGTGGGAATCTCTCCCTTGGAGCAACAGTTGATTACCCTCTTGGATAAACATGAGTTCTATCGCGTTTATAAACCGGACGTGAAACGTTTCTTCATTAAATTTTTAGGGACCAACATCCGAAATTATGTTTCTCTTCAAAATTATTATCAAATTAGAGAAGAGGAGCTCGCCAGGATTAATGAGGTTCAAGACTTTTTACTGAACGTGCTCTCCGAAAAGAAAGAATGCTTTTTTAAGGGAAGTGCCGGTTCCGGCAAGACCTTTATCGCCATGAAAAAAGCGCTCATGAATTACCGGCACGGGATAAAAACGTTATTCCTTTGTTTTAATCGAGAATTGAGAGATTTTATTGAACAATTCCTTGCAAAACAACTGGACCTTGCTCCTGAGCAATTAAAAGGGAATATTGATGTATATTCCATTAATTTATTTCTTTCAAGCCTCCTACTAAAAGGAACTTTTGATATATATACTGAAAAATATTTGCGAAAATGCCTAGAACAATTCAAATACGCACCCATTTCTCAAAAACTCCAAGAACTAAAAGATACAATCCCCTTGAGTTTTAAATATGATGCCATATTAATCGATGAAGCTCAAGATATTGATGAAAGTCTCTGGAATATATTCTCTATTTTCTTTAATCATCCTGAGGAAGGTATATTTTATGTATTTTTTGATGAAGCTCAAACCATTTTCCGAGAAAATTTTTATCCGAAAAAATTCGGCATGGATGAGAAAAAAGATTTATTAATTTTGAATCGGAATTTAAGAAATACCGTCCAAATTGCGTCATGGATTCAATCGGAGACCCATTTAGGAAGTTATGAGGCTTTTTCAGGCATTCACGGCTTCGACGTTACCCACGTGAGGGTTCCGTCAAGACAAGAAGCTCTTGAAAGAGCGATTAAAATGATTAAAAATCGTTTTTATAGCCAAGCAATCAACCCGGAAAAAATCATCATTCTATCGTATCATAAATTAAAAACTCTTTATCCGGCTTGTACCTCAAATAAAAAGGCAGATTATTATACCTCTCAGGTAGAAAGAGACGTGATCGTAATTGAACCTCACAGTTTATTTACCATCGAAGAGAACCAGCACTCCAAAGAAATTCAAGGAAAAAACGTGATATATTTTAAAACCATCACTGCGTTCAAGGGATTGGAGCGTGATATCATTTTCCTCCTGATTCCGACTATTGAAAAATTTAAAAAAACGAATCCCGAACGATATGATAATTTTATCAAGCAAATTTACGTGGGAGCTTCACGGGCGAAATTTAAATTACACGTTATTGAATATGATTAATTATAGTAGAGTCCATCCCGCCATGCTCCCTTGAAATAAAAAACATGAAATGAATCTAAAGAAAAACAAAAATATTTAAAAATGAATTTGATAAGAATTATAAAAAAATTAGTAATAAGGGAATTCGGCCGGAAAAGGCGGCTCATTCATGAGGTATGAAAAAGAGGAGAGAAATTCATGAATAATTGGAAAGAAAGTTCGGAAGAAATTTTTGAATTTAAAAAAGAAAAAGAGCTCGAGTCTCCCTTGAGATCTTGTATCGAATTTCTCCAAGCGCATAAAAATGAATTTCAAAACGATGACGTGCCCCATGTCTTGGGTTCGGGAGATAAAGTATTTCAAATTTCAGATGAGCGTATTTTTAAACTTCCTGATTGTAATGAGCCCAAAAGAATTGGGTTTGTGGATGGAGGAAACGCTCCTGTATTGAAAAGTGCTGATTTTTGTATCTGTTTAAATCGAGTTGCGGGAGCTCTTTTCAATGAAAACAAGTATGAACAACTCAGCCAAATGCCTGAGGTAATCGAGTTCTATAGCGTGACCATATTAACTCGTAAAGTGAGCGGCCCCGTGCAATTTGTTACAAAATTATTTCCTCGAGAAGAGCATCACGCTCGATACTTACCTAAAATGGATATCGTCATCCCCCTCATGGACACCGTCACGTTCAGGGGGAAAGTGGGATTTTTACCTAAAATAGAAAAATTTGCCTCCATCGCCCGACGTTTTGCTGAATGGACGTATGGTCGAGAGTTCATTGCTCAAGAAATGAAAGAAGATGAGATTTTTGTAAGAGATGGCTCCTTGCAAACCGGTCAAGCGGGAGAATCCATTTTGGCAACTCAACTTTACGAAAAAGCCATAGAAACGGGAGTAATCGTGACGGGACTCTCAAAAACATGCCGCCTTTTTACTAATAGAGGAGATAGCTTGATTTCTGTAATCGATTCGTTGGCAAGTAACAAATATCCTAAATCACCATGGTATTATCATCCCATCTATAAAATTACGAGGGTAGATAACCAAGCAGATTTATATTTTGTAAAGCTCCATCCCCATTCCCCCTTTCCTTTTCGTTTTGATATTTATATTAAACAATCAGAAAGCATGACTCAAAAGGAGCGGGAGCACGTGATTTCAAATTTAATGAACAATTCAAAAGATTTATCCTTTCCGGGCTATCCTCATGGGTTGATAAAAGTAGATCAGCTTTCACGAGTTGCTTATCGTGAATTAGATACCCATAAAATCTTGCTTTTATCGGAATTCTCCGATGAGCACCATGAAAAATACATTCTTCCACGGCTTCATTCCATTGAAGCGCATGACCTATTGAATAAAATAAGAAAAAATTAAAATAAAAGCAATTAACCAAAACATTCTGTTAAAATAATAGAAAATATTAAAAAAATAAAAATGTAGAAAAATGTCAGAATTAGGAAAAATTATCGGGCAATTTGTAGCGGGATCCTTTAATAAATTAATAGTAAGGCAAAAATCAGATCAAGTTTTTGAAATTGGACAATTATTCGTATCCGGCAATAGCAAGGATGATTATGCTATTTATCAAATCAATGATTTAGTACATGAAAGTCAAGTCCCTCAAGCGGCATTAGAATTAATGGCGGGTTATAATTTGGAAAGAGAAAAATCTGATCTACGAATTTATGAACCTGAACTCAGAACGTATGTATTAGCACTCGCCAGACCTCTCGTTCGAATCCAACACGATGCCGGACATTATACCATTTTTTTACCCAAATCATTACCTCAATTTTTTGGAAATGCGTTTGAAATCCAAGATGAACATCTAGCATTTTTGAAAGAAGCCGTCCTCGAAAATCCCATGATGATTGGAACGGTGAGAAGTGGCTCAAAAATTTTAAAAACACCCGTGAGCTTAGAGGCAAAAGAGGTCTTAACTCATCATGTCCTCATACCGGCCACAACGGGAAGAGGAAAATCTAATCTTGTAAAAGTAATATTATATAATCTCCTTGAAAACCATGATGTCGGAAAATTAGTATTTGACCCTCATGATGAGTATTATTCAAGCTTGAAACACCATCCTAAAAGCTCGGAGTTTATTAGATATTACACCACCCGTCATGTACCCCATTGTATTGATTTAAAATTCAATCTAAAATTATTACATCCCGGGCATGTAGTAGGGACTATCGATCTCACGCCGGCGCAACAAGAAGCTTTAACTGTATATTACAGAAGATACGAGGAAGATTGGATTCGCCATATTTTTTTGGATGACCCCGCTCCCGGCGTAAGAGAAGTTACTTTAAATGCATTAAGAAGAAGGCTCGGAATCTTACTTAATGTAGACGTCGCGATCAATGAAGATGGAGAGGAACAATTGAATGAACATGGAATCTATACATTTAATGGTCATGAAACCATCATTCACGATATTATTGAATATCTTAAAGACGGGAAAACCGTGATTATCGATACCTCTCTTTTTGGAGGAAATGAAGAAATTTTCGTGGCATCGATCATCACGGAGGCCATTTATTGGGAGTACAGACAACAAAAGTTTAACGACCAACTAAAAAATCTCCCCGTGATCACTATCGTATTAGAAGAAGCACCCAGAGTAATTGGTAAAAACGTGCTAGAAACAAGGGAAAATATATTCGGAACGATAGCTCGAGAGGGGCGAAAATTTCAAATAGGACTAATCGCCATTACTCAGCTACCTTCCCTCATACCTCGGGAAATCTTAGCCAACATGAATACGAAAATAATCCTGGGTAATGAAATGGGACCCGAACGGGATGCACTTATTCATAGCTCTGCGCAAGACCTTTCTCAAGATTCTCAAAACATCGCTAGTCTGGATAAAGGAGAAGCCATCATCACCTCCAATTTTACGAAATTTGCCATTCCGATTAAAATTCCTCTCTTTGAAGAGTTGGTTAAACAAGACTTGGAAAATAGAAAAAAAGAAAACGTATCTTCCGTTAAAAAGAGAAGTCCATTTTAAATTTTAAATAACTTTCAAAGGAGTTGAATAGATTGAAAATAAAATTTGCCCACGTATCCGATTGCCATCTAGGAGCATGGCGGAGAGAATCGCTCAATGAATTAGGATATCAAGCCTTCGAACAGATGATAAGCACCTGCTTGGAGGAAAATGTGGATTTTGTTCTCATGTGCGGTGATCTTTATGATAATTCAAATCCAAAAGTCGACGTGGTGGATCTTTCTATCAAACAATTGAGAAGATTACGAGATAATGATATTCCGGTTTATGGAATCATGGGCTCTCATGATTTTTCGCCTTCGAATAGAACCATGATCCGCCCATTGATCTCCGCAGGCTTCTATACTAATGTTTGTCAACCAGAATGGGATGAAAATGAACAAAAATACCCCTTACGATTAAGATGGATCCAAGATGATAAAACGGGCATTAAACTGGCGGGAATGCGTGCCAGGAAAAACGTCTTGGAAAAAGCTGATTATGAAATGTTAAATCTCCCCGCAATGGAAGGGGAGAGTGGCAATAAAATTTTTCTGCTTCACACGCTTTTGGCGGAACTTAAAGAGAGTGATTATGAAGAAGTTGAAGGGTTGCCAAGATCTTTTTTGCCAAATAACTGCTGGTATTATGCTGGCGGACATGCTCACAAGACCATTCCTGATAAATTACGGTTTGGAGAAACGATTAAATTAAATCCAAGCACGGACTTAAAAGAGAGAGTAATTTATCCCGGATGTCTTTTTCCCACGAATTTCTGGGAACTCGAAAAAATTCAACATGGTGGATTTTGTATCGTGGAAGCTGATTTAGAAAAGAGAACCTTGGAAGTGAAATTTCATCCATTAAAGATTAAAGATGTGCTCCCCATCTTTATTGATGCATCTAATTTATCTGCACAAAAAGTACTGGAACTAATTAAGAAAGAAGCTAAACAGAAAAATATCGAGGATAAAATAATTCCCTTGCGAATAGCAGGAACTTTATCTGCGGGAAAACCTTTGGAGATTGATTCCATGGAAATTACAGAATTCTTTTTAGAGAAAGGCGCTTTTGAAATCTTAATAAATAAAATTCATTTATCGTCCAAAGAATACGAGCAAATTTCGATTGGGCCTCAAATGACCATCGAACAAATTGAAGGCAGATTAATTCATGAACATGCTCAAAAATCCAATTTTAAAGAAATAACTAAAGAAAAGGTAGAAAAGATCATTCATCAATTATTAAAAGAGTTAGGAGACCCCATGAAAGAGGAGGAAACTAAAAAAGATTACGTACAAAATGCCATCAACATGTTTTATAATATCTTGGGAATTCAAAAAGAAGACATGGAGGAAAGCAAGATATGATTTTAAACACTATCAAGATAAAAAATATTCGCAGCATAAAAGAATTGGAATTAACCTTTCCTGAATCCATCATTCTATTTTTCGGAGATGTCGGAAGCGGTAAATCCTCTGTATTAAAAGCCATAGAATTTGCTTTATTTGGGACCATGGGAGACTTACCCGCTGAATCGTTATTAAGAAGAGGAGAGAGCCGCGGTTCAGTTGAACTTCATTTTACGCTCAATGGAAAACCGTATAGTATTTATCGTGAACTCAAAAAAACTATAAAGCAAGGTAAAGAAAGCATCACGCAATCTAAAAAAGGATGGTTGATAGAAGACGGAACTAAAACCGAATATTCTGCTTCTGAATTAAGAAAAAAAATTTTAAACTTACTGAACTATTCGACCGAACGCTATAAATCAGCAAATAGAAAATGCGTGGATATTTATCGATACACGGTCTACACGCCTCAAGAAGAAATTAAAGAAATCTTGATAGCAAAACCGAAAGATCGTTTTAATATTCTCAAGGATGTTCTTGAAATTGAAAAATATGAACACGTGATTGCGAATTTAGAGGAGATAAAAAAGCAACTGAAAGACGATCTCAAGACTTTAAAAATAAAAATTAATAATATTGGTAATCCCGAAGAAGAAATTCCCGAAAAAAAGCAAGAAATTGAAACATCAAGCGCTAAAATACAAGAGCTAGCTCAAGCAATAACTAATAAAAAGACAGAATTAGAAACATTAAAAGGAATCAAGGATATGATCGATAAGGACCTCAATGAACTCTCAAATAAAATGGGGGAAATGAATGCTCTTCAAGAAATCATCCAGAAAGAATCCCAATCACACCAACAGCAAGAATCTAATCTAAAAAAAAACGATTCGAAACTCAAACAAACGCAAGAAAAATTAGATGCCCTCCCATTAATTGAATTAGACGAAAAGGTAAATAAAAAAGACTTAACCACGCAAATTGAGGATTTAAGAAAAGAAGAAATTGCCCTCAGGCAAAAAGAAACACGTTTGAATAACTCGATTGAACAAATTGAACAGCTCCTAGCAGATAATAAATGTCCCCTCTGTAATCAAAAAATTCATGAAAAAGAGCGTTTTGAGAAGGAATTAGTCGACTTTAGAAATAATTTAAAAAAAGTCCTCCAGGATTTAGAAAATATTAAAAAGATGCTAGACGATAAAAAACAATTGCTTGAAAAAGTGCAGAAACGTTATGAAATCGAAATCGAGAAGAAGAATCTCACGAGTTTGTTGCATGAACAACAAGAGCAACACGAGATTCTTAAAAATCAAGTGCAATCGTCTAAAGAAAAAATTGAAGAAGCGCAAAAAAAAATGAATGAAATATTAGTTCAATACGAGATTTCTTCCTTCGAGGAATTACAATCTAAAGAAAAAGAAATAAAAGAAAATTTAAATAAACAAAATGAAAAAATGAATGAAGTCCAAGAGGAATTAACGAATTTAGAAAGAGAAAAAAGTGCCTTGGAAGAAAATATTAAGCATTTAAACCAAGAATTACTAATTTTGAAAGAAAACTTGAAAGAAAAAGAAAAGCTACTTAAGAGAAAAGCCTTTAAGACGGAAATACATGATTGGGTTAGTGATCAATTACCCGTTCTTTTCCGCGACATCGAGCGCAATGTTTTAGCAGCTACAGCTCAAGACTTTTCCAATTATTTTAGGGAATGGTTCGCTGAATTGGTCCAAGATCCTAACATTGAACTCGAAGTAGATCCTCAAAACCTCCAACCCACTATTTACATGAATGGACATGAATCGCCCTTTAGGGACATGTCTGGAGGGGAAAAAAGCGCCTTATCCCTGGCATATCGCCTTGCACTAAATCAAATCATTAATCTCAAGCATCCAAACGTCAAAACAAGGGACTTACTCATCCTTGATGAGCCCACCGATGGTTTCAGTGAAGCTCAAGTAAATAAAATGCAAGAGGTATTTAATAAACTGAACACCAAACAACTCATCATCATTTCTCATGAACGCACCCTCGATTCATTCGTTTCCGATATTTTCAATTTTACCAAAACCCACCACGTGACTCGCGTCATGAGAGAAACGAAATCTTGAAATCATTTAAAAATTAGTATCATTCTCCTAAATCTAATGCATTTCAAATAATTTTGACAAAAATCCAAGTAGTAATTTAACCAAAAATAAAAACTCATGAATTTGATTAAAATAAAGCAGGGTATTATCCCGAATTCTAATATTAAAAAATTAAAAAAATATTAAATCAAAAAACGTAGTTGATATGAAACATGGTCTGGTATTATTGCGAATTCTGCAACATGAATGTCCAAATAAAGGAAGGAGCCCTCAAAAAGTGTAAAACTTGCGGCCATTTCGTTCATGAAAAGCCCCTCACTAATGAAGAAAGAAAACGAAGAAAACGAGAACGTACTACTTATTGCGAACATTGTGATTTAATGGTATACGCCATTCCCGTTGAATTAGCCATGAAAATGGTGCAAGAAGAAACCTCCTATACAGCGAATTTAATTAAAAATCCCCCCAAAGAGCCTTATTTTGTAGAAGATCGGCGCTATAAAGGGGGATATCGCATGACTCCTGCTGGTGAATGCTCATGCTGCCTCTGTTCTATTTTATGTTCTCTAATCTTAATTTTCATCGTTATAGCAATAGCTACCTATGGAATTGCATTGATCGGACTCATTCCTGTTTTATATTATTATAAGAAAAAAGCAGACAAGAAAAAAGCAAATCTTTTAAATATTCAACAAGAAGGTCAAAACCTCATGAATATTTTGTATTCGATTAGCACGAGATACCGCTTTGTTTGCAGGCGTTGCTTTAATGGCGTTGAGCTAAATAAAGCCCCCAAGCTCCAAATTGATAAAAAACTCATCGCTTCCCAAATATCCGAAGATAATCGCTCAACTAGATTTTGCGAGCTCTGTGGAACGGAAAATAAAGTTAGCAACAAATTCTGTGTCTATTGCGGGAATGAAATGAGATCATTAAATTCATCAAATTTAGAAGCTTCTAATTTGTTAGAAAAATGCGAATCTCCCATTGAAGTGCAATTCTTCATCGCAGCAATCAAATATATTCCAAATTTAATCCCCCAAGTAAATATCGGGCCATATCGCGTGGATTTCGCTGTTTTAGAAAAAAAAGTAGTAATAGAATTGGACGGCCACGATTATCACTCGTCGAAAATCCAACGCACGAAAGATGCAGAACGACAGCGATACTTACAACAAAATGGATATACGGTTGTAAGATTCACGGGTACAGAAATCCATAACGATGTGAATAAATGCGTATGGGATGTCTTGGAGATTTTAAACAAAAAATAAACTAATTCTAAAAAAAGTACAAACCAAAATAAATCAAAATTCTAACTTATCATTTATTTCCTCGCTTTTTTATCGTGTTATCTTAAAGAAAAAATCAATAGTTAATTTTTCTCTAAAAACTCAGGAATAGTGTTATAAATTTTCGGGTTCTAACAAATTACATTTACTTGGAATATTATTTTATCTATACCAAAGAATATTAAAGAAAAAATAAATTATATTATAATAACATTAATTCTATTCAAAATAAGAATTGAATTGAAACAATTAAATTACCGTATTTTACTCCGGAAGGAACCAGAAGGAGGTTATACTGTAATAGTTCCAAGTTTACCCGGATGTGTTACTTTTGGAGATACTATTGATGAAGCTCTTTTAATGGCAAAAGAAGCCATTTTATTATATATTGAGAGTTTACGAACTCACGGGGAAGAAATTCCTACAGAAGAAAATACTCTGGAATACACTATGAGTGTGAACATTGACGCCTAAGCTTCCTGCTTTAAAACCAAAAAAAATTATTAAGATATTAAAGGAAAAAGGGTTTCAATTAGATCGAATTAAAGGGAGCCATCATATTTATTATCACCCAACATCAAAAAAGAGAGTAATTGTACCTGTTCATAAAAAAGAATTACCTAAAGGAACCCTAATGGAAATACTAAAACAAGCAGGTATTAAAAAAGATGATTTATAATAAGAATTTAAGATCTCGTTTTCCTTGATTTATTTTGATTAAATAATTATTTCTTTCCTTGATTTTAAACGCCCAATATCAACATCTTAGCTAAATATTAAAAATTAAACGTGAAGGACTCTTGAAACTTGTTTTCAATATTTTCCTTTTTAAAAACACAAAATAGAACCTTAATTCATGTTATTTCATAAAATAAGAAATATCTTTTCATTAAGGTTATAATAATATTCCACGAAGAAGGAAAGAAATATCGATAAGCAATTTATACCTATTCCATTAAACACCATACCATTTATTAACCCTAATTTTTTCGAAAAAATAATCCAATCAACTAAAAACGCGGACATGATGAGGGGAGGGCTATATCTTCCTATAAAATTAAGTTTTTTTATACCAACATTGAAGAATTAGCGAATTATTTCAATTTATTTTCCTTTGGAAACATGATGATCTAAATGAGAGAAGTCTACAAAACAATACTTAAATATAAAATTGCAATAAGGACAACAAAATGGATATACGGTTGTACGATTCACGGGAACCTAATCCATAAAGATGTGAATAAATACGTATGGATCTCTTGGAAATTTTATATAAAAAATAAACCAATTTAAAAAAAGTACTCAAACAATTTTAAATTTAAAAAAATAATAGAAAATGAAAATTAAAATCTCTTTCGTACAAGCTAAGTCTTTTTTCAAGCACTTCTTTTTCAAACAATTTCCTTAATTATTCAAATATTCCTAAATTAGTTTCTGAAAAAAAAGGAAAAAATAAAAAAATCTCATTATTTTAAGGCATTAATGATTAACTTCGCTACTTTTTCTCCCGAAAGAAGCATACCTCCGAAAATAGGGCCCATGCGCTGCCCTCCCGAGCAAGCATTAGCGGCCATCCCTGCCACATATAAGCCGGGATATATCTCTTTCGTGGTTTCCAATAAGATTTTCTCGCCAATTTCCGCATTCATGGGAAGCTCGCCCATAATGCTCCATGTTGGCGTATTTAATCGGGCTCCAGGTATTTTTCGCAAAACAACATTGATCACGCTACAATCATGCCCCGTCGCATCTACCACGCATTTACTTTCAAATGTCATGGGGTCTACGTGTAATTTCGCCATTTCTACTGCACTCCAATTTACTACAACTCCCGTGACACGATTCTGCTCATTAATCTTCACGTCTTCCACCGTAATTAAATTAAAAATCTTGACCCCCGCATCAATCGCTTTCGCCGTGAGCTTTCCCACGGATTCGATGGCATCTGCCACGTAATACCCCGAAGAAAATTCTTCCGATTTAATTCCATATCCATCCAAAATCCGTTTTGCTTCATCTTGAACCACGATTTTATTAAACATCATGTCTCCTCCTAACATGCCGCCGCCAATCGAAAGCTTCCTCTTAAAAATTACGGTCTTATACCCCGCCTCTTACTTAAAAGAGTTAAACATTGGGGAAAAAAAAATTTAAAAGAGCGCATTGATATTAATTTTAAAACATTAATTTAAAGAGCTGCCCAGAATGATAATCGAAATCATCGCTTTTTTAACAATGTTGATGGCTCTTTTTCCCTGCTTTCTAATTTATAATAAACAAAAAATTAAATCCCTCCTTTATTTAATGATGGGTTTAATACTTTTCGCCTTATGGGCATTATTCGTGATTCTTTCCCTAATATTATTCAGTGCCGTGTTCATGATATTTTCAAGTATCGCAGTAACTACGGGAGCCCTTTCCTTTTTTCTATTTGCAGAAGAAATTTGGAAAAAAAACCGGCTAATGGAGATGCTCATGCTTTTTTTTCAAGGCGCCTTGATCTATTCTTTATTGACCAATCCCGTCCACTTCAATGGCATGTATTGGGTTATTCATCCCTCGTCGACCTTTATTGGAAGCGGTTTATATTTGATTACGGGCTTGACGATTTTTTTCGCCGGTTTAAAAATGGTAAGAAAAAGTAAAGATCTCCAAAAAAAAAGCATTCGCATCGCTTCTTTCATTTTCATGGCAAATATTATAATTAATATCCCACTTGGCATAATTATCAACTCCTTATCCATCACCATGCCAGAATTTCAGTCCTTTTATGGCACTCCCTTGATTTCTCTTGCCTTGCTGCTCGTAATCTCTATTATAATTAATCCATATGTAGTATATCTCCTACCGGTAAAAGTAGAAGCCCTGTACGTCCTCCACGCATCCGGCATCCCCGTGTATTCGAAAAAATTAACCAGCAAAATTACCCATGACCCCGTCTTAATAACAGGAGGCTTTAAAGGAATACTCGAAATGATTGGAGCCATTTTAGGCACCAGCAAGACCACAGCCATTATCATCGAAAATTTCACGGTTGAAATTGCAACCAGCGACGATTTTCATGCCATCCTCGTCTTAAATAATACCAATGAAATGGTGAGCAAGCAATTGAAAAAATTTATCCACGCCGTCGCAAAAACCTGCAAGAATAAAGATGCAGCTTTCTCTGACCAAATGGAAGAAATTATAACACCTTTAATAAAAAAAGAGTTGAAAATCTTATTCGAATTATACCTAATCTAACCCTTTTTTTTCCTTACATTTTAAATTCCACTGCATCCCAAAATAAAAATGCATGCCTCTCTTTATCTAAATTCACACCCCCCCACTAATCTCTCCTCAAATAAAGAACTTGCCAAATTTCTTCCTTTAATTTCGCCTCCTTGATCCCAATTCACTTAAAAATTAATCTAAAAATTAATCGTAAAATTTATCCTCTTCTCCACCGCCTCTGTCTTATATTATTTTCTCTCTCTACCATTACCCCATCTAAAATTTATGATTCCTTAAACTTTTCTTTACCTTAAATATTAACATGCTGGACGCTATCGCACGTGAAATGAATTACAAGAAAAACAAGAAAGCTATTACTTTTAGATCGATGAAAAAGTAAGATTAAAATGCAAATATGCAAGCTACAAATATTTTTATGGATGAGAGAAAATAAAAATTATCTTAAAAACTAGCAAGAAAAAAAAGCATTTTAAGGAGGATAATTTAAATTCATACCCTTTACTTTAATGAGGATCTTGTACCCCTAACAACACTAATTTATCATTGCTTTTTATACCTCTTACCTCATTTTTCTCATAATAAATGCCGGAACCTTTCTTCAAGGAAAAGGTCTTTGATTCTTTAGTAAAAATACCTGATCCCTGTAAAACAAGAAAAAAAACAGCATAAGGTTCCGGATGAGGTAGAATTTCTTGATTATTTCCCAAATAGACTGTCACAATGTTGAAATTCCCCGTTTTAAGAATGTCCTTTTTTATGATATTCTCTTCAGAAAGATTCCTATCAGAAATGATATTTTCCCATACCATGTTTTATCCCCTCTTTTTTTTATTTGATTTATTTGTTTTTATTTTTCATCATCATTTTAGGACCTCCCCCCGGTTCAGAGAAGCGTTTTGGCATGGTTTTTGCGTGTAATACGAAATTAAGGCCAAATAATGCTAATATCCAGAGGATTAGGATGAGAATACTGTTTCCGCTCGAAATTATATTAGTTTGGTCGACAGCACTTCTTAAGAGCTCTGTTAAGAACGTTATCGGTGAGAAATAATATATAAAAGCTACAGTAGAAGGCATTTCTTGTAACGGAATAAAAATCCCTCCAATAAATAAGAGAGGAAATTTTATCAAGTTCATTAGAACCATTATCTCTGATGTTTGATCCGTGGGTTTAGCCGACATTAAAAGACCTAAAAGAGACCCGAAAATGCCCATCAACACAATTCCTAAAAAAATTAAAAAGTAGGAGATAATTGAAAGCATGAAAAGGGAGAGTAAAGCGAGAAAAATTATAGCAATTATTGAGGTAATGATCACGGAATAAAGCGTAGATGCAAGAGTAATCCCTAATAAAATTTCATTTAAAGAAAGGGGGGCGCTTAGAAGTCGTTCTAATGATTTTTCTCGTGTTTCTATGGGTAGAATTACAGGACTTACTGCGGTGGCGGTAAAAAAAGAAGTCATTGCGACAATACTGATAAAAATTTGTACAAGAGAAATTGACCTTCCTAGTATCCAAGAGAGAACCATGAAAAAGGGAAACAACAATCCAAAAATTAAAACCGGTCCTTTATTAATATAAAGAGTAATATTTTTTTTTATTAGAGCCCAAATGTTATTTATAATTTCATATTTCATGATGAACCCCTCCATTTGAGTGTGAATCGGTTTTGATCAAATGAATAAACACTTCTTCCAAACTGGTTTCCTTTAATGCGAAATCAGATATATTAATTTTATTTTTATTTATAAATTCATTGAGCTTTGAAATATCCTCTAAGGGATTATTAGAAATTATACTTATTCGGTTGTTTGACTCTTCTATTATGTTAAAGAAAGTTTTTAGATCGTTTTTCTGTTCTACAGATAAGCTACCTTGAACCTTGAAAAGTAGGGTTGAAGAGGGTTTGAATTTTTTACGTAGATCATCAGGACTTTCATCGGCAATAATTTTACCATGGTTCATTATAAGGATTCTATCACAAATTTGTTGAGCTTCTTGCATGTTATGGGTTGTAATTAGGATTGTTTTTCCTTCTTCTTTTAGATCTAAAATTTGTTTACGGACGACTCCTACGGACATAGGGTCTAACCCACTCGTAGGTTCGTCCAAAATTAGAATCAATGGTTCATGCAACAGAGCTAAGCACAAATTAACCCGCTGCCTTAATCCTTTTGAAAGAGCCTTTATCTTGGTGTGCATTTTATCCTTTAATTCAAATCGTTCTAATAACGTGCTCGTGCGCGCTGTGATCCTCTTCTTTGATAATCCATAAATCGTACCAAAAAAAATAAAATTTTGCAACACGGTATAATTAGAGTAAGCATTGCTCACTTCAGGAACTATGCCAAATTGTTTTTTTAATTGTTTAGGTGAATTAGTTAGATCTTGTGAA
Source organism: Promethearchaeota archaeon (assembly GCA_029838195.1). Taxonomy (GTDB): domain Archaea; phylum Asgardarchaeota; class Lokiarchaeia; order Sigyniarchaeales; family SOKP01; genus JALGVJ01. Next base: position 108,756 of record JALGVJ010000011.1, read on the forward strand.
TAAATCATTACTTTCGCTTCATTCTCTAGTTTAAAAATTCCAGTAATTAATCGAATGGTAGTGGTTTTACCGGCACCATTTGGACCTAAGATCCCTACGATTTCTCCCTCATTGATTTTGAAGGATATTCTATCAACAGCAACTAAATCATCAAATCTTTTCGTCAAATTATGCGCTTCAATGGCAATTTTTTTCGAAGAACTCATCTTTTTCTACTTTTTCTCCTTTTTTATAGATTTTAAATAATCTAACCCATGACATTCTATTATTTGCTTTTCAGTACATTTGGCATCCTTATATGAGTCTCGAATCTCTGGTTTAACACACTCACATTCATGGATAAATTCAATTTTTTCTTCTTTCATTTTTTTTAATACCCTTTAGCAAAACTATTTTAATTTTATTATTTATTATTAATATATAAAGGGAAGTATTTATACTTTCAAGAGTGAAGTATTGAATCAACTTCCCATGTAGGAAGTATTGGTGAAAATTTACCTTGTGTAATAATGAAAATACTCATGAAGAAAGGGATACATTAGATTGGCATTGCTTACGACATGAGAATATTAAAGATTGTATTGAAGAATGTAAAGTCCAGAGTATATTAAACCTATTTGGAAAAAAATTCGCAATGCCAATAATTCGCTTGTTACTAATTAATAAAAAAATGCGTTTTAATCAAATTTTAGAGAATATTAAAGGTAGCCCGAAAACGATAACTTCAAGATTGCGGGATTTAGAAAAAGCCGGATTAATTAGAAGAGAAGTGTTTAACGAAATACCGATTAGGGTCGAATATTCTTTAACAAAAAGAGGAATCTCTTTGGAAGATATTTTTGAAAGATTTGCTCGTTGGGCTTTAAATACAAACTGGGAAATGCCTGAATAGGATTTAACAATCTCCAATTTTTAACGACTACCTTTAAAAAATGTAAAAAACTAAAATTTAGAATTTAATAAATTTAAAGGGATCACATTTTGAATTTTGAATAATTTGCAATGCGAAGGCCAATTCATCATCCAAAAAATTAATCAAAGCATTAAAATCATTTTCAGAAAAAACAGCCTTGTTTCTCGTTGCTTTAATTTTAACCTGATTAATCTGCTGTAAGACATTTTCAGAATATTTGGCCGAATTAGAAAGATGAATCCAAAAATCCTTAATTTCTTTTTGGGATGGGATTTTTACCATCAAATGATTTAAATGATCTTTATTTGACCATTTTCCCGGAAATAAATTAAAAATTCTCAAATCCCGTGAATACAAAAAAATTAAAGTAAGAGTATTCACCTCGTTCACAAACCTAAATACACTTTATTATTTTTTGAACCTTTTTTAAACTTAATTTTTAACGAGTTTGATGGAATATCAAATAAAAGAAAAGAAACAAGAAAAAGAAAATACGGATAAAAACATAACCAAAAAAAAAAAATCGTAATTTGCCATGCCAAACGAACCGCAATCGGTACATTTGGAGGATCCTTACTGCCTTATAACGCAAGCCAATTGCTAAGCTTTCTAATTCTAATTCTAATTAAAGATTGCAATCTAATTAGAGATTGCAATCTAATTAAAGATTGCGGACCAGGCCTCACCAAAATCTATCATCTATTATCTTCTGTAATCCATAATCAATGAAAATCAATGGAATGACGTCAATATAATCAGAAATAAGGGATTGAGAGATTTCCAGGATATTTTTTAATCGTTTAGAAAATGCGACAATTTTTTTACCTTCTCTGGATATTGCTATATTGTTTCCATCAAATAAAACATAAATTTTCCTTAATTTTAAAGATAAACTTAAGAAATTTTTTAATTCCATGTATTAATTAAGATTTGTTATTTCTGACCAAATTCACTTCTTGTATCCGTCTTCTAAAATCCTTGTCTTACCTTACTAAATTAGGATAGGTTTTATTATCATCACGAACACCATATCCAGTAAGGATGATATCATATGTAATCTGATCTCCATAATCGTATAAGTAAACAAATTTTTGTTTATATCCCAAATTAAGCTCATTTAAAGGAACATCCGTCAATTTGCCATTTCTTTCCACCATTTGAAAATCTGGAGGGCCAGCATATTCCATTACGGGATCCCAAATATTCCCATTCAGGAAAAAAGAATATAAATGATCATCAAAAAAATCCTCCCCATCGATAAAGAAATGAATAGCATCATGAAAGTCATCTAAAGTGTTGGATTCTAATAATTCAAGTTTAATCCAAGATCTTATATAATAATAGTAATATACCTTAAAGAGATATGTCTTTTCTTTTTTAACCCGCAAATCTTCCTCAGATATGAAGAGAGGATATATATATTCTTGAGGAACATATGGGGCAATGATTGAACGATAATTAGTGATAGATGCGGAAGAGGTATGGTGCCGCTCAGCAATTTTCTTTTGAGTGGTATTTTTAAAGAAAATTTCGTTTAAGGTATAATCAATCGTTCCAATTAATGCATTTTTATTCAGCACTTTAATTTTTAGTTTACCAAGGTTGTCTAAAATATTAGTAAATATGTTCTTACCAATTTTTATTTCCGTTTCTTGATACCAATCTTTTAACTCAGCATCAAGATCAATTAATTCTTTCAAACGATTTCTCTGTAAATTTATTTCTAAATCTCTCAATTTCTAATTTTTAATTTCTAATTATTAATATAAATTAGTTGCCCCATTAATAAAATATTTATATTTTATATTAATGAACTAAAGTTCGATAATTTAATGTATCTTGGAACCTTTATAAATCCTCGTATCTTTCTTTTGGCATGAGGGAGGTTCGCGTGTAAAAAGCATTATATATCACCCTCCTCTTACACGCTTTTATAAGAAAGGAAGATCCCTTTATTTTAACATGATACTCATGGAAGAAAAAAGAGGGATTTTGTTAGCTCACGGTCCGAGAAGGCAAAATAAATGAATTACATGGATAATGTTTAAAAAAAAAAACTAAATCTAAAAAGTTAACTTAAATTGGAATGCTTGGTTCATTTGAGGCAATCATAATTACCCGTTGATTACGTTTAATTGCTTAATGTAGGATCTCTAGGATTGATATTATTATTATTATTATTTTTTCTCAAATAATAATTTCAATTCTTTATATTTATTGAGTATTCTTGTTTCAATTTTATTTTTATTTCTTTTAATTATCTTAAGTTTTGTATTTTTTTAATGGTTGTTAGTTAGATCTTTTATTTCCTCCTTTTAATGCTTTTCTATTTCATGAAAAAAAGGGACTCGAACATCAAGCGGATTCGGACATCA
>JALGVJ010000024.1 GCA_029838195.1 Promethearchaeota archaeon
ATATTTATCGGAGATAGAACTTGCCCTCGTGAGATATAAAGGCTCACGCAAGGTGATTAAAAAAATTGTAGAGATATCTCCGGAAGCAAGGGAATTATCCGAATTTTTAAAGCTTACGGATTTTATATAAATATTCTCCATTTTTTTTAGCGTGCTCCCTAACTTTTTTTAAAGATATTTAGAGTATGCCATTTTTTTTATTTTTAGAGGAAAAAAAATTTGAATGATAGATATCTTATAAAGTCAAGAAATTAAATAAAATAATGCCCTCAAAAAGGTTCCGATGATAAAGGCTATAAAACTTTCAACTTTTTAAGAAAAAGAGGGCCCGGTACGGGAATTGAACCCGTCTCTAGGGATTTCTGCTCTGTTCAATTGCTCATTCTAAAAAATGATTCACAGTCCCCAATACTAACCACTATACTAACCGGGCCATGGTTTTACGAAAAATATCTAAAAATATCATGCAACTTAAAATTTAATAAAGGATCATTTTCATGATCTTCATGAAAACTAATTTTAGATGGTAAAAAAGTTTTATTCATGATTTATTATTAGAAAAACATTATAAAGCAAATGCGTGTTATTCGTAAAAAAAGAAGAGATTCTATCATTTACCTAAAAGTGAAGGCCCATTCTTAGATTTTTTCTTTTTTTTTAATCTCCTTTTCATTTCATGATCTCTCTCAATTTTTAGAATAATGGATAGAATGCCTGAAAATTATCTTGAAAATGCTTAATATAATTAGGGTAGTCATTTAATGAGCAACAAGTCCTTTAATTAACACATTTTCTTGGCGCATTCTTCACAAATCATGTGCTCAAAACTCACATATCCGCATTTAGGACCCATCCAGCATTCCAACTGACCCGTTTCTTCGTTCATGATCATGTCTTGACCGCAATGTTGAGGGAGTGTTTTTATTTCGGCCCCACAATTTGCACATTTTAATCCTTTCAAGCTCAAACCTCCAAATTATAATTAAAAATCTTAATGAATTAATTCAATTGATAGAAGGTAAATGAGTAATTTATGGATGTGTCTCATGAATTATATGAAAAAAGTTTGATTTTCCATCGTGAATTAAGCAAAATTGGAGAATTGTATAAAAATAATAAGCCCATTCCTCTTTTAACTTTAAAACATGGTGATAATTCTATTTATGGAATTTTGCAATTAGTGATACTTTAAATAAAATTAAAATTTTTCAATTAAGGGGCACTAGATTAGAGAGGAATTGAGAGATTCAAGAGTTCCGGGGCAAAAAAATTTCATGAAATCTAAGAATTAATAATAATACTCCATCAAAATCGATGCTCTTCACTATTTAAATAACTAAAATGACGAAATAAAAAATCAAAATTAGGTAAAAAAATGGAGAAAATTAGGGGGGTTTTCCCTCGGCATTCCATCCTCTAAATTCATAATATCGCGTTAGCATTTCTTTTAATGGAGGAATATTTTTTTTCGTTCCCCCTTTTTCGATGGGCGTGAAAAATCGCTTTCCCAAAGTATCGTCTTCCTTGGTGATTCCACATGCCAAATTAAATTTTCTTTTCAAATTGAATATTTTTTCTCCGCATTTCATCCAAGAATCAATCGTGTAAGTGGTTCCGGTTATCGCATTTAAACATTCAATCCATGGCGTTATCTGATCCGTGTAATGAAATCCAAAAATACAGCCTCCACATGCAGTAAAAGCTTCGCTAGCGTCTTGGATCTTTTTCACGGCTATAATGGGTGCCTCATTCTTGCTAAAAGGGTCAATTTTCTCGGACAGACCTATATCCTTTTTAAGATTCATCATGAAAGATAAATGGAGGGGTTCAAAGCAGTGATAAGCTCCACGTGAGCTGGTGGCATAATCCAAGGCAGTCATGTTATTTGCCCGTGGTTCATGGGCGGGCACTTCTAAGCCTTTCACATGAGTTTGTAAATCCTCGGGAAGGTTTTTAAGTTCACAAAATCGTTTAACCCCTTCGGCTAAATCATTTCCGATCCCCTCTCGGAAAGCTATCATTTGGATGAGGCGCTCAATAGGTTTAACATTGCCCCAAATTATAAATGAACCTTCTTTTTCGGGATCTGGTTGGAATCCTAAGGATTTTAAATCTACATCGAGCAAACCACGTTCCGCTGCTTCTAGAAAACATCCAAGGGTTGCTCCTAATGTAATGCAATCGATTCCATGATCATTAATGATGACATTCCATTTGATTAGCGTTTCTAAATCATCAATATAAAGATTTGCACCGAGCATGGCTAAAAATTCATATTCTGGCCAATCCACCCATTCTCCTTGGTATTCAATTTTACCACGACAAGCAACCAGGCAGTTAAAACAACCGTGGTGCTTGGGTTGTCCCCGCGCTTTAACTGCATAGGCTCCAATTTTCTTGGTGCCTTTCCACCTGCTTTCCGTATAATTTTTAATCGGAACATCGCCCGCACTAACATAATTATCCATGTGTACTAAAGTTCCTAACTCTTTCATGACTTGAGCATGAGGAGTATTTTGAACCATTTGACGGATAGTTTTAATTGCTTTGGATAATAATTCGGGATCTTGAACGATTGGTTTTTTCGATCCTCGAATTGCAATAGCTTTTAACTTTTTGCTTCCCATGATAGCCCCCATTCCGGTACGACCGGCAGCGTGTCCCGTTTCATTCATGATAGATGCATATCTGACTAAATTTTCACCCCCAATTCCGATAGAAGCAATTTTATACTTGTTATCTCCCAATTCCTTTTTAATTCTTTCTTCCGTTTCTCTAACCCCCTTCCCCCATAAATGCTGGGCATCATGGAGCTTACTATTATTCTCAGTAAGGGAAAGATATACCGGCCTATCGCTTTTTCCTTGGAGGATCACGTGATCATATCCGGCAAATTTCAATTCTGCGCCGAAAAACCCTCCTGCTGATGATTCGCCTAAAATGTTAGTCAAGGGGGATTTTGCCATGACAAAATGTCGCCCACAAAATGGAACTGGTGTTCCGCAAAAAGGTCCGACGGAAAATATTAATAGATTTTTTCCATCCCAAGGATCAATGTCAGCAGGGACTTCTCGGGTAAAAATTGCTGCTGCTACACCCGCTCCACCGATAAATTCCGCCTCATCTTCTTTTCTTGTATCTTCTGTTTTAATTTCCCCTGAATCTAAATTTACTCTAAGGATTTTTCCCATGAGGTTTTACACCTTTTTTTAAAATATTTTTTAATATATATCTTTCCCTTCATAGTAATTAAATCTTTGTGTATTTTAAAAAAGGAACACTTCAATCTACAAAAAAAATTATTAAATTCATATCATGAGACGAGGCTATTTTTTCCGTAATGTTTTATAAACATCGATTTAATCCTCCCCATCATTAATACTTGTATGAAATAGCAAGCGAGAATGAGGAATGGTAATGAAAAAATGACTAAAAGTGAATGATCTATTAAAAAATAAATAGATGATTGTTCTTTAATTATAGAAACTCTAATTAAATCCTAACATTTTCTGTCTAAAATATTGATAAAATTATAATTTTAGAGATTTAATTTAGCTAAATGATCTTGAATAATCCCTATATTAAAATCGTATTAGAAAAAAGAAATTCATCGGGGGAGGTTTTTTATTTAAAATGTGAAATGGGCATGTTGCTTTTAATTAATATCTCCTCTTATTTCGAAAAGGACTGATATAAATAATATCTCTTTCGAAGATTTTGTTGTCGTGTTGATTAGAAATCATTAAACTCAAAATCAGAAAAAATTTCCTTGATCTGGCTTTTCTCTTCTGCTGTGAGAGATTCCGAGCGAGTATAAGCCGGAATTACACCGATTTTGCTTGGTTTGGAAAGCCAGAGAGGATTATATGGTAATAATCCCACCTTTTTTACATTTTCAGCCTTGAGAAAGGTGACTAAATTATTTAGATTTTCTCTTGTAGTCGTGATTCCCGGAATTAAAGGAATGCGCGGGAGTATTTCTATTTTATTTAATTTATTCAAATATGTAAAATTGTTAAAAATTAATTCATTTGAAACGCCACAATATTTCTCATGAAGGTTTGAATCTTTAATTTTCAAATCAAAATAAATCAAATCTAAAAATGGCAAGATTTTTTTCTTAAAGGCATCAAGGTTAAAGTATCCGCACGTTTCCAAGCACGTGTGAATGTCATGGGCTTTTAATTTTATCAATAATCCGTGTAAATACTCCATATGTAGGGTCGGCTCTCCTCCTGAAAACGTGACGCCTCCTCCCGTGTTATCGAAAAATATTTTATCTTTCAAGATGATTTCAAGTAAATCTTCATGCGTACATGCCTTTCCTACAAATTCGTAGGCTTGATTGGGGCAAATTTTAATACAATTTCCGCAAAAATTACATAGCGCCCTTTTTATTCGAAATTCATTCTCAAGACTTAAGGCTCCTTGATCGCATGCCTCAATACATCTCTTACAAAATGAGCAATAATCCCTCTCAAATTTTATCTCTTGCTTGGGAGATTTGGTTTCTGGATTTTGGCACCACACGCAATCCAAGGGACAACCCTTAAAAAAAATTAGCGTGCGTATTCCGGGGCCATCATCTAAAGCGTTTCTCTTTATATCAGCGATTAACGTTTCCATTATGAATAGAAAATAATATATGAGTTTTAAATTATCTCATGGCATCGTAGCCACGCATGAAGGAAAAAGGATAAATGAGAATTAAAAAAAATTTTTTTAACCTTTAAAAAGATTCCTTTTAACCACGTGCTTAAGATCTAGATGAGATCTAATCATCTACAATGAAATTCCGTTCGTGCGATAATTTCCAGTTGCATGTTCTTATTAATTTTTGTGAAGTAAGCATTATATCCCGAGACTCTCACCAGGAGCCATTGATAATTTTCGGTGTGTACCATCGCATCTTTTAAAGTATCGGAGGTTACGATGTTAAATTGCCATTGCATGCCTCCTAAATCAAAATAGCTTTGTACGTATCCCGAAAAAAGATCCAATGTTTTTTCATGCAAATCTCCCGGATGAGGCACGAGTTTCACGTTAAAAGAAGCATTATTTGGCATTTTCAAGTGATCTAAACTTGCAATTGTATGGATGTTCTGTAATAACAGGTCAGATCGACCTGGTGCGGGGGTTAATCCAGGAGTCAAGGGAGCTCCTTTCTTTCTGCCAGAAGGAAGCGCACCTGATAGGAGACCCCATCCCACGTGATAACTAATGGACCAATAGCCAACAAGATAATCTCCTCCTCGGTAATTTTTCATGGATTTATATTCTTTATAACAAAAATCGATTAAATCATCTGCTATATCGCGTGTTCCGGGCTCATCGGATCCAAATTTCGGTATTTTATTTATCTTATTTAATAATTCAGCGGAGCCATTTTCAAAATTATCTTTTAGCGCGTACAGAAGCGTGGTATAATCCAATTCTTTTTTATCATATATTAAGTCTTTTATTACTAATAGGCTATCTACTATGTCCGTGAGGGCCACGAGAGCAACTCCTGAAGTATTGTAAATTGCCCCACCCTTGATGAGATCTTTTCCTTTTTCGAGAGGACCTTCAAAAAAAGCAGATAATAGGGGTGTAGGATGGATATATTCATGACTTTTACCCAAGTAATTATTGATTTCCATGGATTTTCTGATCAAATAGCTAAGCTGTGTCTTGCATGCCTTGTAGAAATCCTCAAAGGTGGGAAAGGTTTCTAATGAGGGGATGCCCGTTTGTGGGCCTACTTGCTCTCTTATTAAAGGATGGATTCCATTATTTAATGCCATCTCTAAGGGTGCTACTAAATTTAATAACATGCAATTTGTATGGCCATAATGCTTTCCTTGAATCGTTGGTTCCACGCAACCCGTTGCCGCCCAGTCCCTTGCATCCTCTAAAGCAAAACCTTCATTCACGAGAGCTTCGATCATGGCTTTATCATTATGAATGGAAGGAGAGGATATCATGTTGATGTTTACTTCCACCAACCGTTTCAAGTATTCCTTGGAATTGATGCCCGAATAATATCGAGCGTTCATGTTCGGATCTTGAAAACATAACATTTCATTCGCCTTGAGAATGATAAAAGTCATATCGCAAACCGCATTATTTCCCTCCCTATCCACGCCCCCTACCGTCACGGTATCATCGGAAGAGGAACCGCCAAATAATTTATTCCCAATGGATGGAACAAGCGGATCATGGTCATTAAATCGGAGAAAAAGCGAGCCCACTAATTCTATTGCTTTTTTAATGTACTCTTCTCTTTCTTCTTCCGTTTTTAGCTTCTCCATGTCCTTCAAGAAATACGGTTGTAGCATTATATCTAATCTTCCAATCGACATTGCAGAATTAGCGTTTTCTGCATGAATGGCAACAAAAGAAGTCCAAATGGATTGGATGGCTTCGTGGAGGGTTTCTGCGGGATGTGCTGGTACCGTAGCACAAATTCTCGAAAGTTCCTTTAATTCTTCAATCCGTTTTGCCTGTTCGGGAATACTTGGATCTAAAGTTCCTATTAGGTTTTGAGCTTCTTCACTTAAATGGTTTGAATACGTGATGATTCCGTCAATGGCGATCTGCATGGCTTCATAAAAGTTCCTTTTTTCTTGAGAATCGGCTTTACCTTCCATCTCCTTAGCTTTCTGTTTAACGCTTATTAACCCCTCTTTTAAAATACGTGGAAAGCCAGGAACCGTGTGAGAAATGGCATTGTTTTTCATCATAAAATAGAACACCCAGCGCTCTTCGAGCCATTGACTGATGGGATTATTAAATTTTTTTCTACAATATTCCCGCACATTTCGTTCCATCCAATAGGGAAATACCTCTTGGCTCAAGATATCCGCGTCTTGGGGGGCAATATCATTCGGATTGAGTTCTCGCTCTCCGATTACCCTCAATTCTGGCCATACTGCAGTACCAATTAATTCGGGATAAATGGGAACGCCCACTTCTTTCGAGGTGGTGGAGCCGGCAAGGAGATGCTTGTCGTGAATGATGGGTTTTTTATGAGTTAAGATGTAATTCACGGCTCCTGCCTGCCTTAATTCGGGGTCGATGGGGGTTCCATTTGCATCCATTTCAAACCCGTTTTTTTTGTGATATTCCGTGACTAATTTCGCCCGTTCCACGCAGATGGCGGGTTTCATGGCCCGTCGGCGGCTTTTTAAATATTTTAAACGGGGGAAATCATTAATCGTATAAAGCGCTAAATAGGGGTCTTTTAAAAACTTGACATTATCAATCTTTTTGTTCAATGCCACGTTTTTTAACTTCCTTTTCTCCTCTCCTTTCTCGATTTCCTCGATGGAATGAATTAATTGATTCTCCGGTCCTTTATATCCTTTAATTTTTGCTCCCGTGGCAACAGACGTTAGATATGAAAATCGAGTCAAGTATGTCATGTTGCCGATGAACGACATTGAATTATCCAACAAGTATTCCAGCGTTTCATCAGCGCTCTTATTCCATGTCGTTGCCAGCGTTTCTTTATCCTTATAGACAATGGTTATATTAGGATTATCGATCTTCCCCTCTCCCGCGGTAATGGTGCCGTCTTGAAAAACCAAATAAAAATTAAAATCGCCACCGCGCGTGCAAAATTGATATCTTGCATTATAACCTTGTCCAGTTTTATCATCATATATTTCTTTGCGCAATCTCTTTCTCGAAAATACCACGTTTAAAAGGGAAAGTGATTCTTTAAATTTTTCTAATGATTCTTCAATTTCTTGCTCGTTCACGTGTCATTCTTCTCTATGTTTATAAAATTTATATTCTACTCCAATTTATTATTCCATTTTAAAGTTTTTAGGGAATTAATTTTGGATAATAAAAAAATACTCAATATTTTAATTGTTCTTTTTCCCTCCTTTTAAATTTTATTGATAAAAAAATAGGGTGTAAAATCTAATGTTATCTTATTAAAATTAGAAGATCCCTTACTATTAATAATTACAATTAAAACCATTGCTAAAAAAGTGGAAACTTTAACTGAAAAAAATAAATAGTCAGAATCAATTTGATGAACAAGTTATCTCTTGAAGAATCACTTCATATTTTTTTCCTTAATCCTCTCCTTCCATTCTTCCTCCAAGAAGAAAGAAAGATTTTTATTCTCAAAAACCAAAATTTAATAATATAACAATGTTTATTTTAAAAAAAAAATTTACACACAAAATTTAACCTCAAATTTAATTTAAAAGTGAAAACGTGAAAAAATCATGCCAAGTTTGGAAGATTTCTTAGTGGATGAAAATAAAGTGTGGTTCACGGGAGGATACTGGCCCGAAGGCGTTCCTTATCAACTAAAAGATGTCGAGGGTATTGAAATCACTCCCATGTGGGAGGGGTTCATTAAATCCGCTAATGATAATGATGCCTGGGATGTAGATATTTGCTACTTTGTCGTGGGATCCTATATCGAGCGAGTAAAATTACGTGATTTGTTCGAGATGGCTAAAAAATTTGGAACCTTCCTCTACGATACATTAGGAATCCGAAAGGGCGATTGCGTAGCTATTGACTTGCCTAATTCGATCAATTTCGTCGTCGCTTACATGGGATGCATGTATATTGGAGCTGTCGCTCAAGGGATTAATCCAACCTATCGTCCCATGGAACTCCTTCACTCGCTTCAAATGACCGATGCTAAGGTTTTCGTAATGATGGATGCTCTTTACATCGCCGGTCCGAATTCCGTGTTACCTAAAACTAAGGTGAAATACGTAATTTCTACCAATCTCTTGGATTTTGTAACCGCCGATGAACAAACTTTTGCGGCCCTCAGAAAAAACGTGCCCGATTTCCAAGGAAGCGTTCCGGATGAAACCGAACATTTCAAGGTATACAGGATGAAAAAAGTTATCGAGGAAACCGAACCTAAAGAAATCAAGGTGGAAATCGACCCTTGGACAGATCCGGCGGTGTATCTCATGACGGGAGGCACAACTGGGCTTCCAAAGGTTGCCATGCTCAGCCACGCAAATTTAGTTTCTAATCTTTACCAAATAAAGCCATGGGTAAATTTAAAACCAAGAATGATAACGATCGGTTCTATTCCTTTCTTTCACTCTTTTGGAATGACATGCGTGATGAACGGAGCTTTAACTCTTGGAATGACCATGTTATTATTCCCTAAACCACCTCCAGATGAACAATTATGCGAAACCATCAATAAAATTGATGCTCCAGAAGGAATCATGTATACAGGCGTCGAAATGTTGTTTAAACGGTTAACAGATTTTGCAGAAAGCATGGGAGGAGAAGAAGAATTCAAGAAAAAATATGACTTTTGGAAAAAGCTTAAATACGCAACTCAAGGTGCTGGCCCCTTACATGACTACGTGCGCATCCCATTTGAGAAAATCTTTTGTCCAATTCGCGTTGGCTATGGATTGACTGAAACTACACCTGTAGTGAGTATAAATCCTTTCTGGGGCCCTACAAAAGTTGGAAAATTAGGATTACCACTTCCTGGTACTGATTGGGCTATATTCCCGTCCGATGATTTTGAAGCTGGTCCTATATGTGATGGAACTCCCGAAAGAAATAATTTCGGAATTGAACATACGGGAGAAATTTGCGTAGCAGGTCCACAAGTAATGTTGGGCTACCTAGGTAAGCAGAAAGAGCAAGAAGATAATATAAAATACTGGAATGGGAAACGCTGGTTATTAACCGGTGATATTGGCTTCATGGATGAACATGGTTTTATAGAGATAAGAGATCGTAAGAAGTCTTTAATAAAAGTGTCAGGACACAGTGTATTTCCGAAGGAAGTTGAGGAGCTCATGGGGCATCATGAAATGGTGGATGAGGTTGCGGTCGCAGGTTTGCCCGATGAGATGACAGGCGAAGCCGTGAAAGCCTGGGTCACACTCAAGAAAGGGTATAAAGCAGGTAAAGACATAACCGCAGAGCAATTAAAAGAGTGGTGTTTGAATAATATGGCCAAATGGAAGACTCCTAAATACATAGAATTCGTGCGCAAGCTACCCGTTAGCATGACGGGTAAAGTTCAGCGAAGGGAGTTGCAAGAGAAGGATTTAGAGAAATTAAAGAAAGGGAAGCAGATTAAGGGGTAATTTAATTAATTTTTTATTTTTTTCATTTTATTTTCTTGTCTTGATTGAAGGATTTAGCTAACGGGCATGCCCTTGTTTAAATTATACATTTTTTTAACTATCATGTTGATAATCCATGATAATTTAAAGCATGAGGAAAGTTTAATATTTCATAAATTTTTGAGAGGAACATATAATGACATGCAAATGAAGAGCCTGAAAATCTTACAATCTATAAAGATATAGTTTTATATTTTTAAATTTTTCATTTAGAGTAAGAACATGGTAAACAAGTTTTTTTCTTTTCAATGGAAAAATTGAGGAAAGATATCGATGACGAATGAAGAAAGGGAAGAAATAATAAATTACTTGCTGGAAGCAACAGCGTTGGACAAAGAGATATTATTTAAAAAAATTGAGGAGAAGAGGGAACAATATAAAGAGTTTGTATCTGAGAAAGGAATATTATTTTTATTGGCTCGCGACTTAGGAATCACATTGCCTCCAAATAGGAAAGGAAAAAAAAATCAAAATTGAGCTTTTAAAGGTTCAGTAAAAGAAGAGCAAAAACTATAATTTTTTTTAATTTTTATTTGGATTTTCCTATTATTTTATCTATAAAGAAATGAACTCGAGAGCCAAAATTGAAGGAGTAAATAAATTTTGGAGGGTTCTAGCAAGTTCATTTTAAAAGATAATCGGCTAAAAAATCATGACACGAATCGTTGAATTTTTTCTTTAATAGGTAGATCCAATGGCATTTCTTTAAAATAAAAAAAAAAGACACTTTTACCTTTATTTTCACTTCTCATTCGTGGATGAGTTATCAATTATAACGGACGGTTATGATTGCCTTGTTTTTTTGAGATATTCCAAGTATTCTTTTTCTTTTTGCTCGTGAAGGCGGCTGATTTTTAATTTTTGTTCAATCCATTCGGGACCATCCAGAGGGAAGAATTTCATCACGAGGGCTCCGAACAAGGCGAAGAGTGCGGGAATGATGGTGAAGCCGATCATGATGCCGAATAATGCGGAATCTGATTGCGTGATGGAGCCTTCTTTAAACCCAAAAGAGGAAATTATTGTTAAAAACATCCAATTGGCGATAGATATGGCAGGTTTGGTTAATAAGGCTTCTACTCCGGAATAGGTAGTTTCTCTGCGCTTTCCCGTGCGAGTTTCATCATAATCAATGGTGTCGGCAAATAGAATTTGACTTGTTAGCATGACAGCTGAAAGTCCAATGCCAATGAGGAAAAATCCGATTATCGCGGTAAAGAAGTTCCATCCGATGAAATAAAGCAAGATCAAACTCACCGCACTGAAGACGAGACCAAAAATGCTTATTTTTTTTGGTCCTTTTTTAGCAACTAACTTGCTAAAAATATAAGTGAAGATGAATATCGTGATGAAGATGAGTAAAAGAGGGAGAACAGTCAGAAATCCGCTTAATCGAAGCACGTACTCCACGTAGTAGAAGATAGCAGAAGTTAAAATCGTAGAAGTAATTAATAGTACAAACACGCTAACTTCAAGAATTAAAAAGGGTTTGTTTTTTAAGGTTTCTTTAATTGCTTCAAAAAATCCGAGTGCCTCTTCCATTTGAGTGAATTCATTTTCCTTTAAGAAGAAACTGGAAACAAATAATACAAGTGAACAGCTCACGCCAATTACGATCATGGCAATATAAAAGTTAGGATTTACTTCCGTGGAGTTATCTCCCGTGAGAAAAAGGATGGGAAAGATGAATTGCACGATATAACCGATAGCTCCTATAAACGTGGAATACACCATCAAGCTTGCTCTTTCTCGTGCAGTTAAAGCCATTTCTGCTGGTAAGGAATAGGTAATTAAGCCAATAATGGTAAAGATCGTGTCAAATAGAAAGAGCATGAGGAGAAAATAAGCGAATAGAGCGGTTTCATTAGAAATGTCAACCAACGGAAACCAACAAAGAATGAATAAAAACCCATAAACCGGGGCCCCAAAGCGGATATACGGAACCCTGCGGCCCATTTGGGTTTTAGTTTTATCCTCAAGGATTCCAAAGAGGGGATCGTTGATTGCGTTCCATACGGCGAAAATTAGCCAAGCAATTCCGATCAACTCCGCCGATAACCCCAATTTTACATTATAAAAAAAAGTGATGGCAGATAATCCTATTCCCGATAAGATATTACTTGCAGTATTTGCACTTCCATATGCAATTTTAGTTCTTCGTGGTAAGAATTCCACAATTTCCTCTTTTTTCATTAGTGTTATCCCTCTAAATTAATTTAATCAAGGTTCTCATAATTCTTAAATAACTTTTTATAACAATTAAATATTTCAAATTTTATTTTTCTTCATTAAAATGAATTCTGGCGGGGAAGCGACATGATCGACCCTAAAAATGAGGTGGTTTATTACTCATCAATGAATTTAGATTTTAATGGGATAAGTTCCATATTTTTTAGTGGTTTGGATCATGGCTTTAACGTTTTCTAATTTTGGCTTGTTTGGTGGCATTAATCGTGTCTTCTATCGTTCCAAAGGTCAAGATATCACTGGCAGCAATATTTCCAATTAAAGTAATTTTATCCCCGAAATGTTTTTTAAGCGGTTTTAATTTAATGCCAGCTTCGGGTTCTAAGGGTTCTATAGCGTCTACTCTTGCATCTACGAGAAAAGGAAGCGTTTCTCTAACATCTCCATCGGAATGGACGAGGAAATGAGCATCATGGGCATGAGCATTTTTAGCTAATTCTTTATACACGGGTTTAACTATTTCATTCCAATGTTTTGGATTGTAGATTAATTTATTTTTAAAAGCCCAATCATCGCAAATAAAGACCATATCGATCCCGTGTTCGAAGAGACAATTATGAAATTCCCTCGTAATTTTACCTAATATTCTCGCAAGTTCTTTGACTAAATTTAAATGTTTTCGTACCATATAAGCAAACCGATTCATTCCTATCATTGCCCAAATGGGATAAGCTATTCCTCCTCCAGTAGGTATGGTTAATAACCCTTTTGAAATATATTGTTCCCAAATCTTTTTAAAACGCTTGAATTTTGAATCATTAGCGGGCGTCCATGTTTTAATGTAAGAGATCCATTCTTTTAGTAATTCTGGCGTTTTTACTACTCCATCATGATACCAAAAACCATTTATATTATAAGTACCCCACTCATCCACGAATTTTTCATCTATTCCATATTTTTCCTTTATTTCGTTTGGAATATTGGGTTTTTCCTTACCCTTCATTTCGATTAACGAATTATGATACCAGATGGCATCAAAACCCACGTGAATTGCCGCTTCAAGCATTTGTTTTTTGACAGAAAATGTTTTCGGCCGTGAAGAGGAAGGGATGGACTCAATTACCTTTTTAGTAAAATCATGGACAAATACTTGGGCAAGAGTAGGAACGCGATCTGGCTCTTCATGATGTAATGTTTTCTTCATGCGTTCATGAACGTTCATGAGAAGAAAATTATTTTTTCAAGGATTAATTTATTTTTAATTAATTTTTTAAAACCATGGCGGTATTAAATGGTTTCTAAAAAAAGTGAATTATTTTAAAATCTTTTAGTTTGACATTAAATTAAAAAAGGCAAAAAACTGTAATGATTAAGGCATATTTTCAAGTAGTATTTATTATATTCATTCATGATGTGATGGTGATGATACCATCTCTTAAATGGTCCTAATAATGTAGTCTAAGAACTGAGAAATCGCATGGTCTAAATCTTTAGAATTGTCAACGATGAAATCCGCTTCGGGATATTTCTGATATTTTTTAGCCCGTTCAATTCTTTTTTTTAGACTTTTTCCTTTTTCTCTTCCCCTTTCCATGATTCTTTTAATGGTTAGTTCAATTGGAACTTCAATGAATATGACTTTCACGTTTTTATAAAGTTTTCTTGCTTCTGGAATTATCATCCTGCTAACATTGACAATGACCGAGTGTCCTTTTTTCAGCCAATCATCTATTTCTGCGGGCACTCCATAATCCAAATCGTATACATGCCATTTAAGCGCGAATTTTGCTTGTTTATCCATTTCTTGGAATTGTTCAGGTGTAATCGAATAATTGTCCTCGAATTCAGAAGGGTTTCTCGTAATGAATCGTTTTGCCACGTGAATGGGTGTTAGATGGGGAGGATATTTTTTAATAGCTCCTGAAATGATGCTGTCCTTGCCGCTTCCAGAATTTCCTACAACTAAAAAAAGAATACCCGGAAAATCTTTAAATTTAATTCACCGTTTTTACCAAGTACATGTTATATAATTTACTCAAAATTAAATTAATAATTATTCTTTTTTACTTTTAAATAGAGAATGAGCAATGAATTTTCAGAGAAAAGAATTTTTTTTTTCAAATTAAGAGTAAAAAAATAAAAACCCGAATTGATTTTAACATAATGATTCATTACTAATATCATCTTCAAATATATAACGAAACGATAAAAATTTTTTTTTAATAATGGAACAACCGGAAGAAACAGATGTTCCCGAATCGTATCAGAAATATCTCGATGGAATTTATTTAATCTCACGAAAAAATAAAGGAGGATGGGTTTCTAATAAGGAGATTGCAAATTACTTAAAAGTAGAACCCGCTAGTGTTTCCGGAATGTTAGAAAAATTAAAAAAGCAAGGTTTTATTAATTGGGAGCCAAGAAAATCCATTCGGCTTACTAAGAAAGGTAAACAAGTGGCACGGCAATTGAGTGAAGTTCATAAATTACTATCCATTTTCTTTAAAAATGTCTTAAAAGTTCAAGATGAAAAATTAATAGAAAAACTTTCTTGCGATATAGAACATCATATTACTGCTGATGTTGCCATTTCGTTGCGCGATTTTTTAGATAATTATTTACAATAGATTTAATTAAAATATTGAATTTTAATCAATAATTAAAAATTCACGAGGTAACTCCAAAATGTCTACCATGATAGAAGAAAAAATAAAATATATTAAAGGGCGGTTTCAAGATTTTTCTAATTACATTGAGCTTCCTTCATTCCGTTCTTTCTTGCTTTTTACTCTTACGAGTAAGGTACCTTCGAACATTTTAGCACAATTGGGGATGGGAGGAAATAGAGAATTAATTATTTTGCCTTACGATCCCTTATTAAAAATCTATTACCAAAAAATTAACTTGTTTTCCATTGGAACTTTAATTATTTATGTTCAATCCGACCCCATCTCAGAGGAATTTGTTCTAAAGAGAGACAATCCCATAATTAAAGAATATTTAAATCCTAATGAAGAAGCTCTTGCTTTTCACGGAAAAGAGAAATTCCTCCTCCCAAAAATTAGTGATGGAAGGCTTCATGACTTTTTAGATAAGGAGGAAAAAATCGCTTTGAATGTTGATGATTTATTCCATTCTGCAGAATCTTTTATTGCCACCTCGGAACCAAATATTTTATTTGTTTTAGATGGAAGGGAGGAAAATGAACCGGATATTTTATTCTCCTTTAACATGATGCCCCAGATGCCCATGAAACTCGATCAAAAAATATTGATGATCGACGTTTACATCGATAATGAGCATAAAACCAGAGGCATGACTTATCTTAAGAGAGAAGAGGATTTTACTCTCACGTATCTCAAAGGGATAAAAGAAGTAAGCCATGCGGATTTATACAAATCATCATTTTCCTTGATCCTCCATATAAAATCGTTTACAAAACCTTGACTTTTAAAACATGGTTTAATTAACTCCTTTCTCTCTCTTTTTGTATTTCCCTTTTTACATCCACGAATAAAAGGGAATGCCTAAAGATTAAAAGGAACCTCCTTTTAAATCGTTAAGAGATTAATAAAATTAAAGGATTAATATTAGGGATTTAAAAGCAATCCGACAAATTTTGTTTATTATAGAAGAATACACGTGATTTTAAATTAAATGAATTGATAATAATGAAAATCATAACGATTAATTTACCCGAAAAATACTTAGATGCTATTCAAATATTAAACGATTTGGGGTTGTATACCTCTCGTTCTGAAGCCATTCGTTCAGCACTAGAGAATTTCCTGGCTAAAGAGATAAAAATGGATTCAGATTTACATGTAGAGCAATTTCGATCCTTAATGACAAATAAAATAAAAAAAAAAAATTAGATTCTATTTTTTTTAAAATTTTCTTTTTTTTCTTTCTTGATTTACTCATGCTCGAATAAAATCTAATATCATTAGATAAAAAAACTGCATTAAGTCAAAGTTTTGGTTGAAAGAACCGTGCTATTTCATTAATTAAATCCTCTGCTTGCTCAGAACCACCAATATTCTCGACAAAACCATGATCCGTATTTTTGTGTTATAAAGAAATAGCTTTATTTCCTCCTCCTTCCAATCACTTAGCATGATTCTACCACGCCAATGTGGAACATCTTATTCTCGCAGTCAGTGTTAATTTAATATTACATTTTGAAAAAAAAAAGTAGGATTAATTAATTAACCAATCCTTATACAATTTAATATTACCCACAATACTATGTTCCGCTATAGTAGATTAAATATCTAATAATGGTTTTAAATATATTAATCTAAACAACAAGCTTTTATATAGAAAGAACCATGAAAATTAAAACAGATCTTTGCGTTGGTTGTGGAAATTGCGTCATCATATGTCCAACTCAAGCGATAAGCCTTATTGACAAGAAAGCCCACATTAATGACGAGCTTTGTGTAGAATGCGCCGTTTGTCAACGAAATAGCTTATGTCCGGTAAATGCCATAAAACCAACTAGGTTAAAATGGCCCAGAGTAATCAGAAGTCCCTTTAGTAATGTTATAGCACCCCATAAAGTCACGGGCATTCCCGGGAGGGGAACGGAAGAAATGAAAACAAATGACCTCACAAACCGTTATGGCAAGGGGGAGGTGGGTGTTTCTATCGAAATCGGGCGTCCTGGAGTCGGAACGCACCTTTATAACATTGAGTTATTCACTGAGCGATTATCGAAAATTGGCGTGAGTTATGAAAAAGAGAGTCCTGTAACTGCTCTACTAGAAGAAGATCAAATTCACATCAAGGACGATATAAAAAACGAGAAAGTGTTATCTGCAATAATAGAGTTTAAGGTATCCCTGGAAAAACTACCTCATGTCCTTGATGTCATTAAAGAGGTCGATCCTATCATTGATACCGTCTTTTCGGTGGGGCTTGTTTCGAGGTTTGAAAATGAAGAGATTCCCATCAAGGAACTCGTCGAGAGGCACGGATTTCAACTAAGGCCAAATGCAAAAATTAACATGGGGTTAGGTATATTATGAATGAGGTGGAAAAAAAAACATGACCCATACTTTACATAGAAGAGGAACCGTGGAAAATTTAAAAAGAGATTATGTCATTCTTGCTATGTTGGCGAGAGGAATCAATGACCGTGATCCCGAGGCAAAACAAAATTTATATGAAATTGGAAAGATTTTCAAGCAACATGGACCTGAAAATATCATCACGGAAAATGTGTGGAAAATCTCTACGGTAATTACTGCTTCTTTTAAGGATATAGAAACCGTGAAAAGGATTTTGAAAATTCTAAAGGAGAAAAAATTCGGGATTTCCATCGTGGTCTCCGGTTTAATTTCTGAAATAAAACGAGTTGCTTCGGAGCTAGGACTTTCCCCGCATACGGGACATTTCTCTTTAGGAGTCTTTGGTAAAAAAGATTTATTACCCGAGGAAAAGGTTTTAGAGATAACTACCATGTGCGGACATCATTGTGTATCACCCCAATCCGTAAAATATCATGCTAATTTAATAAAAAATAACAAGATTTCTCTCGAAAAAGCAGTTGAAAAATTGGCAAAACCGTGTGTCTGCGGAATAACGAATAAAAGCAGGATACGAGAAATCTTGGAGCGAATCCTTCAAGAAAATTAAAATTAAAAGGAGGTCAGATTTACCATTAAGGTCGCAAAATATTACAGCAATAAAGATATCAGAATAGATGAAATTGAAAAGCCTAAAATAAGGTCCGATGAATTTCTCGTGAAAGTTAAGGCCTCTGGAATCTGTGGCTCGGATATTTTAGAATATTATCGCTTTGCAAAAATGAAAAAATTGAACGTGGATCATCTCATCCTCGGCCATGAGATCGCCGGAGATGTAGTCGAAGTTGGACAGGAAATTAAAAACGTGAAAATCGGAGATAGAGTATTCGTATCTCATCACGTTCCTTGCGATGAATGTCATTATTGCCATTTAGGGCATCACACCGCTTGTCACTTGCTCCATTCGACCAATTTTGATCCGGGAGGTTTTGCGGAATTCGTGAGAGTGCCTCACGTAAACATCGAGAAGAAGGGCGTTTACGTTTTGGATGATACTGTACGTTATGAGCAAGCAGTATTTATTGAACCCTTAGGATGCGTCTGTCGTGCTCAAAGCCTTGCTAAAATTACTAAAGGACAAACACTTCTAATTTTAGGGAGCGGAGTTTCGGGATTGCTGCACTTGAAATTAGCCAAGGCCAAAGGCTTGGAGACAATCATCACGACGGATATTAGTGAATATCGATTAAAACAAGCAAGAAGATTAGGAGCAACTCTTGCACTTAAGGCAACTGAAGACATCAAGATGAAGATTAAGAAAATAAATGATGATCGGATGCCGGATTGCATTATTGTATGCACCGGCGCACTTCCCGCTGCAAAGCAGGCATTAGATTGTGCCGGTCCTGGCTCCACTATTATATTTTTTGCAGTTCCCCCACCCGGCGTCAATCTCGAAATCCCTATAAATGATTATTGGCGTAATGAGATTACAATCATGACCTCATACGGTGCAGCTCCCGCTAATTTAGACGAATCATATGAATGGATCAAATCAAAAAGAATTGAAGTGGAAGATCTTATTTCCCATCGATTTCCTCTTGAAAGAGCTCAAGAAGCTTTTAAAGTGGTGTGTGAAGCAGATCGATCCATGAAAGTGATTTTAGAACCTTAAAGTTAAAGAACGGTAAAAATCTTATACCGCTAAAACAAAATCAAGGTTATAGTAATCAAAATCAAGGTTATAGTAATCATTTAAGGATCATTAAAATTAAAAAAATGATTTGATACCTTTTTTTTCAATTAAATAAAACCCAATCATCCATTCAATAAATTTAATTCATGAAAATATCATCATGAGGATCATTTCTCATTAAGATTATTAATCCAATGCTTTTTGCATTTTTCTTATTAATTAATTTTCCATTTGAATAAGAACGAGTTAATAGAAAGATTGTTTTAAGTTTTTCTTCTTATAAACGGGAATTTAACTACTTATCGTGAAAATATTTAACATGCGTAGTGAAAAAGCTAAATATTTTATTATATATGGAGACTAGAACAATTAAATACCTCTTCATCCTAAGATTTTTAATTTTTTTTTAAAAGTATGAAAAATTAGTATAAGTTTAAGAGTTTGGTTTAAGCATGGATTTTTAGTATATTAACGGCGGAATCGCTATTTTTGTCGGTCTCGTCTCCATTCTAAATGCTTTTTTATCATCCATTCTTCCCATAGGGTATAAATTTCCAATAAAAAATCTTTCATTTTTCTTTTAGGGAAAAAGATATCCTGTTTTAATAATTCTCCTATAAGTTCTTCCCCTGTATTTATCTTTGGATTTATGTTTTTAAGGGCATGCTCGATTTTTGCATGATTTTCTCCGATTTTTTTTCTCATGTATTTAAATGGCGTGAGATCTGGATGGTTGACAATATAAGAGTGGCTTGACGTCAAATATCTTGCATTTTGTAGAAAAATTTTCTCGCATCTGTCTATGTCTAAAAGATATTGAGAAATAGAGCATTCTTTAAAACCGTACCACGGACCAAATCCTTCTTTTCCGGGATTCTTCATGTCAAATCCAAGGCAGCTCACGTGAAGTATCTTCTCTTCGGGTAAAAAAAATCCAACGTGAGATTTTGAATGCCCTTTTAATGGAATGGTTTCTATTTTATAACCATCAAAATCTAACACATCTCCCGGTTCAAACGTGTTAACTTTTTTACATTTTTCGTAGCCGTTGATTTTTCCAAACTGCCTGATTACGGAAAAATCTAACTTGTCATTAAATCCAAAACTCTCATAAAAATGTTTCAAATCTGTTAGACAAGAATTTTCTGGATGCGGAGCCCAAATTTTAGTACCTAATTCTTCCCACGCATGAACATGGGCAATATGGTCCATGTGTCCGTGGCTGCACACGTAATTTTTAATTGACTCCACTTGCTTTACCAAGGCTCTAACATGGATGGGTTCAATATTCGCGTCTAATATAATGGCATTTCTATTATTTTCTTTATTCGGCAAAATAAGCAAGCCATCACAGCAAGAAAAATAGAAAGGAGGCCTCTTCTGATGAATGAGTAATATTCCTTGCGAAACGGGTGTTATTTGAAGACCCTCCACGTGAATTTTCATGTTATTAGAGAATTTATTATCATATTCTTGCGTAAAATAACATGAACTAGTAAATGAAATTTTAGATCATTTAAATGAAAGAATACAATTTATATAATGTCCAAAAAAAAATATGAGGTAGCAAATTAATCTTACCTCCGACTAAATTGCGCCCCCGCCTTTTTTTGCTTTTTGTCGAACATGCTTATTCACATACACGTCAAATTCCCTGTATTGCTTGCTTCTTGCCCGACCAATAGCGCTTATTTCCCGCATGGCAGCGCTTAATTGGTTTCTTAGCTGTCTTATTACTTCTTCAGGATATTGGAAGATTATATCCGATGCCGGCTCGTCCCGTTCACAATTTTTCGATTCATTAATATATTTATAATGGATCGTCATGTTTTTTCAACTTTTTGGTGGTTTTGTCGCCAATCTTAAAGCTGGAGCGTGGTAACTGAGATTAATTTGCTACCTTATAAAAAAAAAAGAAAAAATAATGAACACATCATTCCTTATCTTGAGCTTGTAAATACGTTTTAAATTCGTCATATAATTCATGCATTTTTATTTTCTATTTTAAGTTTATTATACTTGAAAATAAGATCTCTCATTTTAATATTCTATTTATAAATTACAAATTCTATTTTTCGCCAGCCATAGCATCATTCATGAGTTCTTTCAAATAAATTGATCTAGAAATGACTCTTGGCTAATCATTAAAATAAAAAAAAAATTCTTCTTGCTTTTTAAACCGTTTCTAGTATTTTAAAAATAAGATAAGAAAATAAAAAAAATAAAAACTATTGAAAAAAAATTAATTTTTATAGCCCTTTCGGACCTTGCTCGTAAATCTCATATGCTTCATCAACAGAGGCATTTTCGTGAACAATCGCTCGGACGGCTTGAATCATGCCTATCGGACTATCTGATTGAAAAATATTTCTTCCCATATCTACGCCTACAGCTCCCTTATCAACAGCATTTTTGGACATTTGTAAGGCGTCCCGCTCCGGAATCTTCTTACCTCCTGCAATGACAATCGGCACCGGACAAATGCTCGTTACATCTTCAAAATTATCGCAATAATAGGTTTTTACAAAGGTTGCGCCCATTTCGGCAGCTAATCTGCTTGCCATGCCCAAATAGCGCGCATCTCTTACCATATCTCGTCCTACAGCTGTAACTGCAAGTACTGGAATGCCATATTCTTGCCCCCAATTGACCAATTTCGAAAGATTCATGATGGTCTGCTTTTCATACTCTCCTCCTACGAATATTGAACACGTAATCGCCGAAACGTTCAAACGAATTGCATCCTCGATCGTTACATTAATTTCTTCATTAGATAGTTCCTTTAACATGCTCGCACCAGCTGAAACTCTTAAAACGATGGGAATGTCCGAGTCAGGGCTCACGCAACTACGGAGCATCCCTCTCGTGAGCATGAGAGCATCAGCATACTGAAATAAAGGTTCTAAATCTCCAAAGCATTTGAGTGTACCTGGAATGTTGCCAAAATATTCATGAACATGCATGAATCATGCACGTTTTCCATGATCTACGGCAAGCATCACGCAACGTCCCGTTTTAGGCTTTATAATTCTTGAAAGACGGTTTTGCATTCCCCAATCCATTATATATCAACTTCCATGATGGTAATTTAATTTCTTATTTTTTTTTAATTATTTACTTATTTCTTATCATGCGTTCTTAATTTTAGTAATTTTACTTCATTTTAAAATCTTAAGAGAAAAAAAATTAACAAAGGCATTAAACACACGTGCCTCAAATGATTTTAAAGGCATTGTCCTGAAAAGTTCTACTCTCAATAAAGAAAGAATGAGAAGAAAAAAAATCGAGGTGAGTTAGAGTAATCCCAAGAATTCATGTACTCTGTTTTTGATCTTTTTTACTAAGGAGCTAGAAATTCTGTTTTGGATGTATTCTTTTATTAAATCGAAATGATATTTATTGATTTTAGAAATGTGAAGGGCTTTAGTCATTTGTTCAATAAGGTCGTTCATGTAAATCTCTTCCACGTCTTCTAGCACCTTTTTCACGTATTCTACTTCTTTTATGAATTTTTTAATTCCTTGCTGGAGAACAATTATTTGCTCATCTTCATTCATGATATTCAATGCTTTTTTAACGAGTTCTTCTTCAAATTTTAGAGAAGAATAATTCCAAGGAGTCTGTAAGATAATGTTATGAAGGTCAATGAGTAAAGCGTTTTTCTCTTTTAGTTTAATCTTATCATACTGAATATCTTTTAATGCTTGTGAGATCAGCTCTTCTTCAAATTTAACTGAAGAATAGTTCCATGATGTTGCTAAGATGTTGGGTTTGAAGTCAATCGGTGCACTTTTTTCTTTTGATTCGATCTTAGCATGTTGAATATCTTTTAAAACGGTTAACGGAGCAGTATCTTGAATTGATGCGGGCAGAAATTGTTCGAAAAAGGCATTTAATTTATTGGCATCCTCGTCTGATATGTTATCTCTCATGATATAACTTGGATAATTAAAGAGTTTGGCATGAATTAAACTTAAAAAACCATAGGTGCCAAATTCATCGAGTAATGAACGGATGGTAAATTTTTTTTCAGCTCTTTCCTCTTTAACTTGAGGCGTGGGCCCCATGAAAATATCAATTTTTTCATATCCTCGTATGATACCTTTAGCATCGACGAAGACAATGAATTGATGCTCGCGACAAACGGCTCCAGCGGGAATTTGGATTTTAATAGTTCCAAATTTCTTTTGTGAGAAAATGCGGTGAGGAACTTTAATGCTCTTAACCATTTGGCATATAGGACACGTTATCTCTAGTTCTTTAAAATCCTCTGGCATGAAATCCCCAATTCCTATACTTTTTAAAAAATCGTGCTTTAATCAAATATATATATCTAAATTCTTAATGGTGCTACATAATTTAAAGTTATTTATTCAATAAATATTATACAAATTCCTACTATATAACTTTGATCCCTTTTTACCTCTCATCCTTGATGGGAGAAGAGGGATTCTATCCATGGAATGATTTCTTTTAAAGCCTCATCGATGTATTCTTGAAAGATTAAATGTGAGGCGCCCTTTATCACGACCAATTGTCCTGGAGCGTTACTTAAACGCTCTTGTATTTCTTTCATGTAGTCCAATGAGAATAAGAAATCATGTTCGCCATTAATGATCAGGATAGGGGTAGTAATCTCTTCTATGGGTTTTGCTAGAGGCTCTTTTAACTGGGCTCTAAGAGCCGTTAATGTGTATTTCTTGGTGAGGAGTGGATCGTTCAAGAGAAATTCAATTCGCTCCGTGAATTTTGAATGTGCCAATTTTGAAAAATCTAAATAAAGGAAAACGCTAAACCTCCACGTGGGAAAGAGTCGAGCCATGAAAGGAATCAAATGAACTAAGATTCTTAATAAACCCTTAGGTTTTATGATTTTCTTGTAAGCTTTTTCGTTAAAAATGGCTGCATTATGGCATATTGCTCCTGTAATTCTAATATCATGGGCGGTAGCATAGAGCGTGGCGATTCCTCCTAAGCTTGACCCCATTAAAACGATCTTGTTTCCATGATTTTCAATTACATGATTAATAACCGCTTGAATCGTCTCCGAGAATTTTTTCATGGTAAAATGGCCCCGCTTGCCTCCACTAAGCCCGTGCCCAATTAAATCAGGAGAAATAACGCAGTACCCTTCCTCATGCAAACGATAACAAAACTCCGCATAAAATTTGCTATATACGGCGGTGCCATGAATAAAAATAACGGTTCCTTTTACGTTCTGCGTAGGTTCATAAACATCGAGATGGATGGGCGTGCCATCGTCTAATTCAATGTATTTTTCTTGGATTACTTTTTTAATTTCATGGGGATTTTCAGAAAGAACATAATGAAACCAATAATCCGTATCCTTCACTTTTATTAACTCCTCATTTAAAGTATCAATTTTTAATAAGTCATGACAATTCTTTAATTTTAAGTCGTCCAATAGAATGGAATGTTGCCTCATTATTTAATACTTGATTTTTCTTTTCTCGCCTTTGGAAACATGCGATTAAAGATGAGATACATGAATCCCAATTCTACCATTCCCAGTCCTAAGAGGCATGAAATGAAAAGGAGGATCCCTTGGGTGTAATATAAAAATGCTGGAAGTAATGCGGAGAGAGAAATGAAAAGATACGTGAAAAATATTAACCCAATCCATTTTAATATCTTATGATTGGGATGGACTTCTTCCACTACGTATTTATATTTTAATTTGCCAAAAAACTGTACTTTTAACATGAAGGAAAGCAAGATACTTGCCCAAATCAGAGGTAAACTTGCCGGAATAAAAATGAGTAAGTTGAACAATTTAGCATTAAACAGAAAGAGTACCATTTGTAATGAAAATGAAAGGGTCAATATCATCAACATGAGATATAATTTTGCTTTAGCTTGGTCCCGTGGATAGATGGGCAAAGCGGCTAAGAGCGTGGTTCCAGATTCTTCCATTCCTAATAAACCCGAAATGAGCATGAGAGAAATAAAAGGACTCATGAATAACAAGATCCCAAAAATGGAAATTACTCCGATCTCGCCCATCTCGTTTTGGACATTCATTAATAGCGGAACACTGAAAAAAAAAGGAAAAATCAAGGGCATGATTAAAAACATTAAAGTTTGCAAGTCTCTGGTGGCTGTTAAAAGATCTTTTTTGAGAAATGCCTTTATAGGCGTGCTTAATTCAATTTCAATCACGATGTTGCCCTTGCTTTCCTCAATGCGTTGGCTACGGGAAGCTCTGATTTCATGAGAAGTAATTGTTTTTAATGAATTTAATGCCCTTTTATAGATTTTAATAGTGATTATCGTGAAGAAAAAGAGGCCCACAAGAGAGGAGATCCACAGCTCAATGGGCTCCTCAACGGCATAACTCATCAGTGTAATAAAATAACCCGAAGAAAATGGAAAGGGAATTAAACTCATTAGTATATTAAACCAAGTAGACGAGAGAAGAACAAAATCCGCGTGAACAAGAACCTCAATGGACATGAAAAAACTCTGTAAGACAAACGCAGTACCAAAAGAAATGAAAATATACCCTAACATGGAAAAAATCCTCAAGAACGCGGCCTTTTTAGAATTAATATCGCCCAAGGTCATGATTTTATTTAATTTTTCTCCCACTATCACCAGCAAACTAAAGGAGAACATGACATTCAAAATTGAAATTAATAAACTTGAAATAAATATTATTAGATTTAAGGTTCTTAATCCCATTATGATGGGAAATACGATGATTACAGCAATCAAAGGAAGGTCGAAGCTTCTAAAAAGGGTCATGAACCCAATTTTTCTCAGTTGGTCTTTTGAAATGGGCAATGTCTCCAACCATCTAAAAGTTTCTCCGGACATCATTGCACTCACGTTAAATAGCCCTAAAAGAAAAATATATAAAAATTGGATGATAAAGGTCATGCTAAAAATAAGATTTCCAATA
Source organism: Promethearchaeota archaeon (assembly GCA_029838195.1). Classification (GTDB taxonomy): domain Archaea; phylum Asgardarchaeota; class Lokiarchaeia; order Sigyniarchaeales; family SOKP01; genus JALGVJ01. The sequence goes on from JALGVJ010000024.1 coordinate 25,963, forward strand.
AATAAAATGGACATTCTTGATAGTCCCCCTTCTTTCATCGCTTCAAACAAGTATTGATAGGAAAAGAACGGCATTAAGGGAAGAATCACTAACACCCCCGTAAGAATTAATTTTATGATAAGCAATTGATATTTGAGGGATTTTTTATGCTTATCGAATTTTTCTAAAACTCGAGCTTGATTAGCTCCCGCTGTCATGAGCTGAGAATCCAGTACGATCTCAAGAGTCGTGTATTTCGCAATGGAATACGCTTTCATTAGAAGACCATTCTAAACCATGATTAATTTACTTTATTTTTTTTAAAGGACACCCGCAGCCGTTCTACGATTTGATCTACGGAAGTGTCTTGTTCTGTAAGCCTTAAAAACACGTCTTCCAAGCTTGCTCCAATTTTATTCGCTTTTTTGCGTAATTCTTCCATGGTACCAATTCCTACCATTTTTCCTTTATTAATGATCCCGATTCTATCGCATAAATCTTCAGCGATTTCCATGATGTGCGTGGAAAATAAGACAGACCCTCCATTTTGAACATGTAATTCTAATATTTCTTTTACCACCTTGACGGATTTTGCATCCAAACCAGACAAGGGCTCATCCAAGATAAGGAGATCGGGTTCATGAAGAATTGCAGCGATGATCTGGATTTTCTGTTTATTTCCATGCGATAACGTGCCAATTAATTGATTATAATATTCTATCGCTTCTAAACTTTCTAAATATTCTCTTGCTTTTTTTGAAGTATAATCTTGATCTAACCCGCGTATTGAAGCTATAAAGTTAAATGCATCCTTTGGAGTGAGAGATTTAAATATGAGAGCCTCTTCGGCTACATATCCTATTTTCTGTTTTATTAATACGTCATCTCGTTCTGGATTCCATCCAAATACCTCCATTTCACCACCATCAGGCTCTAACAGACCTAAAAGTAGTTTAATAGTGGTTGTCTTACCCGCTCCATTAGGCCCTAATAATCCAAAAATTTCTCCGGGAAAAACTTCAAATGATATTCCATCTACAGCATTAATTTCATTAAAATATTTCTTTAAGTTACTAACGCGAATTATCGGTTGAGATTCCATGATATTGGTTCAAAAATTAAATTTTTTAAAAAGTTATTAACGCTTGAATTTTTCATGTAATTAAAATTGTAGGAACTTATATTTTTTCTCATTTTTGTTATGTTCTTTTTCCTTTTTTTGGGACATGATAACTATAATGGAAAAAATAACAATAATCGTCCCGATTAAATGATAGATCGTGAATTCTTCCTTTAAAAGAAGGGTAGCATAGAGCGCTGTTGTGATAGGAGTTGGAGAAACAAGCATGCTTGCTTTTGATATGTCTAAGTAAGATAATGTTTTATACCAAGCCCATAATCCGCTACAATATACAAGTCCCATGGCCCACATGTAAAATAAATTTAGGGGATCTAAAAAGAGACTGATATTTTCTATAGGAAAGAAGATAAAATAACTTGAGATTAGAGCGATTCCTCCAATTATATTTCTCAAAAATACTATTTGTGTTGGTGTAGATTCGTTCTTTAAGAAGAGTGGCTTAGTATATGTGTGAGCCAACATCCAAAAGCAAGTAAGCACGAGTAATATAATTACCCCTTGGTTAATCTCTAATAAATTGAATGAGGCTTGAGTGACAGCAAAGATTAATCCAAAAAAAAGAAGAAAACAGAAAATAATTTGAATTTTCGTGAGCCTTTCTTTCAAGATGAGCGCTCCAAAAATTAATGAAAAGATAATGGTCGATTTTTGAGCAATAGCACCAGGAATGGCTCCAGCAAGTTGGTATCCAAGGAAAAAAAGAATATGTCCAAATCCGAAGGTTAATCCTATAAACAATAATAGTTTTTTATTCCTTTTCCATCCATTTAATTTTGCCATTGCAAGTTCTTTATTTCCTCCTTCTTCAGCATTATTCAAGACCATTCTTAATTTTTTCCTTTCTTTCAAAAATAATGGGAAAAATATAATTGCTTCTACCAGGCAAGTAGTCGCAGCAAATAAATAAGAATCAATAATTAAAGGCCTGGAATTTGCAACTATGGGTTGGAATCCAATTAAAAATGTAGCTAATACTCCGAAACTTACTCCTTTTTTCTCATTTGTTAATTTCAAAACATGATTACGAAATGTATTGATTAATAAAAAATTTTAGAAAATTTTGAGGAACTAGTGCGGTGTTTAGGGAGGTGAGAAGGATAAAACCTTGATGCGCTTTTTTTAAAGAAAAATTGAGGAGTATTATAAATAATAATATATGCTATTGAATTTAATCATGGTTATTTTTTTAATTTGGTAAAAAATCAGATATTTTACGACTCTAATAACCAGTATTTAATTAAAATTTTTATGAAAAAAGTATTTCCCTACATCTCTTTATTTCGATAATTTTGCGTAGCCCGGTTTTATTAAGAAACCAAGAAATACCATGAAATACACGAACATGTCGATGAGTTCTGCAAAAATTAAGGAAGACACTAAGGAGGCATCATTTACAAACTCATTTCTTAGCTGAGAGGTATAAAAGCTCAGGATGATTGCCAATAGAAAGCCAAGACCGATGATTAACCCGTGAGCCTGAGAGAGGCGTTTATATTTATACATGATAAAAAACATTACAACAATTCCGAGGAGTGTAGTAGTCAATATGATTGAATAAAGTAAAATTACCAACTCAATCGTAGGAAGAATGAGGATGATAAACGTAGTGCCCGTAAAGAAACCAGTAAATATGAAAAATCTAACCCTCTTTGCCACGTATTCAGGCAGTTCTCTAATAAACGTGGTGAAAATGGAAAAGAGGACAAAAATTCCTAAATAAAAGAGAGGAAGAGTGTTAAAAATGATCAGTAAATATCTCGTCTTTAGATAAAATAAGATGATTTGATATTCCAAGGTAATTTGAGAATAATAAAGATACCCGAATAAGTCTTGAATTTTTCCATATATCAAAATGTTAAAAAACATCCCGAATAAGAAATAAGCGTCCGACAAGAAAAGAGCTTCCTGTTGAAACCATTTATGATATAAAATCACACTCATCAAGATAAACAAGCCAATTCTGATGAGTTCAATGAAAATTATTTCCCATAAGATGTGTAGTGGAGAAGAAATATTTACAAGCACCTGAAACATTATTGTCCAATAAATTATCACTAAAACAATGCCACTAATGTTGCCCGATATAATCCCAAGTAAATATTTTCTTTTTTGATCTAATTCTAACATTTTAGAGTTTATTCATGTTTCTGTACGAATTGATAAAAACATCGAGAAAAATCTTACAATCGTAAAAAAATAATTTCTAATAGATTATTAAAAAATTATTAATGCCAAGTTTTACCTTAAAGATTTGAAAAAAATGCTAGATTAAAATAACGTGTCAATTGAAAGGGTTAAAAATTAATAAGAAAAAAAATAAAAAATTGTTGAATTTAACTGTGCTTTTTTATCCCTTAGAATACGTTCCAAAAAGGGGATAATCTTTTAAAAATGTACCCGTAAAAATCGGTCCCTCCTTACACACGCATGCGTCATTATTTGGTCCAATACAGCATGAACCGCAAGTTCCCACGCCGCATTTCATTTTCCGTTCTAAAGAAGCTTGTAATTCAATCCCTTTTTCTGTAGCAATCTCTAGTACTTTTTTCATCATCACTTCAGGGCCGCATGTTATTATTAAATCTATGGGATGCTGGTTTAAAATGTCATCTAAAGCATCCGTTACGAGACATTTTTTTCCAACAGAGCCATCATCCGTCGTACATAAAGTATTTGGAATATGTTCTATTAATCTATCGGCAAAAATCAAGGAAGCCTCGTCTTTTGCTCCGATAGCCACGTATACGTTCTTCTTATTTTGTTTCAAGGGTTCGATTAAAGATGTAAGTGCCGCAATTCCCATGCCCCCTCCTACAATGAGGATATTTGTCGCATCTTCGTAATTCCAGGCATTTCCAAAAGGACCACGAATTCCAATTTTATCCCCCTTTTTTAATTCAAAAAGTCTTGAGGTACCCTCTCCGATTTTTTGCACGGTAATTTCTATTAGGCTGCCATTCACTGCCGATACAGACATTGGGAGGAAATCCACGTCCGGAATCCAAAGAATGACAAATTGGCCCGGTTTATACGCACTTGCAATTCTGGGGTTTCGAATCACGAACGATTTAATCTCAGCAGAATGCTCAATAATATCTTCTATTATTGAAAGATCCGTTTTGTTACGGGTGAGTTCAAGGACTAATTCTTCCTCATCCTTTTCTAAAGGAGCAATTTCTATAATTCCTTTATCAACAGCCGCCTCCATTAATTTTTTTCCTTTTTCCGTTCTAATAATAACGGTTCGCCAGCCTTCCTTACTATTACTCCCCACCTCGCCTATGGATAAATCAGCAAAAGATGCTGTATAATCCGAACACGAAAAGCAAGCCGTTCGAATCGCCTTATCATATAATTCTTTTAGGGAGATATTTTTTTTCTCCGAATCGTGATGAATGATCATTTTAAAGCGGTCGTTATCTTTCTCAATTTTTTTAATATTCTCTGAAATAACACCATTCTCCTTGAATAGCTCCATTAAGCCTTGATTATGAAAAGTTCCAAAACAAAACGTTCCTATCGCCAGTGTTACTAAATCATACGCCTCAAAATCAAATCTCGGATGATTTTGTAGTTTTCTAAGGGCTTGAACTTGACAAGGCGTTCCCACTACACCTATATCCACGAATCCCTTGTTAATCGCTTCTCCGACCAAGGAAAGCGTCGGACTCTGACTTGGTTTATATCCAATCCCCTTAGTTAACTCTTCCTTCGATTTTGCAAGAAAAGGTTGCGGCCTAAATTTATCATCCTTTGAAGTAATGATTGCTGCATCAATCATTCCTACATCCATCGCAACCCACGATAATGCGGTTATGACTCCTGCTTCTATGGGTAATTCTTTACGAGCAGCCTCCGACACGCGTGCTGATACGATCTCAATATAATGCCCTAAAATTTTATCCTGCTGCTTACCGAATACCCATTTATCCAGCAATTGCAAGGGAATTTGATTCGTCTCCGTTTTAGGACAAATATTATAGCATAACCCGTATCCATCCCTACAAGTATTAGCATCCTTACAAGAACCGTCCTCAAATGGACGTTCTTTATCAATATCAAACCGAATATTGGCACAAAACGCTCCGCAAGCCCCACAATACACGCATTTACCCGTTTCTATTATTTCCTCGTTTAATTCCTTCCACCCCTTCTGAATCTTTTGAATATACATCTACTTTTCTCCCTCCTTTAATTTATTAAGAAATTCTTGAGCCTCTTTTTTTCCCAATTCAAATGCTTCTAAATTCTTTTCCAAAGCTGATTTGGGAACAAATTCTTTAATTGTCTCTATAGCGGCCTCCTCAGAAAAAAGCCCGGAGAGAACGGTAAACGCTCCAAACAAGATGGTGTTGCCATATACCCGATCCCCGAACTTTTCTAACGCCATTTTCTGAACCGGAATCGCCAACGATTTTACTCGTGCCGCTGTCTTGAACTTGCTTATCGTGGAAGGATCCCATAATAAAAATCCCGTATCTTTTCCCTTCTTTAACTGATTTTTTTTGACATCTTTCGCCGCCTCCTCAGATAAAATGATCAAAAAATCATAGGGCTCCAAGGCTTTTGGATAATCTATGAGTTTTGTTTCCCTATCTCTATCCACCACGACCTCAGCCCAACATTTTCCTCCCCGTGCAGATGCTGAATAAGCTTCTGTTTGCGTGGCAGCCAAGCCCTCGTGGATAGCACTTGCCATGGTGATCATCTTCGAGAGGGTGATAACGCCATAGTCTTTAAGAGGATATCTCTTTAAATTTGACCACCAAACCCGGAAATCCTAATCTCATATCTGTCCATGGTATTTACCTCATCGCTATTTCTTGAATTTTTCTATATTCTTCAGAATATTCAGGTTTATCTGGTTCGTAGCGAAATTCTCCAATGACATACTTGTTAAACAACTCTTTTTCGGTCATGAACTTGGCTTGATTAATCCGAACCGAATTTCGCTTGATCCAGTCCATCATGATGCCTGCTCGATCCATCTTCACGCCTTTTTCTCCTACATCCTCCGCTCCTAAACTGCTCAAGTTTTTTCTGCCAAAATACGTAACGCATGGCGTGATTATTTCGATGACTGACGTGCCTTTATGTCGCAAGGCCTTTTTAAAATATTTCATGAAAGTACGGGGATGAGCCACGGTTGTTCGGGCCACGTACGTTGCTCCTGCGGCCAATGCCAATTGCACGCCATCGCTTCTATTTTCAAACATCTTGTAAGGCGTGGTGGTGCTATTAGCACCATAAAGGGTTGTAGGAGCTCCCTGCCCGCCCGTCATGGCATAAATGCTGTTGTTAAAGATGAATAAAATCGCATCCAAATTTCGACGGCATAAGTGAATGAAATGATTTCCTCCAATTCCCAAGCAATCTCCATCACCGGAAAATATGATCGGCTTCAATTTCGGGTTTGCCATCTTAATACCCGTGGCAATCGCCGGCGCTCTACCATGTAATGTTAAGATTTTTTGAGCGGCATGATGCACGATTAACATTATTTGTGAATAACAGCCAATTCCTACAACTAATGGATATAATCTGGGATCTAATTTCTCATCCTCAAACACGCGGGTATAAATTTGCCCAATTATGCCATAACCGCATCCTGCACAAAATCTAGTGGTAAAATTCCCAAAAAGCTTGCCCCCATAAGATGAAGTTAAATAGGGATGTTCAGGCTTCTCGTTTGGAAGCATCTGGCCAATCTCACTCATTTTATTTTGCCACCTCTCTTATTGCATTTAATATATCATCTGGATGATGAAATTCGCATACTTTTGGTATTCTAATGATGGGAGTATCGGGATTAGTCACACGCTCTACTTGTTCGGCAATGAATCCGGTATAATTCAATTCCGGAACGATTATCGCTTTGGCATCTTTTATAATCTCTCTAACTTTTTTGAGAGGAAAGGGCCACACAGTTATTAATCGTAGGATTCCCACTTTAATTCCTTCCTCTCTTGCGATATCCACGGCCCGATAGCTGGAGCGAACGGGAAGGCCATACGCAACGATAATGATTTCAGCATCTTCCAGCTTGTAAGTATCCATTAAAGTAATATCGTCAATATTGCTATTGATTTTTTCCAATAGCATCTCTACAAATTGACCGGGCTTTGGAGTGGGCAATCCATCTGGCCCATGAGGTTGATGAATTAATAGGGAACTTCCGAATTTCGTGCCCATTTGAGAAGGAGGGGGAATGACATACTTTCCGGATTTAGGGTCCAGATATGAAAAGATTCGACCTCCGACTTCTTCTGGTACTTTTCTCTCCACCACGTGCTCTAAAATCTCTTTTTTGGAAGGTATTTTCACTACTTCGTGCAAATGTCCTAAATACGCATCAGATACAATAAATACAGGACATCTATACAACTCGGCATAATTAAAAGCAGTAATGGTCAAATCAAACAATTCCTGGCAACTCATGGGAGCAATGGCAATAACCTGAAATTCTCCATTACCGGCAAAGCGCATGAGCCCAAGATCATTATGATGAGGCTCCGTCACGAAGCCCGTACCGGGTCCATTTCGCTGCACGTCACAAAACACGAACGGGACTTCTAAATTTGCCGCCATGGATATCGTTTCGGTCATTAAACTCAAACCTGGCCCAGATGTCGCCGTCATGGCTTTTGCTCCCACTAATGACGCACCAATCACGGCATTAATGGATGCCAATTCATCTTCCATTTGCATGCAACATCCTCCTACTTGCGGTAATCGCATGGCTAAATGCTCTATTACTTCAGTACTCGGAGTAATCGGATATCCGCCAAAAAATTTCAATCCTGCGGAAATGGCTCCTTCTGCCATGGCAACATTCCCCATCATGAGATATTTTCCTTCCGGTAAAAACCTTTTTCCATTATCTTCTTCACTCATGTTATCCCTCCTAAGTTTTGGCTTTTTTAGCTTCTACCGATGATAATTGGCTTTCATCTAAAATATAAATTGCCCAATCAGGACATCCAAATTCACATCGACGGCATGCTGTACAATATTTTTCTTTTCCCTCTTTCACTTTCGGAATAAACGATACTCTCATGTTAAGCTCATCGCTCATTTCCAAGATTCCCGTGGGACAGAGCGTCACGCACGATTCGCAACCTCCGCAGCGGTTCTTATTCAAGAAGAGGACAAAATGTTTTTCTTTATTTTCGATTAATTTTGGCACGGTTTAATCAACTCGTTTTAATTAAATTTTATTCATTTAGCTAAATGAATGATAAGATAAAAATACCATTTTGAATGAATAAAAGATACACTACTTAAACTAAATTTTTTCCTAAAAAATTTAACGTAAAAATATGAAATAGACTTATTATTTTAGTAAGAATGGATTTATTTTCAAGCTTCCATTATCTTGAGAAAACACGCTTTCTGGATGAGATTTGTCATGATTTTATCATTTAAGTTTCATGAAATTTTTTTTCTTACAATTATTTGTTTAGTATTTTAGCTCTACTCTATAATTTGGGTTTAGAACCGAGAGATAATTTTCATGTAAATTTCATAGAACTATTAAAATTGTTCATGAATTCAAAGAAAATTCAATTAAAAATAGAAAAAATTCACGTAAATTTTCGGCAGCTGGTAAAAATTAGATATCATGTTAATTCTTGGTATTCTTCTATTATTTTATCTGCAACGTCCATGGTGCTTCCATGTTTTCCTTCTTTCCCAAAGTTAGGAGGCAAGGCATCTTTTGGTAGATATCTCCAATTTTTCTCGGGCTTTAATCCTCCCGCCAGTGTGTTTCTCAACGCTTCTAATAAGTTTTTGGATTCTTTTTCAAATCCCAAATAATCCAGCATCATAGTGGCAGAAATTACGGTAGCAGCGGGATTTGCGATGTTTTGACCGGCAATATCGGGGGCTGAACCATGCGTGGGTTCAAAATAGGGAGTTCTGGGGCCATATACTCCCGAACCCGCAACACCTAATCCGCCTACAATCTGAGCGGCTTCATCTGATAAAATATCCCCGTACATGTTGGGCAATACGATGGTATCATGATAATCAGGAAAGCGGATTAATCGTGCTGCGAAATCATCGACGATATACGTTTCCACCTTGAGAGAGGGATAGTCCTCTTTTGCAATTTTTTTAATTCTATTGATGAACATGCCGTCTTGAGAACGCAAGACATTGGGCTTGCAAACGATTTCAAGCAACCCTTTCCCTATCCCTTCTTCCAATCGTTTTAAGCAAAGCTCACATGCGACCCTTCCGATTCGATCGGTCGCACGAGGCGAGACTACACGTAAGGCGTAAATAGCATTTTCCGTCCACCTTTCGGCATCGGGCTTATATATTAATCCTTTTTTAATTAATTTTTTTAATTTTCCTTCTTTTCCGGTAGCCGCATACATACCCTCCGTACATTCTCGCACGAATACATAATTAATATTTTCTACGTACTCTTGTTTAAGAACGGTATGCATTCCCTTAAAATACATGATGGGTCGAATATTTGCGAAATTTCCAAGCCCCCATCGCAAATAGGCGATCACTTGGATCGCACTTTCATGAGTTGCTCCGAAAAGCACGGCATCGCACTGATCAATAGCTTTTTTAGTTTCATCCGGAAAGGCATTCCCATGAGTTTTTAAGGCACTTTCTCCGCACGGCATGGTTCTTATTTCTATTCCTTTAATTTTCATGTATTCTAAGATTTTCACCGTAGCATTAACCACTTCCGGCCCTATTCCGTCTCCTCCTAATGCCACCACTTTTTTTATTGATTTATTTAGATTTGGACATTTTAAGACATTATTTGACCGGTTATTCATATTTATTATCATTAAATAAAAATTTCAACCTCATTATTTATATAATTAAAGGATTTAATTATGACCCTTTTTCCTTGGGAAAAATAAAATTTTAAGCACGCCTTGAAAAACTAATAATTTTGAGGTGTAAAATGTCTTGAATCCTTTGTAGGAAGAAAAAATGATTAGGTTTATTTTTCCCAAAAATTTTCCCCTAAACAATAGGTTATTAAATCCTGTTAAATTCACGGTGTTAAAAATACCGAGTTATTTTCATTTTAAAATCAAATGGAGAAAAATTCATTATTTCTTATGCCATAGAATTTATTTTTTATTGGACCATGATTATTAGTAATAATTAGATCATTGAAAAAGAAATAAAAAAATAAATGAAAAAGATGACAAAACTTCTTTATTTAGGATGTTTATCCCGAAATCGATTTAAAAACACGTGTGAGAATGCTATAAAATTGGTTCAAGCCATTGATCCGGAATATGCGGTGTTAGAGGATGCCCCTTGTTGCGGGTCCTTGACGTTTCACGTTTCCAATGACCAGGAACTCAAAAAACACGTGGAATTTGTTAATCAATGGTTCAAGGATAATAACGTGGAAAAATTAGTTACAATTTGCGCAGGCTGTTATAGATATTTAACCGGTTATTATCCCGAACTTTTAAAAGATGATTTTAAGGTAGAAGTCAAGCATTTATTACAATTCATGGCTGAGGATGTAAATTTAAAGAAATTAAATTTGAAAAATGAGAAGAAAAAATTAGTGGTGAATTATCATGATGCGTGCCATTTAAAAAACGCAGACCCTCCCATTCTTGAAGAGCCGAGAAAGATTTTAAATTCAATTGAAAATGTAGAGGTGTTCGAAATGGAAAATAATCGATTAAATAGCATCTGTTGCGGGGCAGGGGGCGGAGTGTATTCAATCTTTAAAGAAAATAGTGATTATAATGCCAAAACCATCTTCGATCAAATGAGAAAAGGAAAAGCCTTGTTAACGGCGTGTCCTTTTTGCTATAATGCATTAACCCGCATTCGTGAAGAGAATAATATTAAAAAACCGGTAATTAAATTTGAAGATTTTATTGTAAAATTAATGGAAGGAGAGGATCCTTTAAAATGAGCGGGAAAGGAAAGGAAATCTATGAGGAAATAAAGGCAAAAATTGACTTGCTAAAAGATGAGAATTCTGTTTATAGTAAGTTTGGAGAAATTTGGAAACTTGCAGGCTTGGGGAAATATAGATCATTTGATTTAAGATATCTCTATGAGGATACAAGTAGAGAATTTGTCAATAAATATAAATCCCAATTAATTGCCATGCGAAATGATTTTTTAGAAAATATTGAAGGATATGTGAAAAAATGCATTAACGTCATGGAAAAAACCAATAAATTTAAGGTGTATTATGCTAAGACAAATGAAGAAGCTCAAGAAATTTTCATGAAGGAATTGGGGGAAAATAAAGTTATATATAAATCAAAATCTTTAGAAGCTAAAGACATTGGAATCATTGATGTATTAAAAAAGAACAATATTGAGATTAAAGAAACGGATTTAGGAGATGTTCTCTGCCAATTATTTGATTATAAGTATCCGAGTTTTACTCTAGCTCCGGGAATACAATTTACGGAAGAAGAAATTGTAGCAAAAATTAAAGAAAAATACGGTGTAGAGCTTAAACCAGAAGCCGAAGAAATAGTGAATTTTTACAGGAAAACCTATAGACCAGAATTGCTAAATGATGTCAAAATTTCTTTAACCTCAGCAAACGCAATTTCAGCACATGATGGTTCTATTGTTTTAATAGAGAATGAAGGCAACATAAGCCTTCTCACGAGAGCTACAGAAAAGCATATCGTAGTAGCCGGAATCCAAAAAATAGTACCGGATATTCTTGATGCTGTACTCGTCGCTAAAATTCAAGAAAGGATAACGAATGTAGATGGTGCATATATAAGTTTAATTTCCGCACCATCAAACACTTCAGATATAAAAGGAAAACGCGTTATGGGCATGTATGGAGCGAAAGAAGTTGTTGTAATCCTTGTAGATGATTGGAGAATAGCTGCTGTGAAAGAAAATAAGTTTTATAAGGATATTCTCAAGTGTGTCTCTTGTAAATCGTGTGATTTCGTCTGCACAGCTTCAAGAGCGTTTGGGAATATCTACGCTTCAAAATATGGCATTGGAGCAATAAACATCATAAGAGATTACATTCATAATGGCATTGAAGCGGCGGTCAAAGATGGGTTATTTTTATGCACGGGATGCGAGAATTGTAAGAACTGGTGTCCTGTTGAGATAAATCTGGGCGAAATGATGAGAGAGTTAAAAAGAGAAGCGACAAGAAGAGGCCTCTGTCCTCCCCCTCTTGAAGCTTATAAAGAAAAAATATTTAAGGAAAAAGATCCTTTTAAATGATTCAAATTTTCCTTTTTTTTGTCCTTCTTTTTTTTTTAAATTCATGAAATCAGCGATTAGTGTTTCCTGATCTGTCCTCAAGAGTAATGGGATGGAATTAAATCTTTAAAAAGTAAATAATTATAATGTTTGAGAAAGAACCATGAAAACCGTTAAAGTCGCAATAGTCGGAGCGGGTTTTGCAGCGAATCTCCATTTAAAAACATTTAAACGCCTTCATGGGGTTGCTGTTGAGGTAATCGGTATTACCTCAAAATATGAAGAAAGTGCCAAACAATTTTGTTTCACCTATGGTTTAGACCCGGCTATTATTCATGAAAACGCTGAAACCTTAATTCGGAAAGCAGATGCGGATGTTATTGATTTAGTCGTTCCTACATGGCTCCATGTACCACTTGCCATCTTAGCAGCAGAAAATGGAAAACATGTTATATGTGAAAAACCTCTCACCGGCTATTTTGGAGATCCTGGCGTTCCTATTGAGCAGCGAGAAAACGTGGGACTCATTGACAAAAAAATAATGTTAAAGAAAGTTCTCGTGGATTGCAAAAAGATTCATGATGTTTTTAAGCGTTCTTCTACTCGCTTTTGTTATGCGGAAAATTGGGTGTATGCACCTCCCATTACAAAAGCAAAACGTCTTTTACAAAGCTCGCGGGGGAAAATTCTTGAAATTAGAGGGGGAGAAAGTCATTCGGGCTCTCATTCTAAATACGCTTCCGAATGGAAATATACCGGGGGCGGTTCTCTCGTGCGCATGGGTGCTCATCCCTATGGTGCCGCAATTCATTTAAAAATTTGGGAAGGAATGATGAGGAACGGCACGCCCATCTATCCACGTTCAATTACCGCTATCACTGCTAAATATCGAGAATTTCTTGATGAGCTCCCTTCCGAACAGGATTATATTCGCTCGCGACCTAAAGATGTGGAAGATTGGTCATGCGGAATTTTGACTTTTGAAGATAATACTAATAGCGTCATTTTTGGTTCTGATGTGACCTTAGGTGGCATCGAAAATTGGATGAATATTCATGCGAGCAATGTCCGAATTGAATGTAAAATCTCTAATAATAATTCTGTGATGGCTTATGCACCCACGGAAGCGCAATTTAAGAATGAGTATACCATTGAGAAAATCGAAACCAAGGCAGGATGGAGTCACGCTCAACCGGATGAAGAATGGATGACGGGATATCCCTTTGAAATGCAAGATTTCATGGAATGCCTGTTAAACGACAGAGAACCTCAATCCAACTTGGAATTAGCCATTTGGACGACAAAGGCTATGTATTCGGCATATCTTTCGGCTGAAACGGGGCAGAGAATCGAAATTCCTAAAGGATTTTCATTAGATTAATCGATATTCATTATCATGTTAGAAAATGAAGAAACGACATTATATCATTCAAGAACTTCTAGAACAAATACCTTGGGACGATTTCCTTAATGAAATGGAGGATCATGGCTTTATCAAAAGCTCTCATGAGGATTTTACTCATGAAGTTCCAAAGTGGGCCAATAGAAGCCTCCTTCAATCAGGAAAATTAATGTTTATTGATAACATGATTCAAGGCGGAGCCATACGGGATGCCTCTTACCTTCATCTCTTACCGCACATTGTTTTTCAGCCCAAAACAGAAACTCAATTACACGAGATTGTCATGACTTCCCAAAAATATAAAATCCCCATGACTTTTGCTTCGGGCAAAACCGGACTTTCTGGAGCTTTCGCTAACTACGCAATAATTGTAGATTTATCAAGCCTTCATTCCCTTTCTGCCCCTTTCCGGATTAATTTTGAAGAAGCGAGATTACTCACCGAGCAAGGCGTGCTCGTATCAGATTTAATCAAATGGGTGTCATGGGCAAGTAAAGGCGAGTATATTTTTCCCGTTCAACCCTCGAGTGCTTTAAAACTTCCAGTTCGCGTTGGGGGAATAATAGCAACGGATGCAAGTGGCTTAACCTCCGGAAAATTAGGATCCACTAAAGATTGGGTTGAATACATGCGTATCATGAAACCAAATGGAGAAATTGTTCAAGTCACTAAATCGGATTCGATTTTTCATGAAATAATAGGGGGAGAAGGTCAACATGGAATCGTTTTAACGGCTTCTTTCAAATTATGTAAAGCGCCTAAGAACGCTACTAATGTAGTTTTATATGGTTCTAATATTGAAAAAGCATTTGAGGGCCTCCATGAAGTTCAAAAACTTAAAGTTTTTCCTTTAATTAGCGAATTCATCGTCTCTCCGTTTAATTTAACAGAAAAATTTAAAGTTTACTTTCAAAATCCTGATAAAAATGAGCATGAAAGGGTTGAATGGATGGTTCTTTTAAAAGGAACTTCGAATCTCATGGATCAATTTATCGAAATCATGAAAAACCATATTAATTTAAAATTATCCCAATTAAATGACTTGGAATTTAGTAATCTCTTAAAAGAGAGAGCTTCCATTTCTCTTAACTCATATACGGAAGATCCTAAAGCTAAAATCTTAAAAATCCCTGGTTTCGAGGATATCTTGCTTGCTCCCAAGGATGTTCCACGGGTGGTTAATTTTTTAAACACAAAATTCAAGCAAAAGGGATTCGAACGAGTCATTTTAGGATATGGGCATTTAAATTTCCAAAGAGGGCAAGGCGCCCTCCTTCATTTCCGATTACCGGTACCCATTCACTACTTTCTTGAAAATAAAGAATCCTATTTTCGATTCCTCGCAGAAGTTTTCCATGATATCATTATCTCATTAAAAGAAAAATATCATGTGAAAGTGAAGGCAGAACATGGAACGGGACCATTTAAAATATGGGTAGATCTCGGTTATCGGGAAACTTTAAGAAAAAAAATAGAAGAGGGAAATGCGTTTCACAATCCTCATTTAAAAATTTTCGATAAACTCACAGAATATAAAATTCTGAACAAAATAAGCGGGATAAGTGAAAATCTTAATTATGAAAAAAAATTGAAGAAACATTACGAAAAAGAAATCTTTATTGATTGCATGAGTTTATATTTCTCAAATGGCTTGAGTTGTTGACATGATGCTTCTTTTTTATGTTAAATTAAATCAAGGAACGTGAGGCCACGATTTTTTCTTCAGGTGACCATCGGGCTTGTATTTTTCTTTAATCGCACGGTCATGTGTCCTTAATTCTTCTCTTTTCACGTGATATTTCATGTTCTTTAATTCTCTATATGATGGGATGGATTCAGAAAAATTATTAAGCCATTTTTTCTCATAGAATAGCATGTTCCACATCAAAGCTTCAATCTTATCCTCATCTTCAATGAATTGACACATGGGATCTGCTAATAATGCCTTTAATAACAAGTCTGGATTTCCGGATCGAGCCGCATCGACTACTAATTGCTGATTTTTAGCATGAATTTTTAAAAGCTCCTTGAGAGAATTTGGAAAGGAGGTAATTTTAGGTGCTCTTATTTCATTATTAATAAACCAAGCCGGTACTTCCACTACACAGTTTTCCGGAAGAAAGGAGATGATATTTTTATTAATAATATTACTGACATGGTGCCTTGGTAAATTTTGTTCCTTGCTCTCAATCATCCTTAAAGCCTTTTCCCCCCCTGTCCAAGGGCGAATCAAGAATTTATATAACCATCTGTTTACATTTCTATTAGCCATTTTGTATATCGAATAAACCAAATGGCGATAAAAATTGAGTCGTTGGACATCTCTTAATCGTGTGATACCAAAAGGACGTTGTTTATAATTGAAATAATTATAATAATGAGGCATGAATTCGGCAACATGACGATCTTCCACGTAATTTAACAACCCATGTTGGTGTAATAAATAGAAATTAAAACGCCTTCCAAATTTACCAGATCTATACGCTTCAAACGCTTTTTCTTGTATTTTTGGATAAATATTTTCATTCTCGAGCGTGAATTCTGTAATCCAAGCAAAATGGTTCAAGCCTCCATGAATGATTTTAATATTATCTTTTGGTTTTATATTAATCCCGCACCACGTTAAAAATCGGATAAATTCTTTCGAACCGATATAAAAAAATTCATGACAGAGGCCAATCGCTTGGATTTGGGGAGCAATTTGATGAGAACTTAGTATTATGGTTCCTTGAGGATTTGTATAGTTAAATACAATACCTTGAGGGCATAATTCTTTTATATCCTTAATGATATCATTAAAAATTGGTATTGTTCGGATACCCCGAAAAATTCCACCAGGCCCCACTGTATCTCCCGTATTTTGAGGTATTCCAAATTTTAAGGGAACATGTATATCATACCATTCTGATTCTTGCATTCCTACCGAGATAGAAATTATAATATAATCGGCACTGGGTAATGCTTTCCTTCTATTAGTAGTATGATGGATTCTAATGTCTTTACCATGTATCAGTACACCATATTTGAAAATATTTGAAACTAATTTTAAAGATTGTAGATCAATATCCACTAACCAGAGTTCCATGGGATGGAGAATTTCTGCTTCGAGAATGTTCATGAAAAGTGGAATGGAAAATCGGAATGATCCCGCACCAATATAAACTAACTTGCTACGTTTTTTTCCTTTCAAGAGATAAAAATGGTTCTTAAATTATTTAAATGAATAAAATTCTTTGTTAAAAAATTATATTTATTGAAAAACTTATAAAATATGAATTTAGTGTTTTATAGATTAATAGCTTGAAATCCTAACTTTAAATCTGTAGATCATGTTAGGGAGGAAAATTATTTGAGTTTTACTCTTTTATTTTTAATTTTAGAATATTCTTCTTATCTCAAAAATTCATGAAATAAAAGGAAGAAAAATCCTCATTCTAAAGAAAAGGATGATTGGAAGAAATTTTGGATTTTTATAAAAATTCCCAATATTATTTTCTAATAATTTGGAAAAAATTTGCCGTCTTAACATAAAAAAAAAAAAATTAAATAGGCAAACCTAACCAGTTGAATACTCCAATCATTTTCAGGCCCATGTAAATCATTACAATTATGAAGAGATATTTTAACGCCTTCGCAGGAAGTTTATGTGCGAATTTAGCTCCAACAATAGCCATTGGAACACTAGTGCCTGCAAGAAGTGCCCATTGTAATAAATTCACATATCCCAATGAGAAAGGGGGTAGGTTTGTAGCAAATAGTCCTAAAATGATATATGAAAGAGCACCAACTGCAGCGGTAAAAATCATTACTCCGGTGGAGGTTCCTACGGCATCATGCATTTTAAATTTAAGTGCCAATACCATTATAGGAATGATAATTACACCCCCTCCAATTCCAATAAGCCCTGAACAGAACCCAACTGAAATTCCCCACAATGCATAGGCTACAGTGTTTTCAGATATTTGCTCATCAATTTTAATTGGTTTAGCTGTTAGCATTCTTAATGACCCTGCAAGAATCACCGCACCAAAAATTATCGTTAGAATTGCACCTGGGGTGTTTGCAGCAATTAAAGCTCCAAAGAAAACTCCTAGAGCTCCAAAACCACCTAATAAATAAGCTTTTTTCCATAAAACAGCCCCTTTTTTAGAATGCTGATAAGATCCGGAAGTAGCAGTAGGAACTACAACAAGTAAATTGGTACCGAAAGCTACACGGATTGCTATTGTTGGATCAACACCAAGGCTTAAGAGCAACCAATACTGAACTGGAACCATGATGAAACACCCTCCAACACCAATTGCACCGGATATAAAACCTACTCCTATACCCGTTATTAAAAGAATTATAATATAAAGTGTAAAGTTCATTTTTTTTTTTACTTTTTTTATTAAAATTGATGTTATGAAATTAAATATGTAATAAAATATAAACCTTAGCTTACATAATGTAACTAAATAATATTTAAAAATATATATGATAAAAAAAATTAAGAAATCTCTGAAATTTGATGAGATTAATTTCTATATTTTAAAAGTTTTAAGCGGAAATGGAAGAACAAGTTATTCTAAAATCGCTAGGGATTTAGGTTTAACCCATGTATCAATTAAGAATCGATTCGAGGTCATGGAATCAAAAGAAATAATCAAACCTATAATTAAATTATTCAAATTTGGAGCCATTCCTAAAAAAAGGATGCTTGAAGCATTGAAACTTACTAAACGAGCACCATATAGTCCAAATACTCACAATAAATTAATCTCATTAGCTAGAACCTCGAATAAAAAACTAAAACATCAATTGGGGAATAGAAAATCACAGCAAATTAAGTTTAATAACGGTGTTAAGAAAACTATTAAATACCTGAGAAAACCAGATAATATTACATTATCCTTATTTACAAGCAAAATTTATAGAGAAAGATCGTCTTAAAAAATTAATTATTTCAACTAATTATAAAAAATTCTATAAGTTATGTCATTTTTAATTACTTGATCTCATAAAAAGAAAAAGGTGTGGTTTTATCTTGATTAATACTGATATCAAGAAAAATATTGAAGAGTATAAGCATGAGATTCAAAAGATAAAACAAAAAATAGAAGAATTGGAACAATTTGAGAATAAGGATAATAGTTTATTTGAGAGACTGGAATATTTATATCATCAAGTAATCTTTAACATTGAAAAACTACTTACAGAATATTCCAATTTTAGTCTTTTAGAATTTGATGAAAAAATTATAGAAGAAAAAATAAATTTTCAACACGAACTAGCGCTATATTTTGAGAAATATTTGAATATCACAGAAAAGTTGAAATATCATGGAGAAATCCACTACTCTAATTATTTAAAATTAAATAACTTATTATATGAAGATTATGAAAATATAAGAAATCAGATAATTCATGATAACCCAACCATCAGATACGATTTTGATACTTTTGAAAAAGAGATTAAACCAAACTTCTACAAAAAATTTATTGATAATTTAGACAAGGCAATCAATAGTTTAGAACAAATGATTTCGGATCCTAAAAAGAAAGCCTCAGATAAAAATTATTTTTATAGAGAAAATTATGAAGTTTTGGGCGATTTATATTTGCATAAAGCATTACTAATTAAAGATATTGAAGCTGATGAAACCAATTACTTAAGTGAAGTCAAAAAAGCATTAGATCGATATAATCAAGCTATTAACTTTGAAAGGCTATTGAAAAAATTGAATAAGAAATATTTATCATACAAAAAGCAAGATTACATGCGAATATTCAATAATTTTCTTTATATCGATAAATTGGGAAATCTAAAAAAGATCACGAATTTAGTAGATAAAAAAAATCATGTGGAAAAAAAGTTCAAAATTTGGGAAAAATTAACCTATAAAAGATTTGATACTAAACCGCTTAAAGGAATGAAAGATTTTTATCCTCAAGACTTAAGATTAGTAAAGTATATCTTATCTATTGTTGATGAGGTTGCTGAATTATATGGATATGAAGAATTTGAATCGCCTTTATTAGAACCTCTTGAAATTTTTGCCGCGAAATCTTCACGTGAACTTGTTAATGAGCAATCATTTTACATTGAAAAATTTGAAGATCAAAAAATAATTCTTATTCCAGAATTAACTCCTTCTCTTGCCCGAATGGTTGCGGCTAAATTTCAAGAATTAAAGAAACCTATTAAATGGTTTTCTGTTCCCACGTGTTTCAGATGGGAACAGCCTCAACGTGGAAGATTAAGAAGCTTTAAACAAGTTAATTTCGATATCCTCGGAGAGGACAGCCTTTACGCAGAGTTGGAAATATTTAACATAATTATTAACATTTTGACAGGATTAAATGCCACATCTGCGCAATTTCAGATATATTACAATAGCAGGCGATTCATAGATGCACTTTGCGACCTTGTTATTGGTATTCCTAAAGAGAAAATGCCATTAGTTTATAAAATACTCGATAAATCCGATAAAATGGAAGAGCAAGAATTTGAAAAATACGTGATAGACACGTTTGAGGAGGAGAGAATCATCCAAGGAATTTTAAAATTAAAAAATAGCAATAAAATAGAAGATTTATTAAAGAAATTTGATGAGATCCCTCTTGAATTTTATGAATCAAAAGGATATGAGGAATTAAAAAAATTGGAAAATTTAATAGAAATATCAGGCATCTCGGAATATTGCTCGTTCTCCTCCAACATCGTGAGGGGATTAGATTATTATACGGGAGTCGTGTTTGAAGTGTTCGATACGGGGGAGAAAAATCGAAGAGCGATTTTTG
Organism: Promethearchaeota archaeon; assembly: GCA_029838195.1. Lineage (GTDB taxonomy): Archaea > Asgardarchaeota > Lokiarchaeia > Sigyniarchaeales > SOKP01 > JALGVJ01. Next base: position 46,466 of record JALGVJ010000024.1, read on the forward strand.
GAGGAGGGCGATACGATGATTTACTCTCTCTTTTTTCGGATGAGCCCTTATCTGGCATTGGATTCGGGATGGGCGTGCTCATAGTACAATTATTTCTTGAAACTTATGGATTACTTCCCCCCGATATAAAGGAAAAAGATTATTCGGATACCATCTATATTACTTGCGTGGACGAAAGCGTGGCGGACTATGCCTTGCAAATCGCACGACTAATACGCAAGGAAAACATTCCCTGTATTATTGATTATCGATTTGGAGGATTAAAAAATCAGTTGAAAAAAGCAAGTGATCTTGGGGTTTTGATCACTTTGATCATTGGACCAAAAGAGAAAGAACAAAATAAAGTGAGCGTCCGAAACATGACCACCGAGAAGCAAACCACTATTGTTCTTAAAGACCTCATCTCGGAGATTTTTAGCATTCTTGAGGAGCAAGAATGATTTAAAAGTCAGAGGATGGTAAATTTCGATCTATTTATCTTTTCGCTAAATTTTGAAATCCTTTTAGGAAAAAATTTAATAATAAAAGGCCTCACGAAATCGCATTAATTAGTACAACTTGGAGGGCCCTCTAAATCAAACAAAAAATAAAACCTTAAAAAATAATACCTCATGATTTTCGACTGAAATTAATAAATTTAAAGGGATTGCATTTTGTATCTTGGACGAGCAGAATAGCGCATACCAACTCATCTTCTAACCAGTTATTTAAGGCAAAATAATCTTTTTTAGAGAACAATTCCTTGTTTTTTTTAATTTCATTCATGAATCTTTTTATCGTAGTGATAACTTGGGGGTATTTTGCAGGATTGGATACTTGAGAGAAAAATTCTCTTATTTCCTCCCTTGGAAATATCTGTGACAATAATTTTGCGTGATATTCTCTTTCTAATTTTCGGGACTCCTTTTTATTCATTAATTTTCGCCTCATACCCCCGTACGGGCTTTATATTCTTCCTTTAATTGCTGAATAAAATTTCTCAAGTCCTCATTTAATTTATCGCTATAATTTTGTTCGATGCTCTCTAAAAAAGATAAAATGTGAATGATTCCTGAAATTTCTTTATCACACGTATGGCCAAATCGAGGAGCGCGACATTCATGACAGACCGTTAACACAAAATCTCTCATGTTTTGGATGGTTAATTCTTTATTTTCCATGAATTTCGCTCCTGCTCCTGAAGATCCACAAGGAGAAGATCGAAGCACGGAAACTTTTTTTATCGTTCTATCAGACCCCATCTCAACTTGAAAATGTGGTCTGCCGAAAAATTTAGCAAATTGGTCTACTTCAGGAATCTTTGTATTTGGTTCCAAAGAGCACATTGTTCGGGGGCTTATTACTTTTGGATTGATCTGCTTGGCTTGAAGATAGAGTCCCCATCCGGGTGTAATGCCTAATATTAATGGTTTTTGAATCTCCGCTATTATTAATATGATATCAGGATGACGCACGTAAGATACGTAAAGGTCCCAATCGGGAATATCTAACTCAATATCTTCGTCTAATATAGCTGAAGTTGGAATGTCCGGAATCAAAATCCATTCTGTCTCAAAAAATCGCTTGAAATTCTTACATGCCCTTTCTCCATATTTTCCATCTGTTATTAATCCTATTTTCATTTTTCCATGCAACTTTCGTTTTTTCAAACGATGTGATTAAATATTTGAATAAATTAAATGGAAAAAAACATGCATTATTAATTTTTCAAGGTTTACCCCCAATATTCACGCTAACTTTTTTCTTTTCATGAGGTGTATTTTTACACTAATGAAGAATTCATCTACTTTTCTAGCAATTTCTTCAGCGATTATCTCCGCTAATTTCATCCCCTCTTCTCCTAAATCTTCCCTTGATTTAGGCTTTAATTCGGGATGGGCTTTCAAAATTTCATCTACTCTAATTGTCGCAGCTGCTGGTCCGCTGTATCTTTCTACGGCAATTTTGGAACATTCCTCTTCACATCCATCTACGGTAATGGTAGGATGTTCTTTAGCAAAGTTCCTTTCTTCCTGTCCTCCATGACGTTCTAGACCTCCCGCTGCGAATAATGGTTGACAGAGAACGATGGTGCTATTCGGTCTAAGCTTCTCTACAACAATTCTGGCGGCGGCTCTACTTAGGGTTCCACCAATCAATTTCTCCCCGCTACATGCAATGATTCCCACTTTTTTCTTCATTTATTTATTCCCCTATTTTATCATCTTCTATTAATTCTTCCACTTTTTTTGAAACTTGTTCTGCTAATTTACGAGACAAGGCTTTCGTATTTTCGCCGATAGGAATTATTGAGGGCTCTGGTTTTAAATCTCGGTTATCCTTCACGATGTTGGTCGTCATGAATTGAGCATCAACTTTTCCCACTTGTTCCATGAGATTATTATAAGAACATTTCAATGGGCATCCATCAATAGCTATTACGTTGTTTTCCTTCAATTTTTCTATCACTTCTTTTTTCCCCTTTACTATGAGCGGTAAGCACTCCAATTCTGTTTTTCCTCTTGCTAATTCATTCACTACTATATAGGTCGTTTCACGGCCTATACTTCCGAAAACCTTTCCAATTCCGCTACATGGAATGATATATACTTTCTTTTCAGCCATTTTTATCACTTTTCATTTTATCTAAATGTTCTTTTTCTTTCATTGCTCTACTTTTCATGTAATTAAAATATTCAGGCCCATCCATCAAGAGTTCACGATCCTCTTCAAAATGATCCAATTCAATTTCAACAAACCATCCTTTTCTGTAAGGATCTTGATTAATGTATTCTGGATGTTGCTCTAACTCTTTATTTACAGCAATTACTTTCCCGGACCCGGGAGAAATCAATTGAAGTACCGTTTTCGTTGATTCAAAAGAGCCCACATCATCAAATTGTTCCACGTGCCTTCCTATTTCGGGTAAATCCACGAACAAAATATCATCGGCAGCATTTTGAAGATAATCTGTAATGCCCATTAACCCAGTTTTTTCGGCCGGCTTTATCCAACAATCATTTTGATTAAAAAAATATCCCTCTTTTGGAACGGAAAAATTATATTTATCAATGGTAATGATAAAATATTCTTGTTCAGTAAATATACGCTCTTCTGTTATTGCTTCGGATGATTTTTCTCTAAGATCTTCAAGGATCTCCTCCGTTATGAGCTCGACAAGTTGATTACCATCCTCATCTAATTTTAAATTCTTAGGAGGTTTAATTTTAAATTTCTTAGCAATCTCAGGTATCATTATCTGTTTAAAAGGTTTTAATTTCCGCTGCTCTATTAGTTTGACGGGACATCTTGTCATGCAGCCATTAATTACGATAATTTTTGATGCGTGCAATAACTCTTCATAAGTTTTATCTCCGGAATTCAATAACACAGGGCAAATTAATTCAATATCAGCAACTTTTTCCATGATTTTCAATGCCACTTCTCGGGTAATCACGCCTAAAGACTTGTCTAACCCGTTGCATGGAAGAATGCAAAACTTCTTTTCACCCATTTTCTTATCATCTCTTCATTTTTCTCTTAATTCTTTTATTAATTTCGTGATTTCCCGTTTGTCCGGAAAGCTTAATGCATCAAGAGAACAAGCTTTCGTGCAAGCTCGGCAAAATACTACACAATTATAAGGATTTTTAATAATTAACTTTCGTTTTTCATCGTCCGTTTCTTCATAAACGTCATGAGGGCAAAATTTAGCACATTCCAAGCAAAAATTACATTTTTCATAATCAATAGTAGGCCACCACGGGATTTTATTCCGAGGTACGCCCATGAATGTCTCTTTTTCCGCATCATAATTATTGCTCATTTTTATCCTTCTCCTCTTCTAATTTTTCTAACGTTTTTTTAACGAGGTTTACAGCTTCCTCGGTAGTCATTTCTCTAATATCCAAGGGAATGAGATCCTTTTTGATATCCAAACCCGCTTTTTGAAATGCATCACGAAACATCTTATACTGCATGTTGGGCGAGCATCCTCCGATTAAATATTTACGTCCAGGACGTAAGAAATCATCTAGAAAACGATCACCATCTTCCTCGCATAATTGGGGATGGATGAAACCATATTCCACGGGCAATTCAATTCGAACACGATTAATAAAATCCCAAATATCCATTTTAGCAAATCCCGGACATTTCCCCGTACATACACACATTATGAATCCAATTTTTTTCTCATCTTCACTCAACTATATCACTTGCTTTCTTAGTTTCGGAAAAATAAAATGAACCATCTTATGTAGAAAAAATAAGATATAATATAAACCTATGCATTAATGTACATTGATGCATCAAGCATGTTAATTATTTAAAATAAGGTCTATATTTATATTTTAGTTCAAATTTTATTATCATGAATACATTCACGAACATGCATTGAATTATGATCATGAATCTTGAGAAATTACAGTTGGAAAAACTAAAAGCATTGGCAGATGAAACAAGACTGGAAATATTGGGGCTCCTCCGTCATGGAGGTGAATTATGTGCTTGTGATCTTGAAAAAATGTTGGATAAATCTCAATCAACTATTTCAAGACATCTTAAAAAGCTGGAACTCGCAGGTATAATCGAAAGCAGAAAGGAAGGCGTGAAAGTAATGTATAAAATAAGGGATTTACATGTATACAAGCTCTTCGCTGTATTAGATCAAATCATTAAGCGAGAAAAAAAATATAAAAAAATTTTACAGATTCAAGAAAATATTTAAAATGTGAATAAAAATGTCTAAATCCGAACAGAAGGTGGCAGATAATAAGGTTAAGGTAGATATTTACGTGCCGTTAAATGTTTGTGCATGTCAGTGGGAGAAATTCATGAACCTCGTATTTCAAGTATTAATGGAATATAATAAATACATAAAATTCGAAACGAAAAATCTTGACTCCGAGGAAGCTCGCAAATTAAATCTTCGTGGGAACAGCGTGGTCATCGATGGAAAAGAAATAGTTTCGAGCTCCTTTGCCCTAAAGAGGAAATTGCCTGAAATTTTAAAACAAAAAGGATTGATCTAACATGGACAATTTAAAAGAAAAATTAAATAATATTATCTTAATTCCATGTTCTGGTTCCGAATATCATGGAGAGCTGGCACGCCAAGTAGCCATTCAATTAGCAGAAAATAGTATAATTTCACCCATTTCATCGATGACGTGCTCAACAATTTTCCTCAAAAACGTGCTATTAGGCAAGGAGGCACTAGTTGAGATTTCAAAAAATCACTTAAAAAATTCGTATGTAATCATCATTAATGGCTGTAATACAAAATGTGCGAGTAAAATTTATGAACACCTTGGAATTATCCCAGATTTAACTATTTCTGTACAATATCTCATTCCAAAACAGCGTATTGATCTTACCGATCTAAATACCTTTAAGTTAATGAATAAAATAAGTAATGTCAAGCAAGAAGATATCGAAAAAGTCAAACAACACGTTCTAAATAAATTGAAAGAAGCTGGACTTAATCTTGAAGAGTTAGAAATAGTCGAATAAAAATTAATAATTTTTAATAGATATCTCCCTTTTTCCTTTTCTTTTTTATTAGATCAATCGTTCTGACCCTCTTGAAACATGCAATTCTTTTATAAAATATGTTAATAATTATCGGTTAAAATATTTTGATATTTAAAATTCAATGCTGAGCACTCTTAAATTAGAAGCAAAAAAAAATAATGGAAAAAAAAATTATAGTTCTCCTAAATATAATCCATAAAAAATACCGGATAATACAGAAAAGAGAAAAAATATTGCCGTATATAAAGCAACACCTTTCCACCTGAAGAATTTACTGTTCGGAAACATTGAAACCACATCATAGGGCTGCCCCATCATGAAAGAAAGCGCCGTAGATCTTGACATCCCTTTATTTAATAATTCCTTGGTTAAAATGATTTCTACTAGTGTCGGAGTATAAAGAGGTCCGCCAACTGTTGCTCCTATGAGTATTCCAATATATCCCGTTAAATATATAGAAATAAGTTCATCTGGAAGATAAGCTGCGAGGAAACTAACGATGGCCAAACCTATTAATAAATAAGGAAGAATTATTTTTACCATCTGCCAAGTATATTGATACCAATAGTAGACTTTCTCGTGAATGTCTTGTTCTTGAGTTAATTGTTCTGCTTTACCGATCCTAACGTTTTCATATTGTTTCTCAATTTCCCTTGCTACTTTAGTTTTAGAAAATAACATTCCACAGATAATTGCAGCTATTGCTGAAAATACAAACCGTAAAAGCACGAGATCCCAACCAATATAATCACCGGTAATCCATAATGTAAGAAAATTTGCCGCAGGAGCCATTAATAAAAACGTCATTGCCACTCCAATCCCTGCTCCTGCCATTAACAAACCGGCATAAACAGGAATCACCGAACAACTACAAGTTATGAAAACGGGCGCTAATAAAATAGCAAAAATATAATTTCTATTTCTTCCACCGCCAAGATATTTAATGATTGTCTCTTGAGAAATGAACACTTGAATAACACCCGACATTAAAAAAGCAAATGTTAAACTAACACCAGCATGCAAAAAATAATCATAGATATACATTATAGGCACTAGATACCATTGAAATTGAGAATAGTCAACTCCTTTTTCCGGTACAGTCGAAATGACAAGCTGAATCTTTCCCCATACCAACCACCCTAATATGACTACAAAAAAAGTAATTCCAGCTATCGTACGAATTTTTATTTTTAATTCTGTCAATTTGGCCTCCTCCTGTTATTTGGCCATTTCCATGACTTTTTTCAAGCCATCCTCTAATTTTTTTTTCGTGGGTACGTGTCCTTGCGAAATTACTATATCATTTGCGATTACCGCGGGACCCTGTAAAATTCCATATTTTTCCACGACTTCTTTTGATTTAATATCTAAATGTGAGTATTCAATGTCTCCCAGTGTTTTTCCCATTTTTTCAATGGTCGCTTCAAGGTTTTTTCTGGTTTTCTTGCATTTAGTACATGGATTAGGTGGTCCTAAAGTATAAATTTTTAATTTTTTAGTAATATTTATTCCCCCCATTTCTATTTTCATTATTGTTTTATTTAAAATTCGAAATATATTTTAAAAAGGGTGATTAATAATTGTAAAAATCCACCTTTATTAATTTTTATGAAAAAGGCTTCTTAAACTGATCTGATCTTCAAAGTGCCTTTCCACATGAAAAAAAATAAAGTTTCCACTCACTCACCTTTAACCCCATTTCAATTCTCACGTTTTTTAAACCGCGAACCTTGATCCCCCAAATTATAATTTCCTTGAAAATTTCCGAAAAAGGCTTCAATTTTAGAACGTATGCGCAATTTTTTCTTCACATCATGCTTTTTTTTGAACGCTTTCCAGTCTCCTCTTTAAATTTATTACGAAATGTAACTTTTTTAGAAATAAATCTTTTCCGTTGAAACTTCTTTTGCTTGATTTTAAGTTTTCTAACGGTAATATACATGGAAATTCATTATTTTATTCAAATTTAAGTGGGCCATTATAATACTTGCTTGCCGGGCATCCTAAGCATTCTTTTTGGATAAAAGCTTTACAAAATTTACAACACGTTTCACAAGGTGTTCGTTCATTTTTTTGATTTATCAACAAGGAAAATTTTAAGGGAAGATAAAGATCTTCTTCGAGTTCTCCTAAAATTAATATGTTTGATTTTCGCACTCCTTTTTGGTTATAAAGCATGCAAGAATGAAGGATCGTTTCTAAACTTTTTAAATCTTCGGCATAAAATAATAAAAAATAATTATATTGCCCTATGATGTTAAAAAAATAGATTGTTCTTGGGCATTTTAAATAGATTGGCTTTAGTTTTTCTATACCTTCTTGATCTAATTCTAATAATAATATTCCTAATTTAAAATTTAATTTTGAAAAATTTAGCAATATTTGGGGTTTTATGAGACTATTTTTCAATAATTTTTCAAAGCGATTTTTAATGGCTACATGAGACATTCCTAATTCTTTACCGATTTTAGAATAATTTATTTTATTTTCTTTTTGAATAAAATTTAAAATTTTTAGATCTAACTTATCTAGGCGCGAATTTTCTCTCATGCGTTGTTTCCTCATCTTTTAAACATTCTAATTTATTTTAAATTCTTTTAGTTAAAGTAACAAATTGTAACACTAAAATAAAACTTAATGAGTTTGTTTTAAATCTTTAATATCTTTCTTTAGAACCTTTTCGTTAAAAATATTTTGATTTAAGGAGACATCAACATTCTTGTTGTTCATTTCCGAAAGATGCAAGCGTTAATTCTCTTTATCTTTATTGGCATCATTTATTAGAGATTTAAGAATTTCATTGAGAAATTCATGAGCCAAATCTATATTAGGAGTATTTGTTACACCAATCTTTTTAGTAGGAAATAAAGTAACATTTCGATTGAACATCCTTAAAGTAATTTTATTTTCATCTTGCAAATAATTTACTTTCCCTGATGGAGTTTGCACGAATATTAAAGGTAATACATCATCAAGTTTATTGTATGCTTGCGCAACTTACCTAATATATCTTGGGGTTGTTAAAAATCGTAATAACTCTTTGATTTCAAAATTAGTAATTAAATCTGAACGAATTACTATTTTAATAAAATATCTTTAATTTCAACCTCTAAAAATCTATGAACCTTAGAAAACGTAATCATTATCATTCTTTTGGTGATAGATTGTTGGACTGATTATAAAAATATTAACGAAATTAGTTTATTACTCGTTCTTATAAATTAATTTTTCTTCCTAATACCGATTTCTTCTTGTTTGTTTTGGTTTTCCTTGAATTTTATGCTAGATTCATTAGAATTTCTTACCAAAATCCTATGAAATCCCACGGCAGTTATTGATTGGAATGTAAATCCTATCGCAATCGATAAAGCTACTATGGGTCCAAATGATATCATTGCTATTCCTAACGCAATAGGTAAATTTTTCATTCCTGAAGAATAAGCTAAAGCAATATTCCTTTTCCTATCAAAAATCTTAATACTTATTAGATACGCTACAGCAAATAAAATCGGGAATAGTGCTACAATTGGGAAAATTATAACAGCTAATAAATTCATGTTTTTTAATAAAACCAACATTGCATTATTAACTGATATAAACATCAAAAATACAGCGCATATTCCTGAACTTGCTGGGCTTATGGGTTGCCATTTTTTAACGTTTTTATTTTTCTGTTCCAAAATTTCCCTACAAAAAATACCAACAAGAAGAGGAATTAAAATTGTATAAATTAATTGTAAAAACATGTCAAGGATATTAATTTGTACATGATTTCCGGCTAATAATATCATCAATAAAGGAATAAGAAGGGGTGCTAGTATCATTGTTCCAATATTTATTGCTGCAGCAAGAGGAATATGGCCATTTAAAAGCCCTGTCCATACTAGCGCCATTCCCGCACACGGAACAACCCCTATTAAGATAATCCCAACAGCAATATCTGATTCTGGAATGGATAAGGATAAAAAATAGCATATCAAGGGTGCTAAAATTAAATTTAATATTATCCCTATACCAAAACCTTTTCTTTCTTTAAATGCAACCATAAAACTCTTGAAAGTCATAGTAAACCCCATAAAAGCAATCATTATTATCATAAAAATGGTTGTATAGGGTTTCAATAACATTCCGATGATTGATGTAAAAATACCAACAATTATCGCGATTGCTAATGAACTTTAAAATATTTGGAAGCTTCTATTATTATACAAATTATCTTTATATTTCTCTTTAAATTCTTGGACTCAAATTAGTCCACGATCATATTTCAAACGAATCGTCTTTCTTGATTAAATTATTAGGATCAAGAACTCGCCGGATTAAATTTTTTATTATGTGTTTCATCATTTCAACAAGTTATTTTTATTAATTCTTTCATTGATCTTGCACCTTAATCAAGTTTTTTGATTAATTTATGAAGTTCAAGAATACGCAATGCTAATCTTTCTGTTGCTTCAATTGCTTCAAAATCTGTTTTAATCTCGTTTACTTTAAAAGCTATTCCATTTACTCCTCTATTTGCCGGAATAATTTCGTGCTTAAGGAAAAATGCATGGATTGCCGTTATAGCATTCTCAGCGCCATATTTCCGCCCTACTACTATTGCTCCTCCAATTTTATTTTTTAATTTTCCTTTAATGGACCATGTCCTATCTATAAATGCTTTTAATTGAGCGGTTATGTTATTAAAAAAAACAGGGCTTCCCAAAACCATACCTTCACATTCCAAAAGTAATGGTATAAGGATTTCTGTCATATCATCATTTATAGTGCATTTAGCTGTTTTAAGGCATGTCCAACAAGCATTACAAGGATGAATATTATAATCGATTATTTTTATGAAACGTCCTCCCGTAATGGATAAAGCTAAGCCTAACAAATAATCCGTGTTGCTTCTTTTTCTTGGACTTCCTGAAATGTAAAGAATGTTCATGTTAATTTTTTTTTAAATTTCATAATTATTCTTGAGCTTTAAAGGGCCCTATGTAATGTTTCGAGGCAGGGCAACCTATACACTGTTTGATTTTAAATTTTTCGCAATCTTTACAGCAAATTCCGCAAGGAGCGTTCTCAGAATTTATATAAAATGTATTATGTTTTAGTGGAAAGAAGAGAGGTTTATTTACATTTCCAATGAGTAGTAAATTTGATTTTCTGATTCCCTTTAGATTATAGAGCATGCAAGAATTTAAAATTGTTTCGAATGTATGTTGATCTTCACCATAGAATAAAACAGCAAGATTATATTTTCCCATAATATTAAAGGAATAAAGAACTCTCGGGCATTTATCATAAATAGATAATATTTTATCTATCTCCTGATATTCCAATTCTAACAATAATAGTCCTAATTTCATGTTAAATTTACTGAAATTAAATTCTGCCCGTACTTTAATTATATTCTTATTTATTAAATTCTCAATCCTTTTTTTTATTGAAACATGTGTTAGCCCTAAATGTCGAGCGATTTTTGAATAGCTTGTTCTTCCATCTTTAGTCAATGTATCTAAGATATAGAAATTAATCCTATCATTTTTTAAATCTTTAAATTTTCTCTCTTTTTCTTTCATTCAGTTACATGATATTAATATTATTATTAAAATTTTAGCAATTTGTGATTAAAAAATCTACAATCTGTAACCAAACCATCAAAACCATCAAATCCCTAAATACTCAGCCTAAATACCACAAATTAGACGAACTTTATTACAATATGTGGATAAATCAATGAAAAAAATAATTAAAAGGAAATAATGAAAAATATGTTCCTGTCTGCTATGATAAACATAATTTAGAACATGGTTATAATTCGGATATTGATGATAAAATGATCCTCTTTAAAGAGAGGTAAGACAAATGTACTAAAAATCATGTGCGGTCGTGTTTAACTTAAGAGCCCGTATTTCCCTATATAATATGTTAGTATTTATAAATTCACTAAAGAAATTACCATGCATGTGGAAAAGATCTTAAAAAAATATAATATTCCTTGTGTTTCCCCCGCATGTTCTTTTTTTTGTTCTTGATAATAGATATAGATCTGATTTAAAACGAGAAAAAATAACGGAAAAAAAATATTTCTTGAATAATTTTTTAATGGTGAGAAAGTAGATCCTTTTATCACTTCGTAAGGAGCAGTATTTACATTTTAGAAAGCGCTTGAAGGAAAAAGTTCCTAAAGAAAAGAAGTGATAGTTTTCTTTGAATAAACTTTATTAAAAGCAAGGGATGAAAGTATTGTTTCAATGAAATATGATATTCAATTTTACGTTGAAATTTTAATCATTCTTCTTACTATTTTTAAAAAGGTAAATCATCATGAAAAACAAGCATGTTTTTTATTCAGCCTATTTTCATATCAAAGAGAGTTGTTCATTGATAAAATTAAGAAGTTCTTTAAAATTTTCCCTAATTAGTTCATAATGCGTGAAATATCCTCGCTTTATACCCCGGATTAATCCTGATTTTTCAAGAAGTTTTAGATGATGGGAAATGGATGATTGAGATTTATCTAATATTGCTTCCAATTCACAGACGCAAAAATCCTTTTGATTTAATATCTTTATTATTTTCAATCGGGTATCATTCCCTAAAATATTAAAAAATTCAGCTAATTCTTTTAGGATTTTATTTTTATCCAGCTCTTTTCCCTTTTGATGTAATTGTTCAAAATAATCCATTAAATCCTCATTCTTTAAATCCACGCACATTTTAAGACTATCAATTATTTCCAATTTCCTTTCTTGTTTCATTTCTAAATTTATTAAGTCTTTTTCTTATTCATATATTATTGTTATAAGAATAAAAAATTATCTGAATCGAAGAATACGAATTCGGACCGAGGAATGTGGATCTGAATCGAAGAGTATAAATCTGATCTAATATTCCAATCAAATAAAACCATTAAAAAAATTTGATTTAAAAATGAAAGAACAAGAAATTGAAGTGAGAAAAGTGCAAGAGTCCAAGAAACATGAGGATGGAGAGGGGTTAGGGATCTTTGAAAAATTTTTGCCTGCTTGGATTGCCATTTGTATTTTTATCGGCATCTTGATGTCTCAATTCATCCCTGGTTTAAGTGAAGCGATCGATTCTTGGCAAGTGAGAGGAATTTCCATTCCCATTGGCATCTGCCTGTTCTTGATGATGTATCCCGCCATGCTAAACTTACAAGCTTCTGAATTGAAAAAATTAAGAAAAGATCCAAAACCAATCATTCTAACCCTCTTTTCTAATTGGATAGTTGCTCCTCTTGTTGGGGTTTGGATGGCCATTACTTTCGTTGGCAATAATCCTCAACTCGTCTTAGCAGTAATCCTTTTGAATGCTAGTCCATGTACTGCAATGGTTTTGGTCTGGGGCTGGTTAGCAAAAGGACATCAGGAACAGAACGTCATTACCACGAGTTTGAACACGGTATCAATCATTTTCTTTTACATTCCGGTGGTTTATCTTTTAGTAAGCATTGCAAACATAACCTTAGAGAAAAAAATACCTCTCGATATCTTGACGCTTTTAATTTCTTTAGTCGTGTTTATTGGGTTGCCTCTTTTTTTAGGAGTCGTGAGTAAAAAAACGCTCATTAATTCGAAAGGAGAGGATTGGTTTAACAATAAATATCGTCCAACGGTCTCTAAAATTGCTATTATCGCTCTCTTAATGACCTTGATCATATTATTTTCTTTAAACGGAGAAGTTCTCATTGCTCATCCTGATTTGTTGGTGCAAGTATCCATACCTCTCTTAATTGGATTCGCAATCGTCGTTGGATATAATATTTTAATAACAAAATTAGCAAAATTGGATTACAAGCACGCCATAATCACGATTATAATCGGGTCATCAAGTCATTTTGAAATAGCTATTGCTGTAGCGGTTGCAATGCACGGAATTGGTTCTGTGGCGGCATTGGGAACAACTATGGGGCTCTTCTGGGAAGTACCCATAATGCTTTCCTTGGTATATCTCGGTAGATTCTTAGGTAAAAAAGGGTTTTGGAAAGGATACGTGGATACGATTTCAAAATATAAATAAATCGATTTTTTAATTTTTTTTTAAGGATTATTTTTTTCTTAGAATGAAGGGTGAAAATAAACACTACTAATAAATAATAATAAATAGAAAATTATAGGGAAAAATCATGAAAAAAAATTAAATTAACTATTTTTACACCTGATCCAGAAAAAAATACTTTCTAAAGGCAAAGAGAATGTCGTGGAAATAGATGCTGAAGGTTCTATTATAGATGTTTTAATTAAAATCGATAAAAATATGATGGAGAATCATGAAAAATCAATTTTTTCTCTATATAAAGGCTTAATACATTGTTATTTACAGCTGATTTGGGATGTTGAAGAAAATAAAATATATGAGGATTATGGCGTTGATGCGTACGGGTCTAATAAAAAATTCATTCCACTAAGAGAAGATGTGAATTATCCTCTTTCTCATCATTCTGAAATAACCATTACCGTACATGCGGATTGATGAGCAGACAACATGAAAAAATGATTGGATTTTGGAACCTTTAAGCGATTCCTTAGAACCAAATTCGGAAAAGCTGACGAGAGATTTAAACCTTGTTTTGAATTGAAACGAACATAATTGAAATAATGGGACGAGCTCTTTCAATAAACCTTAGTGAAAGAAGGACAATGGGATTGCATTCCTTGAAAATTTATTCAAAGAATCCTTAAAAAGTATTAGTATCTTTAGCAAATTAGCATCATTACTAACAAAATTGATTTTAATTAAGGAATTTCTCTTTTAGCAGATTCAATCGCTTTTCTAATTCTTCTTTATTTAAGACATAAAATGCAAACTTTCCTTTTTTCCAAGCTCGAATTAAATTAGCTTTTTCTAAGATTCTCAAATGATGAGAGATAGTTGGCTGGGCTTTATTTAATATTACTGCAAGTTCACATACACAATATTCATCATCTATTAAAAGTTCTAAAAGATGAACCCGTGTTTTATTTCCTAACACATTACAAAAGGTCCATAATGGATTATTTTCCTCTAAATTTGATAATAATTTTCGTTTATTTTTTAATTCTTTATATCGGGTCCTCCCATCATTAATATTTCTACAAGCACTTAAAGAAATAATTAAATCGTCAAATTTTTTATTTTTCATTTTTAAATACCATTCTGTTTATGTTAATATATTTTTAAAAGTTGTTAATAAATAAAAATTTTTGTTGCAATCGATAATTTTTTTTTCAAATCCAAATATTTTTATTTGACTAAAAATTCTTCATGATTATAAAAATTACTTTTAACTTTTAATATATTTTTAAGAGATTTAAAAATTATAAATTTAAAAGGCAAAAAAGATGGAAAATGGAAACCATACAAAAAACGTTCCTGAAAATGCACTTTTTTGTTGTTTTGGTTGCATGTCAAGTGTTGGCACTCTTACAGGAGTGGCCATGCTTGAGGCTTATAAGAGGTTGGATCACGATAAAAATGGTCTTTTTTGTACTTCTGCTATTGCTATAGGTGTGCCAAAGCATAAAGCTACGACGGAGAAAGCTAAGAATATTATTGTTATCGATGGATGTTATAATCGATGTGCCAAGCGAATTCTCGAAAACAATGGTTTTAAAGTAGATCGGTATCTAAATTTATTCAAAAACTTAAAAATTGAAAAGAGAGGCCCATTTAAACCATTTGAATACACTCAAGAAGAGTTTGAGAGTGCAGTTAATGCAATAATTAAAATATGTATTGAAGAGGTGAATTAAATAATGTTAATGGACTTGCTTTTGGTTCTTTTTATTTTAGGAATTGTTGTTTTAACTTTAGGTGTTCTTTTAGAGAAGACTATTAAAATGCCTTGGATGTTTAGTTTGGTTATTTTTGGAATGATTATATCCCCTTTTAATTTCTTTCCTGAAACTGTAAATTCACCAGAATTTAAGTTCATTTCTCAATTAGGAATGTTAGGATTTCTTTTCCTTATAGGATTAAATTTAAACCTTGAAAAGATAAAAAAACTTGGAGGATATATTCTTTTTACCACAATTTCTTTAGCTTTAACCGAAGTGACTATCATTGCTATGATAATATATTTCTTTTTCCCGGCTGATGTGAGTTATTCATTACCAATTGCCATATTAGTAGGCTATGGATTTGGGACAATTGGAGAAGTGGTATTGCTTGCAATTTTGATGGAATTTAAAATCGAACATACCAAATTTGGGCAAATTACTCTTGGTACGGGAGTATTCGATGACATCATAGAAATTTTTCTTCTGGCAAGTTTAGCGGTCTTACCTGAATTAAGCGCAAATTCGGAGGTAAGTAACATCAGTAATTTCCTTTTTGTATTAATTAATCTAGGGAGTTTGATTTTACTTCTTTTTATCAATATAAAAATAGGAAAACGCTTAAAGTCATATCTCAAAGAAAAAAGTAATAAATTGCCATCTTATATCATGCCATTTATGATCTTGTCTGTCCTATTTTTATATTGTGTTTTTGGTGGAATTACTTCTGAGAATTTAGGATTCGTCGGGGCAGTATTTGGTGGAATTGCAATAAAAGCAATGCTACCAGAAAGGATGTTAGAGAAACATCATAATTTGATTAGATATGGGTTCATGTTCATAATTTCTCCTGCTTTCTTTTTCAGTATGGGATATCATATCTCTTTGTTTGCTATATTAGTTGCTCCTTTGCTTATCATTGGAATAGTGGCAATTTCTTTAAGTGTACGTGTTTCAGGCTCAACTCTCATATATAGAAAGATTTTAGGTACAAAAGAGGCTGCCCTTTTAGGTGTAGGGCTATGTGCAAAATTTAGCACGAGTATTATTATTTTGACAATTCTCTATAATTCAGGACTCTTATCAGAATTCATGTTTTCCGTGCTCATGGGCGCTTTTTTAATAATGAAACCCATTATCGTAATAATCTACTCTAAGGGTGTTTCGAAATATCTGGCTCCTAAAGTAAAAAATGAATTAATAAAAAATGGAGGTGTTGTTTAACACGTGGATCATGAGTATGAAAAAATTAATGAAAAAAAATATGAGGAGATTCACAAAAGAAGAAATGACTCGTTTGTAAAAGTTGCGGAATTTGGTGAAGCTATTTTAAATAGTGTTCAATTCAAAAATTTAGAATTATCTGATGAAATTCCCCAAGATCTTGAAGCTAAGAAACTACTCATTTTATATGAAAAAAGATTATCTTTTTTAAAAATATCTTTCAATCCTAAATTAATGGAAGAGTTAAGTATTTTACAAGATAAAACCTTAAAAAATAAATGGAATCAAGCTTTAATGAAATTACAGCAAGAATTCATAGAATTATTAAGAATGTCGAATTATATTATAAGTGGAATCATGGGAAGGGATTCATTCGTAAATGATTCTGACGATTTAGTGACGATATCTGAGAATCCATTTTCAGAAAATGATCCCCATCATCATCTATTTAAGAGCAAAACTAAAAGCAAAGATGAAGAATTAGCATGGTCAATATTAATGTCGAAAGAGTTCCGTGAGGGAAATACTCAGCTAAAAAAGAATTTAATTTTAAAATGCAACCAAAAAATTAATTTTGTTTTAAAAATAAATCATGCGGCGCTATGCTCACCTCCTATAAGGTGTTTTTGTGGAAGATAATGAATTTTTTCCTAAAAAAATGCAAGAAATTTAATTAAAAATAAATTCAAACGATAAAATTATTTATGTTTCTAAGTACATTAAAAATTTTTAATAAAACTAAAAAAGTGAGAAGAAATAATGGAAGAGAAAATATTAGTAAGAAATTTTGAAATCAAAGAGATTTTACCTTGTCTAACAACGCCAGGATATATTAGATTTGTTGCGCAAGCAGATAATAGACTTGATGATGTAATACCTATAATTTTCATACAAACACCACCAGGGAAAGCTAATTACATCCAAAAGGATAATACTTTAACTTTGCGCATGTTTAATCGAAATGTAACGCTTTTTGCTTCCGGAAAAATTGGAGTAACTAATACCCCCGATGTAAATGCGGCTAAAGATTTTTTATATAATACTTTAAAACCTTTAATAAATAATGCTTACAAAGATTTTCTTAAACATGGACCACCCAGTAAAGACCAAATAAAGGCAATTAAAAAAAGTTCATGGATGGAACTTTATAAATATTTACCAGGAGAGAATTGTGGAGAATGCGGATATCCCATTTGTTCGTCTTTCGCAGTTGCTGTCTTTCAAGGGGATGCTAAACTATCACAATGTAAATTATTAAGAGAGCCTAAATATAATTCTAAACTTCAAAATTTAATTGATAAATTCGGAAGAATGTTTTTAGCTTCATTGGGTTTAGATTTAATCAATGAAAGCTAAAATAGAAAAATCTAAAAAGAAGTATATTTAAAAAGAATTTATTTAAAACTTTTTTATTATCTATTTACAAAATATTAAATTTTAGAAATTATCTTGAATATTTTCCATTTTTATTTATAACGCATTAAATAGCTTGGTATGATTGCCTCTTCTTCTCACTTTGGGCGAATGAATATTTATGTTTCGCCAAGAATCTTACCACGGCATGTTGGAAATTTTTAGAATCCCTGAAAAAGAGATCATAAGGCACTTGTTTACGTAAAAATTTCCAGAATCGCTTCACCGGATTCAAATCGGGAGAATATTTCGGTAAAAACACTAATTCGGGTCGATCTTGATTTGCGGTTAAAAAGGGCTCTAAATCAATGGAATGAGACGTCTGAGCATTGTCTAAGACGAGCACGAACTTTCTTGCGTTTTAATTCCCGGCAACCAATCCCTCTGAGAAGTGCTGAAAATGAATTGCCTTTAATCCATTAGAATTTTCTTCAAAAGAAAATTCTATTCTCGATTTACTCCTTCCGAGAGTACCTTAAAAACTTCTAGAATATATAAAATTTGTATAGAACTCCCATATATCTTTCATTTATCCTTTCCATGCGTCGGAGCAATCTATTATCCATTAAATTTTTTCGCTGTTACTTACATGTAGTATCGCAATTGAAAATCATAATGTGATTGTTTTAAAAGAAGAAAAATTTTTAATAGAGCTATTTGGTGCAAACTATTAGGAATATAAAAAGAAAGTGAGAAGATATCCTCCATGACTTTTAGCTTTTTATCATTTCCTCATGAAACGTTTTATGGGGCGATCCACACTTATAGAACACTTATCATTAAATGTTTTTAAAGATGGTAATCATGATGGTTAACGTGATAACCCCAGCAAAAAATCCAATCAAGAATCCATTCCAGAAATAATTTAATTTCAATTCTTCCTCCATTTTTTCCCTTTTCAATTGTTATTAGACATTTAAATTAAATTTTAAAATAATTGGAATAATAAAATCGTACCAAGAATGCAAGCATAAATCGGGATAAAATATCTCCAAAATTTATTTGGGAAAACTCGAACCCAATAAGGAGCGAATAAGGCGGCAAAAAATCCTCCCGTAAATATTGAAGGTAACAAAATTAAATCAACATTTACACCAGCCATAGAAATTAAGAAAAAAGTAAAAATTCCTGTTAGAGAGACAATTGCTTCTGCTAAAGAACCGATTGCTGTTGCGCTTTTTTCATATACGCCAGCATAAATTTGCCCTAAAGTTATCACGGGACCATAACCACCACCCCCTATTCCCTTGTTAAAGCCTGCCAATGCTGAAAAAGCGATGAGGACTTTAGGATTGTATCCAATGTTATTAGTTTTTCCCAATTTGAATCTAAGTAATCCAATGATGCCTATTAAAAATATCAAATTTGCCACGTAGATCTTAATAAAGAATGTAGGAAATTGAATCGTGAAATAACTAATCATTATTGAACTGAAGATTGCTAAACAACCAAAACAAGCTATTAATAATGCAATTTTTGTCGTATCATTTAACGGGCGAAATGAGAACTGAACATTTTTAAATTCGTGATCAAAAAAAGAATTAACAAATCCCGAAATCGTTTCTGAAATTAAAATATTCGGCACTACCTGAAGGGGATCATATCCGAATACTAATAATAAGGGAGATAAACACGTTCCAAAACCCATGCCCCCAGCAGAATCCATTGCTTCAAATAAAAAAGCTAAAATAATGATTACTAAAATTAATTCCATTAATTTCCCTCCTTCATAAATATATTGAAAATAAAAACATCACTAATGCGTATATTAAAAGTGCCCCAATTATTTTCAATAAAGAATCTTTTTCAATTTTCAAGCGTTCTACTATATTCTTCTCATCCAAGCTTCTTTTCCTATTTCTAATTTTTTTTTCATTAGCATTCATTCAAACAAGTTTATTCTTTATATTTATTAGAAAATTACTTTTTATTTAAATTTGGTGTCAATCCAATATACCTTGGAGTCAATATAGATGTATCTAAAGGTACATTTATTACCCCTCACATCAATATATTTTGATTTTTTCTTAATCGAAACAAATAATAAATAAGAATGTTTTTGGATACCCGGTTTAAAATATTCTAAAGATTTAAAAAGATTGAAGAAAAAGATTGGAAAAAAAAAATGGAATTAAAAAATGATTTATCTAAAAAATTAATAAAATGACTTTACTGGTTTGGTTTTATAATACTTAATTTTTAATTTTGCTTTTTTACTTTCGAAATAATAATTTTCCCGTCTCTAAAAAGAATCCATCGTATTTTATCACCATTTTTTAAATTGAATTTGTCAACAATATCTTTTGGAACTGTAGTCCTCCGTCTTGAATTTCTGATGGTAAGCGTTGTTTCTTTTATAAACTCGATGTCATCTAAATTAATATTCATAATATCTAGTAAATATTTCAAGTTATTAAAAACTTTGGTTTCAAACCAATATGATTGGAACAGCGTTCATTCATGTTCTCTTATTCTTTTAAGAAACAAATTCTTTTTAACTCTACTCTATTAATTCTCTCTTCATTATATTTTTCTTCTTATGTGTTCTAACTTTTATAAAGAAGGAACATGCAATTATTTTTAGGTATGTATTAATTAATATATATTAAAAAAATTATATTCAGGGACATTTATTTAAATAGTAGTATCCGTTATGTTGAATTTAATTTTAAAAATCTCAAATAAATGAATTAAAAGGTGTTTTAACAATTTCAGAAGAAATAAAAATTCAAAATTTAACAAAACTTTATTCCTTAGTGTTATTAAAATCTGCCGAATCTATTTCGGGTTATTCTATCTTAAAACGGCTCGAAAAAGATCTAGGAAAAACTGCCAGTCCTACTTATATATATGATTTCATCAATACACTTAAATCAAAAGGATATGTTAAAGATATTAAGAGATCCAAATCAAAACGTTCACGGGGATTTAAACTTACTCTGGAGGGACATAAATTCGTGGATAAAATCTTGCAAAGGTTTGGTAATTTAATAGAGGTGGCAATACAATCTAAATTAAAGATTTGTGCTAGTTGTGGGGTTAAATTGTATGAGAATTATTATTCTGAAACTATTGAAGGAAAAAAATTAAATTTTTGTTGTGTGCATTGTGCGAAAGCCTTTAAAAACCATCAGCACTAAATCAAATGAGATGTATTAATAAAAAATAATCAGACGTTAGAGCCACAATATGGATAAGTTTTAGGATCACGCTATTTAAATTTTTGTCCACGATGCGACCAATAAAATTCATTTTCGCTGAAGGAAAAATTATCTATGGTTTATAATAGATACTCTTAAATATATACTTTTCCGTTTATATAGTGTATATAATCATTAAAAATTAAAAAAAAGGAAGTGAAATGAATGTTATTTCATAAGGAAGAGTCACACATGATGAATTTTTGGATTGACATGTTTGGATCTTTTTGGTGGATATTCATGGTTTTTGGATGGATTTTATATTTTTTCGTAAGCGTGGTGATTAGTTATTATATTCATAAAGATGCGGTGAGAAGAGGTATCCACAATTCAGAATTCTGGTTGATCATGGGATTCGTTTTTAATTTATTTGGTTTGATTCTCTATCTAATCGTTCGAGATAACTACAACATCACCAATACTCAAGAAAACCTTAATTCGAATCAATAATAAAGGAGGTATAATCATGATTTTTGATGGACAGGATGGCCACATGGATGAAGAAGATATGATGATGGATTGGGATCAAAATATGATGATGGAATGGAATCAGAACACGATTCCATATCTTATTATTGGAATTGTAATTGTCGTTTTTTTACTTATCATCTTGCTTTATTATTTAAATCGAACCACACCGCCTCCTTCCAAGCAGGGATTAAATGAATCGTCTCAGCTAAAAAATAAGCCTCATGTTACAGATTATTATTCCTTTAATTTTCAAAATCTTCATATATTTGGAACTACAATTCTTTTTACTTTTAATATATCTTATTTTAACTTGAGAAATAAATTATATGAATTTAAAAAAACAAATAAATAAGGTGTGATAAAATGGAACAAGGATCTCACATGCATCATAAATCAACAGGATCTAAAATTAATCACGAAAAAGGCATAAAAGATAAAAATAAAATGCATGACATGAAACACGCTCATAAGGATCATAAAAATCATCACCGCATGATGCTTGCGGATTTCAGAAAGAAATTTATCGTTTCTTTAATCGTTACAATTCCCATTCTTATTTTATCTCCATTAATTCAAGCATTCTTTGGTTATGAATTAGAATTTCCTGGCCTACTTTATGTTCTTTTCCTTCTCTCTTCTTTCGTGTATTTATATGGAGGAATTCCTTTTTTGAAAGGTATGGTAAAAGAATTGAAAGATAAGAAACCAGGAATGATGACGCTAATCGGTATTGCAATTTCAATCGCATATCTTTATAGTTCTGTTGTAGTATTCGGATTGCAAGGGGAAATCTTTTTTTGGGAACTTGCTACCTTAATTGATATCATGTTAATCGGGCATTGGATTGAAATGCGTTCCGTTTTAGGTGCTTCAAGAGCGCTGGAAGAATTGGTAAAAATCATGCCTTCGGAAGCTCATTTAATAATGGAAAATGAAATCGTGGATATTAAAGTTGAGGAGTTAAAAGTAGGAGATAAAGTACTTGCAAGACCAGGTGAAAAAATACCGATTGATGGAATCATTATACAAGGATCAACAAATGTGAATCAAGCTATGATAACAGGCGAGTCAAAACCAGTTTCTAAGGGCGTGGGGGATGAGATAATCGGTGGTGCAATAAACGGAGAAGGATCCGTAATTATTGAAGTAAAAAAGACGGGAAAAGATACTTATTTAAATCAAGTCGTGGAAATGGTGAAGAAGGCACAAGAGGCCAAATCAAAAACTCAAGATTTAGCAAACAAAGCAGCATTAATCTTGACAATCGTGGCAATTTTTGTAGGATTATTAACTTTTTTTGTCTGGATTTTTTCTAAGCAAGATTTAACGTTTGCTATTGAGCGTACTGCAACTGTAATGGTTATTGCTTGTCCTCACGCACTTGGGTTAGCTGTACCCTTAGTAGTGGCAAGATCTACCACGTATGCTGCAACTTCAGGATTATTGATAAGAGACCGAACGGCATTTGAATATGCTCGTAATATTGAGGCGATTATTTTTGATAAAACTGGCACATTAACCCAAGGAAATTTTGGCGCAACTGATATCATTTCCCTGGGAGATAAAACTGAAAGTGAAATATTAAAGATTGCAGCCTCTTTAGAAATCAAATCAGAGCATCCCATTGCTTTAGGAATTGTAAATAGTGCCAAGGAAAAAGATATACCTATCGATTCAGTAGAAGACTTCAAAGCAATTCCGGGTAAAGGCATACGAGGGAGGATCAAAAAAAATGAATTTAAGGTGGTTAGTCCTGGATATCTCCTCGAACAAAACATTGCGATGAATGATGAAAACGTTGAGAAAATAAAGCAACAAGGTAAAACCATTGTCTATCTATTAGAAAATGAAAAACCTATTGGTGTATTGGCATTAGCTGATAGAATTCGTGAGGAATCAAAAGAAGCAATAATGCAATTGAAAAAAATGGGCATGAAATGCATGATGCTAACGGGCGATAATAAATTTGTAGCAAAATGGGTAGCAGATGAATTAGATTTAGATGATTTCATTGCGGAAGTCTTACCCCATGAAAAAGCCAATAAAATAAGGGAAGTTCAACGGCGTTATAAAGTTGCGATGGTTGGTGATGGGATAAATGACGCTCCCGCCCTAGCTCAAGCAGACGTGGGAATTGCAATAGGAGCAGGAACAGATGTAGCAATAGAAACGGCTGATATCGTGCTAGTTAGAAATGATCCCAGAGATGTGGTGGATATCCTAAAACTCTCAAGGAATACCTACTCTAAAATGTTTCAAAATCTATTGTGGGCAACGGGATATAATTCTTTTGCTATTCCTCTCGCAGCGGGTGTCTTATATGGAATAGGCATATTATTATCCCCGGCAATTGGAGCCATCTTCATGAGCTTAAGCACGGTTATTGTAGCAATAAATGCTCGTTTATTAAAAAAATCCTAATTTTTTTTACTAGTTCTATCGTCCTTTTATTTATTATTCCTAATCCTTCTATTTTTTTCCCAAATGAAGTACATTCATAAACTTCTAATTTTCGCCACTCATATTATAAAAACTAATTAGTAAGGTGAATTTCCTATTTTTTTAATTTATCCTCCCATGCCACTTCTGTCTTTATTAAAAATAATAGGAGAGGAGATCAATTATCGAAACATTCGATAGCCTCCAGCGAAGAATTTAATAATCAAGAATACTTTTTCTAATTTAAATCAATTAATTAAGCTTTAAATCAAGAATTTAACAATTTATACGTAAAATGATGTAATATGACTGAAGGAAAGACAAATTGGTATCCCATGTGGAAGGAAATTGGAATAGATCTGGAGAAACATAATCAATTATTGGTAGCATTACCTTCGATATATAAAGAAATTTACATTGATACTCAAGCCCATCGTCCCGAAGCCATGGCATTTTGGGATTTCGTAGTTGGAGATATTCATGGGATCAGAATTAGTGAATTAGTGAAAGTAAAACAAGAAGGAAAGAAAATTGTGGGAACTTTTTGTCTCTATGTTCCCGATGAAATTTTATTTGCCTTGGATTGCATTGGTATAGGATTATGCGGAGGAACTAATTTTTCGAATTATGCATCTGGAGATCTATTACCAGCGAACACGTGTGCCCTAATAAAATCTGCCTTAGGTTTCGGAATAGGCAATCTTAGAGTTAGCAGTGAGCTCATAATAACACCTCATCTATGAATTTTTTAGTAGGAAATCCAATTACTTGAAGAAGAAGGAATGAGTGAACAAGAGACCATTTCATTTTTCCAAGAGTTGAAAGACACTAGTTTAGTTTGGCATTTACAAGGATTTTATCAAAGAATGCTGCACAGACTTATTGAAGCGGATTTAATTAAAATTCATAGATAAAGATAAAAGATCGACAATAATAAATTTCAACTGCTTGAATTTATTTTACTAACCTCTTCAATGAGACCAGAAAAATTAATTATATTTCTCTTAATTTTATTATAATTCCTTTGTAGGACTTTAAGATATCTCCATTCTTCGTTTATTTGTAAGTTTACATCCTTACACCATTTTTGCATAGCTATATCTTTCTGTTTGGTGTCAGGATATTCCCGTCCCTTTGTTTCGATAATCCAAAAGATTTTTTTATTATTTACTTTTTGTACAGCAACGAAATCTGGAATATAAAACCTAATAGCTCCTCTAGAACTTAAATAGTCAATTTTAAAAATATTTGCGATAGTGGCAAATCTTTCTATATCTGGACATTTATCTAAAAATCTAGCAAATTCCTCTTCAAAATTATTATAAACTGCTACAAAATTGAATACTGTCTTATTAAGTCTTAAATGTTTTCTT
>JALGVJ010000025.1 GCA_029838195.1 Promethearchaeota archaeon
TACGTCTTTTGAAATGTTCAATGAGGAATCTTTAGAAGATGTGATCTTCTCATGTAAGGTAAAATAAAGAATCATCGAATTTCTTACTTATTCATGGGTTTTCATGAAATGATTCTAAAATTTCATCTATATTGCTTTCTATTTTAAATTTTTTATCAAAAAATCGGCAAATATTTTCTAAGTCTCGTCGCAAGATGGAGCGCGCATTAGGATGAGTAGAAGGGACGGATTGAAGCCAATCAATGATGAGGATGCGTCCCTCCTCATCCACGATAACATTAAATTCTCCAAGGTCGCCATGAATTAATCCTGCTTCTAAATAAATGATGCGCACTTGTTCAATGATCTCATTGAAAAGATATTCCGGATCATCAACCTTTTTGTAATAATAAAGCTCCTTACCTCTTAAATATTCCATAACAATGGTATGACGATTTACGGCTATTGGTTTGGGAGTATCAAGGTTTAATTCATGGATTTTCTTTAATGCATCATATTCTTTATGAGCAGCAAGGCGATTCACATATAGCCACGAATAATGCGTTCGCTCACCTACGATATTTCTTAGTCTCTTAATTTGCTTGAAGCTAGTGCGGCCGATTCTGTACATTTTTAGGGCATATATATTCTGAGCATCATCCATGCAACCATACACGTCAGATTCTTTTCCCTTGCCAATGGCCGGACCCAACTGACTGATGATGTTTTTCTCCACTAATGCATGAAGGGCTAAAAGATCGTACCCAATCGAGTTTAGGGTAAATCCAATTTCATTCGTTGAGGAGTCTCTGATGATTAAATCTTGTTTATGGACTTTCTTGAGACGGTAAAGGGTTTCTTCCATGGGATAACGAGCATAAAACCTAATGTCTTCTATGGGAACGAATTCTGAGCGCACCATTCCTCGCTCAATTGCCATGAGAATGCGTAAATCTTCTTTCTCCAATTTTGGAAGAATCCTTGCCGCTCGCACATGTTAAATTAAGTTTCAAGCCTTAAAAGATTTTATCATTAAGAGAAATACCCTAGTATTAACTTTATTCTAAGGCGCTAGAATAAGATCTTCCTTATTTTTTTAGAGGTAAATAAATTGAAACATATGGGATTATGTTCCTGAAACTCTAAAAAAGAAATGTTTTAGCGGGAAAGATTTTCCGCGCTTTTTTCATTTTCTACTTTATTGTCCAGAAAAAATTCCAAAAATATGAATTCTTTATATACCTTATAGAAATTTCTTAATTTCAAGCCATTTGGCACTTCAAAAATGAGAGTGGGAAGTAAAATGGCTGTAATTAACAAAGAAATATCGATAATAGAAATGTAATAAATATATTGAGTAGAAGGTTCTTGAAACGCAAACAAGAATATCCCTTGGGAGAGATATAACACGATTCCCGTGCTAATGAGGAGCCCCACTCCCGAAAAGATGACAGCTTCAAAATCTTGCTCCCAAGCACTAATGATTGTCATGATCAAAAATGCTCCTGCCGTAACTACATATAACCACATAGAAATATTAATCCAAAAATTGTATGTACTTGCGCTCACGACCACATTTCCGTTCGAGGAAGGCCAACTATAGGAGAGAAATAAATTTATTACCGCTGCAATCGGCAGGATTAATGATAATATTGTTAGGAAAAAATAGAGCCGAACCGTAGTCAGATGAGTAAAAATGAGTTTTGCCTTTTCTTCTTCCTCTTCTAACCCTAATAACATTTGATCTATCTGCTTTTGGACGTGTTCAGGCACCTTCTCTTCGAGAAATTTAATTTCGAGAAATTCCGCCGGATATTTTGAAAGTAATCTTTGAATCGACTCTTTTGCTTTTTCTCGTTTTTGTGGAGTGGTCTTCGGCCCATTCCATAAGTATGCGATTCTTACGTTCTCATCAAGAAGGACACACGAATCATGAAGCAAGAGATTTTCTTCTTCTTCTATCCAATTTTCATTTTTTTCATTAAAAATGAAAGTTCTCAACATTATTATCTCCTCTTCTCGTGAAAAAATGAATTCATCCATGATAATAAACGAAAATAAATAAAAGAAGTTTAGTAAAAAATTAATGAAAGGAAGGGAATTTAATAAACCACATCCATGATTAATGATTCCATTTCACGTGGTTTTTTCAATTCTCAATCCGTTTTTTTATTTTTTCCCACAACTCAGAAATATAAGAATGATATTCCTCAATTTCAGCAGGAGTTATTTTTTTAAACCGTCCTTGCTTTTTAAGATATTCTTCAATGGGTAATCGCTTGGTAGGATCAAGATACTTCATGCTTGAATGTGAAAGCTTGAATTTTCCTTGCTCGACTTCGTATAAAGGCCAGAATCCCGTCTGCACGGCTAATTTCCCTATTTTTATCGTGTCTTTCGGGTCATATCCCCATCCTGGAGGACATGGCGAATGTATGTGAATATACCGCGTGCCCTTAATATCTCTTGCTTTCTTGAATTTTTCATAGATGTCTAAAGGATAAGCGGCACTCGTCGTGGCCACGTAAGGAATACCATGAACCTCCAATATTCCCGGCATGTCCTTCTTTCTCTGAGTTTTACCTTGTGGAGTGGTCGTGCTAAAGGCTCCAGGAGGCGTGGACCCACTTCTCTGAACGCCCGTATTCATGTATGCTTCATTATCATAGCAAGCATAAATAAAATTTGTCCCGCGCTCGGCAGCTCCGCTCAAGCTCTGAATTCCTATATCTGTCGTGCCCCCGTCGCCAGCAAAAGCCACCACGCAAATCTCCTCTTCTAAATTCTTTGCTTCTAAAGAGGCTACTATTCCGGAGGCAGAAGCGCCTGTTGTGGCAAAAGGGGTGTGAAGCACTGAAACTTTCGTAGTGCAAAAACCTTGCATGCCGTGTAATACTGTCAAGCAGCTTGCTGGTACGGTGATTATTGTTTTTGGTCCTAATGCTTTTAAGGCCATTCGATACACCAATGCCATTCCGCAACCCGAACAAGCACGCGTGCCGGGATATATATATTCTTCTTCCGGAAGATCCATGACGTTAACCATTTTTTCTTTCCTCCTCTTTAAGAAAATCTAATTCATTTAATTTTAATCCTAAATAATCCGTTTGTAGGTATATTTTTCCTTCTTTTGCCTCTTTAAGTGCCCTTTCCACACCTTCTTTAATCTGGTCATTAATAATATCTCTTCCGCCCAATCCAACAATGAAACCCTTAATAAATGGAGGGTTTTTCAAGCCATAAAGAGATGCCTTCAATTCATAAGCTAGCACTCCCTCAAACCCATATCCTATATCTCTATCAAACACGATAATATTATCAAACTTCTTTAATTCTTCTCGCAATATTTCTCTCGGAAAAGGTCTAAAAAGGCGAAGGCTTACTAGCCCTATTTTTAAACCGTCTTTTCTCAACTGTTTGACAACGAGCCTGCTCTGAGAAGCCACGGAACCCATGGCAAAAATGATAGTTTTGGCATCGTCCGTCATGCATGTCTTGTAAATTCCGTTTCCAATCGTCCTGCCAAATCTCTCACTAAATTCGTCATGAACCTCTTTAATGATTGGTATAGAATTTTCAAGCGCTCTCTGGAGCGAATATCGATACTCAAAATAACCTGGTGCCGTTCCTTCTTCTCGCTTCACTACATGAGGGGTGGTAACGGGGTCCACGCCTTTTACGTGCGATATATCTGATAGATTAATGTGGTGTTTTAAAGGAGGTAAAAAGGCATCGATCTCTGCTTGTTGTTCCAAGCGTACGGGCATTAACGTGTGGGATAAAATGTATCCATCATACCCAATAATTACGGGTAAAAAAACTCGGGAATCTTCAGCTATTTTAAAGGCTTGTAAGTTGGTATCATAGATCTCCTGATTATTTTCACAAAAAAGTTGGATCCAGCCAACATCCCTCACTGTAATGAAATCTTGATGGTCCGTCCATACAGACCAGGGAGCTCCCGTTGCTCTCGTGGCTATATTAATTATGATGGGTAATCGATTTCCTGCGGCCCAAGGCAGCAGTTCATACATCAACATGAGACCATGCGATGACGTGGCGGTACCTACTCTTGAGCCCGTGGCGGAAGCGGCACAACAAGCTGCTGCTGCAGAATGTTCGGATTCTACGAGCAAGAATTGCGCTTTCAACTTTCCATCTTGGATGAATTCGGCAATTTTTTCTACCAACGGAGATTGGGGCGTGATGGGATAAGCAGACACGACTTCGACTCTAGCCTGTCGGAAGGCATGAGCGGCCGCATGATTTCCCGATAAAATCAAGGTAGTGTTTTCTTCTGCTTCCATTTGGGATTCTATCGTGGTCATTCTAACTCTACCTCTTCCATTGTAATTGCTTTTACAGGACATTCTTCCATGCAAATAGCACATCCCTTACAATAATTAAAATCTATTTTTGGAGGAATAATTCTTTCAATGACCGCTTCAGGACAATATAGCCAGCATGTAAAGCAACTGGGTTTTCCTGATCGTGCTGGTATGCATTTTTCCACGTTGATGATGGGTTTTAACTTGCTCCATGAGCCCGTTTTTCCTGCTTCTCCAATCACGCTTTTTTGTACGGAACTGAGTATTTTTTGGTAATCTTTTTTTGAGTCCTTCATGATTCGTAGAGATATTTTTTTTATTAAATCCAATTATTTATTGTTTGAAACGAATATGACTTTAAAATTCTTATGATTTGAAAAATTAAATAAGATACATGATATACAAGAAAGGTATTAATTTCACCATTTTATCCTTGTTCTTAAACAATTTCCGCACTATAAACTGAACTTATCCACTTATTCTCATGATTTCCAAGCTTTTTTCCATGAGCTCAATGTTTTTTTTCCCAATAATCTCTCCAAAATATTTCAGGACGATTGCTTTCAAGTCGCTCATGGAAATTTCCGGTATGGCTTTCGTTAATAATCCTAAGATCGGAACATTCACGACCAGAATACCTTCCACGATTAAATCATGGGTCATGGCGAGTTGGCTCACGTCTGCCACGATTATTTTGACACCATCATTCAATTCAAAATTATCGATGAAATACTGTGGGTCTTTATTGGTATTAATTATCATGATCCCGTTGTTATTGATGGATTTAACGATCTGGGGCGTGATGATGGTCTCATCTAACACGATAACTATATCGGGATGTTCAATTTGCGCCCTATCCCAAATCACCTCCTTTTTAGATAATTTAGCAAATGCCTGAACCGGAGCGCCCCTTCTTTCAGCTCCAAAAGAGGGATAGGCATGAACATCCGTGAATTTTCCGCTATTAAAGGCGGCTTCTGCGATTATTTGCGAAGCGGTCACGCCTCCTTGCCCACCTCGGCCATGAATGATTATATTAATGAGTTCATTCGCTTCTTCCTCACGTGTCATGAGTCTTTCCTTAATATCATCTCTTTAAATAAAAGAAAGTTCCTTTTAAGAAAAAATCCTTCCAAGAATTAAAAATTTTTCATTATTTTTATTCAAGCCTCATGGACGGGAAAAAATTTTCATGGTTTTTCCCTTGAGGAAAAAAACTAATAATTATGAAATGCAAATAATTTATTATAATATTATGAATCGGTGGAGATGAATGAACGGGTCCGATGATCTTCATTTTTTTGAAGGAAGAGAACGTCGTCGATTGTTTTACCAACAATGGATGTCTCGCTCGCATGTCAAGGCTCACGTGATCGGGCTTCATGACCTTGCTTCGCACTCGGACAGGTTTAAATTAATAGCAGACTATTTAACAGAGAAAGGGTACGCTTTTCATGCGCTGGATTTACGAGGACATTATCGCAGCAAGGGCGAGATTGCGGGAGAAATTGATAGTATGGATCATTTAGAAAAAGATTTAGTATTATTCCTCGATTTCCTGAAAAATCAAGAGAAAAATGAGAAATTCTTCATATTAGGACATGGATTTGGCGCTTTAATAGGGCTCATGTACGCCATCCGCCATCCCGATTTGCCGGGCATCATTGCATGTGCACCAGACCTTGGAACAGTTAAAAAGATCAAAATGGGCAAAAAATTGGTGAAAAAAATAAGTAACCGCTTGTCCCAATCCATTTCTTGGGAAATTAATCAAAATTTACTGACCAGTGATTTGAAAATTCTCAAGCAATTTATTAAAGACAAGAACGTGTTAACCTCCATCACCCTAAATACGGCATCAGAGAAAAAAAAAATGCAAAAATGGGTTCTGTCCCGTGAACATATGCTTGAATGCCCAATTCTCATTCTCCTAGGTGGAAATGACAAGATCGTGGATGGGAAAAAAATAGAACATTTTTTTAACAATATTAAAAGTCCTGATAAGACCCTCAAAAAATATGAGGGATTCCTACACGACCTCTTAAATGAAAAAAACCGAGCTCAAGTGTTTCAAGACATCCATGTTTGGCTGGAAAAACACGCATGACCCTCGAATCCCCCGCCTTCATTATTTTTTTAAATTAGAAGAAAGTAAGAAAAATCCGGCAGAAAGGTGAGAATATCACCCGTTTCCTTACTTCCCATGGAATGGAGTCTCGTGCCTATAAATATCTCTGATATAAATCTTGAATGAAATCCCTCCATTCCGCTTGAGATTTCTTCTTGTAAGCTTCCCTTCCACACTCATCTTCTAAATCGAAACATCGCTCTATCAGTTTTTTATTCATGATATTTAATGTTGATTTGATGAGATACATGAAAGAATCCATGCGCTTCGAAAAGGTTCTCATGAATTTCTTGGTATTGACTTCCAATTCAGAAAGAGGAAAAATCCTCGTGGGAATGTTCAAGTTTTTTAACTCTTCCAATCCAAACTCATCCGATGTGAACAAGACGTTCTTCGCCACTGGATACCCCAAAGCTAAAAGCGGCAATATTGTGGCTCCCGTTTGCGGATAGATCGATAAGGCGATCTCCGGCATTCTAAAAAACATCTCCTCACGAGGACGATCAGCAAAAATCCGTAAATCTGCTGCTAGTACCAGTTCCATTCCATATCCTATGGCACTCCCTTGCACTTGAACTATCACCGGTTTTAACATGGTCACGATTAATTGATTGTTTAATCGCCCGTATTTCTTTAATTCTTCAAAATACTCGGGATCCTCATCCATATTCTTAGATTTTATGTCGATGCCCGCACTGAACACGTGCATTCCTGAACTCTTGAGCAAGATGCACTTGGCTCTCTCATCTTTATCGGCTTGCTCCAAGCGATGATATAATCCTTTCATTAACTCTAAATTAAATGCGTGGACCGGCGGCCTATTCAACGTGATCGTTGCCACGCCTCCCTTAACATCATATAATACGATATCTTCATTATTCATGCATTATCATAACATGAAATTTTAAAAAAAGTTTCTATCCTCCCCTAAACCCCATCAACATTTTGTAAATTTAATAATAAAAATTATATATAAAAAAAATGAATTAATATTTACCAATATTTTTTAGATTGTGGAAAAATCATGAAACCTAAAAAACTTAGTTCCTACATCATGATCATTTGTCTCATTGCCCTCTTTACTTGTAGCATGAGCATGTATTTCCTCATCCTTCCCACAAGAGGAGAATCAACCGCAGAAAAAAAACAAGTCCTCGTCCTTTCCGAAGGAGAGGATACCTTATTCGTGCAAAGTTTAAGGGTAGATGAAGACAACTTCGAGGTGATCGTTGGCGATATCTCATTAATTGATTCCGCCGATATCGTCATCCTTTTCGACGTGGACCTGCCCTCACCTGGCAAGGCAAGACTCGTGAACTACGTGGAAAATGGAGGGGCGCTCCTCATCTTCATGGGAAATGACTTGCACGCTGATCCTTCGTTATTATTAGATTTGAACTTGCTGACCACTACGAATTTTGAAATAAACGAAGAAACTCATCTTTTCATCGTGCGTGATGAAAATCATCCTATCGGTAAGAATATTGATTGGAATTCAGCCCCAAATATGAAAGTTGATAGCATGACAAGAATTCCCCTTCAAAGTTTCAACCCGTCTGCCCAGCCCATTGTTGATACTTATCCTGTCTCTCAAAATCTTGCCATCGATGAATATCGGCAGCCCATTTTGGTGGAAATGAGCCGTGGGAAAGGAGATATCCTCTTTTTTGCCGGTTGGCTTGAAGAAGGTTATAACAAGGATTTCAAACTCTGGCCCTATTTTAATTACCTTCTTTATTCTATGTTGCTCGAAAGTCTAAATGAATCCTTCGATACCTACCCCGTGTGGCCTTATTCCCCAGTTCCTCATCTTACTGACCAAATAATCCTCGCTATCATGATCATCGCTCTTGTGATATTAGCCATCACGTTATATAAGGTCGTAAAAAAAAGATCTGCCACGAAAATGGATCAAGCAACGATTAAAGCATTAGAACGCATTGCTGAAGAAGAAGAAAAAAGAAAACTGGAAGAAGCAAGAGCTCTTGAAGAAAAATTAGAAAAACACGTGGATTTAAAAGATGATTGGGAGGTCATCGGCATCCATCGTCAGCTCGGAGGATTCCTTTTTACCCTCTTTATTGGCCTCATCATCGTTATCCCCCAATTATTAGTCTCCAATTTCGTCATGCCTCAAATCATACAACCCTACCCCCAAGCCGCCGGATGGTATTATCTCACCTATAATATATTTCAAATCGCTTGGCTTCTCTTCGATTTTGGAACCTCCTATGCCTTGGCTAAATATTTTTCCCAATATCGGGTGAAAAACCCTGAAAAAGCCATTCATTACATTCAGATTTTTGTATGGTGGCAATTATTCACGGGTCTTGTCCAAGTTTCGTTATTTGCATTTATAGGATCATTAATCTATCCGCATACCAATTTAGCTCACATGAGCTGGATCTTCATCACCTTCTCCTTAGTCCAATACCCGGGATTCTTTCTTGTATTCATGTACACGTTTCAAGGAATGCAGCGCTCGGATTATCACTTGATCCTATATGTTGCGTGGGAAGTGGTGTTTCTCATTATAGGGCAAGTAATTTTCTGTTATCTTGGGCGATTATGGGGGGCAGCCAATCCTGCCATAGGAGAAGCGCTAGGCGCTGGGATAGGATATTCTATTGCAAGATATTTCGATTATTGGGCGACTTTTGCATTATCCGTGGTTATCTTTAAGAAAATGGGATTCTCACCCACAACATGCTTCAGAATCGACTTTGACAAGGAAGAATTTCGTGAAGTGATGCGCTATGGTTCCCGCCTAGCATTTGGTGAATCATTTGTTCAAATCGGATATTTCCTTCAAATCCTCATCGCAAGTGCATTCATAGCAAATTATAGCAATGAATTTGGTTATTTTCAGCTCACGTGGAACATTGGAATGATAATTCAAATCGTCACGCTTTACGGGCAATCACTCTTAGGTGCGTTTAGTGAATCCACGGCCCATGGAAAGAAAACATTAACCAAACTTTATATTTTTCAAGCATTCCGCTGGGGAAATTATTTCGCTTACTTTTTAATCTCTGTACTTTTCGCAGTAGGGGCAAAATTCATAGTAGGAGCAGCTGGTGAGGAATATGGGGGTCCTGCGGTGCGGTTTTTGGTACCCTTACTCATTTTTCACTCGTTTGGAGTTTATTCTTGGCTGGTTGATGCGGTATTTGAGGGCACGGGCCGGACAGATTTTGCTGCTTATGTTTGGATCATCGAGCAGACTGCGCGGGCAATTTTAATGTATATTTTAGTCGTGATATTCAAAGACATGATCATGGTTTTAATAGCTTACATACCTGCGGTTTTTACAAAAGATGTGGTGTCGTGGATTATCGTGAAATACAAGATCACGGATTACAAGTTGTACATCTATAAGACCTTTATTACACCGCTTTTAGCAGCAATATGCAATTACGTGGTTTTATTTTTTATTGGAGAGCTTTTTTGGGGCATTAACATGGGAGATAAGATCATTAACACGTCGATCATTTTCATAACCGGGATTTTCCTGTTCCTTTATTTCTACGCTTTCATGGACGGCTTTTTCGGGGGATATGATCACAATACGATTCAAGAGCTCGAGAAAGCCACCAAGATGGTTAAGGGAAAATTGGGGATTCTTTCCAAGCTGATTTACAAGGCGGCGTATGCGGGTGCGAGAATCAGTCCTCTTCATGATAAATTCAAGATAGATATTTATGAGACGGCCATGGAAGAGGCGTATGAGCTGACGCTTGAAAAGCGGATTTTAAAAATTTAAATCTCATTTTTTTTTTTAGCATTATTAGAAATTTATTGATTTTCAGGGCGCTTATTCTTGCATTCTTAAAAAATATCATACATGGGAAATTTTACTTTATTATGAATAAGGGAGAATCAAGCCCATCACTCGCGATTTTTGAAGACAATCTATTCACGTGGGTAGATTCCTTTAAAATACCGGCTCAAGCAAGCTGTTATTCGGTCATTCGTTCCAAAAAGAAGCCTTCGTTGTATGGAATCACGGATATGGTATTTAATCTTTCGATACCGCAACGATTAGAAGAATATTTTTCCTCGTATCGGGAAGAAAACAAGGAAGAGTGGGTTTCTCACATTCAATCTTATCAAGATCCTAAAACGGGCTGGTTCAAGGAAGGAGTATTCAATTACGGTTTTCATTTTAAAGAGCACAGTACGGCATTCGCCATCTCGGCCTTGCACTTGTTAGGAGGACGGCCTGTTTTTCCCCTGCGGCTTGCTAAAAAACTCAATACACGCAAGAAAGTCGAGAAATGGCTAAAAAAAACGCCCGAATGGGGGTTATTATATTGGCCGGGCTCGCATAAGGGGGGTGGGGTGGCAGCAATCTTTGCTACGTTAGGCCCCGAGTTTCATCCTCATGAAAATTTTTTCGAGTGGTATTTTGACTGGTTAGATGCCCGAGCAGATCCGGATATTGGTTTTTGGAGGTTGGGCTGGATTCATAGGATAAACAAGAACAGGTTGACGATACAAGAATTAGGAGGTGCCGTGCATTATTATTGGGTGTATGAATTCATGGGGCATCCCTTTCCTCATCCTGAAAAAATCATTGATGCCACCTTATCATTACAAAATGACCTTGGATTATGGGATGGAGAAGTATCATATTGCATCGATTTAGATGCCATGTTTTGCCTTTTGAGAAGTTGCAAGCAAGCGGGAGGGTATCGAAAAGAGGATATTCAAAAAGCTGTAAAAAAATATTTAAGACATGTGATCCCAACATTAAATGATAAGAGATTCTTATTTGAGCAATATACCAGCGCTCATAAATTAACCGGATGTTTGGAGGCAATTGCGGAAATTCAAAAACATTATCCGCGGCTGGTGGAGACGCGGGTTCCTTGGCAAGAAACGTTAGACATTACGCCTTGGATTTGATTTTCATCAAGAATTATCATGTTAATAATCATGCTTTAAAATTTACTTTCGTTAATGAGGAGTAATTATCAGTCTCTTATCATTTTTAAAAAAAAGAAATGATGTAATTCATATCATGTCCATGGATGAACATAGTCTCGCCGGGATTGATAGTAAGAAATTGACTCCTATGATGCAGCATTGGTATCACGTGCGTAAAAAATATCCTGAAGAATATTTAATCGCATACCGCATGGGCGATTTCTTCGAATTTTTTTATGAAGATGCCGAGCGAGTGAGTAAATTATTAGGAATCACGCTAACCAAGCGAAAAGTAGGAAATGAGTCATATCCGCTAGCGGGCATTCCTCACCATTCCGGCAATTATTTGATTAATTTGGTAAACATGGGCCAGACCGTCGTGGTGGTGGACCAATTAGAAGATCCCGCAACGGTTAAGGGGCGAATAATTAAACGAGGCGTGGTTAAAATTTTGTCTCCTGGCACGATCATGGATTCAGAAATGATAAGATCGAACGAAAACAATTATATTGCAGCCATCGTAAAGGAAAAGAGAGGCTATGGCGTGGCATTTGCTGATTTAACCACGGGAGAATTCTTGAGTGCCGAGTATTCAGCAAAACTGAGAGATCCCATGGAAAAACTATTGAGTGTTTTTTCTCAACATGACCCCGTGGAATTAATCATTCCTTCGAAATTAAAAAATGATGAAAATTTATTAATTTTTTTAAAGGATTTAATGGACGCTCTAATTAAACCTCATCCGGATCATTGCTTTACTTTGGAGGAAGCCCGGACAACAATTATGAGGCAGTTTAATCTTTCTAACTTGGAAGGGTTTGGATTAGAAGGGCATCCGCTTGCCATTCAAGCTGCGGGAGGGCTATTAGCGTTCTTGAAAGAAACCCAGAGAGACACGCTTCCGAACATTTTTAAGATAACGTTAATTCAAGAGGAAGGAATCCTTCATTTGGATTACATTACTCAGCAAAATCTTGAGCTCACCAAATCCTTATGGGAGCGGGGGAAAGACGTCACGTTATATTCGATATTTAATTGTACGCACACTCCCATGGGAGGACGTTTGTTAAAGAAAATCATTTTAAAACCCTTAACGGACATTGAAGAGATAAACTATCGACTCAATATCGTGGAAAAATTCAAACAAGATATTTTCCTCCGCTCAGAT
This sequence comes from Promethearchaeota archaeon, assembly GCA_029838195.1. Classification (GTDB taxonomy): domain Archaea; phylum Asgardarchaeota; class Lokiarchaeia; order Sigyniarchaeales; family SOKP01; genus JALGVJ01. The sequence goes on from JALGVJ010000025.1 coordinate 12,533, forward strand.
TTACGTGAAAAATTGAAGGAACTGGGAGATCTTGAAAGATTTATAAATCGGATAAATTATTCGGGCACGTGTAATGCCCGGGATTTGAATAATCTCAAGAATGCTCTGGGAAAAATCCCCGAAATAAAAAAATGTTTGAAAAAAGCAGCAATTCCGGAAATTTCAAAATTTTTATCAAGAATTTCCGAGTTTGAGGAAGTTCGGCGCTTAATAGAAGAAGCTATAGAAGAAAATCCTCCTCCTACCGTGAAAGAAGGAAACATCATCAGATCGGGATATGATGAGCGAATAGATGAGTTAAGAGACATTCTTCATAATGGAAAAAAATATATTTTGGAATATGAACGAGCTCAGAAAAAACGATGGAATCTAACATCAGGCTTGAAAGTGGGACATAATAATATTTTAGGGTATTACATTGAAATTACAAAAAGAACGCTTCAGTTCATTCCTAATATTCCTCCCGATTACGTCGAGCGGCAGACATTAAAAAATGCAAAGCGCTTCACGACCGCCGAGCTGAAAAAATTAGAGGAAAAAATCATCGAAGCAGAAGAGAAGATTTATGATTTAGAATATGAGCTGTTTTGTAAAGTAAGAGAAAAAGCAATGGAAAACACGCCGGTGATTTTAGAAACTGCCAGGAGCATGGCAATGATAGACGTGTTATCCTCTTTTGCGGAGATAGCGGAAAATTACAATTACTGTAGGCCCGTCATTAATGATGATGACAAAATAATCATTAAAGAGGGACGGCATCCCGTTATTGAACAAATAAACTACATGGAACCGTTCATTCCTAATGATTGTTATTTAGATACAGAAAAAGAGCAAGTCCTCATCATTACGGGACCCAACATGGCAGGTAAATCCACGTATTTGCGTCAAGTGGCCTTAATTTGCTTAATGGCTCAAATGGGAAGTTTTGTTCCTGCTTCCTCTGCCACCATTGGAATAATTGACCAGATCTTCACGAGAATTGGCGCTTCAGATGATTTGGCCCGCAAATTAAGCACCTTCATGATCGAAATGACAGAAACCGCAAAAATCCTTAATTATGCCACGACAAAAAGCTTGGTCATCATCGATGAACTGGGAAGAGGGACAAGCACGAGTGACGGGCAGAGCATCGCAATGGCAACTCTGGAAAAACTTCATGAAATGCAGGTCAAAACACTTTTCAGCACGCATTATCATCAGCTTACTGAAATCAACTTGCCACGCGTCAAGAATTATCATCTAGATATCATTGAAAATGAAGATGGAAGCATTAATTTTGTCCGAAAATTGAAACCGGGAAGCACGGATAAATCGTATGGAATTCATGTCGCTCGTGTTGCTGGCCTTCCCGATGATGTCATCATTCGAGCCTTTGCCATTTTAGAAGAGATAGAAAACCACGATCCCTTTATAAAAACCGTGCGAAATCATGATAATGAAAAACATGAGGAACAAGCCCTTGATAAGGTAATCTCAAGTAAGAAAAAAACCCTTGAAGCCCTAAATGAAAAATTAAATGCAATCAAAAAACAAATTTCTAAGCACGAAGAAGAATTGGAGCGAAAAAATGCCTTGATCAAGGAAAAAGAGAATAAGATTCGAGAATTAGAATTGAAAAGCGAAGAACTCGTTCAAAAACTCTCCAAAAAGCCATCCTCTAAAAAAAAATTCGTGCAAACCTCATTTTTTAAACCCATCATAAAATCAGAAGTAAAACTTGATGCTAATATAAAACAAGTGGTTGAAATCCTCAAAAATCTTGACATTGAAAATCTTACCCCTGTAGAAGCAATGAAAGCAGTGATTAAGTTAAAAGAAAAATTAGAAGAAAAATGAGACCCTCATTATTTTCACGCTTTACAAATATTAAAACCAAATATTTCTTTTTTAATTCCAATTAGTAAGAAACAACAAAAATGAGAGCGAGTTTTTCATGAAAATTTCCATTCTTTCCACGAAAAGGGAAGCTGGCAAGGTAGCAGCTAAGAAAGCAGAAGAATTGTTTTTACGGGTTTTAAATGATAAAAAAACCGCACGTTTCGTGGCTGCCACGGGGTCCTCCCAATTTGATTTCTTACGGGAATTATGCGCTTTAACCACGATTCCTTGGGAGCGAACGGAAATGTTTCACTTGGATGAATATCTGGGCTTATCCGAAGATCATCCTGCAAGTTTTAGGTATTATTTGAAAGAACGGCTTGTCAATAAGATCCATCTTGGTACTGTCTATTTCATTCAAGGAGATGCTCCTGACCCGAAAAAGGAATGTGAGCGATTAAATCACCTTATCTCTCAACATCCCATTGATATTACCTTCTTGGGTATTGGAGAAAACGGACATCTTGCATTTAACGACCCGCCTGCTGATTTTAACACGAAAGATCCCTATATAATCGTGAATTTAGATGAAAAATGCCGTCAACAGCAAGTCGGAGAAGGATGGTTTAAGAATTTAGAAGAAGTCCCGACAAGGGCCATTTCAATGTCCATCACCCAAATTTTAAAATCCACGTTCATTATATGTATCGTTCCTGAGAAAAGGAAAGCCGAAGCCGTGCGGGATTGCCTATCTCCTAAAGCGCCCATATCTCCATGGCATCCCGCTTCTATTTTAAAAACTCATCCTAATGCTTGGGTTTTTTTAGATGAGGAGTCTGCATCTCTCTTGGAAACGTGAGCTTGTTCCCAATGCAATATTTCGATGAAAATTTGGGCCTTAACTCGATTACGTGTTTCATGAAATTTAGACCCTCCTTAATTATATATTAATGCCAAGAAATATTTTTACAAGAAGATTAATTTATTTGATTTTTTATGATATAATGAATTCGTTTACTGAATTATCTCAATAACATGGAAAGAAAGAAAATAAAAAAAATAGTTCATGCGGAAAAAATTGCAGCGGGAGAAGTAATTGAACGTCCTGCGAATGTGGTAAAGGAATTAATTGAAAATAGTATCGATGCGGGCGCCCGTGAGATTAAAATTTTGATCAAAAACGCCGGCAAAACGGTGATTGAAGTAATTGATGATGGCGTGGGCATTCCGCCTGAGGAAATGGAAATCGCCTTTCACCGTCATACAAGCAGTAAAATTCGTTCAATCAAAGATCTTGAATCTCTTCAGACATTAGGCTTTCGCGGAGAAGCCTTGGCAAGTATCGCCGCTATCAGTAAAATTCAAATTACATCACGCACGGAAGAAAATGAGTTAGGAACGCAATTAATCTTGGAAGAGGGTAAAGTAATAGAAAAAAAAAGCGTTTCTTGCCCGCGTGGTACTGACATGAAAGTGTTAAACTTATTTTATAATATACCCGCTCGCAAGAAATTTCTTAAATCAAATAACACGGAATTAGGACATATCACGGATATCGTTCAAAGATATGCCTTGGCAAATCCGGAATTGCATTTTTATTATGTCCATGATGACATGCAAATTCTCAATTGTCCCTTATCAAATGATTTGAAAACCACGGTATTTCATCTTTATGGAAAAAACATTGCTCGCGAAATGATTCCCTTTGAATATACCGACAAGGAGAAATTCATTTATCTCCACGGGTTATTAGGATCCCCTAAAATTGCAAGAAAATCCCGGAAAGATTCCAGTATCTTCTTGAATAAACGGTATATCATCAGTGATATCGTGTTCAAGGCAGTACAAGAAGCTTATAAGGGCACGCTCATGGTAAATCGGCATCCCTTCTTCATTCTTTTTCTCGAAATAGATCCCTCCCATGTTGATTTCAACGTGCATCCCAAAAAGCTACTCGTGAGATTTGAAGACGAGGAATTAATTCATTCTAAAGTTCATGAAGGCGTCCGCCCATTCTTGAAAAAGCATTTCATGAGAGAAGAAAAAGTCTATGTGTCCACGGAATTAAAAGAGTTCATGGGTACTGATTCTTCATCACCTAAATCAAACACCGAACATGCTATAGAAGAAATAGAATCTGGAAGCACGGTTATTAAGCAAGAAACCTCAATGGATTCCCTCAATCTTCCTCCCGAATCAATCCAAACCTCTTTATTAGATCACGTGAGAGGAGGGCTGACTCAGAAGAAATCCAACTTGGAAACCCTTATTCGAGAGAAATATATCGTGGAGAAAAATTTTCCTCGCATTAAGCTCATTTCTCATACAGGCCAATTAAGTAATAAAAAGTATATCCTCTTGGAAGGCATGAATCAAGAGGGAGAAGAGGGGTTCTTCATCCTTGATCAACACGCAGCCTCCGAAAGGATTACAAAGGAATATTTCTTAGAATTATTAAAAAGCTCAAAAAAACAAAAACAAAAATTAATCGTTCCCTTGAAAATCGAAGTTTCTCCAAGCGAGAAATATTATCTGCTGGAGAATCTTTCTCAATTTCAGGAGCTAGGATTTACATTCGAACATTTCGGAGGTAATACCTTCATCTTGAGGGATGTACCCCTCGTTTTTGATAAGACCATTAATCCATCCATCATTAAAGAAATCATAAGCGATATTACGGAAATCGGAAAAGAACATTCTTTTTCGGAGGTCAAGGAAGAAATCATCAATTATTTATCTTGTCATAGAAGTATTCGGGGAGGGGAGGATTTAGCCCTCAAGGATATTCATGAATTGCTCGTGAACCTGGCAAGGTGTAAAGATCCGTTCCATTGTGCCCACGGCAGACCGGTTTTGAAATTTATTTCCTTCAAGGAATTAGACAAGCTCTTCAAGAGAACCGGATGATGTGTAAAAGGACATGTTTTGACAAGAAATTTCGATGATTTAAAAAGGCTTAAATACTTAAATCCGTATTGAATGCTTGAAAAAGAAAAAATGAATCAAGAGGGGTTCTTAAATAACTGATACAATAAAACTAACTATAAAATTCCGTTTGGATTTAGGTCTAAAAAGAAAAAGATATTTTTCTTTAAGCTTTAGAAAACGCTATTGCTTCTATCCCTTGTAATCCATCAATTTTTTGTAAATCCTTTTCTATCCTATCCGTTCCACCCCATTCTTCGGGATATCTAATGCGAAGTCGTGCTTTTTTTAAACCAAAGGCTACGGGTATGATTTCATGTTGTTCTAAGACACAAGCTTCATCCAACACGCTTTTAACTTTCTCTATGAGAAGATCGAAATCAACTTCGGTCTCCTCAGGAATGATATCAATTAACGCTATAAATTCTCCCATTTTTTCCACCTTCTTGAAACATGTAATTTTTTCGTCAATTTTTCTAGTAACTCATATCACGGTCCTTCGAATTCACACTTTAAACATTTATACGATTTTCCCATCAATCGACACTGCTCGCATCGCCATATTGTAACATCTCCGCAATTAGGACACGGAAAATGCACGGCACTCTCATATGGCGCAATCGGACGGCCACAACAGAAACACGTGTTTTTCTTAAAAGACATGGTTCTAACAATAATTATTTAAATCTTAACAATTAAAAGTCGGGATGCCTTTAATTTTTTTTGCCTCCTTTAAATCAATAAACTCATTAAACTTTATATTCATGTGTAACATGCATTATATATAGAATAAGTTATCATTATCAGTATCATTATTATGCTAATTTGAAATAGATCTTTTTTTAAATAAAAATAAAAAATTATAGGGTTTTCTCATGCCGGAAAATAAAGTAAAAAAATATTTCAATCTGGTGGAAATCTGGTCATGGTGCGACATATGCAAGGAACACATTAATATCCGCGTGGATAAAAAAGAAATCCTTGAAGGACTTCAAATGGGAATTTATACAAAGGAATACCCCCACGTAAACCCACATCCCGACCCTGACGATCTCGATGACCCCTCCGTCAATGAACACACGCTCTATGTTTATATTAACAAAGATTTTGACGTTACGGGGGTTAAAAGCTTTTTTGGCGACTCTCCCAGCTTGGATGAATTTAAACCTGCTACTCCAACGGAAGAAGTTAGAATTCCCATTGTCGTAAAAGACATTCCCGAGATGTCCGTTCATTTAGGAATGCTAACGCAAGACGAGTACGTGGTGTTGAAAATCTGCGATGGAATGAATACCATTGAACAAGTGGCAGAAATCGCTCAAAAAAGCTTGGAAGAAATCGAAGCCATGATGGAAAAATTGAGAAAAAAAGGCTTGGTAAAAGTAATTAAGCGAGCTTGATCAAATAGAAAGCATGTTTAAATCACTTGAAATACCTTTACTTCCAACCTTATTTTAGAAAAATCAGTCATGATGAAGGAAGTTTCCACATGTAAAGATCTTAATAACTCGGTATTTTTTCAAAAAAATCTAAATTGGTTTAATGAGTTCTTTCCCTTTCTCAAAACCCATGTGGAGGGCTATAATGTTATGATCAGGCTCTCGCAACCATTCTTCAATTACCTCTTCGTAATGCTTTAGTTCGATAAAAGGCAATTTTCCCGTAGCAATGGCAAAACCTAACATGAGAAGGTTTACTTGCTGATTCGAATTAAAATGTTTTAAAGCTAACTCCGTCGCATTCAGCGTGTAGATTTCTTCCGAATAGTTCTTTAATTGATCTTTTATCTTTTCTAACGGAGGATATTCTTGCAAATCTGCTGTAACAAGAATCGGGGGAATGGTGCGTTCGTTTAAAACAAATGTTGTTTTATCAGAAGCAAAAATCCCACGCCTTAACGCCTCCACGGGTTCGAGACAAACAAAAAGATCTGCATCCCCATGACTTATTAAAGGAGATTGCAAGTTTTTTCGCTCATCCTCACGTAATTTTTTTTGATACCGCGTGTGACTCATGATAGAGCCTTCCCGCTGCGCAAGTCCGTGCATTTCGCTTCCAAAAATCCGCTCCACACCTGCTTTCTGGGCGGCAAATTCAATCAAGCGCTTCAGAGTAATGACTCCTTGGCCTGCCGTACCAGCAATGACTAAATTAACGATATCGTGCTCATTTACCGTCATGAGGTACACCTCCGCCTTTTTCTTGCATTTCGCTTGGAATTTATAACTCCTTTAAAGAAACAGTTAAATCTCACGAAATGGCACCTCCACGCTAAGTGCATTAATAATTGATTTATGTATTGCGTCGTTTGGGCAAATCTGATAACATACACCGCATCTGATGCATCTATCTTGATCTATTTGCATGGTTTCCCTTCCCTCCACTTCTACTCTTCTCATGGCAGGACAGCTCAAAATGCGGCTACATTCATGACACATCTGGCATCCATAGACTTGATACGTGATCTCTTGATATTTTTCTCCTTGCGCTTCCAATTGCTTAATTTGACTCATGCGCCATCGATGCGCTTGTAAACCACACTCTCTTTTTATTACGATAACTTTCAGCCCATCAGTTTCCAATGCCTTTTTTATCGTGCTGGTGAGCTTTTTCGGATTATAGGAGTCTTCTACTCGCAACCATTGAACTCCCATAGCTTTACAGATGCGTTCGATGGAAAAGCCTTGTCGGAACAGAAAGCGAAGCACGTCGTCTTGATGCCCCGTCATTGCAGTCCAAGAGTTTTCAAAAATGATGAGAAGGATGTTAGAATTATAGCCCACGGCTTCTGCTAACGGGCTTAATCCGGTGTGGAAAAAGGTAGAATCTCCGATCATCGCAAGAATTTTCTGATCAGTTTTAGTAGACATGCCGATTGCCGCACTCAAGCCTCCAGACATGCAAATAACGAGATCAGAACATTGCTGCGGTGGGAAAAAAGACATTACATAGCATCCGATGTCACCGCACACCACAGTATTGGTTAAATGGTTGGTAGCTTTTAAAATGGAATATAATGTGGCTCGTTCGGGGCAGCCCGCACAGAAGGTTGGAAACCGACTAGGAATTATGGCTTGGTAGGATTCAAATAACTTGGCAGCTATTTTCATGCGGGGATTAGACTTTTTATTAAATATTTTAGCTAAACAATTAGCGACCAGTCCCGTGGAATATTCATTATATTTGGGAAAATATTTTTGTCCTAAGATTTCTACATTTAATTTTTCCGAATGAGCAATTTCTGAAATCTTTACTTCCAAAAAAGGTTCTAATTCCTCCACCACTACCACGCGATCCAGGTCTTGCATGAAATCCAAGATTTCTTCATGATTTAAGGGATAAATCATTCCTAATTTCAACACGGGCACATCATCTAATGACAATTGATTTAGGGCTTCTAACGTGTAGCCGTATGGAATTCCGCTGGTGATGATACCTACCTTGTTCGTTCCCGGAAGAACTTTATTAATTTTCAAGGAGGGTACTTCTTCTCTTAACCGCTCGATGCGCTCATATAATCTCACGTGATTATTTATGGCATGAGGGGGCAAGGAATTAAATTTTGGAATATTCCGCACGAATTCTCCTCGTGCCTTTCCCTTGACGATGGGTCCCAGATCCACGAATCCCCGCGAATGGGCACTTCTCGTGGACATTCGAAAATCAATTACCAAATCATACCGTTCGGAAAGATCAAAAGCCAATTTAATCCAATCCTTACATTCTTGAGGGGAATGGGGTTCAAAAGTGGGAAGATGTAACATCCATGAATAAAATCGTTCATTCTGCTCCTGATGCGAGCCTAATGAGCCTGGATCGCTTCCAATAACCACGACCATGGCTCCTGGATTAGGCCCATTTAATGCAATAACGCTCAAGGCATCGGAGGCCACGTTCAAGCCGACGTGTTTCATGGGATTTAAACTGCGGCAACCGGTCCAAGCCGCGCCGGCACAAGAGGAAGTTGCAACGGCTTCATTAACCGCCCATTGATGAACTAAATATTCTTTGAATTCTGGGAAATTACGCAAGATTTGATGGAAATACTCTCCGATATCACTGGTAGGCGTGCCCGGATATTGAGAAACGTATGACACGCCCGCTTCTAGACAGCCGCGCACTAATGCTTCATTTCCAAGCATTAAAACCCTGCCTTTTTCTTGTACAAATCTCGTATCTTTTTTTGGCATGACGATTCAATCGTGATATAGGGAGAATTTTTAATTCTGTAATAACTGAAAAAAAAAAAATCTTATCATTATTTTAAATAATCGGAGTTATAGGAACGTCTCAATCCGGGTTTTTCTCATCCTTGACCTCTTCATCTAAGTTTTTCATTCTAGTCTCATGTAAAATTTTCAATTGAGCTTCTCCATGAAGTGCTTTTAATTGATCAAAAATGGTAAGCAGTCTCCATATTTAGGTCCTTTATTAGTATAGACCCATCTCCAGAAGGGAATGCTCAGTAGCGTCTCGATAGCGGCAAAACCTACTAAGCATTCATCCATTTTCAAGATGAATTTCGCATATAAAGGTAATACCGACGGAGTCAAGTCTGTAAAGATTTTTCACCCTTTTATTTTCCACCTTCACTTTTTACCTCCTTTACCATGATTTTTTTAATTATAAAGACGGGTAATTGATAATCTTCACTATTTTTAAACCTTATCTTTCCTCCTTTATTAACGGCTTCCAGCTTCTAGTTAGTTCAAAAATTTTTCACATAACTTCCCTATTACTGCTTATAATTTAATAAGATATATCATAAAATCTAATAACTTTTCCTTTATCTCTTTTCCTTTCTCATGAGCTATTGATTTACCTTTCGGGTCAATTTTTTGATTCATTTAAGTCAACGCTTCTCTTTATCATATACGCTATACCTTGTTTTTATTTTTTTCTACCTCATTTTATTATACCCTGATAGTTTCTAAAAATGCAAGCAGTTCAATTTTTTACTCACGATCATTTCATTTATTGCACAAAACCATGCCCATTTCCCATCATTTTGTGCAAAAAATTTTATCTTTCAGCGGGCACTACTCTAAATACTATGCTCGACTAAAATGGCGCTTTTCCGCTTTACCGCTTATCCATTTACCCCTCCTCTAAAACTCTTTTCCGTTTATTCAAATATCTATTTGACTAACTTTTGATTAGAATTTTTTGGATAGAAAAAATTTATAAACATGAAATTAAATTTATTTTATAAGTGTATTTATAATTTCCCCAAAAATTATAGTACCATTATAAATTAAAATTAAAATTGTAATAAATTTATCAATAAATACAAAATATAAAAATCACGAGCTGAAAATGTATCATGTCTGATGAAGAAAGCTTTTTAAGCGCAAAAGCCTTGGTAATCGATAACGGTACCGGCATCTCCAAAAATGGCTTCGCCGGTGAAGATCAACCCCGATCCGTCTTTCCCACTCTCATTGGCTACCCAAAATATGAAAGCATCATGACTGATGTCGAACACTATACAAGAGAATATTACATCGGCGAAGAAGCCATGCAACTTAAAGGTGTCCTCAAATTAATGTTTCCCGTAGAGCATGGCATCATTGAAGATTGGACTGCGATGGAGAAGATTTGGCACTACACTTTCTATACTGACTTACGAATTGACCCGAGCGAACACCCCGTCTTGCTTACGGAGGCCCCCCTCAATCCACGTCCCAACCGTGAAAAAATGGCAGAAATCATGTTCGAAACCTTTAATGTACCTGCTTTATATGTTTCCATGCAGGCCGTATTATCCCTCTATGCTTCCGGTAGAACCACCGGGTGCGTTATAGATATTGGGGATGGCGTCTCACACGTCGTACCCATTTTCGAAGGATTTGCCTTGAGTCATGCCATTCAAAGAATTGATTTGGCGGGTCGGGACATTACCAATTATTTACAACGCCTCTTGCGACAAAAAGGACACTCTTTTACTACTTCCGCCGAAAAGGAGATTGTGAGAGATATAAAAGAGAAGCTCTGTTATGTCGCTATTGACCCTGAAAAAGAAATGATGCTCTCCAAAAAGGTCGCTGGAATGGAAAAAAGCTACATGCTACCTGATGGAGAAACCATCAATGTCGGCGTCGAACGCTTCTTAGCTCCTGAATGCTTTTTCAATCCCTCCGTGATTGGAAAAGAACTCGAACCATTGGATGATGTGGTTGTAGGGGCAATTTCTGAATGCGATGTGGACTTGAGAAGAGATCTGTATAGTAATATCGTACTTTCCGGAGGCTCTACGATGTTCCCAGGTATCAAGGAACGCCTGACGAAGGAAATCAAAGAACAAATACCCGAATCAGTAGACGTAAAAATCATCGCCCCTCCCGAAAGAATGTATTCCGTTTGGATTGGTGGCTCAATCTTATCATCCTTGAAAACCTTCCACCGAATGTGGGTCACTAGGCGGGAATACAAGGAGATGGGGCCCCAGGTAATTCATCGATGCTTTTAAGCCGATGGGGACCCTTGCAATTGCAAATTAAGTGTTTGTATTATTATAATTTGTTGTTTTTTTTTTATATTTTTATTCTTTTATGAGCTTTTTACTATCAGAAATTAAATTTGGATCTTTTTTTAAACCATTTTTTAATAAAGAGAAATAAGAGGTTGTAGCTTTAAGTTTAAAAAATTTATTTCTCATGATAGAATGCCCATCAGGTTTTCATTTTAATTGTCATTCAATAAATTATTGCCTTGTTGTTTATTTTAATTTATTCCATCTAGCATTTGATTTTATTTCCAAAAAAGATAAAATAATTTTAGAAAAGTCATGTAAAGAAATGGGGTTAGATTAAGATGAGTTTTTAATAAAGGATAAAAAAACACAATTAGAATTTAAATGCAAGCTAAATTTTTGAGAACAAATAGTGTAAGAAAGCATGTGCGATAATGAAAAAGGAAGAGAGAAAATTTTAAGAAAGGAAACGTGGAAAAATGAGATTAAAAAAGATAATCTTGCCGGATGGCCGGGTAATAACTTCGCCTAGAAATGGTAAAGTGAAAATATTAAAGAAAGGAATTGATAAGAATTAAAAAATTATTTTTGTCATGGAAATTTTTAATTGGTTAGAGATGACCGAATCAGATTATCTAAAACGAATCCGTTCATTAGAGAGAGAAAATGAGCAGCTGAGAGCGATCATCAACAGAATGAAGGAGAATCCTCTCATTATTGGCACGGTGGAGAAGGTATTAAAAGATGGGCGCGTGGTAGTGTCCCATGCGCCGGGTAATCGGGTTCTAATCCCTCCTAGGCCTGATTTGGACCCTTCTCCGGGAGATCTCGTGACGTTACACGGCAGCAGTTTTCAAATCATAGAGATTTTATCGAAAAACATTCGAGGTCACGTGGCTGCCATGGAATTGGTTGAAACCCCCAATGTCAGTTTTGAGGATATAGGAGGCTTGGATGAGCAGATTCAAGCAATTAGAGAGGTCATTGAGTTACCATTATTGCATCCGGAAATTTTTGAGGAGATTGGAATTGAAGCACCCTCAGGAGCGCTCTTGTCGGGTCCTCCTGGCACCGGAAAGACCTTATTAGCGAAAGCCATTGCCAATTCTTCAAAAGCTCGGTTCATTCACTTAGTGGGTTCGGATCTAGTCCAGAAATTTATCGGAGAAGGCTCACGCATGGTAAGGGAAGTCTTTCAGCTTGCCAAGATCAACACGCCTGCTATTATTTTCATTGATGAAATAGATGCGATTGCGGTGAAGCGAACAAGTGAAGTATATAAGGGAGACAGGGAAGTTCAGCGAACGTTCATGCAGCTCTTAAGCGAACTAGATGGTTTTGCGAATACAGAAGGAATCATGTTTTTAGCAGCAACAAATAGAGAAGATGTCTTAGATCCGGCGATTTTACGTCCCGGTAGGTTCGATAGAATCATCCGTTTTCCCTTACCAAATGAGGAAGCGAGATTAAGTATATTAAAAATTCACGTCCGCAGGATGAATTTGAAGGAAAATATTAACTTGAATAAATTAGCCAAGATGACAGATGGTTTTAGTGGTGCCCATATAAAGGCATTATGCACGGAAGCGGGGATAAAATGCTTGCGGGAGGGAAAGAGACAAGTAGAACAGAAACATTTTGAAAGCGCCTTGGTAGAAATAATGGATGAGGAACATGGTGTAAAAGAATACATCTATTCTTAAAAAAACATGCTATTTATTCAGTTAGATATTCTTCCGAAGTGGAAGAATTTTTGAGTTAAAAGATCTTAATATTTTTTAGGAATTCTTTTATTTGGAAAGCGAAGTTCTCGTTATTTATCATGAATAATAAATCTTTTTATTTAGAAGAGTATTTGAAAAAAGTCAATCGGAAGGAAAGACAAGACATTTTAAAAGAAATAATTACTAATTCGAATGAGGAGAAATTAAGGAAGAGAGCTTTAGAATTGATGAGCGAAGAAGATGAGGGCAATAATTTCCCATTTTTTTCGAATCTCTTTCTTTCGGATGAATCGGAAGTCGTGAAACAAAAAGCGGGAGAAATCTTGATAGATCATTATCTGGGCCATCTAGAGATTTCCTCTCTTTTTCGTCATATTTTATTTCATGGAGGGAGCATTGAACAAAAATGTTTAATTCTTGATGCCTTAGCTAAGATGAATAATAAGAATTCCTTGAATTTGGTAAAATCATACGTGAAATTCCTCTTTAATTCTTGGAAAGGAAGTGAAAAAATGGAATGGGAAGAGATTTCCTCATCTTTTTTCAAATTCATCTCGTATACCTCCGAGATCCTCATGCTTGCTTTTAATTTAACCTTAAGAGAATATTACGTGAAAGAGCGAGGATATAGTGTCACCTTGAAAAATGGCAAGATTATTTTATTAAATTGTGAGGGTTCGAACTTGAAAGAGATTCCGGAGATTAAATTCATTGAAAAACTCACGGATTTAGAACACCTTTTATTACAAAAAAATCACATCATCCGGATATCGGGACTAAATCACCTAAAAAATTTGAAAACGTTAAACTTGAATGAGAATGCGATTGAAAAAATTGAAAATTTGGAGGGACTTTCTAATCTAGAGGTGTTAGATCTTTCACATAATAAAATTAAAATGATTGAAAACCTCTCGTCCTTGAAAAACTTGAAAAAGTTATTTTTAGATCATAATCAAGTAGAAAAAATTACGGGTTTGGAAAATCTCGAAAAATTGGAGGAATTGAGCATCAGTAATAATAGAATTCGTAAAATAGAAAATTTAAATCATCTCATTAATTTAAAAAATTTAAACCTTTCATTTAATCAAATCAAGAAGATGGAAGGATTTGAAAATTTGACCAATATAATTTGGTTGCATCTCAATAACAACGAGCTTTCGCGAATTGAAGGGTTGCATCATAATCTCCTCTTGAAAGGGCTTTATCTATCGAATAATGAGATTGAAAAAATAGAAAATCTCGAAAACTTGGAAAATCTCAAGAAATTGGAACTCTCTAATAATCGCATTAAAAATATCGAAGGATTAGAGAATCTCAAAAATCTTCAAGAGCTCTTTTTAGATAGGAACCGCATCCGAGAAATGGAAGGCTTAAACCAATTAGAAAGCTTGATCATTTTGTTCTTGGAAAGAAATAATATCTCTCAGTTTAAAGGAGTTGATGGGTTAAGAAATTTAAATTTCATTTTCTTGAATGATAATCCCTTAACTCAACAAAGCCAGAGATTATATGAGAGAAAAAATAGATTTCCTTAATGATTTTTTATCAAGCAAGCTTCTCCAAGAAAAAATCAAGTTGATTGATGAAATCAAGGAAGATTAAGCAAGCGAGATCATCATTTTACATAATCGTCAATCCATAACTCCATCAACACCTCATCATGATAGGACGTGTTTAAATAAAACTGCTTCTTTCTCACGCCCACTTTCTTGAACCCCATTTTTTTATATAGATGGAGTGCTCTCTTGTTACTGGAAAAACAACTTAAGATGATTTTTTTTTTATTATTTATTCTCTTGGCTTCTCGAATAGCAAAATCAATTAATGCCCTTCCCACTCCTTTATTACGAAACTCCTTCCGTACAATGATGCCTAAAATTCCCACGTGAGAAGCGGCATCCCACTCGGAATTAGATATTTCGCACTGTCCGATAATGTCATGCGGCTTTTTTAAACCAGGATATTCGGCTACCACGCATGTCTCATGTTCTTTTTTCACGTGATCATACCACGATCGCTTTTCATGGTCCGTGAGAACTGGAATGAAAATCGGAAGATATATTCCCTCCTCCACTACTTCATTGAAATTGTTCCAAATTCCATCCACATCCGATTTTTTTATATGTCGAATAATTATCTCTTCATTTGTATCTTCCAATCGGGTGCGTCGTTCCATGAGAAATTAAAGGTTTGGTTAATAAAGAATTTTTATCCATGGCATACAAAACGGCCATTTCAAGAGAGGTTTCTACAATGGAAAGAAATTTATGACTCATCGCTCATTCCATCACGACCCATCGTTTGGAAACGAACACGTTCCCATTCACCATCCCTAACATACGACATGAAATAGAATGAAAAGTTTTTAACCATGAATGAAGAATAATTTTATAAGATACCGAAAAATATTAATTAATGTGTGAAGATTCTACAATGACCGATAAATCAAATGAAAATTCAACTGAAAAAAAAGAAGAAATAGAAGAAAAAGAAGGAAAATCGGCAAGAGATAAAGTTTCTCTCAAGCACGTGTCCGTAAAAAAACAAGAACCGAGTCCCGAAGCCATAAAATTAGCAACTACCCTAAAAACCCAAATTCTTACCTATGACTCGTTCGAAACCCTCTCCAACGATGAAAAAACTATGCTGGAATGTTTCATGAATAGGAGATTATTCCTCTCCCGCATTGCAATTATAATGAATCAAAGCAGGGTTCCATTAGGCCTCCCACCCCTAAAAAAAGCTGAACTAGAAGAAATTTTATCTAATTTAATAGCGAAAGGATACGTTGCCTCGGAAATCGTGGGAGAAAACCGTGTATATTACCTGACAGAACGAGGAAAAAGTAGGGTTCTGTAATCACTCTTCATTAATTTGGCAAGAAAGAAAAAATTCAAGAAAATAATTCAATCCTTCTTTAAAATTAGCTTATTAATCGGGATATCCTGATATTCCCCATTCGGATTCGTTCTTCTTATGGTTAAAGGAAGGATCTGGGATTTTAACTCTAATTGAGCAATCTTAATGGGATCAATCATGTTTTTTGGCTTATCTACCAAAATGGGTGCACCAAAACTGATTTGAAGCGCTCGAGCACCCACGATACGCGCCTTTTCATAACGCGTGAGAAAAATCGGGCCAATCTTCACGTATTCTCTTACTTCTCTATACTTCTTACGTAACTCTCGCGATTCTAAGAAGCTAGACACGGTTATCCTAACCAAAAAATGAGTTTTAATGTTGATTAAAAGGAAGCATGTATAATAATTTTTTCGGTTTTATCAAAACAAAAATGAAATAAACCTTCCATTTATCCATTCCTACTGAATAAGAAGTTATCTTTCACGTGGTTAACGTTTTGCGAGAAAAAGATGCGCGAAGGGAGGATCGAACTCCCGACCTACACGGTTTACTCCCAAAATGCTGGTGTGAGCGTGTCGTCATACCACTAGACCATTCGCGCAAGATTTTCAAGGTTTATCGGGTTCATCTTGAATATCATTAATCAACTAATTAAAATGCGTGAATATTTAAAAAATTTTAGGAAGAACCAAGTAATTATCAAGATTAAATTTTTTCTTATAAGACAGATAGGTCATGAAACCTAAGATTTTCATGTCATGGGCAAGTCATGATAAAATAAAGGTAAGTAAATATTAATTCCTTGTTAATTTATTTTAAGAGCTCGCTTGAATGTGTAATAATTATTCCAAAGAGTCTTAAGTTTAATAAGATTTGTCTCGTAGAAAAATATAGTAAGAAAGAAAAAAGAATAATTGAGTTTAGGAAGGATGTCAGCCCCTTTAAAAGAGGAATACGTGAATCATCCCCTCATTAGAAAAGAAATAATCAAGAGGCGATCGTATCAGGAAAATATTTTCATAAATTGCCTTAATAAAAATTCATTGGTGGTCATCCCGACGGGTTTAGGCAAGACAATCATTGCATTAATGCTTGCCGTGCAACGATTAACTGAAATCCCCGATTCTCGAATTATTTTCTTGGCGCCGACAAAACCCTTAGTAGAGCAACATCATGCTTCCTTTTTAGAGTTTACCACGCTTCCTCAAGAGGAGTTAAAATTAATTACCGGCTCTACACCCCCTCAAAAGAGAGAAAAAATTTGGAATGATGTGAAAATCGCCTTCATGACCCCCCAAGTCTTACAAAATGATATTATTTCGAGGATATATTCCTTAGAGGATGTTTCTTTAATCATTTTTGATGAATGCCATCGAGCCGTAGGGGATTATGCATACTGCTTCATTGCGAAGAAATACATGCAAGAGGCTAAACAACCGCAAATTTTAGGGCTAACGGCGAGCCCGGGCTCAACGAAAGAAAAAATAACGGAAATAAAAGAGAATCTCTTTATTGAGCACGTGGAGATTAAGACAGAAACCGATCGTGATGTAAAGCCCTACGTGCATGCGATAAAAAATGAGTGGGTCAAGATTAAATTACCTTTAGAGTTTTTGGAAATAAGAAATATTTTAAAAGAAAACCTTAAAAATATTTATAAATCTCTCAAAAAAATGGATTTAATAAATACCTACGATGTAAATAATGTTACAAGGAAAGACCTTCTCTCATTAGATAGTGTTATTAATAAAAGAATTTCGCAAGCGAGCACGAATGAGGATAAATTTGAATTATTTGATGCCAAGAAAAAAGTGGCCAATGCCATGCGATTGAGTCACATGATGGAGCTCATTGAAACTCAAGGAATTCATGCATTAAATGAATATTTAACGAAAAATCAAAAAAAAATTCAAAAAAATAAGGCAAATAAATCTCTAAAAGAATTGTTTTACACGAAAGACGTGAGAAGGATAATCTCACTCACGGGCCAAGCCATTTCTAGTGGCATTTACCATCCAAAACTCGAGAAATTAAAAGAGATCCTTCACCAGCAGTTGAAAGAAAATGAGCATTCCCGCATCCTGGTATTTTGTCATTTTAGGGATAGCGTGAATAATATCGTGAAATTTTTAGAAACTGATGACTTCATACGGGCTCATCGATTCGTAGGACAGCAAACTAGGGAATCAGATAAAGGACTTTCTCAAAAAGAACAAGTGAAAATCCTCGAAGATTTCAAGCAAGGAATTTATAACGTGTTAATCGCCACCAGCGTTGCCGAAGAAGGGTTAGACATAGCAGAGTGTGATCTAGTGGTATTTTATGACGTGGTTCCAAGCGCCATCCGATCCATTCAAAGAAGGGGAAGAACGGGAAGAAAAAAAGAGGGCAAGGTGCTCATTTTAATGGCAGAAAATACTCGTGATGAGGGCTATTATTGGGCAGAAAAAATTAAAGAAAAAAACATGAAACTCAGCTTGAAAGAAATGAGAGCCTCGGAAGCACAAAACAAAACTCATGGAAAAGAACAAAAAGATATCTTGAGTTATTTAAAGAACATGGAAAACGATAGGGCGGAATCAGAAACTCCTGGAGGAGAAAAAATCCCAAAAAAGAAGGAGGAATCTCCCCTAACTAAAGAAGAAAAAGACTCTAACGAGATTACAATCGTCTGTGATCATCGAGAAACTGCTTCTCCCGTCGTACGAGCGTTATCACTCCAAGGTGTTCGCGTTCAATTAGAACATTTACAAGTTTCCGATTATATTCTTTCCAATCGGGTAGGCGTCGAACGTAAAAGCTCAAAAGATTTTAATGATTCCTTAATCGATGGACGTTTATTCAAGGAATTAAAAGAATTAAAAAATAATTTCAAAATTCCTATCTTAATTTTAGAAGGAGATCCCTTCACAGACTCCACCGTGACCGAAAATGCCCTCTATGGCGCTTTAACCTCGATCATTTTGAATTTTAATGTTTTTATTTATAAAACGGCAAGTCCCGAAGAAACGGCACGCATGCTTCTTGAATTGGCAAAAAAAGAACAAACTAAGAAAGAAACGTCCATTAACTTACGCCCTGAAAAAGCCCCCTTTAAAACTTCGGACTTAATGGAATTTATCATTGCAGGCATCCCGGGAGTAAATGCCTCACGAGCTAAAAATTTACTTAAAGAATTCAAAACTCTACAAGCGCTTTTCAATTCTGATATTCCCGATCTTACGAAAGTCGAAGGAATCGGAAAATCTATCGCTCAACAAATATATAAATTAAGCAGGTTTAAATATCAAGAAGAATAATGAAATTAAAAATAATTGGATAAACCTCCTTTTATTTATCCATGTAATGTTTCGATTTCTATTTATTTTGGTTTATTATCTAAAACATTCTTATAATTCGTCCTCCCATGTATTCAATTTTCATCTTTTAAAATGATTAAGCGAAAAATTTATTAATCGCCATCCTTATAAAAAAATTTTTTACTATATTAATTCTTCCCTCTTGCTAATACATTTTTAATATGATTAAACAAAAAAACTCACATGACTATTTCATGCAAATATTTCTGAGAAAATGCGGTTAAAAAAATTAAAAATATTTTATGTAGGGTATAAAAAATCGTTTAATAATAAGAATAGATATTTTTTAATATTCAATGAAACATAAATAATATAAGATAACGATTTTCTTTTTTCAGTTTAAATGCCATGAGGGAGTGGGTCGAAAATTATAAAATTTAAAATTGTCGTAGCGGGCGCAAAAAACGTGGGAAAAACATCACTCATCCGAAGATATGCCACCGGTAAATTTGAAACTTCAACATTAAGTACTATTGGTGTTGATTTTGAGACCAAAAAAATAACGGTCGATGATATGGATATTCTTTTGAGCATTTGGGATTTTGCAGGAGAGGAAAAATTTCGTATATTATTCCCATCTTATGTTTCTGGAGCCTCTGGGGCTTTATTGCTCTACGACATCACAAATAGGGAAAGCTTATTAGATCTTCGGGATTGGATGAAGGTCATAACCTCTGTTCCGTATCCACCGAAAACAAAATTATTACTTGAAACAAAACTTGATTTAAAAAAGGATCGGAAAGTAAAGATCAAGGAAGCAAGAAAATTTCTCAATGAATTCGATTTTCAAGGGGATATCATCGGAACATCGGCAAAAACAGGAGAAGGCGTGGAGGAAGCATTTGAATTATTAGGAAGGGAGTTATTAAAATATTCTCTCAGCGAATGCCCAAACTGTGGTAAGCCATTTCCCTTAGAACTTAAATTTTGTCAGTATTGTGGGAAAAAAAGGTAAAAATGGGCGTTTATTAAATATTTTTTTAACTTATTTTTCATGAAATAGGAATAAAAGTCCTTTCATTTAAAAAAGAATATAATTGAGTGAATATTTACTTTATAAAATATAGAGAAGATATGAATTAAACGATGATTCAAAAGCATTATAACTTTCAAGAGGACATTCAAGAAATCATACGTCGTATTGAAAAAGATGGCATTTCATTCAAGGACAAGATGATTCTCGTAACGGGAGGTGCGGGATTTCTTGGTTCTTGGGTCTGTGATGTACTGGTAGCTCAAGGAGCTTATTGTATTTGTTTGGATAACTTGAGTTCTGGGCGGTTTGAGAACATTGCTCACCTGCAAGACGAGGAGAATTTTCGGTTCATCAATCATGATATAAGCGATCCAATTTATTTTGGGTTAACGCATCACCCAAATGGCGTTTGCATAGGAGAGGTAAAAAAGATTGACATTGTTATGCACATGGCAAGTCGGGCATCACCGTTTGAATTTCAGAAATACCCAATTGAAATCATCAAGAGCAACACGTTAGGAACAATGAATGCTTTAGAGATTGCGAAAGCACACAATGCCATATTTTTTTACACGAGTACCAGTGAAGTATATGGAAATCCGCCTCCGGAACATGTTCCAACTCCAGAGACCTATTTTGGCCATGTAAATCTTGCATGAAATCCATGCAATGAGCAGAAATCCGGTCGGTCCCAGGAGTTGTTATGACGAGTCAAAAAGAGCGGGAGAAGCAATAATAAAGGCATATGAGTTGCAGCATGATTTAAATACAAAGATCGTAAGAATCTTTAACACGTCGGGTCCACGCATTCGCCATGGGCCGGAGTTTGGTAGAGTTATTCCCAATTTTATTTACCAAGCCCTAAATAATGAAGATCTCACGGTATTTGGGGATGGTTCACAAACGCGTTCTTTTACCTATGTTGTAGATGAGATCGAAGGCATTTTAAAAATTGTTGGGAGAAAAGAGACATTAGGAGAGGTTATTAACTTGGGGAATAACCAAGAATTTACCATTTTAGAACTTGCAAAACTGATCATCGAGCTCACGAATTCCGAATCAAAAATTACCTTTCTACCCTTACCCATTGATGATCCTGCTCGACGCTGTCCCGTATTGGAGAAGGCAAAAAAACTCATAAATTGGGAGCCAACAACTCCATTAAAGGAGGGTTTAAGAAAAACGATAGCATGGTTTAAAGATAATGACTTCGAATGAACGAAAGAATCAAAAAAAAAGTAAAATTTCCAGTTCGAAGATTTTTCAAAAATTATTAACCATCTGCTTGCTTGGAGGAATTGTTATTCTTTCAGGTTTAATTATATTTTACATTTCTAATCCTGAACCAGGGTATTATGATTTTGGAATCTTGAATTCCGAAAAAAAAGCAGAGGATTACCCCACTTCCGCTCATGTAAGAGAGAAAATTGAATTTTACGTACATGTTGAAAATCATTTATATCGCAACTTTACTTTTCAAATTAGAATTCTCACGGGAGATGAATACACGCAATTAAGCTCTAATGGTTCAGAAAATGCAAGATTGAGGTATAAAGTGGGAAATGTCACTTTAATAGAGGGTCAGAAATGGCTCTCTCCAAAATTATGGGCAACATTTAATACGCCGGGTGAAAATAAACTAATTATTGTGGAATTATGGGAAATTACCAATAGTAATGAGGTTGTTTTTAGAGATATTTTATGGTTGCGCTTGACAATAGTTCCTCGATGAACCAGAATTGGTTATCCCGACCCGATGATGTTAACATCTTCAATTTTAACGTAAGGCGCTCGATAAGGCCCATAAATCTCTATTTCTTTTGATACCATCGAAATCTTTTTAAATAAATCTAAAAGATTAATACCAATCATTGTTTCATTTAAAGGCGTTTTAATTTCACCGTCAAGGATCAAATTTCCCATTAAGATTAACCCTGAAAAATCTCCCGTGGCAATGTTGGGAGAATCACCCGTATATTCAAACCAGATCCCTCTTTTAATACTTGTAAGCAATTCTTCTTTGGAGGCTGTTCCCGGTTCTAATATAAAATTAGTAATTCCAATAGAAGGAAATCTCGCATAAGAATTTCTGCTCGCATTTCCCGTGCTTTCAATGCCTTCTTTTCCAGCCGTATAACTATTATGGAGCAGTCCTTCTTTAAGAAAAGTCCCCTTTTCTAGGATTACTTTATTTTGACAAGGAACGCCTTCTCCATCAAATTTAGAAGAGCCGGTAGCTCCTGGAATTAATCCCTCATCCTTTATCGTGAGCAAATTACTTCCTATTTTTTCACCTCGTTTTCCCACGAGAAAACTTCTCTTATATTGAAAAGTCTCTCCATTTACGGCAGATGATAACGGATTTAAAATCAGATTGATCACGCCTTTTGGTGTCAATATCACGGGGGCTTTCATGCTTTTTATTTTCTTTCTATTCAAATTTCTTTTAGCATTACTAAGAGCTTTTTCTGCTGTTTCTTGGATTCGGAGATCTTTTAACTTTCTTACTGATTGCCATTCAAATCCAGAAGAACTATCTTTCGTAGTCTTGTCTTTCACCACGATTTCCGATGAAACTGAAACTAATGTTTTTTTTCCTTCTATTTCTAAACCATTAGAATTAAGGATAATTAGGTCCTTGGAATTGGTAGAAAGCTCTCCTGATTGAGAAATTGCTTGCTCATCTTCCTCACAAACAGTTATCATGCTTTTTATTTTTCCCATGGCATCTTCTAGTGTCAAATGTTCTATTTGTTTATCAAAAAGATCTTTCACATTTGGATAGTTCTTGTATGATGAGGGTAAACATTTATAATCAAGATCCCCGGTACCCAGATGCATCAACTTGAGAGCATCGTTTATAATTTTGATAAAAATTTTTTTATTTAATCTATTCGTGTATGCAAATCCCATTGAGCCATTTTTATTTATGACCCGAATGCTTATGCCCTCGTCTATTCCCATTTGAGAATGCTTGATGGAATTTTCTTCAATTTCAATTGTCAAATATCGTGACTTGCTATAAAAAATCTCCACGCTGTCCAAGTTAGAACCTACCCGCTCCGTATGTTCTAATCCAAACCGAGCAAGTGCATGGATATCTACTTCCCCTGCCATTCAATTTAAACCTCCTACGGTAACATTTCGAATTAAAACGGGTGGACCTCCATCACATACTCTAACGCCTTGTCCTTGTTTTCCACAAACTCCATCAGAAAATCCCATTTCTTCCTTAGAGCCTATTCCTCCGATTTTATTTAGAATTTCTAAAATCATACCGGATAAGGATACATCTCTCATGAGTTCTCTTGTTTCACCATTCTTTATGGCATGGGATAATTTACACTTGAACTGGAAATTTCCTGTTATGGGGTCTGTATATCCATATTGAAAATCCTTGCAAAATAATCCTTCCTTTACATCTTCGATCATTTCTTCTAACGTCCAATCTTGAGGTTCTAATAACGTGATGCCCATTCTAACAAGGGGTCTATCTGAGGTAGAAGCAGCCCTTCCATGCCCGTTGGGAGGTAGATTCATCCTGGAAGCAGTTTCAATGTCATGTAGGTAATTTACTAAAATTCCATTCTTGATCAAATACGTTTTTTGAGCAAGAATACCCTCTTCATCGACGAAATAACTGCCAAATAATTCATGAGGAATATGAAATAATTTTCCCTTTCCCATGGTAGGATCATCAATGATATTAACGGAATCATCGGCTACTTTCTTGCCTAAACAGCCTTTTAGCAAGCTTTGATCGTTCAATATAGCATCTGCTTCACAAGCGTGTCCAAATGCCTCGTGGATCATGACTCCCGCTAATTTTGGGTCCATGATGATGTCAAACGTGCCGCCAGGAGGGGATTTCGCATCGAGTAAATCCAAAGCTTCCCTTGCTGTCTTTGAACTTAATTTTTGAGCTTGGTCGGTACTAAATATTTCAAACCCTCCTAACCCTCCCACAGAATTCGTTGCTTTTTGAATAATTCCATTTTTTTGTGCATGTACGATATTAAATAATCGCAACAAGCTCACGTATTGCTTGATATCACTTCCATTGGAATCTTGAAAAAGAGTAAATTCCTCCCGATCCATGTAATATGTTCTCGTGTTTTTCACGAGGGGAGAATAGCCTGAAGATGTGGCTTCATGGACCTTGACTAGTTCAATCTTATCTTCGATATCTACATCTTTTAAAGGTTTTCGTGCCCGGAGCTCGAATTCTTTTATCAAGGGATCTCGTTTTATGAGGCTAAATTTATTTGGGGTCAATCGCTCCGATAGCTGAGCCATTTTAATCGTTTTTTCAAAAGCATTAATTAGACTTTCTTTAGAGAGGTCTTTTATCACAGTGAATCCCCACCCTCCCCTCACGAATGCTCTAATACCGCATTCTAAAATCTCCAAGGAAGAGATCTCCTTGCTTTTTTGATTAGTAAAATCTAATATTGTTCCTCTATTCAATTCACAGCGAAGATCCCAATATTCAATATTATTTTTAGCAAGTGCATGAAATTTTTCCCGTAATCCATCATTAAAAACCTTAAACTCATCAATATTTTCCAAATTCATCTCTCCCAATCAAATTTTCGAAGCATAATAATGCAAATTTCCATTTTTCTTTATAAAGA
Organism: Promethearchaeota archaeon; assembly: GCA_029838195.1. GTDB lineage: Archaea > Asgardarchaeota > Lokiarchaeia > Sigyniarchaeales > SOKP01 > JALGVJ01. Next base: position 37,303 of record JALGVJ010000025.1, read on the forward strand.
AAAAATCGAGTACTTGCTTTTTGTATTTTATAAAAAAATTTGAAGCTTGTTTTAAAAAGTTTCGTATTTTCAATTATTTAAGAAAGGAAACGACGCGGGACTTTCATGGTTTGGAATTTTAACACCATGTTTTCAAGTTTTCCTTCTTTTAACTTTTTCATAATAGCAATCGCTTGATGGGGAGAACACTTCTTAGAAAACTTGGTGGCGGAATTGAATTGAAAGGTCTTATTACACGACAGGCATTTTTTTTTCTTTATCTTCTGAGCAGAATAATGCCAATATCCACAATGATAACAGCGATAAAAATAATACAAATTATTCATGGATAAATCCTTAAATTTAATTAATGGGGTTAAATTTTTAAATAACGATTTTTATTTTATTCTACGAGTGCAATTCTTAACTATTCATTCTTCATTGAAGATTACCTGTCGTGTGAGGTAAAGCTCTATCGTGATAAAAAATTTTTAGATTTTAAACACCCAGAGAGATAAGGATTTCTAATTTCTTTTCAAACCTCTTTAACTATTAACTCGTGAAGTTAATAAGGCGCAAATAAAAAAGATAATAATATATTTCATCTTATTTTCAACTAAAGAATTGTTTTATCAGTTAATGGTATGTCGCACGAATTTATTCATCCTATAGAAACAAGATATAGAACGGAAATCGCTCGATATTTTACGGAAGAGAACAAGCTGGAAAAATGGCTTCAAGTAGAAGCTGCCTTAGCGATTGCCCATGCAAAAGTGGGGACAATACCCCTTCAAGCGGCAGAAGAAATCAAGAAAAAGGCGAATTTACAACACGTCAAATTAGAACGGGTAAAAGAAATAGATAAAGAAATCCATCATGATCTCATGGCGATGGTAAAAGCATTAGCTGAACAATGCGAAGGTGATGCTGAAAAATACGTGCATTTGGGAGCCACTAGTTATGACATCGAAGACACGGCTCTTGCCCTTATCTTGCGGGATGCGTTGCTCCATGTTAAATCAAGAATTATTGAATTGATAAAGATCTTTATCAATTTAATGAAAAAAACCATCAATCTCGTATGCATAGGAAGAACTCACGGTCAGCATGCCATCCCCACAACCTACGGAATGCGATTTGGTGTATGGGCATATGAACTTCATGGTCACGTGGAAAGGATAGATGAAGCACTCCCACGGATTTCTCACGGAAAAATGTCGGGAGCCGTGGGTACCATGGCAAGTTTTGGAGATGTAGGAGAAAAAATTCAAGAAATTGTCATGAAAGAATTAAATCTTAAACCTGTATTAATTGCTAATCAAATCATTCAAAGAGATCGTCATGCAGAGGTTCTATTTTTAACTACTTTAATAGGTCAAACTTTAGCAAAAATCGCACGACAAAACCGGATCTTACAAAGAAATGAGATCGCTGAAATGTTTGAACCCTTTAAGAGAAAGCAAGTCGGAAGTTCTACCATGCCCCATAAGCGAAATCCGCACAAGTCCGAAAGAATCTGCAGCTTAGCTAGAATCTTAAAATCGAACATGATTGTCGCATTAGATAACATGATTTTGGAAGACGAAAGAGATTTGACCAACTCTGCCTCGGAAAGAGTAATTTTTGCTGAAAATTTTGTTTTCTTGGATTTTATGCTTGAAGAATTGAGTAAAAACATGAAAAATATTGAATTAAATCAAAAAAATATCAAGAAAAACCTAAATTTAACGAAAGGAGCTTGCATGGCAGAACGGCTCATGATGGAATTAGTTAAAAGAGGAATCGGTCGGCAAAAAGGACATGAACTTCTCAGAAAAGCGGCCATTCAAGCCAGGCAAGAAGGCAAGCACATGAAAGAAATCCTCCATGAAAACGAAGAAATCAAAAAGAGATTTACAATAGAAGAATTGGATGAATTATTCGATCCGCATCAATATATCGGTACGGCAGTTTCGCAAGTAGAAAATTTAATCTCGTTTCTTAGCCAAAAATACATCATGTAATTAATACCATTATCATGAAAGAAAAAGAAAAAGACCTTTATGCCAAGTTAGGAGTATCCTCTCAAAAAAAAGAGGTCCATGAAGCAATTAAGGATATCGATAAAGGTCTTTTTCCGGGAGCTTTTTGTAAGATTGTTGATGATATTGCCGGGAGAAAAGACTATTGTTCTATCATTCATTCGGATGGCGCCGGAACTAAATCATGCTTGGCTTACATGTTTTTCAAGGAAACAGGAAACCTCTCAGTATTTAAAGGATTAGCGCAAGATGCGACCGTGATGAACGTGGATGATCTCTTAGCTGTGGGCGCTAAAGAAGGCATGATTTTATCTAATATTATTGGTAGAAATAGTAGATTAATCTCTGGCGAAATGATCGCTCAAATCATTAATGGATATGCTGAATTCTGTGAAAAATTAACTTCAATTGGATTAAATATTACCTTCTGCGGAGGTGAAACCGCAGATATTCCTGATTTAGTAAGAACTTTAGTGGTCGATGCCACTGTTTTTACAACCGTGAAAAAAGAGGATGTAATTGATGCGTCTCGAATTCAACCGTCGGATGTCATAGTAGGATTAGCGAGTGATGGAAAGGCAGTATATGAAACAGAAATAAATAGTGGTATTGGAAGTAATGGACTTACTCTAGCCCGACATGGAACATTATCCCATCATTATTATAACGCATATCCCGAATGTCATGCCGAAGAAGGAGATGAAAAATTATATTATTTTGGCAAATGGAACTTAACAGATGAAGTAAAAGAACTGAACATGACTATTGGCGAAGCTTTATTATCACCTACACGCACGTACGCTCCCGTATTAATTGAAATTTTAAATAAATTTAAAGATCAAATTCACGGCATCATCCATGCCACGGGCGGGGGTCAAACCAAAATCTTAAATTTTGGAAACGGGATTCATTATGTTAAAAATGATTTGTTTGAAATACCCCTCATTTTTAAAATAATTCAAGAATCTTCTAATACCCCTTGGAAAGAAATGTATCAGGTATTTAATATGGGGCATCGCATGGAAATCGTGTGTAATGAAGCGGTGGCTCCCGATATCATTACAATTGCCAAAAAACATGAAATAAATTCAAAAATCATCGGATTCTGCGAGAAAGCAGAACAAAAAAATCGAAATTCTCTTGAAATCTCCACGGAAATAGGTACCTTTAAATTTAATAAACATTAAAGGAAGAATTAACATGAATTATGATGTAATCTGTATTGGTGCCGCTCTAATTGACATGGTAGCTAGAGTAGAGCGGCATCCTTTAGAGGATGATGAAGTTTTTGTTTCAGATTTAAGTCTTTTATCGGGTGGCGCTGCTGCTAATACAGCAGTAGCGTGTGCGAAGTTGGGATTAAAAACCGCATTTATAGGAAAATTGGGGTTAAATGATACCTTTGGAAACAAGATTCTTGAAGATTTTAAGAAAGAAAATGTAAGTCTTGATTTTATTAAATATAGCACGGAATATGGAACGGGTTCAGCTTATGTTGCTCTCGATAAAAAAGGAGATCGTAGGATATATGCTTATAGTGGAGCTGCCAATTATTTATCTGTAGAAGATATCGCAGAACAAGAAATATTAACATCTAAAATCATTTATCTGAGTAGTTTAAAAAATTTAGCACCCTTTATCGCCGCTGCGAGAATTGGACAGAGTCATGACTTACCTGTTATTTTGAATCCAGGAATGCTAATCATTGAACAAGGATTTGATGCAATTCGAGAATTATTAGAAAAAATCGATATACTCATCCTTTCATTAAGAGAATTCTGTACCCTGATGAAATTAGAGCATGAAGAATTAAAAGATTCAGAAATAAAGAAAACAGCTATCTCCTCCTTGCTCTCGTCAAGCATGCGGTATGTCATTATTACCATGGGAGATAAAGGTGCGAACGTGATTAATGATGCAAATAATGAGCGGGTACCTGCAGCAAAAGTACCTAAAGTCGTGGATACGACTGGAGCCGGTGACTCTTTTTCAGCCGGGTTCATTTACCGGTTCAGTAAAGACATGAGCTATGAGTTTGAGAAAATTAAAAAGTGCGTTGAAGCGGGAAATTTTGTAGCAGGTAAATGCATCCAAGAAGTGGGAGCAAGAAATGGGCTTCCCTCCAAGAAAGAGGTGCCTTTTTAACGATTTAATTTAAATTGTCATGGAAACCGTTTCTTTTTAAATTATGTAATTTTTATACTCATTATAAAAATCATGGAGTTCTCAAGTGAACACGATAAACGAAATTTTTTCAAAACGGATGGTTTTATTCGTAGAAATATTCCTCCTATTACTTGTGAATTTTTTCTTATCGTTAATTCCTTTTCTCTTTCTTCCCTCCTTATTACCTAGCGATTCTGTTTTTTACGGAATTTTTTTTTATTTAACACGACTCGTGCTTTTTCTAATTGCCATTCCCCTCTCCTTGTATATCTCTAAATTATTAATAAAACCAATAGAAAACGAAAAATTGTCTCCTCCACCTCATTTAAAAGAATTATTTACCTTTTCAAGATCGAATTTTACTACTCAAGTATATCATGGAATTCTCTTGCTTTTTTTAATCTTTATTCCTCTTGATTTTTTAACCTATTTATTCCTTCCCAACATGATTGAATATATTGGACGTGTTTTAATTGCTAATCAAACTAACCGTTATATCATGTTCGATGATTATTTCCTATTTCTTTTTGCCGTCGTGATAATTCAGTTATCCTTAGCCCTACAAGAAGAAACATTTGCAAGGGGTTTTATAACCATTCGAGGGGCCCATCACGTGAAAAAAATGTCCGCCCTCATGATCTCAGCTTGGTACTTCGGATTCGGCCATTTTGCCTATTTTTTTAGCCCCATTAGCCGGGAATATCCCACATGGTATCCTTTCTTGTGGTTCGCTCAAGCATTTTTCATAGCTATAATTCTCTCCTCCTATATTCTTAAAAAAAAGTGGATTTTTCCCCTTATATTTGCTCATGGTTGTAATAATATAATTTCCGCTCACGTCTTATGGAATTATTTCAATGGATATCCCTTCGAAAGAATGGTTCTATTTCTATACATTCCCCTATTATGTGTTAGTGGGATTCTTTATGTGGCACGATACACTGCTATCAAAAAGGGCATCGAGCTTGTTTGGTATAATTTTAAAGCCTATATTAAAGAGGAAAAGCAACTTGAAAAGTCGAAATCTTATTTAATCTTGACAATCCTCCTCGATCTCTTATTTGCGCTAGCAATTTTTGGCATTAATATAATATTATAAAGGTAATAAAAATCATGGTAAAATTTGGTATAATTGCGGATACTCATGTAAAAAAAGAAAAAAAAAAGGAAAAATATGAAAAAATCCTCAACCAATTAAAAATTATTTTTAAAGATGTGGATGTAATTATTCATGGGGGGGATGTATGCGATGAATGGTTTATCAGCGAATTATCTACCATTGCACCTGTTAAATGCGTGAAAGGTCATGAAGATGATATAAAAAACATGAGTACCTTTATAAAATTAAAAATAGGACCTTACAGGATTGGTGTCATTCACGAAATTCCCGCGGATGTAGAAAGATTTTGTAAAAAAGAGCAAATCAACATTTTAATTCACGGACATACCCATTATCCACTCATTAAATCTACTCCTTACAAGATCCTCTTATTAAATCCGGGAAGCCCCACTTGTCCTTCCGTACCCCCTCAAAAACAAGGATTCCAAAAGCCAGTAGCTCGTCCCACGGTTTTAACTTTAAAAATTGACGAAAATAACATGTTATCCACGTATATCATTACATTAAAAAATGAGTAAAAATTAAATAGTAATTAGGTTATCTCTTTTATATGATTATTCAATATAACGTACATGCAATTAGGTGAACAATAACGGTCTCAAAATTAGAATTGGTGCTGAAAGAACTGAATGAAAATGGAAATTTCAAGGCTTCTTTATTCGCAACTTCTACAGGCTTAGTGCTTGCTTCGCAAAAAAGTCAAACCATCGATGAAACTATCATAGCGGCTATGGCCTCGTTGCTAAGTGATGCAGCTTATCGGGTCGCAGACGAGATGCAATTGTCGAGGATGGAAATGCTGAAAATTCGGTATCAGAAAGAGTACATCATGTGCCGTAATATCGTAGTCTCGCCTGATGGTACTCAATTTTTACTTGCGGTTTTTGGAACTCCGCCGGAATCGCAAGATATTGAAAAATATTATGATCAACTGCTCGATTGGGCCGTAGAAAATTCCCTTCCTGATTTGAAAAAATTAACGAGCATTTAGAGCTTAAAAGAGAGTTGATTCAAGCATTAAGAATTTAAGCTGATTGTTTATATAATTTAAGATTTTTTAGCTCTGGATTTTAAAATAATTTCAAATTTAAATGCTCACAATTCCATTTCCCTGAATACGTGAAGTATTAAATTTTAATTTGAACATTTAAAAAATCTCCTTTTTTATAGTCATTCTCGAGAGGTTTAAAAATGTATTATTCAATGCATTATTGTTCGAGATGCGAATTAAAGATCCCTTGCTTGCACTTCTTTATCTACCTGGTATTGTATTTTATTTCATGAAAATCCCTAATGTAGCTTTAATCTTCTTCATTTTTTTACAACTCCACTTGATCTTTCTCATGGTTCATGGAAAAATAAAAACCATCATTGAAGAACAAGTTAACATGCAATTGGAAAAAGAGAAAAACGATATATTAATTCAATCCAAAGTGTGGAAAGGAGAATTAAGGATATTTGAATCGAATCAAGGGCAGTTTCTTGTTTTCTTGGAGCACTTAATAGATTAAAAAGCGAATCAAGCTATTGTAGAGACCCGCTAATTTTCAAGATCATCTCATAAATTGTTAAAAAAGGCCACCACGAGGGCCGAAACTTCCTCTTCATGACCCCAATAAAAATGATCTGCTCCTTGGATGATGTGGTATTCTTTAGGATCGGAATAATCAGCAAAATGAGCATGAAATCGCTCCATTAAGGCAATCGGGTCATTAGTACCTTGAATGAACAATTTTGGTTTTTCTGAATTAGAAAGTTTTTTATATTTTTTTCCCATGAAATCCCAAGGAAAAGAAATGGCCACGTATCCGACAATAGCTTCAGAATAATTAACTGCAGAGCATCCTATTGCAGCCCCATACGAATACCCTATAATTCCCACCCGTGCTTTCTGCTTTTTTTTAACTAGAAAATCAATGCATGCTTTTACATCACTTAATTCACCTCTTCCATTTGAGTGAGTTCCCGTGGATTTTCCCACCCCTCGAAAATTAAATCTTAAACAAGAAATGTTTTCTTCAACACATTTTTCAAATATCGCGCTTACCACGTTATTATGCATCGTACCCCCAAACTGAGGATGAGGATGCACGATCAAGGCTGTTGGTAATGAATTGGCATGAGAATCGAACCATTCTGCTTCTAATTTAATGGGATCATTGTCGATGAATAAACGTTCACGAATTACCATGATTTTATTTAAGGCATGGATTTATTAAAAATAATATTAATGTGAATTACCAATCATCATGTACAACACCATAATTATAAAAGAAAAGATCAAGCAATTTCTCATAGAAGATTGTAGTTATAAGGATATTAGTTCTTTTATTTTACCGGAAAAGGGGCCTGTAAGAGCTAATATCATCGCTAAAAGTTCGGGATATATTTCTGGATTAGAAGAATTAAAAATCCTTTATGACCTGTTAGGAGTCACGGTCAACCTCCATAAGAATGATGGTGATCCCATTAAGCCGGGGGAGATCATTGCGCTCTTGGAGGGAAACGTACACGCCATCTTATTAGGAGAACGTGTTGCTCTTAATTTAGTGACCCACATGAGTGCCATTACTTCTACCACTAAAAAGTATGTGACTCTCGTGGAAAATGCGGGTAAAAAGATAAAGATTGCCTGTACCCGAAAAACTTTACCTGGTTTGAGAATTTTTGAAAAGAAAGCTGTAGAACTGGGAGGAGGGGACCCTCATCGGTTCTCCTTGGATGATATGATTTTATTAAAAGATACTCACTTAAAATACTATGAGGGAGATGTGAAACGCTTATTATTTGATACCATGAGGAAAGTTAGCTTCACGAAAAAAATAGAAATAGAAATTGAGAAAGCAGAGGATATACTCATGGCTGCTCGAAATGGAGCAAATATTATCATGCTCGATAACATGCCCCCTCGCGAAGTAAAAAAAGCAATTACATTATTAAATATAAAAGGATTGAGAAAAAACGTGTTAATTGAGATTTCTGGAGGCATAAATGAGGATAATTTTGAACAATACTTAGAAGCGGAACCGGACATCATTAGCATGGGACATTTAACTCAATTTCCTACGGTACATGTGGATTTATCCCTTCGATTCGCATGAGCATGACTCTACTCAATCAATAATGATTTCATGCATGGAACTTATCATTTCTTTTAGACTTTTTATTTCCTGATAAAAATCCTTGATGATACCTGCTTCTCCCACGGTTAAGATTAATTCGATCTTTCTATCCGCAATTCTCCAATCCGTCGTCGTTTTTATCACGTGCCTGTATTTCAGGAATAATTCCGCGATCATATTGATAAGCGATTCTCTAAATGGATATACCAAATGAATTGCCATGATCTTGTATCCTTTTAAATTATCTAGGTTCTCATGAGTTTCAATAAAATTAGCAATTGCATCTCGTAGCGCATCACTTTTTGAGCTAAATCCCATGGATGTCCTGACTTTTTCAAACCGTTCTAATAAGTCCTCTGTAATTTGTAAAGATATTATGGGCATGATTATATGTCATAAGAAAGGGTAATAAAAAATATTTGTTTTCCTGAAAATTTCAACTTGTACCTTAGTTTAAATGGGTAAATTTTTCAGCATTTTCTTTGGACAATTTGCAAAAAGTTGCTTGAACATGACATAAAATTTACTCAAGCCTTCCTTGAGTTCGATGGGTTCCCCAATTTGAAGTGCGCCCCAATAGATTTTCGAGAATTTTTCTACTAATTCAGCATTTTTTAATGCATTGGAAGGAGATTTTCCGCAAGCAATGGCACCATGATTTGCCAATAAAGCACCGTTTTTATATCCTAGCGCCTTCAACGCCACCTCCCCTAAATCTTCTGTATGTGCCTCTCCATAAGAAGAGACATCTATTTCCCCTCCCATATAAATGATTTGTTCTTCCATTATTATAGGAATGCTTTTTCGGAGAACTGAGAGAATGGTAGCATAGGTGGAATGGGTGTGAATCACGCATTGGACTTTAGGACGAGCCTTGTATACGGCTAAGTGAAGTTTAACTTCCGTGGAGGGAAGCTTTCCTGAACTAAGGGGTGTTCCGTCAAATGCCATGTGTACAACTTGATCTTTTGTCAAAGTTTCATAGATATTTCCAGATGGCGTGATTAACATCTCTTCTTTTCTGGGAACTCTCACGCTCACGTTGCCTTCATTATTCTGATTTAACCCTCTCTCATAGACTTTTTTAGCAGTTTCCACTACATCCATTCTTAATTTATCTAAAAGTTCATCTACTTCAGACATGAGTTATTAAATGTATAATTTGTTAAAAATATTCATGAAGGCTTATTTTTCTAGTTTTTTTAAAAAGAACATGAAAAAATCATAAATCATTAATAGTCTTTTGTTTAAAAATAAATGAAATTTTTTTTTTACTTGGTAATAATGGACTTTATAATCTTCTTGGAAATATAAGTTATATAATGTTTCTTTCCAATTATGGGTCGCATGATCTTTCATTGTGATTTGGATTGTTTTTTTGCTTCCGTTGAAATTAGAGATAATCCTGAGTATAAAAATAAGCCTGTTATCATAGGAGCAGATCCTAAAGGTGGAAAAGGAAGGGGCGTGGTTAGCACGTGTTCTTATGAAGCTCGAGAGTTTGGATTGCATTCTGGAATGCCCATTTCTCAAGCCTATAAGCAATGTCCTCACGGAATTTATTTGAGACCTTCCTTTAAAAAATATAAACAAGCTTCGAAAGAAGTCATGACCATTTTAAAATCCTTTACTCCTCATTATCAACAAGCTGGTCTTGATGAGGCGTATTTAGACGTTTCAGAAACGTGTGACTCTCCATCAAGAGCAATTATATTAGCAGAACAAATCCAAAAAGAAGTTTTTAATAAAGTCGGCATTACGGTGTCCATCGGATGTGCCGAAACAAAATCTTTGGCAAAAATTGCCAGCGATTTAAATAAACCCAATGGCATTACCATGCTCATGTTGGACGAGGTTCAAACCATTTTAAAAGACTTGGATATCACTAAAATTCCCGGAATAGGAAAAAAATCAAAAAAATATTATCATGAAAAGGGAATAAAAACAATCGGAGATTTAATTAAATTAACCAAGGAACAAGCGATTCATTTACTCGGGAAAAGAGGGTTATGGGCATGGAACGTGGTACATGGAATCGATAATAGAGAAATAGAAACGTTTCCTCATTTCAGAAAATCCATGAGTAAAGAACGAACCTTTCATGAAGATACTAACGATTTTGGTAAAATATTATCCACGCTAGAGAAAATTGCTGATAAATTAAATAAACATGCGAGAAAAAACGATCTATTTTTTCGAACTATTACTTTAAAAATCCGTTTTTCAGATTTTAAAACGTTCGTGCGTTCTAAAACCTATAGATACCCCATTCAAGGAAGTCACCTGATCTTAAAAACGATTTTAGAATTATACGATGAGTTTTCAAACCGGAAAAAAAAAGTTCGATTAATCGGAATTAAACTCTCAAATTTTTTACCAAGAGCCTCGAAGAAGCAGACAACTCTCATGCAATACATGATTTCCTGAAAAATTTTAATTTCTTCGGTTCTCATAAATTAATTTTATTATTTTTTCATGTAAAATACCATTACTTGCCACGATGCCCGGACTGCTAAAAATTAATTTTTTATCCTTAAATTTTAAAGGGACACCATTCAAATCTGAAACTTCGCCTCCTGCTTCTTTCACTAAAATTTCCCCGGGCACAAAATCCCAAGAAAAAGATAAGTTAGGGTCTAAGTGTTTGATATAAAAATCTGCTATTCCTCTTGCAATCTTGCAAAATTTTGCCATGCTATCCATGGGAAGGACTTGAGAAACTTTTGCCTTAACTGCTAATTCTTTTACCCAATCTTTGTTATAATGTAAGGATTGACACATTATAGTGCTCTTTAATTCGCTCGTATTGCTGACGGATATCGGCCGGAATGTTGAATCTTGAATAGAAACTCTTGCTCCGTTTCCTTTCTCTGCTATATAAATAGTGGTGCTCATCTCATCATGCAACGGTACAGCAATGATTCCTAGTTCCGTGGTCCCTGCAACTCTAAACCCAATTCCAATCGCATACCAAGAATTTTCTAAGTATCCCAACGTTCCGTCAATCGGATCAATAGTCCATGTTCGCGATGAGTCTTGCACTTTCTTGTCATCGTAATTCTGAAAATTTAAATAACGTGTAATTCCCAATTCATTAAAACACTTTTCAATGGGAAATTGTAACCGCCTATCTCTTATCTCCGCTACCGATTCCTCAGCAATTAATCGATCTCCCGGAAATCTTTCTTTAATAGAAGAGGTAATAAATATCTGAGAGGCGTAATCCGCTAATGTGACTGGTGTCTGATCTTTCTTTGTATAGGACACGATCTCTTTTTTCCTAAACCACTCCGTAATTTCAGATGCTTTTTTTACCAGTTCGATTGCAAATTTTAATTCTTCTTGATAAGCTCCCACGATAATCCTTCATGTGTTTTTTCTTATTCTCATGGTTATTTTTTACTTTCAATAGCCAAATATCCCAAACAGAGTTTTAATACGTTTTCTAAAGCACCATCTTCGATCTTATCGGGAGTATCTGTGGATTGATGATAAAAATTTACCATGTCAGATACTCTCATGCTCATGATAGTGCTCGCTTTAATCCCTGCTTTAGAAAACGCTGTAGCATCCGTTCCACCGCTCATTTGACCATAAATCTTTTCCAAAAATGTTTCAGCGCCCCCCATTCCTGCTGTACTTACCTTTACACCTATTAATTTCGAAGCTTCCATTAACTTTTGAACTACAACCTCACTATGAATTGTCCGAGTCGTTGGTTCTTCTTTAAGTACATTAATATCATCTTTACTGGCAATGGCATCCATGTTGACGACTTCGGTGTCTAGTTTTTTTAGTTCTTCATGATGTTTTTCTACATAGCGAAATGCCCCTCTTAGAAAGGCTTCTTCGCATCCGAAGGAGATCAAGCGTATCTCAGTGTTATCTGGAATGAGTTCTTTATTTCTTTTTAACATCTTCCCAATGGCTAATACAATGGCTACGGCACTAAGATTATCCACGGCGCCCGGCACCTTATTCGCTAATTCCCCCGGAGATACAAAAAATAATAATAATATCATGGGGATCCCTCCAATAATCAAAAACCAGATCGCAATGATGAAAAAAATTGCCGGCATTTCCGTACTCCCTAATATCATGAAAATAATGGTTGCAATTAGAAAAATTGCGCTATAGAGGGACCAAGCAATGAAGATGATAATACCTAAGAAAACTATAATGATATAACCTACCTTGAAATATTTTAATAGATTAAACTGCAAGGCACTATCATGATGACCCGAGAAGATAATGAGTTTTTTAATATCTCCTTTCCCCCGAAGCGTGCCAATAACGTTTTGGGATTCTTTTTTTCTGAAGAGAACATCTATGAATTCTTCATAGTTAAAAAACTCTTTCCACATTATCAGAATTCCAATGAAAACAAGGATAAAAGTCAATATAGGTAAGATCACTTTCCACGTCAGACTCAACGTTTCACGGGTTAAGAAAAAGCACGTGAATGATAAAGCCATCAAAATAACCGCAATTTTAATCCAACCAAGGGCAGCTCGAGGATGACACGTGAAGGGCTCAATCTCTACTTGTTCGCACGTTTTTTCTAATTCACTTTTAATAATTTCTGCGGATTTTGCTTCTTGTGGGCTACAGGGCATTCTAGGGCCGCACTCATCAATTATTTTTTCGATAATATCGTGCATGTATTTTGAATCTTCTTCCAAAATTTCTACACTCATGAATATAACCTTAATAAATAGTCAATTTTTATTAATATAGTAAATGATATATTGGGTAATAAACGTTTATTTTTCAATACTTGGCTATAACGTTTTCATTTTTTACAAAGATTTTTAATCTTGATTATTTTCATGTCTTTAAATTTTAATTAAAAAGAAAGGGTATTAATGAACGTCGAATTTTTAAGGATGATCTAGTTTTAGTTAGGGGAAAAACTTTCTTTTTTCCTTAAAATTTTCAAGAAGCAAGGGGAAAATAATCTCAGCATTCATGCGATAAATCATCAAATATTAATTAAAAATAAAATATTTAATTAAATAGTCACCAAATAAGAATAAGTTATAAAATAAGAAGTAAAATCAAAGATTTATGTAGACCAGAGGAAAAGAGATGAAGTTAACGAATTTTGAAATTATTTATAATGAAGATCGGGTGAACATACCGGATAAGAATAGAATTAGAGAAAGCTTGGTTAAGATATTGGGACAGGCCAACGTATCAACTCGCGAGATCGATTTGTTAGCATATTCCAAGGATGCTTCACTCATCGGTAACAATTGGACGATCAAGGGCAAGATTGGAGGCTTACCGGATTTTATCACGTGGCCGGAAACAGTGAACCAAATAAGCGAGATCCTAAAACTGGCAAATGGGGAAAAAATTCCGGTAATCCCTTATGGAGAAGGGTCGGGCGTGGTGGGCGGCGCTATCCCCGTGCGGGGAGGGATCATCATTGACATGAAGAAATTCAATAAAGTTCTTGAAATCAATGATAAAGATTTGACCGTTACGGTCGAAACCGGAATGAATGGAATGAATTTAGAACGCTATTTAAATGCAAAAGGTTATACTTGTGGACACATACCCCAATCGATTTATACCTCCTCCGTGGGAGGGTGGATCGCTCATAGAGCTGCCGGGCAATTCTCCACGAAATATGGTAAGATTGAAGATATCGTAATTGGAATGGAAGTTGTTTTACCTCAAGGGGATATCATAGAATTTAAACCAATTGTTCGCTCTGCGGTCGGGCCCCAATTAAATAAGTTGTTTTTGGGTAATGAAGGATCTTTAGGAATAGTTACAAAAGCAACATTACGGATTTGGCCTTTTCCGGAAAAACGAGCTTTAATATCCTATGCTTTCCCTACCTTTGAGGATTCAATAGAAGCAATTCGGGAGATTCTGAGAGAGCAAGTTTATCCCGCCGTGATTCGAATTTATGATGCAGATGAAACGACAAGGCATTTTGAAATGGTAGAAAAAGCGAAAGATAAAGTGATGGTCGTTTTTGTATGCGAGGGAAATGCAAGGTTAGTGAATCTTGAAGAAGAGATAACCCGGGAAAAATGTGAAAAACATGCCGGAATAGATTGCGGAGAACATCCCGTTGAACATTGGTTTGAAACCCGATTCCGAGTCACGGAAACCAGTACGGTTCCACCAAATAAAATGATCGCCGATACCATTGAAGTGGCGGTGTCTTGGACCAATGTTTCAAAATTATATCATGCTGTCGTGGAAGCCGTTCAAAACATAGATGGAATATTTTTAATAACTGCACACGTGTCTCATTTTTATCCGAATGGAGTGGGCATCTATTTTTCGTTTGCGGGAGTAGAAATGCAAGATAACACGGATTTTGACCTCTATAAAGAAACATGGCGAGTTACCATAAAAACGGTATTAGACTCAGGAGGGTCGATTGCCCATCATCATGGCATTGGAATAAATAGATCAGAATGGATGGATGAGGAATGGGGAAAAAGCATGAATATAATGCGAGCGTTTAAAAAAATTGTGGACCCGAATAATATATTAAATCCGGGAAAAGTATATGAAAGCATTTGGACGAAAGGAGGTGAAAAATAAATGGAAATCTTAGAAAAATATAAATGGATGCTCCCTCTTCTCAATAAATTACCTAAGGTAAAACGAATTCTGTTTAAAAATTTGAGAAATGTGAAAAAAAACTTTTATCCTGAAGGAGAATACAAAGCCGATGTTAAAAATCTTATTAATTGCATGTTATGTCCCAACATGTGTCGATTTGATTGCGGTTCCCTTCAAGCAGCCCAAAAAGAATCCATGAGTCCCGCTTATAAAGCACGTATCGGCTATTATCTTACTATGGGAAAACTCGATTATAGTGATCCGGACTTCGTGGATTTGATGTATAAATGCACGAATGAAGAAAATTGCAAGATTTGGTGTCCATTCGATTTTTCCGTGGTTTCACTATTAGAAACTGTGCGAGAAGATATCAATGATAAAGGATATATGCCTGACTATTGTAAGCAACAAGTAGCTAACTTGGAAAAAACAAAAACCATCGAAGATCATGAGATCTTTAAAACTTATAAAGAAAAGGGAATCGAAAACATAGAAAGCGATGGAGATGTGGATGTTTTTTATTACGTGGGATGCGAAATGATGAAATTTCCTGAAGTCGTGAAAGCTAATATTGAAATCTTGAAAAAAGCAGGAGTTAAATTTGCCTTGAATTTAAATGAAAGAGTTTGCTGTGGAGCACCCGCCTTTAATATAAGGGCTTTAGAGGTCGCTCGTAATTTAGCAAATAAGAATAAAGAATTATTTCTAAATACGGGAACAAAACTCGTGATATCTGATTGCCCGGGCTGTGTTGTCACTCTCTCAAAGCGTTATCAGCAATTAGATATTAAGTTGGATCTTAAAATCGTTCACATTACGCAATATTTCAACCAATTAATCACGGAGGGAAAATTGACCTTTAAAAAGCCGGTATCTAATGAAATGCAAAAGATTACCATCCACGATCCTTGCCTCCTCGCAAGAAATCTAAAAGATACAAGATCCATCCGTGAAATTTTGGGAAAAATGGAAGGAATTGAGGTAATTGAACCCATTTATAATAAAGAACATGTTCATTGCTGTGGATGGAGCGGAACATTGCATTTAGCTGACAAAAATCTGGCGATAAAAGAAGCGACGAATAGAATTCAAGAGTTAAAAGAAACGGAAGCAAGCATGATCGTGACCACCTGTCCCTTGTGCGAATTAGGCTTGGCTTACGGATTGTCTGAAAAAGATAAACAAGAAATTAAAATTTTGGATCTCAGCACATTGATTTATGATACTTTATACTAATTCTCTTACCATGAGCACTGCTTACATTAAGATAATAGATGAGCCGTTTTTCCTCTCCATCTTCTTTTTTCTTTAAGATTTTCTAAATTTGTATTTTTTATTATTTTTTCAGTGTTACCTGAGGGTATTTTTAAGTTTATAATATAGCTTGTTTTTTAAGTTTTTTAAATCTCATTCCGACAAAACCCTCAATTATAACACATCTGGTTTCGTCGCCCCCTCGGAAAATCAC
>JALGVJ010000012.1 GCA_029838195.1 Promethearchaeota archaeon
ATTTTTCGATACATTAATATATAATAGATCGTTATGTTTTTTCAACTTTTTAGTGGTTTTGTCGCCAATCTTAGAGCTGGAGCGTGGTAACTGAGATTAATTTGCTACCTCATAAAAAAAAATAAATAAAAAATTTCATCATTTTTTGTTCATATCTTAATTTCTGCCCATAATGCCGGATGATCTGATTGAGGATCCATGATGAAGCGTGCTTCAACCACGATAAATTCGTTTGAAACAAAAATATGATCAATTCTACGCCTCATGTCCAAGCCATTATCATCAATTCCACTCGGCCATCGTGCTCTCCACACATCTTTTAATACGGATGCTTGCATTTCGTAATAGATTGACCCTTCCCTACTATTAAAATCACCCATTGAAATTACATTCTCCTTACCATCAATTTGAGCAAGGAGGGCTTCCACGTGAGCTAATTTTGCCTCCTTACTTCCAGCAGGATGATTGACGAATACATTGAAAATTTCATTCCCGATCATGATTTGCACGTAAGTCGTTCCAATTTCATCTTCGTCGCTATAGGTAAAAATCGTTTTTGCACTAATAATGGGATATTTTGAGAGGACTGCTGCTCCATAAGTTCCAGTTACGGTTTTCGGACCATAAAATGAATAATAGTTCATTCCCGTTAAACGATTCACAAAATATCTCACTACATCAGAATTTCCTCCGGAAATACGGGCTGAATCACACTCTTGAAGCCCAATAATATCGGGATTGACTTGTTTAATAAGTTCTAACTGATTATCATAATTTTTATCGCCGGTGATATTTACTCCTTGTTGAATATTATAAGTAAGGATTCTCAAAGAAACCACTTTATCGTTCGCGCTGGTATTTGGCACGGGATTGGTAAGAATAACACCTAATCCCGTGAGAAGCATGAGAATTACAAAAATGGCCGAAATGAGGGGTTTTTGGTCAAAACTTTTAAACTTTTTAATGCCATTGATCACCCTATTCTTAATTGTTAAAAAGGGTAAAGTAAAAAAGAGTCCCGCTAATACAAATGGAAGCCAAAATAGATTTCGAAAATAAGGACTTACCGGCTCAACGTAGCCCCAAATATTAGTGAATATTAATGCAAGAGATAGCATAATGAATAAAATTCCACCTAACGTGAATCCCTTACTTAGTTTTGATAAGGAAGGTTTTTTTTTTAGGAGCATCCGTGAAACGAAAGTAAAATCCACGTATAGAATGGGTGTTAATGCGATCATCCCAATTAATGGGATATAAGTATACAATGCCGGAGGATGATCAACAAGGACTGGTCCAGATGTAGGTGTTGAGGGAAAGAAAACAATTTGGGCAAAAATGGTAAAGAATACACATGCTACGAATAAAAGGTTCCACGTGACGATTATTTTTAATGACAATGATTGAAAAAACCGTGGTTTAATGGTCATGACCAACCCGATTAACGAGAGAATGATAGAAAGAGAAATAGTTATGAGGATATAGTTTCCTTCAGTCCATCGTGAAATAACCGTGGGGCTAAGGAGAGCAAAATAGATGAAGATAAGCACGCCGAATAATCCAAGGATCATGAGGTAGATATGATTTGAAGTATCCATGGCATGTTCAAGTTCATGTGGTGTATTAGTATTTTTTTCTTGCTTGATAGATTTATTATTTTCGGCTAAATTGCTTGTTTTTACTCTATTAAAGAGAGTAAATAATGCTAGAATAGCTAAAATCCATCCAATAACTTGAAAACTCTTGTACATGGATAAATCAAGCGTGGAATTAAGACTTCGAAAAGTTATTGACAATAAGGTAGCAAATATAAGGCCAAGCCCCATGAACTTGCTAATTTTTTCTTCTTCCCGCTCTTTTTCCGTCGAAATATAAAGGGGTAAGAATATCATGAATGAAGCCACGCCAATCCCTGAGACAATAATTTTAATTGGCGTCCTTACCAGGGGATCGATGAGACGAGCCGCTATTACAATTGTAGCAGATATTTCCACTGATCGCCCGATTCCTTGATTTTTAAAAGCTAAAAG
Source organism: Promethearchaeota archaeon (assembly GCA_029838195.1). Classification (GTDB taxonomy): domain Archaea; phylum Asgardarchaeota; class Lokiarchaeia; order Sigyniarchaeales; family SOKP01; genus JALGVJ01. Next base: position 2,031 of record JALGVJ010000012.1, read on the forward strand.
AGCTAAGGGAGAACACAAGAAGAATAATCCTAGTACTTTTTCATCCATTTCTAATTGAAGCAAATCTAACATGTAAATCGATTCGATTAAATCGGTTATCAGCTGGAAAAAGAACAAGAATAGAATGCTCAATAATATTAAATCCGAATTAAATTTTTTTAATAAATTATCTCGAAAAGTCATAAGTATTAAGAGTATCTGGAATTTTTTAAAACTTTTTAAGAACGAAAAGAGAAAATGGAATAATAAAATAAAAAAAAAAGTTCGATTTAGTTAATTATTACACACTTGCCAGTAGCATGGCCAATAATTGAAGGAAAATCTCCAATTTTAACAATGAATTAAGCTTTTTAGAAAATTGTTGGCGTTTTACCTGCTGCAGTGTAATTAAAATTGTAATAATTAGGAGAATGGAATTGATAACTATTACGATGAGATATAAAAATCTTGTAAGAAGAGGGGTGAAGATCGGAAGTATGATAAATATTAAAGCGACTCCTTGAACCAGGATCAGGAATTTAGAGGTTTTTGCGAAATCATGGAATGGGATCGGTAATTGCACTTGGGATTTCTCCACCATTTTCTCTTCCAATGACGAGCTTTTCATCTTTTTTGTAATTTCTCTCGCAAGTTGAAGGAAAAAAATAGCAATGACAAGATAATAAATGAAGATCAGCGAAAGCCGTGAATTAAGAACGGCTCCATAAAAAAGACCTAACGAAAAAGTTAGACTCAAGATAATACTTTGGAATAAAAAGGAATAATCTTTTTTAATAGAAATGATGCCGAGAATTATCCACAAAATGCCTAAAAGAACCAAAACAACATGTATCAAAAGGGTGAGCCCGTAAAGACTTACTTGAATAATCGTTAAGACGAAACTAATTACAAAAAAGAGCCCTAAGAGCTGTTTAATTCGTTTTTTTGACACGTATTCCGCAGGAAATTGATTTTCTGACAGCTTTACAAGATTAATTGCCATCATTGCCGAAAGAACCATCAGAAAATAGGAAATCACGCCAAGAAATAAATTCATTTGTATTATTTTAACGCTAATGGCCGATCTCGTGTTTAAAATGCCTAAAATGCATGCCACGGCACCTTTAATGCAAGCACGCGTGTTCAAAAACCGATTCCCTTGCTTGAATTTCAGATACCCATTAGTTATTTTTAATTTTATTCCCATTTTTTTCGCCTACTTGATGTTTTTATTTAAAATTCATTATTCGCTCACGACAGTTCTTTCAACGTTTTCAAAATCCAAGATTAATCGCTGCGAACCATAACGAATGACCGTTTTCATGGTACCAAATTCTTGATAGCAGTATTTATTATCAAAGCGAGGATACGGCCCTAAATCCACCACTTCTCCATTAACGAACATGTCTCCCTCCCAACTCACGGAAACATTCCCTCTTGAAGGCGAATCATAATAAACATTGTATCCTAACTCTAAAGGGGTTATTTCTACAGCCGAAGCAAGTATAGAAGCCATAAATTGCTCAAAGGTTCCACTTTCCTCCTTACTACCAAGTTCTACAATCCACACGTTCTTTTTACCCAAGGCACGTAGCTCATACTCTGAAACCCATCTCGTCGGCTCATGCGAATATAAAGCAATATAACTATCTCCTTTAGCCCCAAATGTCCATTTTCCGCTGCTAATAACTTGATCAAACGCCCATTTCGGAAAATAAGCATGATTATAGGGCTTGTATTCTAATATCAAACTTATTAATTCTCCGTCTAACGAGAGCATTCTTCTATCGTATTGAATCACCCCGACATTCTTATAGAGCGTTGCACGGGGCTTCCAACCCCCGGTAAACTCCTGAGGACTGATTCCTCCGGGCGAGCTGGTATATACCACCGCATGGGGATCTAAACTGGCTTGCCATACATGCTCTTGGAGACCATCCATTCCCTTTTGATGATCTTGGGCACCAGAGAGTTGATAATAGGGCGTACGATATGTGTAAGTGTTAGCCGTTTCTAAACATACCCCTTGCGTGATCTCATCAATAATCGTGCAGTATTCTGAAACATTTACCCCATGCAATTTGGACCCAATCTGCAACACGTCTACGAACAGCTCATCATTATAAATTAATTCTGGTTTTAAATCATATTTATACATCAATTCAAATGATGCATCGACTGTTTCTGCTGCTGCGGGAGCAGACATTGGCCACCAAAACATGAGATCATTTTGCGTGCGATATCCAATTCCATGGGAAGGACCTTCTTCAATGTCGATGCTATTTCGGCTTTTATGTTCATTATTAGAGACTATTTTTTGGGCGATTCTTTCTAAGATAACAGGGGGGGCATATTTTTTACTGGTGGATAAAGCGATGGCAGCATCATCTCCTTTATTATTGGGGTCATGTTCTCCAATTCCTAACATCAACCAAGCAGCCTCATTCGTCGAGTCTTTATCAGGAGGATCCTCCAAGCTCGTTCCTACTTTCTTACGATCTTCCGTTCTGCCGTGTGTTGTAGCATAAGTGCCCTTAAAATAATTATTTGCAAAATCAAATGCTAGGAGATCTAAAAGCATGGCCGCTTTAGTAGCTATTTCGGTATTTTCGGAAAATTCTACCAAATTAGCTAATGCCATGATATCTAGCTTATAGTAAATATTAGAATGAAATTCCGAAAAGCCGAATTTAGCGCGGCGGTCAAGCCATTGAATGATGAGGGGCGTGGCATGTCTCACGTGGTCCGTTCCAGTCATTCCTGAGTTAGGGAAAATCCTATCGGGATAAAGTTGGCCTGCTAATAATTCAGCGGTATGAAATAAGATCATGTGATTTTCCGTCCACATTATCATGTTATCATCATTAGGTTCATCAAACCAATATTTAAAATTCAGAATAGCATCTCTAATTTTAATTTCCGTTTCAATAGGGAGAACGTTTTTCGTTCGCTCGAAGTACATCATTCGAACGAATACGTTCATTCTGAAATCACTTGTATCTTTTCTAGCATTTACGTGATTTAAGGCTTTTTCGATTACCTCAGAATTTATAGGAAGTCCCATGTAAACACGTGCTGCTTGAGCAGGAAGACTATCACTATCTTTGCATCCTTGCAAATAAATGCTCTTTCTTTCTTGATATGTCAAGGAGGAGGGAACGCCCATTACTTGAATGATACCATTGTTATCCAGATCGATATTTGAATCCTTTAAATCATCATCTTTAAATGAGGGAGTTAATTGGATGAAAGGCGTTGAAGTGATCGACAATAATATAAAAATAATTAAAAATAGTTTAATTTTGTTATTCATGGTCAGATTCTTTTAAATTTTATTGAGCATTATTTGGTTAACTTCCTATAAATAGATTACTTTCATACTAAAGAGCGAGAGAGCACCGGCCCATCTTTAAGGTGGTGATGATACATGCGGGGTGTTAAATATTTATTATTTTATAATAATTATAGCGAAGCGATGAATAAGCTTCTCTAAGTACAGGAACTACGGAGCTAGCGATTGGAGAGAATGTAAGACTGACACTCGCTTAATAATTCTCGATGAGTTAGGAATCTCACGTCTTTTGATGGGAGTAGTTAAAGAATTCAGTTTTTTCCCTCATATCAAAAAATCATTTATTTAACGGACCTATTAAAAAATAAATAATAAAAAGAAAACATTTCCCTTTTAATAGAGAGGCCGTAATTTTTAAACTAATTAAGAAAAAAGATTTTCATTTAAATTTTAATAAAATGGGTTGCCACGAGGATATTTTTTCGGTTTCTAAAGAGGATTCACAAGGGGGGATTAATTACACGTTAAAATTAAAAAAAAAGGGTTTATTTGGAGAATCATTCTTCAAATTTCTTTCCATAAAAAGCTTTACCAATGAAAAGCATGCCTAAAGATAATAAAATAAATAGTATCGTGTCAAACAGAACTTCAATTTCTATAATGTTGCCAATCGCATCATTAATTAGAGCGGCAATGAAGATAGTGATTCCAATTAAAAAAGAAACCATTCTTTTCCGTGATTCTCCCTCCGATTTTTTGATTCCGTGATGGTAAATGGAAAAAGTAGTATATACTAACATGATAGAAATAAAGAGGCTAAATAAAGTATAAGCAAAAGGCTGGAAATGCGTTTCTGCTGTTTGAACATTAATGATAATAATGAAATCAGTAAAAATCATTATCATGGCAATAATAAGAAAAGCAATAAGGGGAACAATAAGTATCATTTTTTTTGTAGTTATTACCTTCGAGGAATGTATGAGAATCTGCATGGTATAGAATAAGAATAATACGCTGCACATGAGAGAAAGCATGCCTATTTTTAAAAAAAGAATGATTATAAGTTCTCCTCCGATTAAAGAGTAAATGATCGTGGACAAAGCATAGATACCAAGTGTCAAGCAACCAAGGGCAAGAAATAAGTTTCCAAGAGGGACTCTGGAATATCTTCTTTGAAATAAAAGTAACATAGTAATCAGAATGGAAATGATTAACGTTAAAAATTCAAATACATGCGTTATTACTTCGGTCATCCTGACTCATAAAAAATTTTGGAATAGTTTAATATAATCACATAAATTTTGGAATTAAAATTTATCTAAATCGTCTTTAATGAACAAACTCTTTTAAATTAGGAAAATATGAACCAAGATAATAGAATTTAATCAAATCAATTCTCAGCATGTATTATATCCAGGAGCTTATAAAGAGCTTGAGGAGGTAATCGGGCGATTTAAATCTGGAAGGTTAGGTGAGAATCCAAGGAATTTTTCAAAAAAAATGCTACTTTTTTAATCAATTCCTTTGCATTTTCAAAAGTAGCTTTTTTAATTGCTTTTTTATAGGGTAGCCATTTAAAATCCACGTGTTCTTTACTTAATCGTATTACATTTTGATCTACAATCATGAGAAAAAATTTTACTTTTTTTTGAACTAAATTATTATGAATTTTGAAATAATATTCGATTGAATCTTCAAAACCTTTAATTATTTTAGCTTTAGTAATGCCCGTCTCTTCTTTCAACTCTCTAAAAATTGTGTCTTCATCACTTTCTCCAATTTTTTTATGCCCTTTCACGAACCCCCAATGGCCTGCCTTATATTTAAGTAATAAGAACGCATTTTCATGAATTACGATGGCTCATGCGGAAAAATCTTTTATCATGATTCAACAAGTAAGGAAAAAAAATTTAATTAAAGTTGTAACAAATTTTTGAATTATAAAGTTTTAGATCAAGCAAATCTAATAAAAATGAAAAGAACAGAAAATACTCAACCTTTTACTCACCATTCTCATATTATAAGGTTTTTAAAATAATTTTTTTCCCCCGTGAACGCATAAAATTCACGCACCATGTATAAAGAACGAGTTAAATTAATATTAAAATTAATAGTTAATAAAATAATGACTAAAGAATAGGGATCACCTTATAATTAGACACTCTTACTCGATTTTAAAAGGATTATTAGAGCAACTCCTTTTGAAGGAATTCCCTCGATTTTATCAGTAATTACAATTTCTCCTCCATATCGAGCTATCAGTGTTTTGATTAAAAGTAATTCAAGACCCACTCCCTCTTTGCTTACTTTTAAAGGGGGGGTTTTATCCAAGAGCACTTGTTTTTTTTCCTCTGATAATCCCATTTCATTATTATCCATGAATTGAAAGTGAATGAATTCTTTCTCATTTTTTTTAATTTTAGATATTTTGATTCGGATTTTTATGATGAGATTGGAATTGCCTCGAACTGCAAGATAAAAAATATTTTCGAATACGTTGAGCAAGAATTCATCAGCTTCCACCCAAATATTATCTAATTTAGTATCTATTGAAAAGTGAATTTCCTTTTTAGAAAAATCTTCATGCGTGATATTTATTGCTTTTTGCAACAATTCCAACGCATCAATTCTTTTTAAAGAGGCTTCAAATTCTTCTAAATTTGAGAGAATTTGAACATCGGATATAAATTTTGCCCCTCTTTTCGCTTCTTTTTCAATTATCTCAAGAATTTCTTGAATTTCTACCTCTTTTTTTGGGTCATTCTTCAAAATTGAAATGAGATTGACTGAAGATAAAATGCCCTGAAGGATGTTTTTCATGTTATGACGAAATAAATCTTCATAAAAACTAATTTTTGATAAAGCCCTTTGATACTTCTCTCTCGATTTAATTAATTTCTCTCCATTCCTTATCCGATCCGTGATATCATGTCCAATGGTTTGAATAATAGTTTCATCTTCCATCTTAATTAAATTGGTTCGAAAATTAATCCAAATAACGTCTCCATCTTTTTTTTTTTATTGTATTTCAAGAGGAGGTTGAGGATGACCCCCCACCCAGTTAATCAATCGCTCAAACAGCATTGGTAAATCTTTCTGGAAAATAGCTGGAGTCTCATAATAATTTTTCCCAACTACTTCTTCTCTCGAGTAACCCGTTAATTTTAATAATTCAGGATTTACATCTAATATCGTGCCCTTTTTATTCATTAGTAAAAGGGGATGAGGAAAATTTTCAAATAACATTTTATATTTTTTTACTAAATCTTTCAATTTTTTTTCTGCATCTTTTTGTTCCGTGATATCAATAAAAAATCCTACGAATATCGTTTTATTACCCTTTTTAATGGTTCGAGCAAAAAATTCTACCCATATTATTTTTCCACTTTTAGTTACGCATTGAATTTGGAGTCTTTCAAAAGCGCTTTCTTTTAATCGCATACATTTCTCAATGAGCGTCAAAACCATCTTCCGTTCCCTCGGAATTAATACTTTAATAAATTCATGAGGTCCCCACCATTGGACATCGTCAATGGAATATTCAAAAATTTCCGTTGCTTTTTGATTCACGAAAATAATTCGAAAATCTAACAAGATGGCCATTCCTACTAATGGCTGATCAATAATATGGACGATAAAATCCTTCGGTTTCATCAATTCATCGAGTAATTTCTCCATCTCTCGATTAACCTTATTGACTTCTCTCTCGCTTCTTTCTCGATTTACCATTAAATCTTTAATTCCTTCTTTATCTAATTCAAATAAAAATTTTTTTCATTAATCTAATGTAAAAGATGACTTAATTAATTTAAAATTGTTGATAAAAAAATAAGAATAAGAATTTTTTATTACCTTTCCCTTTTTGATTCTCATGGTCATGCGTGAAATATTTATACCCCATGAAACAAGAACTTACTTTCAAAATGGTCATTAAATCTTTTCTAAACGTATTTCAATCGCAATTGAACTCTAAAAACATTCACTTTCAGCTGAAATGATCGATACCATTCATTTATTTTCCTGTCTTGAAAAAATAATCGAGAAATGTAAGAAAAATCTTTTTTTTCCAAAAATAAAAAATTACCTATTTCATTTTACCCTTAATCATGAAAATGACCATCATTCAGTTTCAAAATATTATTTGACTCAATGAAGTGCTCAAATCAATTATTTCCTCATTGATGTATTCCATTCTTTAATACTGATAAAGAATTTTCCCTTTTATTAAACAAGTATTTAAACAAATAAACTGAAAGGTTTTTAAAAGAAAATTGTCTATTATTCGTTAGTATATTAAAAATTAATTAATTACAATAAAGGAAGGAATAAAGAAACATTAAGGAAAACGAAAATATTTGTTCAATGTGCGGATTGCCGAAAGACTTGTGCCTCTGCGGCAGTTTGGATCAAGAAGAATCACGGGTTTCTATCTATAACGAAACGAGAAAGTGGGGAAAAGTCGTTACAATGGCGGAATTTAAAGGCAATACGAATATCAACCTTGAGGAATTCCTATCTAAAGCCAAGAAAAAATTTGCTTCCGGTGGAACCGTACGTGGAAATGCCATTGAATTAAGGGGGGATCACCGTTTTAGGCTTAAGAAATTCTTAATGGATTTGGGCTATCCTGAAGAAAATATAATGATCAAGGAATAAGTTTTAAGCAAGAGTGTTTTTAAAAAAAATCCGCAATTGAACAAATGGTAATGGGAATAAATTTTTGGATTAATTAAATTAATTCACGAATTTTTACGTTAAATTGATTAAGAGATTTTGATTTTATTTTTTTTTGATTAAATATCGTGTTATTCCATCTTCAACTAAAATTATTCTCAAATTCATTAAATTGAATGACTTCAAATGTTAATGTATGGTGTAAAACAAATAAGTGTAAACGTTGAAAAAAGAAGGGTATTAGAAATAATTTTAAATTACATGCGTGAAGGATTTTTTTAGAGCTTAGTATTCAGTCGTGTAGGTTAAAACAACAAAATAGTTAATCTAATTAAGAATACAATATTATATTTAAAAAAATTTGAAATTTTTTCTATGAGAACCAATTTTCATGTCAATAAACCGTATATATAAGAGGCTATTGAACGAAAACAAGAAATTTATTACATCTAAGGATTTAATATCCTTTAGTCGAGAGTTTTACTATGATTATTATAATGTCATTCGATATTTGCTTAATTGTAATTATCTATTGAAGATTTTTAAAGGAATTTTTTATGTAAAAAGTGAGGAAGAAATCAAACAAAATAAAACAAAGTATTCATTATTGGAATTAGTTGGGAAAGCACTCGAACTAAAGGGGATAAAAAATTGGTATTTCGGTTTATATACCGCTTTAATCTTGAATGGCGTGATGGTAAAAGATGAAAAAAAAGAACTTTATGTAATGAGTGATGAAATTTTTAGGGCAAAACCAATAAATATTTTAAATCATGTTTTTAAATTCATTAAATTGAATTATAATCTCACGACGTTTGGCATCATTGACAATATAATCCGCTATTCAGATTTAGAGAAAACCATTTTAGATTTTATATACCTTGCTAAAAACAAATCGGTAGCAGATCAAATAATTATTAATAACATGAGAGGGTATATGAGCACGGTTTCGGAAGAGAGGATCTTACACCATGCTCAATTTTATCCTAAATCCAATTTAAATATTATAAAAAAATTAATAGAAAAAGAATGTGTCAAGTCGATAAATTAAGCGGGTATGATTTAAAAATACCATCAGACTGATGTTTTCTGATATATCATTATCGTGCTCATCATCCCCTGAATATTGAAATAAAATAAATCGATTTAGAGTAGTACTCAAATTCTATAGAAAATTGTTAAAGCTGAATTCTAAATCTAATATATTGTTTAATATAACTATTAATTTTAAATTCGTTCAAGATTTTCAGATTTTGTATTAATTCACTGGCTTAAGTAATAATTATTGGGTCTTTCAGCTCATCAATTATTAAAAATTTTTTAAATCGTTTAATGAAGGCTTTAAAAGTTTCATTGGTAATGGCTTCTAAAGTCATTTTCCCTTTTTTATTCAGTATATGTAAGAGTTGAGCTTCTTTCTCATGGAGGGAAAAAAGGAAAGGTTTTTATCTTTCAATTAGATTATCGGTTATGGGATTCTTTCCATGTCCAGACCATATTAATGGTTCCATGAAAAGGAGAAAGAATAAGATAATCGGGGCGTAAATTTCTTATCGATGGTTCAAAATAAACATGTGCTTGATCTATTTGAGAAAAAAATTAGTTTAATCTATTAAATAAACGTTTTTCTCCGGCAGTTGCCGATGAGGGTGGACGGCTTAAAATTCTTGCCATTTTTTTTTGAAAAGTTTTTATAAAAATTATTCATTACATTTAAAATTGTAAAGATTATAAATAAATATTATTGCCATGTCACGTAGAAGATACCTTCTTTTGGAAGAATATATGAAGCTTTTCAACTTTTTTCAAACCAATGAACTATAATTAAAAGTTCAGCATTGAATAATTCTTATTCAAAAATTTTTAATTAAAACGTGAATTTTAATGTAAAAATTATGAATATTTTCATTTTCCTTTCCCTTTAAGGATTATTAAATATAATATTTTAAATTTAGACATTATGGGATTACAGAATATTTGGATTTGTGGAATAGGGGGCGTTGGAGGATATTTTGGAGGCAAAATGGCTTGGAAACTTTCACAACAAGACAATCATGAGCAATCCATTTATTTTCTTGCGCGAGGCGCCCATTTAAAAAGGATTCAACAAAACGGCCTCGAATTACATGTTTCCGAAGGAGTTATTTTCACCTGTAAACCGACTTTAGCTTCGGATAACATTCAGGATTTTCCCCCTCCTGATCTTATTTTCATCTGCGTAAAAAGCTATGATTTAAACTCATTACTTGAGGGTCTGAAATTAAAAATACTAAATCACACGGTAATCATTCCTCTAATGAATGGAATCGATATTCATGAAAGAATTAGGAAAATCATTAAAAATGGGATCGTACTTCCATCGTGCGTGTATGTAGGCTCCCATATTGAACAACCAGGTATGGTGATTCAAACGGGTAATCCTGGTTTTTTTTATTTCGGACCAGATCCCCAACATCCAGAATTTAATCCACAAGAACTCTTGAGTTTGTTCAAAATGCTTGAAATTAATGGACATTGGACGAAAGATGTTGAAACAGAGATATGGAAAAAATATTTGCTGGTTGCATCTTTTGCATTAGTTACAGCGCATACCGGCCAAACTTTAGGGGGCGTGATTAATGATCCTAAATCGCTCGAGATTTTAAAAAAAATCATGAAAGAAATTTTAATAATAGGACAAAAGAAAGGATTAATTTTGCCGGATAGTTTAATAGAAAATATTATAGAATTTTGCAAGGATTATCCGGATGTAAAGACATCATATCAGAGAGATGTGGAAAAAGGAAAGAAAAATGAGGGAGAGCTGTTTGGAGGAACCATCATTCGGTTAGGAAAAGAAATGGGAATTCCAACTCCAATGACCGAGAAAATTTATTCTTATCGATTAAAAAACAAGTTATCTGCTTAATATTAGGGATTATCTTAAATGAAGAAAATTCAATTTTTTCAATCTTCTCTCTTGTTGGTTTTAATTAAAGTCTAAAAGACTCATGATATTATACCAAATGGTAAAAATTTATAAATAAACGATACATAAAACAATTTGATAAGATTTGTACTTTAAGAAAAAAAATGGCAGAACCAAATTTTTTATCTAAAGAACCGAAAAATCATAATAATGCAAGAGATAAAGCCTATTTTATATTATTTTTCATAATTATAATGATTTTTCTGGGTTTTGCTCCTTATTTTAAATCCGAATCATACCAAGAATCAGATGAGAAAACAAATGATCCTTCAGAGCTCCCTAGTATTTATTTAACTTGCTTTGAAAATATTACCCAAAATTATACTAGTTGTAAATTTACCCTTGCATGTGAAATTTCATCACAAAATATAAGTTCTCTAGATGCGAAAATTAGAATAAGAGGTAGATTTAGTGCTATTCTCCCAAAGAAGGGATACTCCTTAGAATTATCCGAAAAAATAGCTTTACTGGACATGAGAAAGGATGATGATTGGTATTTATTTGCCATGTATTTAGATTTCACTAGAATGAGATATAAATTATCTTTTGATCTTTGGAATAGTTTACAGAATTTGAACGAACAAACACCTCCTTTGCCCGAATCTAGGTATGTAAAATTATATATAAATAATGAATTTCAAGGACTTTATCTACTGGCTGAAAAAGCGGATAGAAAGCTTTTTAGGCTTGACCCTAACTTAAGTACTCTTATTTTTCAACCCATACGACCAACAGCTTTAAATAGATATAATTCATTTGACTGGGAACAAGAATGGCCTAATCCCGAAGATCTGATGATAATTGATGAAATTTTACCAGAATTGATTGACTTTATTAATAATAGTGCTGATGAAGAATTTTTTGACCCTACTTTTGGAATTTATTCTAAAATTGATAAGCAAAACTTAATTGATTTTTTCTTATTTAATTTTTTTATTCTCCATACTGATTTTTGGTCTAAAAATTATTTTTTAATACGCAATACTCCTCCGAGCAAATTCCAGTTAATTCCATGGGATTTTGATGGGTCTTTTGGACAAACCGGATGGATCAAACACCATCCTCACAAAAACATGATTTCAGCCATAAAAAGAATTAATGTATTATATCGCCGTTTATTGAATAATACTGAATTTCTGGAAATTTGTAGAGAGCGTTGGAAAGAGATAAGAGAAAAACTCTGGACGGAAAATTTTATTTTATCTCTTTTAAAGGAAATACATGAAGAAATTAGAGATATTCTTGAGATTGAAATGGACCTGTGGAAACCCATGACAGTTGATGAGGAACCAACAAATACTGTTCAAAAAATATATCTATCGACGAAAGAATTTGATTTGCAAGAATATATAGATGCTCTATATAGTTGGATTGGAGAGCGATTAGAATTTTGCGATTCCTATTTTGAATTTTAAAATAAATTCATTAAAAAATTTTATTATAAATAGTAATAGTTAAATAATAATTGATAAATGGAACTATTTGATACAATTTATTTTAAAGGAATTGTCATGGAAGAAGAAGATTTTGTTATTTTGGAAGAAGAAATAAAGCAAAGAGTTCAAGAATTAGCCAAGGAAATTCATGAATTTTATTCCGAAAAGAAGATTTCTCTCATCCACGTGATTTTTGTCTTAACAGGTGCCTTTATTTTCACATCGGATTTAATTCGGGAGCTAAATAGCTTAGGGATAAAAATGAAAATAAAAGAAATCATCGTGCATTCATATCGTGGCATGCATTCTGGAGAGGTGTTGCTTGAAGATAGAGATTTTCTGGATCTCAAATTAAATAATGCGGATGTTCTCATACTTGATGATATTTTGGATACGGGAAAAACTCTCCATGCGATCAAGGAAAAAATTTTAGAAATTTATGCCATCAAGTCAATGGAATTTTGCGTGTTTCTTAAAAAAGAAAATAATGAACGTCAAGTGGATTTGGATATTAGATTCGTAGGTTTTAACATTCCAAATATTTTTGTCGTAGGATATGGTCTAGATTACAATGGAGAGTATCGTGAGTTGCCTTATATTATCAATCTTGCTCAATTAATGAAAGATCATGAGTGAATTACAAAAAGATCTCGTTCCGCCTACTAACGTAAAAAGAAAGACCACGAAACTTAAAATTCCGAATGTAATATATTTAATTTTCTTAAATTAATAAAACCTTCAAACCCGCTCGAAATGATCGGATAGGGCGACAACCAATTAAAAGTAATTGGTAAGACTAAAATCTATGAATAAATTATTATCTTTCTTAACTTAGAAAGTCTTATATGTTGTCCCATTTAAAGTAGATCTAAATTATTACGTTTTAACCCAAAATAATAGAGTTAAGAAATTTATTCATTAAAATGGGTTAGTTTATTTTATAATGATGTTTTCAATAAATTTTAGATATTCAATGCATTCTTTTGTATAGATTACTGCCTCCGGCAAGATTTTATTTTGGCATGTATAAAAAGTTTCAGAGTGAGGGGGAAGAAATTCTCCTACGATGGCTCCATCATATTTGATGTCTCTTAAGGCTCTAAAAATTTCAAACCAATTAATTTGACCTCGGCCAGGTGATTTTCTATTGGAATCTGCCACGTGAAAATGAATTAATTCTCTGTTTGCTGAGCGTATTGCTTCTGCATTGTTATTTTCTTCAATATTAGAATGAAACGTATCTAGCATCATTTTTACCCTAGAATGATGGACTTCTTTAACTAATATCAGAGCTTGAGAGCACGTGCGTAAAAATATGTTTTCATACCGGTTTAAAGGCTCTAAAGCTAAGAGAATTGAACCTACAGATTGAGCATGGTCGCCGAGTTCTTGAAGTGCTCGAGTACAAGCTTCTATATTTTGTTTTGTCCAACGATCTCGAATATTGAATACCCCTGATGGCACGATGAGAACTAATTTAGCTTCCAATTCAACTCCGATTTCGATGCATTTTTTCAAATAGAGCAAGGAATTTTTTTGAATATCTTTATCATTATCGATTAAGTTTTTACACTTAGATTTATCTGAGGAGAACATCATATTTGGGCAAATACTGCTGCAAATAAGCGAAAAATCTTTTAAATATTTTTTAATAATCTCCAGATTAAAACCTATTAACTCATTTATTCGAATCTCAACCCCGTCATATCCATATTTTTTAATTCTCTGAAATTGAAGTTCTAGTGGTTCTTGACCATAAATCCAGTGAGATATACTATATATCAAATTCATTTCTTTCCCTTGAAATGAAACCTGTTGATAATCATGCTATTGACTCATGAAATTTTTGTTTTCATTTAATTTTTTTCTTTAATTTAATTTGAACTCATTTTAGCGAAATTATCATGATAAAGATAAATTTAAATATTCTATAATGATGATATTATTTATTGAGAATATTATATTTTTAAAATATTTAAAGCAATAATTACAAGCAATATCCTAATAGAAAATATTTAAGTCTCAAGACTCTATTTCTAAGATTTTAATCATTTTAAATGAATTTGGAATGGAATATATCACTTTAGGACAATCTACACCGACTTTAGGTAGAGATGAAGCTCAGAGGATAAAATTAGACAAGGAATTAGGTCTTTTTATGACGCTGTAAAATTAATCGATTTATTAGAAAGATTAGTACAAAAAGGAAATACGGGTCCTTTTCTAAAACCATGATATCTCACTAAAAAGTCATAAATAAATAAGGTATTATTGTAATTTTTTACATTGTTCATATCTAAAACAAGAAATTACATGATCATTAACTATGCCCGTGGCTTGCATGAACGCATAAATAATTTTTGAACCAATAAATTTAAAGCCACGATTTTTCATATCTTTCGAAATTTTCTTAGATAAAGGTGTTTCCCCAGGTATTTCTTTTTCCGATTGCCAAGAGTTTTGAATGGGCTTATAATCAACGAAGCTCCACACGTAATCATTAAACGTACCAAATTCTTCACTAATCTTCAAAAATATTCCCGCGTTATGAATGATAGACTCGATTTTTAATCTATTTCTAATGATACCTCGATCATGTAATAATTCTTCGATTTTCTTCACTTTATAATTTACAATCTTTTCAGGAACAAAAAAATCAAAAGCTTTTCTATAATTTTCTCTTTTTTCTAATATAATTTGCCAATTTAATCCAGCTTGTGCGCTTTGTAAACATAACATTTCAAACAATTTCAGATCTTCATGTTGCGGAACTCCCCATTCGTGGTCATGATAATGTAACATCAATTTGCTCTGAAAACTCCAAGTACATCTTTTCATTTTTATATCTTTCATGATAAAATTAAGATTTAATCCAATAAAAAGGAGAATTTAAAAATTTCTTTTAAACTTCCTTAATTTGGTATCTTTAACATTCAAATTCTAAAACAGATCCTGCTAAAAAATCATGAAATATTTCAGCACCAAATCGTTTCTTGAAATATTTTGTGGCTTTTTTACCCGTACAATGATTTAAGTATAATTTTGGGAGTCCATACTTTTCTTCTAGTACATCTGCAACATGTTTAATTTTTTTTTTCGAAAACATCAACATGTGAGTGCCTCCGATAATTCCATGGATTTTTTCTTCTGGAAATAATGATCGTGCTTGAGCGCACGTATTTAAAATTCCTGAATGACAACATCCACATATTAGAACCAAACCTTTTTTAGTTTTTAAAGCTAAGGAAAGGTCATCATACAATAAATCTTTTTTCCATTTCCCATTCACTTGATGTACCATCAAGGAACTAGAGCCATCGGGTTCCTCTCTATTTGATACCTCTCCGAGAGTAGATAAATAAGGAGTAATTTGAAATGGTTTTTCTTGGAAATTAAACTCTATTTTTGACAGTAAACTGTCAGGAAGCTTAGGAAATCCGATTTCTAGTTCTCTATACAAAATATAAAAGAGTAGCGATGCCTTCAAGGAAGCTTTTTTTCTTTCAATAGCGAGAGGATGAGCAATAATTTGTAAAGGGACCCTCGTATTCCTCGAGGAAAGGAGCTTTACTAGACCTCTTGTATGATCATTGTGGCCATGAGATAAAATTAAAAGATTTATCGAATTGGGATCGATATTAGCGCAATTTAAATTATGTATCAAAATATCTCCATTATTTCCCGTATCGTACATGATTAATTGATTATCATCTTTAATAACGACGGCATTTCCATAATCTCCCTTGAAATTAGTATTAGGGAGGGCTTTATTATTATAAATACATGTAATTTTAACTTTCATTTTCACGTTATATACAATTTTCTATTGATAATTATACTTTTCTTTAAAAAGAATTAATTTAAAGTTATCTTTAATGAGGTGTAATTTCTGACAATAACGATGATTATATTAAATTTCTGCTGGTTTTAGTGAATTTTAATGTAGATAATAGTTTTAGGAAGTGACTTTTAAATCTTGAAAATTATTCTTGTCAAAAAATAAAAATTAAAAAATAAAATAGAATAAAAAATTGAAAAAAATCAATTCTTTTTTAAAATAATTTTTTTAAACTTGATTATTTTTGAACCTATTAAATACATGTTTTTCTTCTTTTTCTTTAGGAATCCACATTTGATTTAACCAATAATTCATTTCAGCTTTATTTTTTGTTTCAAAAATATTCATAAAAACGTCCATGAGCATTTCCGTAGGCTTTCCTGTATGAGCTGATAATAGGTGTATTAATTCCATATTTTCCTTTATCCGCATTTGCTTCCAAGCATCATATCCTTCTAAATAACTTTTTATCGAATTCCAATATTCCGTATTTTTCATGCCATTTATCAGGTAATAATCTGTTTCTAATTCATTTTTACCCTCGATATATGCTTTTAGTAATATTTGCTTCCAATTATCTGGTAATATAATATTATATTCAGAAGGATTAACTGAAATATAAGAACCGGGAGTAAGTCGAAAGGCTGACATGCTATAGTTGGTTAAGTTTAATTCTTCGATTAAACACAAGGTTTTTTTTATACTTTCTTCATTTTCGCCAGGATGCCCTACTATAAATGAGCCAGCCCCGTGAATGTTTAAATTCTTTACAATGGCATGTGTTTCTTTCATTTTATCCAAAGTAATTCGTTTGTACATTCTTTTTAAGATTCTTTCATCTCCAGATTCCCATCCAAAATATAAAGTAACAAGCCCAGATTGTTTTAATTTGCTTAAGATTTCATGATTAAAAGAATCAAACCGTCCAAAAGCGAACCAGTTGATTTTCATATCGTTTTCAATTATATAATCTGCGAATTTGCTTAAAAGAGAGATATTGGGAGTGGAATCCACGATATATAAATTTCCAATCCCGTGAAAATAGTAATCATTTTCAATCTCTTGAACGATATTATCCCAGTTTCTTAATCGGATGCTATTTAATTTTTGAAATTGTCCATGTGAAATATGATTTGGACAGAAGACCTCTCTCTTTTTTCCCCATAAATAAGAATGGGAACAAAAACTACAAGCATTTTCACATCCTCTTTTCATGTTAATTGGAAGGATGGGGAAATAATCTTTTAGATTAATTCCGTTCCATGTCACGATTATTTCATTTACATCAAATAATTCCCACTTTGTTTTCACGATTTTACCTTCTTCCCTATATATCGTATTTGGTACTTCTTTTAGAGAAGCTTTATCAATGAGCGCATTATAAATCTCTACGATTGCTTTTTCACCTTCACCATACACTAAAGCATCAAATACATGAAATTCCTTGAGATCATAGCAGATTTCTTCAAATAATTGAATGATGGGTCCACCCGCTACCAATATGCTCGAAGAAATTTTTTTGATTTCATTAGCAAGATTAATTATCTCTTTTAATCCATTCCCTACATTTTCAATCTTGAATCCAACAATCATGGGATTAGTCTCTTGGATATATTTTAATGCATCTTCTTTTTCATTATTCCATGAATTAAGATCGAAGTATTTACTTTTTATTCCGGCATTTTCAAGGCTTGCCATCAAGTAAGCAATTCCTAAATCTGGAACTAATTGATCAAAACAATCCATTTTACCCGTATATTTAACCAAAACAACTTCTTTTCCATTCATGTTAATTCCCTCATATATTCTATTCTTGAGAAAAAATTGGTTTCTTTCAAAAATCTTTCATTTTCTTCAGCACATTTTAGAATTTCTATTTTTCCTTTAAACCAACAAAAACCGACAGCGTCCTCAAAAATTCCCAATCTATCATTATAAAAATAAGAAGGAACATACCCACAAGGTATAAATCCGTTTCTGATTAAAATTTTTTGATGTTCTGGTTCATACCCGGATACAAAAACTTCCACATAGCGAATATCTATTTCCTGAAGCAATATTTTTAATTTTTTGATAAAACATTCTAATTCCTCTAATTGTTCTATATCATACCTACAATTTTCGATGTTTTTATTATATTCATCGTACTCGAATTTAAAATATGAGGTGGAATTTTTCAGAGTGATTGTAAATTTAATCTTACCAAAATTTTCTAGAGTTTTTGTTAAATTTAAATTGTTCATGATCCATTTCTCTTTATTTTTATTAATGATAATCCCATCCTCATTAATAAGGGGGCGCCCTAATCCATATCGTTTATTTGAATAAGAATAGAAATCGACAATTTCAGGAATGATATGAGGGATTTCTTCAGTCCTAAATTTTTTTATAGCTACTTGATCATAAATTACATGTAAAAAACTAGATTCTGGGACATTAAATATTAAATCTTTATTTGGGAAAAAAGCGACTGGTTTAAAACCAATAGAATTGCCAATGCTTTGGGCTTTTGGATGCTTAGTGCGCGCTTCTGAAAAATATCTTATAACATCATTTTTACATGAACAATACATATAAATAATACATGCAAAAACGGTATTTTTCATATCAAATTTGCCTTGATATTCTTCTTTTAAAATTAATCCATGTGGATTCCCAATTTTCTCTTTAAAATTTAATTTATATCCTAGAGCTCCAATTATTTCATCATTTAGCTTAAAGATTAACCATTTATAATTTTCACTAGTCAAAATATGGGTAAGCTCTTTCTCATCTTCATATCGCTTATTAGGATAAGTACCTTTATAAACTTCATAAATAAGGTTTTTAATATTAATTGAATCTTCAGGTTTAGCAACTATTATAGTTGGGAATATTTTAGAGCTTTTCCGCTTTTGTAAATTAAAAAGAGTAAGAATATCACTTTTTAAATTATGATTCGCTCTTAAGATCGAATTTTTAAATAATTTAAAATAATCTTCTAACCATAATGGTTCCACTTGATGATTCTTTTTGTATAAAATATCTTTATTTTTCATCGCTCTTCTATCAAAAAAAGTAATATTTTTAAATAAAGATAATGAATATCTCAATAATTATTAAAACGAAATTTTGGTTTTATTTACAATGAAATCCAAAAAACAAGAGTTAAAAGTTATTTTATTGAATAATGTTGACGATATCATGAAATATATTTCTCATGGCATGTCTTTACCTTGTTTACCTGCTCTTAAAAAATATATTCGATATGATATAGAATATTATAACACAATATCTCTTATAATAAAAGAGAAGGATGAAATTAAAGGGCACGTTTTGCTATATTCTGATAAGACAGATGATGAAAAAATACTTTATTTTGGACACTTTCAAGTTGCTAATCATTTAGGATCATTTATCGAAATTTTGATAAAGAACATTTTAGAATTTGCACGGCATAATAAATTTAAAATTATTCGGGGACCAATCAATCCACCAACAATAATCTATGGATGGGGTTTTTTAAATTCAAAACATTCTCCTCCGCAACCTACAGCTCGATTACCAACGAATCCTCTAATTTATGTTGAAAAATTCGGAGATCATAGATTTATACCAGTAAAACAAGATGTACATCGAGAGATTCCTATTTATGAAATTTCCATAAATGAATATGATTATTCAGATTATGAATATTTTAATCCTAAAACTAAAGAAGAATTCGTAGAGAAATATTATGAAATATTAGAAGATATGCAACTTAGGAATTTACCAAAGGAAGTTGCAGTTACTCCAAGTGCCGCCAAACTTTTTAAAAGCCATCATAAATTCATTTTAGAATATGGAAATCGCTACATGTTTGATTTCGTGCGATATAAAAAGACAAATGAAATCATAGCTTCAGGATTAAACGTTCCCGATCCTTTTAGACGAGACCATGTCATTTTCTATAGCTATTCAGTGGAAAAAGAGCACCGTAGAAAAGGCCTCGCCATGTTAATGTTGAAAAATACTTTAGATAATTTAAAACCTTTAGGATGGAATTATGCGAGTGGAAGATTTAATTCTAAAGTTAAATCCTCTTGGAACACTGCTTCTAAAGTTAAAGCATCAAAAGCAATCTCCTATATTTTATTTGAAAAAATTTTATAAAAAATTAAATTGACTTAATTAATTTTAATGTGATTACCATACTTATAAGTACTCTATGATAATTTGTTTAAAGATCTGTACCAATTCCTTTATAAAGTAAATAAGAAAAAGGAATTAAGCCAAGTGATATAAAAATATAGATTGTTGTAAAAATAGGATTTTTCCATGTATTATAAAGAATTCCAGAATATAAATAAAGAGACATTCCAACAAATCCAAAGAGAAATAGTTTCCACTTTTTTTTTAAACTATTATCATGAATTTTCATGTAAATATTTACATGATAATAATATGTAATTAAAAAAATTATTGAAAGATAAGAATAAAGCAATATTAATAATTGCCAGCTCCATATGGGACGCCAATTGGTTGTTTCATTAATAACAATATTGCCAGGAATATTTAAAAATAAAGTAATTATTATCCCGTGGAAGGTAATTATTAAAAAATGTTTAAATTTAGAACTTTTGGGATATAATAGCAATAAGTCAAAAATTAATGGAAAAATAATGGCAAAAAAGATGAAAAAGGTCGCTAATACATGGAGGGGATATACGATTGGATCTTGAAGATTAATATAAATGATATTAATAATTAGACCTAAAACAATAAAAAAATAGAGATTCACGAAAACAAATCGAATATATGAAGCTTTTTTATTAATAATCATTTTAGCTAATATAATGGAATAAAATACAATTACGAGTAGCTGAATGAAATAAGTGAAGAAGTATCTCTGATAATTTAACACTAACTCCATTATATAAAAATAATCGAGCAGAGATTTTTAAATATTTGCTCATTATTTAACATGTCTTAATTTTTACGATGTAAAATATCTAAAATAATTTGTAAAAATCAATATATTCTCTTTATAACAATATTGAAAGGCATTCCTATTTTGTTCATTGCAGAATGGAGCAAAGAATCAAGTTCTCGTTTGCTTCATTTGTATCCTTCTTCCCTTCCTTTTGATTTAAATTTAATTTCCTTAAAAATATTCTTGACATTTAATGGATTATATTATTCAAGGGATGAAAAAGAGATACAAGGAACCTTTTTTACCATCGCGATTAACAATATTGGTAGAATAGCTCGTATTTTTTTAGACAAAATTAATGATGACAACATGTTCAACGAGGACAAATCGAAGCTCTTTATAGTGGTATTATTGGTCCCGGATTATTTTTCAGAAGATAAAGTTTCTGTTGAGTCAGCAAAAAAGATTTTAAAAATCATTTACATTCGATTTTGGAAAGAATTTCACGATTTAATTATTAATTTTCAAGGGAATGTCACGCCATTTTATCGCTTTATAAATATTATTGAATCTTTAGATTTAACACTGATTAAAACGTAATATTAGAACGATTATTGTCTTTTATTAGTTCTTCATAAAAGTGCTTGATCATGTCATGCCGTGATTTTGCCAACTGCTTTGAATAATCTAAATAGAGAAGATCTTTTAATTTTAAAATTTTATTTTCCAAATGTCTTATTACATCTTCAATCCTACCGCCATTCCTTATCGTAAATCCAATCGTACGATATATTCCAATCGCACCTAAAGCATCTAATTTATCGCAATCAGAAAGGATTTTAGCTTCTAAAGTGTTAGCAGGAATATTATTGGAGAAGGAGTGCGCTCGAATGCAATGAAGTATATTATTCAAGATTTTTTCGGGAAATTCAATTTTTTCCCATTTAAAAAATTTTTTTGCCATTTCAGCGGAAATTTCCGCATGATTTTTACCTTTAAAAATTTCGCCATGATCCATTCGTCCAATATCATGTAAGAGTGCGGATATTTTTAAGATAAACAAATTTGCATTTAATTTTTTTCCCATTTCCATGCATGATTGATAAACTCTTTCTACATGAGGAAATCCATGAATGTCATCTTGTTCTGAATGTGATCTTGCATGGTTTTTTATCAACAAAATAAGTTTATCATCCGACATGGTAATTATTCGAAATTTTTTTTTTAATTTTGAAAAAAAATACTCAATTAGAATTTTCAATAGACTATTTTAATGAATTGAGGATATTTTTCATTTTAAGTTCGAATCCATCCTTTCTCTCAATAATTTCTTGAGAAGACGCATCAAACACCACTTTTAGATAATATGCTCTTTCACGAGCATAACTTTCAGCAAGAAATAAATATACTATTATCTTATTATCGCTTCTCTTCATGATGGGAAGAAGGCATTCCCATTTAGCAAAAAAGGGATATGATTTACTTATTTTTAATGCTTTATTTAAGATATTATCTTCCAATGAATTTCTCTTAACTGATAAATTAAAAAGAGTCTCGTTTTTTTTCGAAAAAATGGATTTTTTATGTAATGTAAAAAAAAAATACTCATTATTTTCCATTCTTTCATGAACGTAATAAAAAAATGGCATAATTCCAGGAATATATCTTTGAGTAGAATTTAGCCGTGCGTAAACCCCTATTTTTACAAAGATTTTAGAACCAAAGTAAAAAATGTAGAAATAGGTATAGATTTGAAAAATAAAAAGAAAAATTGCTAAGTTTCGGGTAATAAATAGGACTAATAGAGAAATGGTAAAAAAGGATGGCGAAATGATAAATAAAATGGGATTTATTGCCCTATCGATGAAAATTCTATATCTTTTTTTAGAAAAAGGAAAAAATAAAGGAATTTTTGAAGCCGCCAAGCCATCTAACGATACATGTAAACTATAAAAAATGAAGGCTGAAAAAATAGAGAAAAGAATTGGCTCATCGGTGATATAAGTAAAAAATAATCCCATAGGGATGGAAATAATTAATCCCCCAATGTAAGAATGGGAAACCCCTTTATGAGCTAAAAGAGGTTTTGATCTTACTTTCTTGAAAACATCTAAAAATACGTCTAAATCGGGGAAAATTGTCATGAATCCCGTAAACAAGATGAATTTAAAATCTAATATCCCGAAGAGAAAAATATTTAATATTAGCCCAATTAGTAAATGCGTGAAAAAATCCATTTTAAATCTTGATTTCCCATTAATTTAAGATAATAAAGGAAAGCATTCATGAAACATTTAGATAAGGGGAGATGAGCGAAAAATGGTGCTGTGTCATATATTCAGTCAAATTAAATTGATATTTAGCTAAAAGATTCATGATTTAAAAAATGCATCGTGATTATTAATAAGATAATATGATTCCATGGATTTTTGAAAAAATCGGTAAGACCATGAATATTTATTAAACAAAGAAAATTGAAATTTTAATCAATGAATCATAATATTAAAAATCATTTGCTTATAAAAAAAGGATAAAAATTTTTGTCGTATCAATTCCCTTTTTAAAGAAACTTAAAATAAATTAGTCTTGAAAATATTTATTATCGTTTCTTTTTATTAAGTGAATAGCTTGAAAATAATCATGAGGAAAAAATAGTATAAGTATGAAAAAACTAAATTCACGCGAAAGATTTTCGATGTATTTCAAAATGAATCCATTTTCGGAGATTCGTGTTGATAAGAAAGATATTTTTATTCGAAATAAATATGATGATATTTTAAATTATATCAAATTAATCATTACTTCGCCAAAAGATACGGTATTACTTAATGGATTAAAATTAAAAGGAACACTTTTATTACATGTTCCTGAAGGAACAGATATTATTGAATACATTAAATTAATTGCTAAAAATTATTATTTGAATATACTTGAATTAGATTTTATTGAAATTTCAAAAAATCCTCTCGATTTTTTTACCAATTTTCGCGATTATTTTAGAAGGTTGTTAGAGAAATTTGATTCCTCTCATGAAGAATTACGTAAGGAGGAAGAACAGGAAATTAGAGATAATGCGGGTGAAGAATTAGAAAATGTTAAAACCATTCTCCTTATTAATGAAAACAAAAGTATTTCCAAATATTTTAGAGATAAAAGCTTAATTGAGCAATTGATAATGTTCAATCTACAATTACCCGAGACCATTGATTTCATTAAAAAGGGGCTCATATTAATCTGGATTAGTCATGAAATGAATGATATCATTGATAATTCTATTGAACTTTTGGAACTTTTTGATTTATTCATTAAAATCCCGCTTTTAAATGAGATTGAGCGGGAAACTTATTTAAAAGCGTTTTTAGAAAATAATAAAGAATTAACCTTCCATCTATCTCATGTTTTAAACATGACTAAAGATTGGGAAATAAAAGAAATAGCTCATCTCCTTCGACTAGCCATAATAAAATATCATTTAAAATTTGAATTGAACAACGTGAGTAATGAAATTACTGAAGTTATAAATGACATTATCAATGCAGAAGAATTAATTCCTTTAAATGCTAAGAGCCCCGAAAAAATAGTTGGAGAATCGATTGATGCAGGTACATCCTCAGAGAGAAGAAAACTACCCATTGTTCAACCATTAAAACAAGAAGAGAAGGAACAGGGGCTAAAATCGTTTTTAAAGGAATTAGAGGAGAAAAAATATCATGAATTTTTATCAGAACAACTTTATGAGGAAGCAGCTTCAAAAAATTATGAGGATTTGGTCATAATAATCGAAAAATTAAATAAAAATGAAATTCTCGAAGATAATGCTAAAAAAATCTTAGCGAAATATCCTTTTATTTTAGCGGACACCCCAACCATGGCTCAAATCAAGCTAGAAAAAGCGAAAAAGAAAGTCGATTTCTTAAAACAAGCATTTAAGAAATAAATTACGGTGGAGAGGAAAACATGGTCAATAAGAAATCGTCAAGGAAAAAAAAAAGCGGAAAAGAAATTGTACTTGAAAAAACCCAGGTCCCTTTTATTAAAAAAGTAATTCTTGAGAATTTTTTATCTTTCGAGAAAGATGAGGTAGAATTTGGAGATTCAAAATTCACAATCATTATAGGTCCTAATTGGAGTGGCAAGACCTCCGTTTTCCAGGCAATAAAGTTTTGCTTAGGTAGCAATGAAAGAGATGAGCGATATCATAAATGGTCTGATTTTATAAGACACGGACAAAATCATGCGCTTGTAGAGCTCCACATTCAAGATGGAAAAAGAGAGATTTATATTCGGAGAATAGTAATTCGGGGTCAGTCTCCTTATTATCAGCTGATGGAACCACCTGACACACGATTTAAGAAAGTGCCTGCTAAAAAAATTCAAGAGTTGATAAGAACCCTCCAATATGATCCCGATAATGAATTCGCTTTAGTAAGTCAAGGAAAAATAGATGCCATAAAGAATTTAAAACCTTCAACATTGTGTGAATTTCTTGAGAAAGGAATTGGTTTAAATGATTTGCGAGAAGAGATTATTCATCAAAAAGATTCTATAATGCACCTTAATAAAGAATTGGAGTCGCTTTCTACAAGAAAAAATACGCTCAATATTAATTTGGAGCTTCTAAAACCCAAATTGGAGCGATTAAAAATAAAAAAAGAATTATTGAAAAAAAGAAAAAAACACGAAGACGAGCTTTTATGGGCAAATCGTCAAGTTCTCTTAGGAGAAATTGTATTATTAGGAGAAAAAATTAAGAAATTAGAAAAAAAAATTCAAGCATCTAAAAATAAAAAGAAAGATATAGAAGAAAAAATAGAATTCCTTCAAAACCAAATATTAGAGTTATCGGATTCTTTGACCTTCCTTTCTGAAAAGGCAGGAGCATGTAACAATGAGTTAGAACATTTAAAGAATGAGATAAATTCGTTTCATAGTGAAAAAGTTGAACAAAAAAAAGAATTAGAACAATTAAGCGATGAAATCGAGGAGAAAGAAATTGCTTTAGCAAATTTAAAAGAGAACGAGAGGCAAATTGAAAAAGAAATTAAAATAATAAAAAAAGAAAAAAAAAAGATTAAAGACACGATAGGGAGATTAATTAAAGAGCAAAATGAAATAACAAGAAAAATTGAACAGAACAAGAAAATTCTCGAACTTCATGATGATTTATCTTCGAAAAAAGCTCAATTAATAAAAAAATATCATGAAAACGAAACTCTTATTCAAGATAAAAATAATGAAATTAATCAAATATTTCAAAGCCTCAAAGATATTGAACATAAATTCCAAAAGAATAAATGGTTTTTGGAGGATCCCTCGAAAAATTTATTTAAAGAATTAGATCAGGAATTAAGGAACACGCAATTTCAGCTTTATGACATTGAAAATAAGATACATGAGTTAGAGATAAAAAAAGGAAAAGCCTTAAAAAATTTGAAATTATATGAAGAATCACTACGAAAACGTCAGATTTTATTACCCACTCCCATAACTATTTTAAAGGAAGAGATTCAGGAGCGGGAGTTGGAAGTAAAAGGACCTATCATTGAATTCCTTAAATTTGATGATAAATTAAGCTATGCGATTGAATCGATATTAGGAGAAAGAGTATTATTTGGTTTTATTGCAAAGGATTGGGATACGTTAGAATTATTAAAACGATTAAAAAACAAATATAATGCTTATTGTAATTTGTATCTTCCAAAAAATTTAAACCTTAATCCATTTCCACGCATTTCAACTCCCGGAATCCTTGGATATTTAGCAGAGTTAATTCACTGTGAAGATATTGATGTTAAAAAAGTGATTTATTCGATTGCTAAAAATTGTTTAGTTGTAGATAATTATCGCTCCGGTAGAAAATTATATCAAACGATAGGTTTTAATGGAAAGTGCGTGACTTTAAAGGGTGAACAAATTTCCTCTTTAAAATATGTATATGAAACTCCCTTTACGAAAAAATTAAAAGGGATGTTGAGCACGGGGAGTCAAAAAGAACAGATAAAGGTGACTGAAGCGGAGATTAATTCAATTAATGATGAACTCATGAAATTAAAAACAAGGGCTAAACAACGCGATCAGCAACAGAGAGAGCTTCATAACAAAATACACTCATTCGATGATTTACTTTATAATTTCAATCAGAGAACCCGTTTGACAAATAAAAAAAATAAGTTATATGATGAGCGCAAGAACCTCGAAGCGCAAAATGCAAATCATGAATTAGAGATAAAGAAATTAGAAAACAAGATAAAAGAACTAGAGGAGAACCAAGATCCTGAAATTTGGAGGTGGAATAAAAGAATCAAGGAAATCCCCGTTGAAATGAATGAGCTGAATGAAGAAGAAAAAAAATGGGAAAAGAAATTAAAAACTAATATTTCAATTTCTGAAAAACTTAAAGAAGAGATTAATGAGAGCTCTTCTACTCTTCAAGTATTGAAAAATACGCTTGCCATTAAAAAAGAAGAGTTTCAAAAAGCAGATAAACAAATTATCGAGACGTTTAAAAAATATGATGAAGTAGAAGAAGATTTAAAAAAATTAAAGAAATTGATGGAGGAGAAAAAAGAACTTAAAAACGAGTTAGAAGAAAAGAAAAGCAATATTGAAAAAATGAAATTCGAACGAGAATTAGAATTGAAAAGAAAAGTCATCAAGCTAAACACACTAAAAAAAGAATTTTCAGAGAAAAATGAAGATTTAGATAGAATTAATTCCGAAATAGGCCCTTTAGTTTCTGTAGAAAAATTTGAACTTCGCCCGATCGAAGAGATCAAAAATGATATTTATCAACTCAATAAAGAATTATTAAATTACCTTGATGTCGATGATTCATTATTAATTGAAAAAGAGCAAATAGTAGAATCTCTTAAAAAAATCACTCAAAATCAATATAATTTGGAAAAAGACATAAAAGAAGCGAAAAATACAGAAAATGAATTGGAAAAAGCGTATAACACCAAATTTAAAGCCATCTTGAAAAAAATTGAATCAAAAATTAATACCAAATTTAAAAATGCTAAAATTAACGTTTTATGTTCGCTCAAATTAAGAGGAGATTTCGAATCTCTTGAAGTAGAGATTAAAGCAGGCACGTCGAAGGAACAATTAATATCTTGTTCAGCTCTCAGTGGTGGACAAATTTCAATCATTTCCATTTGTTTAATTCTATCATTACAAGAAATTAGGCCTTCTCCCTTATGCATGTTAGATGAAGCGGGCATGTTTTTAGATGAGAGAAATTCCGAGGCAGTTTTTCATTTAATTCATTCCACATTAGAACAAAATCCCATTCAAATGATTTTATTTCTTCCAAAATCTTCTAAAACGTTATTTTCATTAGCAGACAAATTAATTGGAATAGCAAGAACGGGAAAAAATCAAGCTTCTACGGTTCTTATTCCTAAATTTGTCTTAAATAAATAATTCAATAACAAAAATGAGGAAATATAAATATCGTGATAAATTTAAAACATTTTCAAGAAGAATTAAAAGAAATTGAAAAGCGCCTAATAGAGGGAGAAATTTCACTTTTAGAATTCGAATTAGTTCCAATCTTTTCAAGGTTAAATGCTCTTATATCTCCCGAAAACTTAGAACCAACCCTTGATCTTTTTCAAGAAGCGTGCTCGATCCTTCATCAAAAATTTCAAGAATTCAAATTTATTCTGGAATCCATGGATTCACCTCACAAACTCATGGAATATCTTAAACAAGAACCTTCAGAAGCTGAAATCTTGAGCTTGATAAGAGAATGTTGGATAGAACCTTTTTTCATGAGTTCCTTATCCCTAGATTTTTTAATGGAAAGTAAGAAAAAATTGGAGAAAAAAACAAGAGAATCAAAAAGTTTTGAAGAATTACAAATGAGAATAAAAAAGGAAAACTTTACTTTGGAAATTTCTGAAGTAAGTTTTGCTGACAAAATGAATGTATATTATAATAAAATCATTAAAAAACTTCCTTGTTCTTTTGAAGATATTTTTGAAAATGAACATGATCAAATAACGATTTACGAGCATTTTGTATACCTTTTACATTTATTACAATTAGGAAAAATTAAATATCAAAAACCTACTCGAATGCTTTATACTTGAGGTGAGAAGAAGAACGTGGTAAATGAATTTTCTGTATTGATGTATTTACTTACCCGAAAAAATGGTAATCATGGTTATGGAACAACTAAAAAAGAAATAATAGAAAAATTAAATATTAAAAATAAAAATAAAGATTATCTTTTTATTCATCTACTTGAAAATTTAGCCAACTATATCTTTCCTTTAGGGTTGAAAATCCGATATAATCCCATTGATTCTCATTGGTTCATTGCTCATGAGGAAGAACTAACCCATTTAACTCGCTCAAATCCCTTCGAAAACCATCCCAAATTAGCAGCTACTTTGTTATGTGTATTAACGTGTTGCTTGAAAAACGCCAGTCCAGCAAATATAAGTGAGATTAAAAATTTGAGAAATAAGAAAAATATCATAGAAGACTTAAAAGAATTAGAAAAATTAGGTTATCTGAGGATCGATGAGATCCAATCAGAAATAAATTTGACACCTTTAATAGGATATCAATTAGATCTTTCAAAATTATTTTTAAAGATCGCACTTAAAACTAATGAAAAAGGTTAGAATAGCTCATTTACCATTCATTGAAATAATTCCTTGACGGCCATGAGAACACTATCTTTATTGGTTAATCCTTCGAGAAATTTAGCCTCGCTAAAGATGACCAGTTGAAAAGCAAAGTGCTTGATATAATCAGGTGGAAGATATGATATATATTTAGCCTTAAACCATAAACGAATACTTGGTAATCTATATCGATCGAGTGCATCAGCCGTTTTAAGAATGTCAGTTAAGATTTTATATTTTAAATAATATTTTTCCTTTTCTATTTTTGAATAAGGTATGTTATGAAAAATGATTGCATGGTAAATCTCATCAATATCATGGGAAGATAGAGAGATGTTGTATTGTTTTTCTATTAACGTAATATTATTTTTGAACCATCTTGCCGCTCTCTTTCCATGATTAATATCCATCAAATCAGATCTTCGTCTTAAATCATGAATAGAGGAGGCAACCAGGGCATTTTTAAAACACGTTTCAAAACGTTTTTTTTTAAGCGTGAGAAGAACAAAAGAATTAATCATCACTCTGATCACGTGTCTTAATCCGTGAATGGTATCTTTCTTCTTTAAGATTAAAAACCAATCGATTTGAGGGATATAGTTCTCGATTTCATGTAAATGATCTTCAATCTTCAATTTTAAATTTAATTCGAGAAGTGGTTCAGCATTAAAGGCAGGTTCATTCTCTCTTATCCAATTTAAAGTTACCGCATCCATGTATTGATTTCGCGGTAATTTTCCCATCTTGATAAGTTCTATTAAGGGGACCATTTTTAATTAGAAAGATACGAATTTAACAAATTAAATTCAATTTATTTAATGTTACTCGCGATGATCAAATAAAAGATTCACGTTCTTAATATTTAAGGTCATCTAATGATATGAATCTTCTTATAATTTTCTTTATTTTATAATCTTGTCATTTATTTTTATTTCTTTCTTGATTTTAATTTACTAAGAAATCGCATTACTTCAACCGGTTTATTGATATTTATTAAGTCCTTTAAGGTTTTTTTCTCTGCATCTAACAAGTTCAATGGGAATGTTTCAATAAGTTTACGGACTTGAGTCAAGCCTAGATATTTTCTGGTATATTCTGCGTTAGAATATTTATAAGTCGTTAAAAATTCACTATCCGTTTTTTCTCGAAAATATTCTAACATGAAATTAAAATAGTTTTTTAAAAGTACTTGATCTTCATGAACTAAAGTTGGGGTTAAAAATAATTGAATGGGACAAGTTCTATACGTGGCTTTTGAAACGTAAATTCCATCCACATTAAAATCTTTTTTAATGAGATACAATCCCACCCGCCCCTCAAGGGACCCGGTATCGACGGTTCGCACATAAAGAATATTTTTTTGGACTTTATTTCTCAAAAATTCATTTGCTTTAAGAGTCCTCTTTTCATAATTGTTTGAAACATACGCATTCGTGTCTATTACCAAGATTTCTTGATTACCCTTATTTTGCTCTACTTCTTCTTTTAATAAATAATATTTAACCTGTATGGGTTGGAATGTTTTAAATTTTTTTGTGAACTCATCAAATTCTGTTCCACCCCGATAATGATTTTCTGGTTTCAAATGATATACTCGTTCATTAACAATTCCTTTCTTCTTAATTTTCATTCCCTTAAATATTTGGGGCTCATTTTTTAAGATTTTCTTTCGAGTAAAAAAACCAATGCAAATATTCGTTCCGGTGAATTCAAAAATAGGAGTTTCAAAAATATACATTTTTTTTATGAAATAATATTTCAGGAAATCTTTTCTAAATTTGTTAGAAACTGTAGCGCCAAAGAGAAAATTAGAAGGAATGATATAGATCATATTTTGAATGCCATTCTTTAAATCTCTCATCATTGCAATCTGATACAAATCTTGATAACCTTTATTTTCCCTTTGGAAATATTTTAAATATGGGGCCGTCTTTGGATGCTTTTTAATATATCCTAAATATAAATAAGGGGGATTTGTCACGTGAAATAAAGGATATTTAGATGTTTTCAAATGATCGGGAAAAGAATTTAAATTATCTCTTTTGAAAATATTCCTATTAATTAAATCTAAAGGGATATTAAGCAATTGAGCCTTTTTCTTACATACTTGTACCATTGAATCTTGGATATCTGATAAAAAAACATGCTCTTGAAAAAAATCAATTCTTTCAGTGGAAGGTATGGCTTCTAAAATGGGAAAAATTAAATTACCTTCCCCGCAATAAAGGTCCATCCAAGCATGAGCATAAAGGAGATCTTTTATTTCAGGAAAAATGCATGCTTTAAATATTTCTTTGGGCGTAAAATGAATACCATAAGTTCTTCGTTTTAATTTTCTCTTTTTTCCCTCAATCATCTTTATTTTATATAGATTTTAATAATTCTTTCATTTCTTAATAAGAAATCCGCTTACTATGGGTTCCACGATATAATTTCTTCTTGAACGATTTCTTGAGATGTAATTTTTCAAAACATGGAAAGGATATTTAAATATAAATTCGTGAGTTTAGTTCTCTTTAGATCATTTATTATTTTAGAGATTATTATAAATAAAGGTTTATAATAAAATCAGAGGAGATAATAATAAAAAAATCCTTTCATATGGATGATCATTTTAAATTCCTCCTATTTTAAACACTATTATCAATCAGGATTTTTTAATGCCCGGTGGGAAAAAATTACGCAAATTTAAGAGTGAAAGAGTTAAAAAAAAAATTATTCCGAAGTAATTTTTAATAACATTTCTGCTACAGCGTTATTATATGTTTCCACATCTTCAAAACCTTCTACAGTTTCCCCGCATGTGATGAAAACATCCTCCACGGTAATCTTTTTATTTTTAAAGAACTCCACGATTTGTTTTTTTACCTCCTCAATCTTTTTTTGTTTTGCCGAAGCATCCCCATCAACCAAATCAAATTTGTTTATACACACGTTTATTTTATCCGGGAAAAATCGAACATCATTAAAAAATTCAAACTGTTGTTTTAAATCACGATCCATAGCAAATACCGCAATAATTTGAGTTGCAATTCGAGAAATCGTAATGATACCCATGCGAACTACCGCCCGTGAAGCATCTCCTCCTGGGCCAAAAATCGTGTGCGTCTTACCCGTATCATCCTCCCGAAATACCACGCGGTTAGGATGAATCGTTTTAGTTTCCTTTTCTCCGCCGGTTGGAATAGTTGCTTCTCCAGAAAAGTCCGTTTTCACTACCGTACATTTTTTACCTCCTTTAACGTTCTCTATTTGCCCTTTATTCAGATATCTTACAAATAAACGCAGGATGGATGTTTTTCCCACGCTCACATCACCTAACAAGCCAACATTGACCATTTTAAAATCCCTCCGCTTTTAATAATTCATTTAAAAGTCGTTCATAATCTTCGATGAGGAATTGTTCCAAGTAGGCATTATTATGGCTATGGATTAAAGCGATAAGCACTTCTTTGATATTTTTTGCTTTTTTCACGTACTTAATGAGATTTTCAGGAGAGGGTTCACCTGAGAAATCTCTAGGTTTCTGTTCAAAACCAAACTCTTTCCGTGTGGGAAGAGAATTAAAAAATCCGAAGGCTGTATATCCTTGATATTGGAAAAAAGTAAAAAAACGCGTTTTAATGGATTTAATCACGGAGGAGAGATATACTGAGGGATATATTTCTCCTAGGATCAAATCCTCATCTTGTTCTATTATAAAATAAGGAGAAATAGGGGAAACTCGGTTTCCATACATTTCCTTGGGAGGGAGTGAAACGAATGGTAATTTATCCGATACAATCGCCCATAGATCCTCTCTTTTTTTCTCTAAAAGGAGCTCCTTTATTTCATCATAAGCATAATAGAAATCTGATTGCAAGGATAAAAGAGAGCTTAAATAAACAGAGAGCGAGGCAAAGGTAGCTTCTAAAAGGGGTCTTCGTCCACCGTCATCTTCAGAGGGCTTTACCGCACCTTTCCATGCACGTAATGCGGAATATGCGAAACCTTTCACATCAAAAAAGCCTCCCGTGAGGAAAATATAAGAAGGGGCGCTTTTTTCTTCCGTGGATAGTAATTGCGTGGCTTTTTCCGTCAGCGCATCCTCAAGTTCCTTATGATTGAATTTGGAATGCACTTTAGGTATTTGTAGCCAAGACTTTTCTTTTTTCTTTCCCATCCTTTCTTTCGCCTTATATCATGGATTTTATTTCATTATGTCAAGAATACACGTTCATTTTAATTTTGATATATAGTATTGCATAAATAACTTTTTCGTCAATGTGGATAGTAAGGTAGGTTAGATTAATTTTAACACGTGTTTAATCTAATAATTATATTACAAATATAAAATTTTATGGCTCTTCTTGAAAAAATTCGCTTATTTTTGAAGTAATCATATCAAATTCCCCAATGGTATTCAAATTCTGAATAGTGATACGGTCTATAATATCAGTATTCTTGTAGAAGTGATATGTTAACTCCATTGCGGGATTTTTCTCTTTTATTGGGACAAGGGCGCCTTTTACAAAAATCTCCAAAAATTTTTCGGACGTTTCTTTTATGGCCCTCAATTCGGGGTCTTGAAATTTAATTTCAACGGTATTAAAATCCTTAAAATTTAAGATGCATAGAAGCTCTCTTTTCTCATCATTTGAGAAGATTTTTCTTTTAATAAAGGTATCCTTGAGGAGTTCTTTAGGCAATGGTTCTCGAAAATATGTTTCTTCGATTTCCTTTAGTTCTTCTTCTCTTAGTCCTTCTTTTAACTCTTGGAATAAAATTTGATCTGCGCTTTGAAAGGATTTATTAGAGACAATTTTATTCAATTCTATGATGATTTCTCGGAATTGTTCGATTTCATTCTTGAGCTGTTCTAATTCCTCCTTTTTTTTGATATAAAGTTGATTAAGGTGACTCAAGATGGCAGAGAGTTTCTCAATTTCTTTAGAATCCTTTTTTTGTTCCATTAACATAAACACTTTTGATGAAAAAAATGGTTTAATTTAAAATTAGTTACATCTATTTAAAAATTAGTGCTCTCTATTAAATAAATAAAATTGGTAATAATATTCATGAAAAGTTTAATCATTACTCCAAATCCTTCTGATCCCGAAGTAGTGTTATTAAGCAAGGAATTCGAAAAAAAAGGATATCAAGTAGACTATTATATTCCTTCCAACATGAAAGTTAGCATACCTCATCGCGATTTTGAACGCCTCTTCAATTGCGTGGAGCCGAAAGGCGCTTTGGTGAGGGGATTTGGAGCTTGTCCCTCGCAAAAAATATTTTTCCGTTTAGATCTTCTAAATGCTCTAGAACTTAATGGATTTAAACTCATAAATTCCCGTGAATCTTTAGAGATTGCAAGTGATAAATTCTTATCTTCCGTTTATTTTGAAAAATATAACATTCCCACGCCTAAAACAGTCATCTGCGAAGACCCTCAAGATGCCTTGAATTCCTTTGATAATTTAGGAGGTGATGTCATTCTAAAACCTTTATTCGGATCTAAAGGAATTGGCATTACCAGACTACAAGATAAAGCATTTGCAGAAAATGTAATATTTACTTTAAGCCATTTGAACGAAGTGTTTTATCTACAAGAATTCGTCCCTCATTATCATAGAGACATTCGAGTATTGGTTTTAGGAGATGAGGCGATTGCCGCCATGTATAGAATTAGCGATAGCTGGAAAACTAATGTTCACGCAGGAGCCAAAGTTGAACCATTAGAATTAAATGAGGAGTTAAAAAAATTGGCTATAAAAGTAGCAAAAATAACCAAAACGGAAATCGCAGGCGTAGATATCATGGAAAGTGAGCGGGGATATTTAGTAATCGAAGTAAATTCAATTCCAGGATTTATTGGCCTTCAAAAGGTGACAAATCTTAATTTAGCGGAATGCATTGTAGATTACTTCTTAGAAAATATAAAATCCTGAAAATTTCCCGAGATAAAATAAAAAGGAAAGGAGAGAATAATAATATAAAAAATAAAAAAAAAGATGTAATTTTTAAAGAAATTATAATAACGAGACCGTTGTTGTCTCCAAAATGATGATTACCGTGGCAATAATGGTGCCTACCGTGATGTTTCTCGTTTTCTCATAGCAATAGACCGAGACATAACTTCCCAATAAAGTTGTTGGAATCACCACCGGCATGAACACGCCAAAAGTGAACAAGCTGCCTTGTAAATAGCTTAAGAAGAGCAGAAAAACGATCATGTAGATGATTTGCATAAGAAAGATGAGAAGACCCGCCTTAAAAGTTCCTTTCTCCACGTCTTTATATTTCGCTTGGAAGATGACATTTGCAAATATATTAAACGCCAGGAGAATCAAGAATTCAATGACGAGATACATGGGAACGTATATATATTTTGTCACAGAAGGCGCCAACCCGAAATAATTCAATCCAATGGAAACGTATACGATTATATAGACAAGAACGGCCAATATGCCTCCTAAAAGAAGCTCCATGAGAAAATCGTTTTCATGCTTGAAAGGTTTTAAAAGAATCGCTTTCATGGACATATCTGCGTTCTTGCCGATTCGCCAGATTAAGAACAAAATGCCAAACGATTGCCCGAATAATAACATTATGACCTGTCCCATGGTGGTCAACGGAAGGACGAATGTGAGGGGCAAGAAAAGGAAAATTCCTACCAGCCCAAGCACGAGAATGAATAAAATTGCCTTCAAGAACAAGCCCATTATGGAGATGTCAGGGGTTTCGATCCGGAATATCTCTCCCCTTTTTCCCGCTTCAGCGCCCTCCTTTTTTCTTAATGCTAGAATATAATCCGATAAAGGTTGTAAAATGGTGAAAAATATACCCATTCCGCCGATCATTTGAATGAGCAAGATAACCCCCCGAATGTTCACGTAAAAATTCTCATCCGGTGCACGCACGGAAGGAAACGTGTTAATCACCCAATCACGAGCCACCCGAATGAAATCTTGATCCCAACATAACAGCAAATGATTCGAGTTGTCATCCACGTAAATCATGGACGCCGTGCCTGCTTGAAACGATCCGTATAGCTTGTTGATGTCAATTTCCGCCGCAGACATCCCCAACCGCAACGCCATACCTTCCTTCAAACGATCAACCGTGACTGCCTCATCAAATTTTCCCATTATCATCAATACATTTAACTTGCGACCGGAATTTACCGTTACTGCATATTCTGGATTATAAGAAGGCGAGGGCAAGCCCGTGCCAATCCCAATGAAGCACTTGAAACGCGTGTCCTCATGTATTATTTGCCACCCCGGATAACCTCCCATGCTATAACCAATATAACCCATATTATTCAAATCTACATCATCCCTCGTTTTTAAGTACTCAAGAATCGCTTTCACGTCAAGTATCAATTTATCCCGCTCAAGCATGCCCGTGCTCTGACCATGGCCCCTAAAATCGAAAGGTATTGCAATGAAACCCGCTACTGCCAACTCTATCGCATATCCCTTCAGCATCTCCTTGTTGGCCCGATGTCCGTGCCCAATTAGAATAACTTTCTTCTTGTCATCCCCATTCTTCGCTTGATAGAGCTCTTCATCCGGCTCAAACACGTTAAAATAGATCGTCACGCCATCGTCCGTCTGAATCGTTTGCAAATAAGTTATTTTGATGGAAGTCGGCACCGTGAAGATCAACACCGTACCACAAATAAATAACGCCAAAAAGATGACGAAAAATGCCACTTTTTTACTTATCATGGATTTACTCATTTTATTACAACTCACGCTTTCTTGAATTTCTAAATTTAAAGTTAATTAATTTAAATTTCATCATGAGTCTTTATAAAAGTTATTTATCGACCAATACGATCATTGGATCTTGTCATGCATGTTTTTGCCGTATAAATTAATTTTCACGCCTCATTTTTCAGTAGAGGTTCTCTTCCTAATCGTGATTATATAATGAGGGTTTTTCGCTCGGATAATTTTGACTTTAAAAATTCTAAATTATAAGAGTTCCATTTCAATCAAGAAAAATAGCGATAAAAAATTAATAGGAAAACATAGCACGATTATTCTCTTTCTCAAGCTCATTTCTTTTCCCCACTATTGTTTAAAGTTTCTTTTTTTTCTTTAATTAAAATTCACGAGAGAACCTTGATTTAAAAATTCATCCTCGTTTTTTTAGGGATCTCTCAAAGAATATTATCATCAACTTTCATTTTAATTTTAGTTGGTTTTTTTCAGAAGTTTGGTTTCAGAGGGAGGGAGCAAGAATTCTAAATTAAACTTTCATTTCTTGCTTTTTGATATACATTATCTTGCCGCTCTTGCTAACATGTTCGTCAAAAATCTAAAACAAAAGTCAAACCTAACTATATCGCTAACTTAAAAAGAGAAATCCAAACTCACCCGAATCAAAATGAATTCATAATATTCACTTTCATGATTTTTAAAAAAAAATAAGGGAAAAAATAAAAAAAACAGCCGGCCCTCCTAAATCGTTCCAAAATTATTATTCAAAAAGAGGAAAATTTAAACCAATTACTACAAGTAGGAAAAAAAAATAAGAGTTAAGAAATTTTATTCGAAACTTACATTACTCCTAACACGTGACTTTTTAAAGGTTTTTGAATAGTACTTTTTGCCTCGAGAATTTATAATTCCTCGGCATAATCCTCAAAAGCTTCCATCGCTAACTCTAAAATCTCCTGAAATGCCATAGCATCCTGTAAATTGCCCTCTACCGTGATATCTCCTGCCATGTAAGCGGAGGTGGCATCTACCTCTCCCGCTAACATTCCTGCTCCAACCTCTAACGTGCACGTGAAGGTGAAGGACGGATTATCAATATCTCCCTCTCCATAATCAAGTTTCCCTTCACTTGCTTTAAGCCAATACTTCTTATCGATGTCGGTAATAACTTGTTGGACTGTAATGTCCATGTCCTCTAATTCTTCCTTCAAATCTTCATTCTCTGCGGCTACTGCTTTAATAAATTCATACATCGTTAAGACGTCATCCGCCGTAGCGGCACTGGCGCCCTTATCAATTATAGCCTTAACTTTCTTGACTAATTCCATATCCATTGTTTTGATTCACAACCTTTTGTTATTATTTGACTATATTTGAAATTAAATATAGCAATTAACAAATAATGCTTGCAAGTATATAAATGTTGAAGGCATATTAAAACCTTTCCGCATGGAGAAGGCATCGAACATGAAGAGAAGGAGGAAAATTATATTCTTCTTTTTACTAAAATTAATTTAAGACTTTAAGTTTTGGGGTACAATTGAGAGAGGATTGTGCCATAGAGAAGATTCAAGGGCGTGTATTGATTAATTTATAGATTTTATCATTTTTTTTGACGAGGGAGACGACGAGCATGCCGACGGTAATGGGGTTAGAGATGGGGACGGTAATGGGGTTAGAGATGGGGACGGTAATGGGGTTAGAGATGGGAGTGATGTGCGGGGTTTCGGTAAGATTTTTCTTTTGCTTTATTTGAAGTGAGGTAATTTTTTGTTTAAGGAAGGTGTGGGAGCCTGCTCCAACAATTTAGATGGTGTCGTTAATTTTGAGGTGGTGATTTTTGAGGAAGATTTTAACAGCTTTTTTTTTGGGGTAATAGGAAAGAACGGAGCCGATTTGGATTTTTTTAAAAGTGGAGTTATTTCCATCATAGAATTGTTCGATTTCGCTCCCCTTGGGCATTTTGAAGTAGAAGCCCGTGGAGAAGCCGGGGTTATAGACTTGTTGGAGCCGGGCGAGCCAAGCTTTGACTTTTTCTTGAGAGAAAGAGTTTTCATGATAGGCATTGATGGCTTATCGGTAGCATTTAGTAGTTTCGTGGATGTAAATGGGATCTCGCATGCGTCCTTCGATTTTAAAGGCGTCAATGCGAGCTTCGATTAATTGAGGCAAGTATTCAATTATGTAGAGGTCTTTAGTATTTAGGAAGAAGGTTCCGTCATAAAGGAGTTCATTATTTTGTTCATCGATAACTTTCCATTTTGTTCGGCATGGTTGGACGCATTTTTCCCCGTTGGTAGAATATTGACGGGAATTTCAGATTTGCGCGGAGAAATAGCAGCGCTCCGATGGAGGTGCATTGAGCGCTATGGACGAAGGTTTCAATTTCTACGATGTTTAAAACTTTTTTAATGGACTTAATTTGTTCGAGAGAAAGTTCACGGACTAGGATCAATCGTTTTGCACCAAACTTTTCTTAGAATTTAGCGGAACACGTATTAGAAATGTTAGCTTGGGTAGAAATGTGGAAATTCCATCCCAATTCTTTGGCGAGTTCGATGGCACCAATATTATGAACGGTAATGGCATCAATTTCGGAAGCAGCAGTCTCTTGAAGGATCCGTTCCAAAACAGGGAACTCATTATCGTAGATGACGATATTCATAGTAAGATATGCTTTAACTTCATGGTCATGGCAAGTTTTTGTGATTTTTAGCAAGTCATTGAGTTAAAATTATCGCTGAACATGCGCATGTTGAAGAATTCGACGCCGAAATATATGACATCAGTCAGGGAGAGGAGGGTGTTGGGGGATTTAAAATTCTTCAAGAGAGCCATTAATTCTACTTTTTTATCGATATTAGACACCATGATGAGATGCTTTAAAGCAGGCGTGTATAATTGGGGAATTCCATTCCATAATTGAGATTAAAAAAAATCGAGTTCAATCAAAAAATGATAAAGATAAAAAGAAATTAAAAAATAATTGGATTTGGATCCTCCCCCTATTTTACCCAAATAACCAGAGAGCGAGGAGTACTATGCCGACAAGAAACGCCAGGATAGCCCAAATGTAGGTCATGTGCTTGGAATAATTTCTATATCGCTCTCCATGAGCAGTTTCGATGGTATCGACTTGAAGGTAAGGGGATGGTCCTCGGCGATACCATCCTTTAATTCTTACTCGCTGCCCGACGAGCTTTCTGGCTTTTAGAATGGCCCAGAAAAAATCCACGATACTCAAGCCAAACCGATAATCGATGTACAACAAGCCAGTATCATCTTGGAAGTAGAGATCATCACTAAAATAATACCCGGGAATTCCTTGACCAACTATTATGCCTTCTAAGATGGCGGGTTCGCAACGGATGGGAGATACTTTCACGTTTACCAACAAATCGCTAATGTGCTTGGGTTCGAAGCCGCTTTTGTACATGAATTGGGTTTTAATGATGAAAGCAAAGGCAATCAAGTAGAAGCCAACGGCCCACATGAGGAGCAGGTTTGAGCCGGTAAAGGCATTTGTTATGGTGTCATTTACTTGTAATAAAATAGCGAAGAACCATACGATGGATACGGCAACTAACAGAACGAAAACGACGCTTGGGAGGTATTTTATCAATAAATCGGTGAGGAATTCATCCCAGAGTGTTTTTCCTGCTTGTTGTTCCTTTAATTGTCTTGCCCTGGAGAAATCGATGGCAGGTTTGAGCCCATAAGTGGGACATTGTTCATTTAATCGCATGATTCTTTTGGCGGGAAGGGGATGCGTGCTGATGAGCTCATAGAAGCGAGCCCAAGGATTGAATAAATCCCATGCGGCAGTAGCTTCGATGATGTCTTTAGAAAAAGATCCTCCTCGTCCCACGCTAGAAATAGCAACTGCTTTTGCAGCTCTTGGATCGAAGATGCCCAGTCCTTTTAAAGCTCTAACGGGTGATTTTCTTCTTTCTTCCACGTTTGCATCGACCAGCAATCCATAAGCTATTTTAATCAAGCCAGTGGATAGAGCATTAGGATTCCTGAGGACCTCAGCAGAGTGTTCATCTGCATAATATTCTCGAATCCTACTAACAATGAGAGAAATTAAAAAGCCGATATAATAGGCGATGTAGGAGAGTGCAGCGATGATGATGAGAGCAATCTGTAAATATGCGGCACTTTCACTGTCTTTCGAGGAGACTCTTCGAGTTCGAGAAAAAAAGCTGGCATAATAGGCCCATCGGGCAATGGTAAGGAGCACCAACGGGATGGCAAACACGATGGTCATTAAAATAAAATCCGAATGAATTACGTGTCCCAATTCGTGAGCTAAAACAGCATTTTGTTCATCTTCGTCAAGATAATGAAAGATACCATCCGTGAGAACGATTCTAGAGGAGTTTTTCCCCCAACCAAAAGTAAAGGCGTTTGGATTGAAGTCATGAATTACTCCAAGCTTGGGCATTTTAATTCCATTGGTACGGACGACTGTATCGAGTGTATCTCGCAATTGTGGATATTTCCATGCGAATTCATCGGGTGTCATCCAATCTATTCGATATACCCAGTTTATAATGTAAGGGGATATCAAGTATTGAAGAAATACGATTCCTATCGTGATGAAAACCATTATTAACAAGCCATAGAGCGTGAAGGGGAGGAACCAAGTTCCGATGAGAAATACTACAGCATATAATAATGCGAATAGAGCAGTCGTGGCAATTGTTGAAGCTAATCTTAATCCGATTTTTTTCACCTTTTATTTTATTTCTTAGAATTTCAAAACTTATTTCTAATAAAATATTCCTTGATAATTAAATAACTTTAATGGATTATTAATTTTTTTCATTAAAATTATAATTTTCTTGGGAAAAAGGGGAAACAATTAGAGAAAAAAAATAGGAAAACCTATAAAGAGGGATTTTCATGAAATTTTTAGGAATAAAATATAAGAAAAAAAGAAAAAAAATCCCAAATTCTTACGCGTGGAGTACGAATTGGACCATTTTTATTAAGTTTCTCCCAATGCTTTTAATCTTCCTTGAAACCAATCAAATGAATGAATTAATTAGGGACAAATTTATTAACTTGAGATCATAAATTATTTAGGAAACAATATCTATAATTTCCTTAGGATTGGAAGGTAAAGATTGTTCATGCGTGATAGTTTGAAATGAGGAAGGGGGATTATTATTGGAACGTAAAAAAAGGAAAGTTCGTTTCAATATCAAGGTTAAAAGATTTATGACAAATACGAAATTTTCGAAATTTTTTTTCGTGCTCATGGGTTTAATTCTTACCTTTCTAATCATTTTTTCAGAAAGCATTGTTCACGTGTGTGTTTTAGGCATCAATGGTAATTTCTGGACTTACTTGTTCTTTCCCTCCCTCAGTGATTTTTTATTGCGTTTAATTATATTAATTGTTCTTATATCATTTGGAATTTCTACCCAATTATACTTTAACATAAAGAAAAAGAGTGAGACTCGAATTAGAGTCTTGGAAGCTAGGACTCAAGATTTACTGGATAAATCTCTCTTGTATGGAAATCTTTTAATGCATGATATTAAAAACATTTTTCAAAACATAAAATCTGCTGTAGAACTACTTCTTCTTTACTTACAACAAAATAAAGATTTGACTGAAAAAATGGAATTTTTATCAATAATTAAAGACCAAGTTGATAGAGGAGCATCTTTAATCAAAGATATTAATTTCCTCATGCGATTTGAACAAGAAAAGGAGATTCTAAAATTTTTGGAAATCATGGAAATCTTAAAAGAAATAATTACTCATATTAAAAGAATTTATCCGAATCAAATCATTGAAATAACCATGGAGGCTCCTCAAGATCAGATTTTCGTGAAAGCAAACGAGTTAATTAGAGAAGTTTTTGAAAACTTGTTAGAAAATGCCATTAAATACAATGATAGCGACATCAAGAAAATCTTCGTTAAAATCTCTATAATCCAGAAAGATCATGAAAAATTCGTGAAGATGCAGTTCCAGGATAATGGAAGAGGTATTTTAAGTGAAAATAAAAAAATCATATTTCAAGACATTTCAGAAAGGATTCAAGATAAATCTGGAAAGGGAATGGGGTTATCAATCGTGAAAAAATTGATTGAAAGTTATGGAGGGTCCATTACCGTAAAAGATAGAGTTCCAGGAGATCCTTCTCAAGGTTCGAATTTTATTTTGGAACTTCCCTATGCATGAAAAATGAATTATAATTGTTGATAGCAAATCGTTCAAGGCGTCGTCCTTGAAGGGTTATTATGAATGTTCTACTCATCTTGTCCAAGAAAAAGTTTGAAATAAAAACCATTTTAATGTTCCGAAAAATCCCGGGATCAAAATTAGATTTAATACTAACTAAGTAATATTATAGTTTATATTAATGATCTCGAGAGTTAAGTAAAAAGTGAAATTTATAGATCCAAAAAAAGATGTTTCTCAACTTTTAAACAAGTATAGTAAGAAGCGTGTATCTCTCGAAAAAGCAATTAGAGGACACGTTCATCCAGGGGATCGAATTTTTATCGATTCCGGATGTTCCGAACCTATTGATCTCACAAAAAAATTAATTGAATTAGGACCTGAACTTCCGGACGTGGAAATCCTTCATTTTCTTTCATTAAGTGATTTGGATTATTACGAAACAGCAGGCGGGATTGAAGATTTATTCCGACACAATGCGTTTTTTATTGGAAAATCACTTCGAAAGTACATTAAAGCCGGACAAGCAGATTATACGCCCATGTTACTTTCTGAAATTCCATTGCTATTTAAAAGAGGAAAAATGCACGTGGATGTGGCTCTCATTCAAGTCAGTCCGCCGGATAAATATGGTTTTTGCAGTTATGGGATTAATGTGGATATCGTAAAAGCCATAGCCGAATCAGCGGAAACCGTGATAGCCGAAATAAATCCTAAGATGCCCCGAACGTTAGGAGATTCATTCATCCACATGGACGATATCGATGCATTTGTTATCAGTGATCATGACATTATTGAATATACATATAAAGAACCGGACGAGGTGGCTATTAAAATCGCGGAATATACCGCTTCTTTAATAGATAATGAGTCTACCATTCAAATGGGAATAGGAACCATTCCTAATGCTGTAACGAAGGCATTAGAAGGTAAAAAAGATCTAGGCGTACATAGTGAAGTATTCTCAGATGGTGTCGTAGATTTAGTTGAGAAGGGTGTGATTACTTGCAAAAAGAAAACCATTCATGAGGGAAAAATCATCTGCTCTTTCATAATGGGATCACGACGCTTGTATGAGTTTGCAGATGAAAATCCCATGTTAGAATTTCATCCTTGTGAATATACAAACGATCCCTTCATCATAAGTCAGAATAGAAAACAAGTTGCCATTAACGCGGCCCTGACCGTGGATTTAACGGGACAAGTCAATGCAGATTCTTTAGGACATCAATTTTACAGCGGTATAGGAGGACAAGTAGA
Source organism: Promethearchaeota archaeon (assembly GCA_029838195.1). Taxonomy (GTDB): domain Archaea; phylum Asgardarchaeota; class Lokiarchaeia; order Sigyniarchaeales; family SOKP01; genus JALGVJ01. The sequence goes on from JALGVJ010000012.1 coordinate 46,918, forward strand.
TTTTGTAAGGGGTGCGAGCAGGGCTCCTGATGGTAAACCCATCATGGTATTACCTTCTACGGCGACTTTAGAAAACGGCAAAATAATATCCAGAATCGTTCCTTATCTCCAGCCTGGTTCGGGAGTGGTGATAACTAGAGGAGACGTGCATTATATTGTCACGGAATGGGGAATTGCATATCTTTATGGAAAAAGCGTGAGAGAGCGTGTCTTGCAAATGATCAATATTGCTCATCCGGACTTTCGGGAAGAGCTCCTCGAGCATGCAAAGAAATGGAATTATGTCTATTCAGATCAAGCGCTACCTAAATCCATTGACGGAAGAATTAGTATTTATCCTTCTCAATATGAAACTACATTGGTTTTGAAAAATAATAAAAAATTATTAATAAGGCCCGTCAAACCGACGGATGAACGGATGATTCAAGAGTTGCATTATAGTTTAGATGAAAATGACCGTTATTATCGTTTTTTTGCCCCTGTTCGGGATTTTCGTCATAAAAAAATACAACCCCTTGTTAATATTGATTATTCGACTAACATGATTTTAGTTGCCGTCCATGCTGAGGATTCTGAAGAAAAAATAATAGCCATGGGAGCCATATTTAAAACAATTCATCCCTCTTTGGGTGAATTGGCCTTTGTTACTCATCCTGAATGGCGAAGCTTGGGTATTACTAAATTTTTATTGGAATATTTGATTAAAATTGCGAGAGAATTAAATTATAGCAAGTTAGGAGGGTCTATTCTATTAGAAAACAAGCCCATGCTTCATATCATCAATTCTGCAGGATATGATTTGACAATAAAAAAAATCGAGGGAGGAGTTTGGGAATTTGAAATGGATATTACCAATAAATTGCGTCGAGAAAATCGCTGACGAGTATTTGAAGGTTTAACACTCACAATTAGTTGATCATTAATATAGGTGGAGGTGATCCCTTGATTTCATTATTAATTACCGAATTTCATGCTAACTATATGAAAGAAGGTTTATCCGATAGGGTAATTGATGATTTTCGAAGAATTATTTTGGGGTATTATAATAAAAATAAGCGAAAATTTCCCTTTCGAGAAACGAGAAATGAATATTACGTGTTAGTAAGTGAAATCATGCTACAACAAACTCAAACGGGTGCGGTAGCGGAAAAATTCCTTAAATTCATAGAGTTATTTCCAGATTTTGCCTCGCTAGCTCGAGCTTCCTTAGAGGATGTATTGAACGCGTGGCAAGGATTAGGATATAACCGAAGAGCTCTTGCTTTAAAGACCATCGCAGAAAAAATCGTGAAAAACCATAGGGGTAAATTACCAAGAGATAAAGAAATCTTAATTTCTTTTCCTCAGATCGGAGACTCTACGGCATCATCCATTCTTGCATTTGCCTTTAATGAGCCCACCGTATTTATAGAAACTAATATTAGACGCGTGTATTTGTACTATTTTTTTCCCGATCAATACGTGGTAAAGGATACAGAGATTTATCCGATCGTAGAAAAAACGCTTGATTGAGAAAATCCGAGGGGATGATATAATGCATTAATGGACCATGGAGTCATGTTCAAAAAGAAATTTCCAAACTTGAATAAAAGGAGCTTTCATTATAAAAAACAAAAAAAATTTGAGGGGTCCACCAGACAACTAAGGGGAAAAATATTAAAAATTCTTCTTACAAAAAAAGTCATTAACAAACACGAGTTAATGAAAGAATTGAATATTAATGAAAAGAAATTAAGTGAGATAACAATTAGATTAGAAAGAGAGGGTTTTATAACAAAAAAGGATAAACAAATTGTTTTAAACACCTAACAGGTTCTCTAATTCAATGGATCTGAAAATATTCTCGTTTTAGACGGAAATTATTTAGAACTCCGCTGTTTTAAAAATTTTTTGGCTAATTGAGCTTGTCTTTTCCATGAACCGAATAAATTTCCGTTAGAAGTTAGCTTTTCTATCACGTTCAATAAATTTCCTTTCAGGAATCCCGGAGCTTTCGAAGAAAAAGGTGTTTGAGGTAGGGGCATGAAGTAGTGAGCGTGAATTGTCGCTCCAAGCTTCGTTAAATCTTTCATTACTTTAATTGTTTTCTCTACATCACTTTCATTTTCTCCCGGTAATCCAAAAATAAAATCCACGATTGCTTTTAATTTATATTTAGTTGTTAATTCCACGGCTTTACAAATATCTTCTACGGAATGTCCTCTATTACAAGAATCTAATATTTTTTGACTCCCAGATTGGGCTCCTATTACGATATTATCATTAGATGCGTATTTTTTAATTAACTCAAGAGAAGCGGGAATGACATGTTCAGGTCGCGCTTCGGAAGGAAATGTACCAAAAAAAAGCCTTCCTTTCTTAGAAAAGCGATCCTTGGTCGTTCTCAAAAGCTCCTCAATTTTATTTAGATTCAGCTTTTTTCCGTCAATAGAACCGTAAGAAAAAGCATTAGGTGCCACGAATCTCACATCCGTGTGATCCTTGAATTGTTCAACCAAATCATCCACATGCTCGCAAATAGATTCTATACTTCTATGCCGAGGCTTGGTACCGAAAATGTGGGGTGTTTGGCAAAAATAACAAGCATGAGGACATCCTCTTGTGATTTCAATGGGGCCAAATCTTTTAAATTGGTGTTTGGGAAATGAGCGATAATCATCCAATTGAATAAAGGAACGCTTTCCGATGTATTGATGCTTTCCTTGCTCGTTAATGAAATAAATTCCTTTAACTTTTCTGATATCATCATTGTTTTTAACGTGTTTTAGGAGTTCAGAAAAAGTTTTCTCTCCCTCCCCAAGAACGCCAATATCAACTCCTATATCCAGAGTTCTTCGAGGATCACCTGTAGGATGAGGCCCACCCGCAATTAACTGAAGTTTTTTCCCATATCTCCTTTTTAAATTCTTCACGAGCCATTTTATTTCAAAAAACTGGGAAGTGAAAAGGGAAAAGCAAACATGGAGGAGAGCATGAGTTCTTAATAATTCATTTATTTTTTGAAGAAGATCCCATTGAGACTCAATAATGAAAATATCCATGTCTCTCCCTTCTAAAACGTTTTCCGTTTCCAAAGCTGCTAAGAGAGCATTCCAACTATTCTTATTCACGTGCTCGTGATAAAGGATTACTGCGGTATCTTTAATAATATCACCTTCGAAATCATTAATATCCATGCCACTTAAAAAGGTTCATGGTTCTTATATTAAAATTAAGCGAACAATAATTAATCATCTAAATTTATTAACCACCATTTTATTATATTATTAACCTAAAATATTCATTATAGTAGAAATTCCCATCAAGTGAAAGATAATGCTATTTAATTGGTTAATTGCCACTTCCATCGATGAAGTGGGTGTCAGTTGGTTTGATTTTTATAGTTTAGGCCATATATGTTTTGGAATCGGTGTTTTTTTGTTTTTTTCCCTATTTTATACCATTCCGAAGCATCAAGGGAAAATTCCTATCTTTTCCCTATTATTCGTTTTTATTTGCTCGCTTGCCGTTCTCATTACATGGGAGCTTTTAGAGAATTCCCTTTTTATTGAACTTGGATGGAAGTTTGAAGGGAGAGCAGATAGCTGGCAAAACATTACCACGGACATCATATTGGGGGTCGTGGGCGCCCTTTTCACGTGGCTTTATTGCTATTTAGTATTCGAGAAAGAGAAGAAACTCTGGCTCTATTACCTCTATGGACTGCTTGCTTTTGGCATCTGGTTAATATTTTTCTTCATTGGACGCTATATAACGTACTGGTATGCGGGACTCTACGCTTGATGTGGCTTTTTAAATTTTTTACCCATAAAAATCGATATTATTATTTTTTTTTCCCTATTTATTAAATTTACTTTTTCTTTTATTAAAGAAAGCTTTAGATTCTCGGGACACCTTTTCCATTAAACCTTTAAAGGATTAAATCTAATATGATACTACCCATGGTGGAAAAAGTAATAAAAATGCCCATGTTTTTTGAAAAAGGCACGATTCCTTTAATATTTTCAGTACCGCATGGAGGTTCCTTAAGGTGTAAGGAAATTCCTGAAAGAGAAAATGGTATATTTGGGATTGATAAAGGAACGATAGAAATAGCAAGAAAATTATGCTCCATCATTTCCTCTCGATTAAAGATTAAAGAAAATAATGAAAAATCCATTCCTTCTCTCATCATATCCAACCTAAAGCGCTCACAAATTGACCTCAATAGAGATGAACATGAAGCCTTTAATTCTAACTCGAAAATAGCCAAAAAACTATATCATTTTTATCATGATAAAATACGAGAATTCATTTCCTATAATTTAAAGTATTTTGGAATATCTCTTCTGATTGACATTCATGGATTTGAAAAACATAAGCGACCAGCGGGATTTAGGGACGTGGATATCGTCCTTGGAACTAATAATTTAAATTCCATTTCAAACACCCCTATTCCAAGAAAGGATTGGGATAAAAATATTAGAGGGATGCTCATTAAAAAATTCTTGGAACATGATATTCCTATTGCGCCGGGCCATCCGAGAAGAAGGGAATACGTGCTCACGGGCGGATATATAACTCAAATCCATGGAGCATCGAGCATTAATAATAGTCAGGCGATTCAAGTTGAATTTTCCGATAAAATTCGAATACATTATAAAAAGTATCAACAAGAAATCTTAGAAATCATGGCAACCGCGATTATCGAATATTTAGATACTGCTCAAACATTAAAAATAGGTTGAAATATCCGTGAAATTTATTCTTAAACATAGTGTTTCCATCAAAAAAAAAATCAAATCCGCATGATATGGTTTAGATTTATCTTACCTCACTACAATATCCATGTTTCGCAAGGTTTTATTTCACGCTTGCTTAATGGGTGAAAATTCTCTTTCTCATATGGCCAAATGACTTGAAGATATAGAAGAATAGAATTTTTAGTGGTCTTAAATAAAGGTTTAGACTATTTTGTTGAAAATTGATGATATCTCTTCTTATTAATGGATTCTTCTAAATGATAAAATATTATATTAAAATTTCATTTTACACGATAATATGGCTCGCTCTGAAAATTTTAAGATAGGATTTGTTTTCGACCTCGATGGAACTTTAATAAATAGCATGGATATTCGAAAAATAATAGCTAAAGAAATTTATGAGAAATTTAATATCAAAACCAATGACAAAATTGAACGAGAGATTGAAGAATTAATATATGAACTGGTGGGGGGCGAAAACAGGAAGCACTTAACAACCAAAGTAATGCTTTCAGTGTTTAAAAAATTAGGATTATCATTTTTTCAAAGAATTAAAGCGTTAATGATGGCAAATAAAATTTTTAAAAGAGAATCAAAAAATATCACCCTCTATGAGGGCGTGAAGGAATTATTTCAAATTTTAGATGAGAAAAACATCCCTTATACCATCGCTACGACCTCCTCAAAAAAAGAAGTGGAAGAACGACTTTCAAAATTCCCGGAGTTTTACAAGAAATTTGATGGCAAAATCATTACTCGAAGTGATGTGAAAAATTTGAAACCCCATCCCGAAAGCATCATTAAAGCTTCAAAAATAATGAATGTTCCCATTAATAATATTATAGTGATTGGGGACATGTATACGGACGTTCAAATGGGAAAGAATGTACACGCTATTACCGTGGGTGTCGCAACGGGATTTCTCTCAAAAGAACAATTAAAACAACTTGAGCCGGATTTTATAGTTGAAACGGTTGCGGATGTGAAAGAAATATTGAGTGATATCATGGCGGAAATAGAAAAAAGAGCTACCTTGCTTTAAAAGTCAAAATTCTTTTTAATAGTATTTCGATTTAAAATAACAAAAATTTTTATAGAAAACTTTTCATTAATTTTCACATTCTACTCAACAATAATTAATAAAAAGTATTAAAAATCGGTTAATATTTAAATTGAACTATTTAACAACGCAGAGAATTTTAATTTAAATGAATGATAATATCGATCCTGTTGATCCTAAAGATTTACAATCATTTATTGATGGATTAAAAACATCTTTAGATTTTTTAGGCGAAGCAGACCCGATAGAATCGAAAGGATTTCAAGCTCAACTCGCTAAAGCGATTTCAAAGCTTAGAATAAAAAAAGTAGCGAAGATTGATGAAATTAAACCGCAGTTCGAACGATTTTCAAGAGAAGATTTAAAGCAATACCTTTTAGAAGAATTAAAAGCATTAAAAGATAGAATTGAACTGAAAGACATCAGCTCTTTCAAGCGATATGAGCTTGCATTGGAAATCACCAAATTACGAGAACGGATCTCCAAATTATAACTTCTTGGTTTCTTTTCGTTTCTTGTTTTTCTCATTTAGTTTATCAAGGTGGTAAAAATGATATGTGATGTGCATTGTCACGTGAATTTATATCTCACCTTAGATCAAATCATTGAGGAAGCTTTAAACGCTGGCGTGAATAAAATTATCGCCGTAGGAATGAGTTATATTGGTTTAAAACGCATTATTGAAATCTCGAGCCAACAGGATATCATTTATCCGGCATTAGGAATCCATCCGGAGGAAGTCAAGATGAATAAAAATATCGAAAATCAAATGGAAAGCGCATGCGATTATATTAAAAAACATGCCGATAAAATAGTTGCCATTGGAGAAATTGGGATTGACCATTATTTTATTAAAGAAAAAGAACTTTACCCCCTTCAAGAAAAGATTTTTAAAAAAATGCTTGAATTAGCTCAAGAATTAGCATTACCCGTCAATCTTCACACGAAAGGAGGAGAAAAACAAGTTTTTGATTTACTTCCCAGTTATTCAATACCGAATGTTAATATTCATTGGTATTCGGGACCAGAAAAATATTTAAAAGAAGGAATGGATAGAGGCTATTACTTTTCCATTACTCCCGCTATTTCTTATTCTCCCGCCGTGCACAATACCGTTGAAATGGTCGATATTTACCATCTTTTAGTGGAGAGTGATGGTCCTGTGAAATATAAAGGAAAAATTGGCACGCCTGCCATGATACGCCAAGTAATTCGATCCATTTCCCTAATTAAAAACGTACCAGAAGGGGAAATTGAGGAGCAAATCTATCAAAACACGAGACACATTTTCCCTAAACTCTTTTAAAGTTCTAATCTCTTTTTCTTATTTTAAACCTTGAATATTTTATCTTTTTCATTTACTCGCTATTATTCAGTTTGCGATAAATCTTCTCGCATTCTCATTCTTTCTAATAGATCTTCTACTTCGGGAATGGTATTTCCATAAATATGAAGGGAATTACTAAAATCGACGTAATGACCAATTTCCACATTTAATTGTTCTGCGACGTATTTCTGAATTCTAATCATTCCATTCACGTTGGCTTCCCAAGCTCGAAACAAATCCCTGCTTCTCCACGTGGTTTGCATTAAAAGATGGTCATTTTTAATGCGCATGTAAATTCTCTGGAGACAAGGCGGGTCAAAATGATAAGGATCTACTAAGGGACGCCATGTTATGGCTTGAGCCCTTCTACTATAGGGTTTTTCTCTTAATTTCTCTATGATATACTTTATTTGATTGACCCTTGGAAAATTAAAAATTCCCATGGGAAGCTTTTCAAATCCCATTTGGTCTTTGATTTCCTTATCCAAGTGTATTTCCATTCCTTCCTCTAATTTCCAAACGTAGGTGTCTTTTATTTTTTCTATTTTTTTTGCCCTGTTTAATTTTTCATGATGGATAACTGAGTCGTTGTTCACGATCTCCATGTTATAATGCTTATGAATCGTATCTTCCAGAGAATAAGGCGCATAATTAAAAATCCGATCGTGGTAAGAATAAGGAAAACTCGTCCCGGATTCTTGAATGTACTTATCATTCACGCCTTCCATGATTTCTTCGATATAACCACTCTGAATGGAACCAATTAAATAAGTATCTCCTAAATTACCGTACACCTCGTGATAATTTCCAAACTTGGATTTTATTTTCAAGATTTTATTTTTTCTCGTTATGGGTTCGCTGAAGGGTTCTTTAACTTCAATTAAAACCGTAGCATCCCGAGAGAGAGGATCGCCGGGTTTATCATATTCTGTCTTGATCTCATCACCCTTGTACAGAACCTCTTGTAAGGCTTTCAGCCACGCTCTTTTCACGCTTTTTTCGGAAATAAAAAATATTTTTGCCATGGAAAACAAGTAGAAATTTTTGGAATAATAAATATCAACATTATTTTAAGATTTTTATTATAAACTTAATAGTTATTATAAGATAGTTGATAGTTAAACAAATGTATTTAAATGAAAAAATATTTAGAAATAAATTTATTTAATGTTTATGGAAATTTAACTAATAAAATTAGGTGATGAGAGTAAAATGAAATTAAATCTTGAGTTTTCGCCCCCTTTCAACGAGATTACCGGAAAAGTATTTCAAACCATGGAATTTGAAAAACCCCTCACGCTCCGAGAATTATTACAACGCCTTAAGGAAAAGTTCGGGCAAAAATTCTATGATTTAATCTGGGAAAATGGGAATGAAAATCAATTTAATAAATTACTCTCCATCATTATCAATGGACATTCTTACAGACATGAAAAATTTTTAGATACGGTCTTAAAAGACGGCGATGATATAGTATTTATCTACATCTATTTTGGAGGGTAAGAGTAAACAGTTAAAATTCTTCCCAAAATTTTTTAATGGGCTCTTGAAGGGCGTCCTCTATTACTTTTTCAAATTCCTCAAATTTACTCAACTCGTAATCAAAATTTTCATTTTGTACCTCAGGGTAAAGCTTTAAGAATTTCTCAGCAATCGCTTCCAATTCGGCATTTACTTTTTTTTCTTTTACCTTTTTTGAATAATTGCAAATGAAGAGTAGATCTTTTTTCTTTATTAACGTAAATTTTTTATCACTTAATTCAAAATTACTTAATCCTCCTTCCGATAATTGCTCAGCAAATGAATTTAAGGCGCTCATCAATGCCCCAAAAAGCTGATCTTCAATTTTCTTATTAAATACTCTGCTAAATAATACAATACCATTCTTTTTTTGAATCCAAATATCTTGTATGAGCTTGACCATGAAATTCCCCTATTATTTCAAATAGGAAGATGGTTTTTAAATTTAATCTAAATACTCGAATAAAAAATTTATCATAAAAAAATAAAGAGATAAATCTTGCTTGACATTATATCAATTAGCCGACTCCGATTTGATTAGGATTTTTTTCATCCATTTGGGTAGCATGAAAGCGTTATAGAATTCAAAGGCGCTTAATATGAGAATGACTCTGAAAATAATGAGCGTAACTGCATTAGAAGGAAATGTTGCATCTAAGATCGCTCCCACGCAAAAAGTGGGAAACGCAGCAAGTAAAAGCTTTCCCTTAATTTTTGTTTCTGGATTGTCGATTTTTATGGATTCCCAGGCAAATTTAAGTCCCGTTAATAAGAAAGAAAAGATAAAAAAGAGCAGGTAAACAATTAATATCGAGGGATTGGCAGTAGTATCCACCGGTGAGATTTTGTGCCCTATATACCCGGGATCATTGATTAAGAAATAAAGAAATATAATATAAAAAATAAAAGTAATGAGCAGATAAATCCCAATAATCAATTTTTGCCGTTCTTTATAAAGGAAATTCGTAAAAGCCATGAGCCATGAGATTAAGCCAATTGGCAAGGGAATAAAATTCCATGCTAATATTGCCGCAAAACTTAACCCTTCTCCACCCGTGATCAGAGCTACGAAAAAAGAAATCGTAGTGCCATACCATCCTGACACAAAAAAACACCACGCAATGCCCACATACAAGAAATTAATATCCTTGTTCTTAAAATATTTAAACGTGATGATAAGACCTAAAATAATGGAGGTTCCAACTAATAACGTGCCTAAAATGCCGTTTAACAAATCTAAACGGGTTAGACTCATGGTAAAATTCAAGGGTTCAATTTTTAATTTGTTAATTGCATATTGTTTTTCTTTAGTTAAAATAATTAATTCAATTCGTAATAAAGGTTTAGATCTTGATGAATGCGTTCGCTAAGAAAATTTTAGGTTTATCTAGTTTTTAAACTACTGATTACTGATTTCAACATTTAACAATCTTTTAAACGGTAGCAAAATGATCATTATCTCATGAATCAGTTCCCAAACAAATCACCTGGTAAAAGAGTCGTGATCAAATCAAAATTTTTTCTAGGGGACATCTAAAAGGTAACATTTAAAAAGAATAAAAATAATATATTTTTGCCCTCTTATAGGCTATTCGCATGGAAATGGTGTGAGAATCCCTCTCATCATTCTTATTCTAATTTGAATGGATGATTTTAAGTTAGATGAAAATTCCATTTAGAATGCATTTGAAATCAGGAATCAATTTTAGTGAAGAAGATCAAAAATGGCCGAAGTTTTAATGTATAGTTTGTTGTTAGTAGGAGGAATCGTTTTAATCATGTATTCCAGTAGAGTAGCTGTAATTCATTCTGCTAGATTAGCTTCTCAATTAGGAGTCTCAAGTTTAATCATAGGGATAACTCTTGTATCTATTGGAACTGATTTCCCCGAAATATTTAATTCCATCATTTCCAGTTATTTAGGCCATAGTGACATTAACGTGGGTGATTCTGTAGGTTCAGTTTTAACGCAATTAACTTTAGTGTTTGGCTTATTACCTTTCCTCTGCGGAACGATTTATATAAAACGAAAAGAATTCATTATTATTGGTTCATGTTTAGTCTTATCATTATTTTTGATTTTTACCGTGGTGGAAAAGGGCTATTTCACTCGTTTAGATGCCTTATTCATGCTGTTAAGTTTTATATTTTATACACTTATTACTTATAACGTTACGCATTCTGACATGTTAGAAAAAGTAGATCTGATGGTTTTAGACAAATATAAACCAAAAAAGATACACCTCATGTTAGCGATTTTAGGTTTTCTGGGAGTTGCTATTAGTTCCTTTATTATCATCCAATCGATAATTATTTTATCATCTTTCTTACAAATTCCCGAATATATTTTAAGTTATACCATTTTAGCTATTGGGACATCTTCCCCTGAGTTATTCATAGAAGTCACGGCAATTAAAAAAAAAGAATATAACATTGCAATTGGAGATGCCTTAGGAAGTTGTATCGTTGATGCTTCTATATCCATTGCGATAGGAAATTTCTTATTTCCTCAGAATGTTTCCGCAGAATTGGCCATGCCCACTATCCTCTATACAATAATTTCTTGCACAATGGTAATAGTGTTGGTCTCGGTCAGGCAAAAGTTAGACAAGAAAGCGGGAGCCATATTAATCTCATTGTATGCGATTTCCTTCATCTTATTTATCTTTATTCTATAACACCTAATTTAAATCATGAATATTTCATACACCCCATTCAATTTCATGAGGAGGGAAGGAAATATTTTAAATTAGAAAAAATTACATTAATCCTATCCGAAAAGTTATCGTTGAATTCTTATGAAAAAAATCATTTTAGCATCAAAATCAATCGATAGAAGCGAACTTCTAAAGCAAGCGGGAATCTCCTTTGAAATATTGGTTACTAATGTCAATGAAGAAGAATTTAAACGTAAGATCCCGGATCCCGTAAGTCTCGTGGAAGAATTGGCAAAACAAAAGGCTTTGGCCGCTAAAAATAAACTAATTTCAAGAAAAAACGAGTATATTATTATTGGATTCGATACCGTTGTTGAGCATCAGAGAGACATCATTGGAAAGGCTAAGAATGAAAAAGAAGCATTTAATATTCTAAAAAAATTACAAGGCACCACCCATTCATTAATTACCGGCATTGCAATTAGCGAAGTTCCCTCTCCTAAAATTATCGTCGATCACGATATTACTCGAGTCAAGTTTTTACCGCTCTCAAATGAAGATATTTGGGCTTATATAAAATCAGGCGAATGGAGAGGGAGAGCTGGCGCATATTCAATTAGACAAAAAGCAGGCTTGTTCATCGATTATATTGAAGGTTCTTCGTCAAATGTAATGGGATTGCCTCTTAATAAATTATTTTTAATTTTAAAAAGAGAATTTAATCTAAATTTACTTCTTTAAATTTAATAAAAGGAATAATTTTAGGATTTATGGAACAGTATCCATGTTAAAAATATGCGTGGGGTCTTTAAATCCCTTGAAATATGAGGCAGTAAAAGATGGTTTTGCGAAATACTTCTCATCTTTTACCGTGAGTAAGATTAAAGCAGATCCGAAAGTTCGAGCCCAACCAATAGGAATTGAATTAATTTTGAAAGGAGCAATCAATCGAGCTAAAGAGGCTTTAAAATATTTAATGCAAGAAACAAAACAAACACGCGACATTTTTGGCGTGGGAATTGAAGCGGGCTTAGTTAAAATACCCCCTGCGATTACGGGCTACATGGATTTTCAATTCTGCGTTATCATGGATGAACATGAGAAAATAACTATTGGAAGCGGAATCGGCTTTGAATATCCTCCACGGGTAATTAAAAAAGTATTATCGGACAAAACCACCGAAATAGGGGAAATCATGGGAAATTTATTCGGAAATAAAAACTTGAAATATAAACAAGGTGCCATCGGAGTTCTTAGCATGCATGTTCTAAATAGAAAAACAATTTTAACTCAAGCTGTCATTTGTGCTTTATTACCCCGCATTAATAAGACATTATATAGTGAATAGTGAAAACTCTCCCCTAATGATTAGAACTAAAGGCTCCTTTGAACTATTATTAAAAATTAGATCATCATTTAAATATTAACATTAGTTATAATCTATATTATTTATTGATTAAAAAAATGAAAAGAGGGTACAAATGCCTAAATATAAGCGATATTCCATCATGAAAATACTCGCTGTAGTAGGGGGAGTTTTAGCTCTAGTGGAATCTTTCTTGAGTTTTGTGGGGCGCTCCTTTACAATTTTCATCTCTTTAGGAGGCTCCATTATCGGCCCAATTATTGGAATTATTCTTGGAATAGTCGTTATTTTAGCGTGCGTGAGACCGGAAGATCCCATACCTTTTAATGCCGTACTATTTCTCATTTTGGGAATTTTAATTATTTTATTCTCGAGCTTAATTGGAGGAATTTTGGTCTTGATTGCCGGAGTTCTCGGGCTAATTAAATGATCTTAATAGTTCTATTTTCCATGAATTAAATAACAAACATTTTTTTTACATGTTTTTATATAACTATTAATTTTTTTTTTATCATCTCATCGCATTATTAAAAATAAACTAAAAAATTATTTGAGATCCAATGGTTATTTTTAATTAACATTTTGAACGAATTAAGGGTGATTAAATGAAAAAGCACTATAAGAATGAAAAATTAATGAAGTTTCTAACCATCATCGGCGCAATTCTAGGCTTAGTGGGTGTAATATCCATGTTCGCTTCCTTAGCGGGATTAGGTTTTTTTCCTACTCCTGTACCTGTTGTTGTTAGCATTATCGTATCGGCGATAGTTGGTTTGATAATCGTCATCTTGACGTTTTTGTGTGCATTAAAACCAGATCAACCCCTTCCCTTTAACTGGATCGTGTTGTTGGTTCTTGCCATCTTGCTTATCATTTTTGCTAATCTTTGGGGCGGGCTGATTGTTTTAATTGCGGCTATAATCGGGCTAATAGAAGATTTATAATCTAAAATCGAGTAAAGATAAAAAAACTCATTCTTTTTTTTTAATTTTATTTTTCATTTCTCCCTATAATTTTTCCTTTTCTCTTATCATGATCCCTTTTATTTTCATTTAGTGATGCAATTTTTTTGAAATTCTCATGCGAGATTTTTATTTTTAATGTTTTTTTTTAAATTTTTAATTTGAAGTAAAAATTTGGGTGATTTATAATAATTTTAGAGTTGACTTTAAGTGCAGATCTAAAAGTATTTACTTGTTAGATTTCCATTTTAAAAAATCACTTTAGAGGAGGTGACCCTAACCGAAAGATTTATATATGTAAAGTGATTTGTATAAATTAGGGTTTGTCAATCTATTATTGTCATCCATCCATTAACTTAAAATCAATAAGTTAGGAGGTGGATCATATGTCTGATTCCAAAAAAGTAGATGTTAAGAAAACAGAAAGTAAGGAAGATAAAAAATCGCGTGAAATCACGCTCAGACGAGAAAGCCCATTTTCCTTGTTTCAAGAAATGGATCGCTTCTTCGATGATGTGAGGAGAAGTTTTTTTGAGGATTGGTGGTGGCCATTTAGTGGACGAGCTTTTCGACCTTTAAGCCTAGAAATTAGCGAAGATGAACCCATTTTCAGAACTCCCTTGGCAAACATCAGCGAGACAAAAGATTACTTCATAATAAGTGCTGAAATGCCAGGCATGGATAAAGGAGATTTAGAAGTTACCATTCACGATGGCATGTTAGAAATCAAGGGCGAGCACAAGGAAGAGAAAAAGGAAGAAGAGAAAGGAGAACTCATCAGACGCGAATATCGCTCTGCCAGCTATTACCGAGCGTTCAACTTGCCCGAATACATTGATGAGGACAAGATTGATGCTTCCTTGGATAAGGGCGTGCTTACCATTAAAGTGCCAAAAATAGAGCCTCCAGAACCCGAGAAAAAGAAAATCGAAGTAAAATGAATTTGCGACCAATTTACTAATGAATTTCTTTTTTTTTTTAATTTATTTTGATTTCACATGTTATCTCTTGCTTTTTGCTCCTTATTTTTAGCCTCATAATTCTCATAACGCCTCAATCTTTTTTTTATACAAAAATTTTATATAAAAGAGAGAAAGAGAGAAATTTCACTTGAAATGAAAGGATAAGAAGGTTTTTTTGATAATTTCATTAGGAATTAGATTTCTATATCTTAATTCCTTAAATTATTTCCCTAAATCGTGGTAAACTTTAACTTTCATGCCGTGCTTTAAGATTTAGTAGCACGCTTAAAACATGTAATAAAATTTCCATGGAAAAATCAGTGATGATCTCGAAATGGCCCTTTTGGCCCGTGCTTTTATTAGCCATTATCTATCCTATAAATGGTGCGCTAATAAATCTCGCCATCCCTCTTTATTTCTTTAACCAAGGCGTAGATGTGAGAATTATCGGTTTATTAAGTTCAGGCATGGCAATAACGTATTGCTTTTCCCCCATGGCCGTTAATAAATTTTCAAATAAAATAGGTCGCAAGTATAGCATCATATTAGCGTGTGCCGGAGGATTTCTTGCCCAATTGACCTATTACTTCACGCTGCATCCTTTCGTTTTTTTTTTCTCTCGGGTTTTTGAAGGATTCATCATGGGCTTTTATTGGTCAAGCTTGCAATCGAGCATATCGGACTCAGGGCTTGAAAAAATTGACACGCTCATATCCCGCTATAATTTCTCTTGGAACTTTGGCATTCTCTCCGGATTCCTGATTGGGTTCATCCTATTATTTTCATTAAATGAACTCCTTTTTATTTTTTATATTAGCCCCCTCTTCCTTCTTCTAATGATTCTCATCAGTACTTGCTTTTTTAAAGAACCCCCTAAATTTAATTCTGTCAATTCCCTTTCGCTTGCGTCTCATTCTCCCGCCATTCCATCATCTTTTCAAACTTTAAACTCGAAGAATGAGGAAAATCACCTTTCTCTAAATACGGAGCAATTTCATGTCCCTATTGCCATTCCCATCTATTTCATCGTTTTTTTTGCCTTGAGCGCTACAGGAATTAATTTCCTATACCCTTTAAAATCGGAAATCTTAGGTTTCCCCGCTTATACAACTTATCTATTGGCTTTTTTGGCACTAATCATGCAAACCACGGTTGCTTTCTTATCCACCAAGGTATCCCTCTCAATACTGATGAAATGGTCGTTGCCTTCCATTTTGATCATGTTAATCGTAGAAATCTTGTTTGGCATTACCAGCTCATTTCTAATTTTTATCTTCCTTTTTCTGTTCATCGGCTCCCTCAACGGCTTTTTCTACAGCATTGCTCTAAAGATATTCATTTTCTTAAACATCTTGAAAAATACCTCCAAGTATTCCGGTATCGCTGAAAGTGCAAATGGAATCTCATTCTTCTTTTCAACCAACTTTTTAAGCTTGATAGCAGCGATTTCCTTGAATTATAGCTTTTTTTTCTTATCAATGATCCTTGGAATCTTCTTGATCATCCATTTAATCCTCATGAAAAAAATAATCATTCCAAAAACATTTTAAATATTATTCGCTCAAATTAAAAAAAAACAAAAACGCAGCAATCTCATCGAAATTTCATTTCCTTGAAACATATATCAGAAAAAACTCAAATTTAAAAAATAATCTAAATAATACTCTTGAAATATATTTAAAAAAATCTTTTAGTGATTTCCGAAAAATTTCTCTCTTATCAAAGTAATAAAATTACTCCAAACATAATTATTTAAAATAGTGAAAATAAAATTACACTTTTATTATTTAAATCGAAAAAAATTTTACTATTTTTTTAATTCCCTTAACGTCATTTCAGCATTAGAACGATCCTCACCAGATAATTGTCCTAAATGAAATTTAATCTCGTCTCCATTTAAAAACATAATATCTTCAAATGCCAGTCTGCTGAAAAATCTAGTAATTTTATCAATTAATACTTTCAATGCGGGTTCCTTTAGCCGGCAAACATAAAAATATTGAATATTATTTTGAAAAAATTCATATGGAATTAAAAAAAGGCTTTTAAAATCTAATAATTTTGGTTTTTTAAAAAATTCAATTTGTTCCATCGGAGGAAAATAGTAAAACCTTGTTTCATCTCTAATGATATTTCTTATTCCCTTTACTCTCTTTTTAATATTATTAACAGAGAGTTTATTTTCAGGAAGATCTGTCAATTCCGCAAATAAAATTGAATAACCTTGTCGAATATCGCAAGATTGTGACAATATGACGCCATGAGCAAGAATAGGTTTTATTTTAAAATCTCCTTTTTCAGGTATTTCATTAATTTGAATGTTTTCTAACCAATAATTCTTAATATCATCGAAATTAACTTGATTAGGAGTTATTTTGGGAATATTTTGTAAAACATCTCCTTGTTGAGAAGGCCTTTCGGTACATTCGTGTCGTAAATCATATGTTATTCAAAAAAAAACGCATGGTTTTTAAAAATTAATCATTTAAAATATTTGCCAATTCCTTTTCAAGTTCTTTTTGATTGTTTTGTTCTTTTTGAAAAATTAATAAAGTGTCTATTAGATCATCTATAGCAATGAGAACGTCTTCAGAAACATTAGATAATAGCGAATTTTTATAAGAATTCAAGAATTCAATGGTAATGAAATCTACTGGACATATTTTCCATTGTAAAGCACCATTGATTTTATCGAATGTTGCCGGATAAATTTCTTTTAAACCTATTATCTGAAAAATGGTGAAAATCTGTTGGAAATTAATAACAGGCTCTTTTCTTGTTGCTTTCCAATATAATAAAAGGCCCTCAATGAATTTATCAAAAATTTCAGGTAATAACTCCTTAAGATCATAATAAATTCTCTTCAAATTATCATATAATTGTTTCACTATATTTATTATAGCTTCTATGAAATTTTTAATCCATGAAGTTAAATTATCACTATTTACTGGATCTATACTATCTTCTATCAATTCATTTTTTTCATTATTTTCAAAATTAATATATGTTTTCATTAATTTATGCATTATATTTAAAAATTTATCTTCAATGATATCATAAATATCATCTAATTCATCATTTAAAGTACCTTCATTCTCTATAGAAAAATTTTTTGTTCTTATATATATATTTTCTAAATTAAAACAAAAATGCCCTTCCTTTTTAGAAGACAGTCCTCTTAACCTAATTATATATTTATCGGATTCTGATGTTAAAACTTTTATAGCGCAATAAAAATCATTATAATCAATCTCCCAATTAGAGGGAAATTCTGTGTGTAATTTAAAAAATTTTTTTAATTCGAAACCTTTCGAAGGAAAATTAAATTCATCAATATATTCCATTCTAATTTGCTCAATTTCCTTAATTTTTAAATTATTATTTAATTTTTTTAAAGTTTCAATTATTTTATTTTTTATATCTTTCCAAGATGAATATTCTGTAAAAATGAATATCAGACCATTCGAATAAAAATGAATTTGACGCGTTTTCTCCTCATTTAAAAATTGAATCGGTCCTATTTGGATTGGAAAATCTATTTTAGTTAATATATCACTTGGATATTCTATTATATTTATATTGGGAGCAATCGGATACTTTTCTTTTATTGCATTTTCGAATTGAGC
Source organism: Promethearchaeota archaeon (assembly GCA_029838195.1). GTDB lineage: Archaea > Asgardarchaeota > Lokiarchaeia > Sigyniarchaeales > SOKP01 > JALGVJ01. The sequence continues at coordinate 65,141 of JALGVJ010000012.1, forward strand.
CATCATTTCAAAAGATAATTTTTTAGGCTTATTTAATTTAAAGTCAATTCTAAATGATTTTAAAGGTGGATTTTTTATTATTACCATAATAAATTTGTTTCTAGTTCTTTCTTTCTTTTTTCTACTATTGACATCAAGAGAAGTCAATTCATTTTCTTTTTATATTATAGACCTGACTTTCATTAATGATATAGATACGAATTTTTCAATTCGTATTGGAAAAAAGCACCATTTGGAGTATCACTTATTTTATCCTTATCATTTCTCTTTTTCTTCTCTTTTTTTTGTGTTCCTTGAATTACAGCTTTTTTTTCTTATCAATGATCCTTGGAATCTTCTTGATCATCCATTTAATCCTCATGAGAAAAATAATCATTCCAAACACATGTTAAATTTTAATCTCATTAAAAACAAGAAATTATTTGAAAAATTTCATTAAAATTATATTTTCTTGAATTAAGCAAATAATTGGAATGGTCATGAGAAAATTATTAGAATAATGGACTTTATTGCCAACAAATTTAAATTAATTTCCCCTTATCTCTTTTTTTTTTTTAAATCATCATGAAATAATCAAAAATCGTTAAATTTTGAAAAATCGAAACGCAAGAGATGATTAGGAAGAGAAAAAAGCGCCCACAGCGGGATTTGAACCCGCGTCGCAGGAGTGACAGTCCCGATTCAGCCTCCCTGCCAAATAGCAGAACAAAGAATGCTAGACCGTGCTACACTATGTGGGCAAGTAAAAAAAATATATTTTAAGTGATGATTAAAATGTACTAAATTATAAAAATTTTATTCTCTTTCATTACTTGTTAACCGGGAGATAAATAGGTAAGCGAGCGAGAAAAAATCTTTTAGAATATAATGAAGGAAGAATGGCGGGTTCATGGACCAATCGAATTTTTTTCGCATGAATTGATATCGGGCACATAGAAGGTAACTAAAACACACGTGAATATGTAAGGAAGAGGAATGCGACTTATGGGAACATTTTTATAGGTACATCACGATGTTTTTAATATAATAACAGGTTGAGTTTTTTCATTTTAAGGGTTATATGGTAATTTTAGGAGGATAAGGGCTTTAATTGCATAGATTAAAGTCATTACTAGATCAGCTGGAGCAAGAGAAAGAGAGGGATCGGTTTAGTTCAATTTTGGATGAAGTGATTAGAAGCTGTGTTCAGATTGGGGAGTGGGAGGATGAAATTAAGGAAGAAATGAAATTATTGGATAAAATTTATCAATTTTGCGTTAGAGAAGGAAAAGATATAATATTTAGTTTTTGGATAAAGAGAGAGCATAATAAATTGATTTATCAACAAGGAATTAATGAGAAAGCGGATCTTAAGATGATGATGACAAGGGAATCTTTACTGAAAGCATTAAAGCGAGAAGTTTATTTGGCCGATTATTACATGCGGGGCATGATTGAACTCGAGGGAGATTTTTATGAGATAATAAAATTTAGGAATTTTTTTCAATTTCTTTTGGAATATTTTTCAAGAAAGCGGAAGGCGAGATAAGGATTATCCCTAACTCCAAGAGATAGGATTATTTTTACGGTTAAATGAAAAATTTTATTTGATTTCAATTATTATACTATTTAGACTCAATTATATTTGATTGGGCCTGTAATCTAGTCTGGATGTAGATTTCCGCATAGAAATTTTGCCAGAAAGGGTGCCCGGCTTCGGACTGGGATGTCGCAGGTTCGAATCCTGCCAGGCCCGTTGATTTTCTTTTTCTTATTTTTATTTTTAATGATTTTTTCAATAATTTGGAATTAATCATTCTTATCAGAAAACTGAATAAAATTAATGCACCGTAAGATAATAGGATTGAATTTCAGAATGTAAATTCTGATTCTTTTAATTTTTGAATAAGTTATTTTTCGAATTCATTAATAATTTTTTCCTCTTATATGGAATGAGGCATTAAGATTAATATTTTTTCAAAACGACATTTAAATAGAAAATCTTAAATATTTTAAATATTAAATATTAAAAATTTAAATTAATCCTTTGAATAAAGTTTAACAAGCATGTTAGGATGGAAAGAAATTTATAAATTAAAGGAGCAATATCATTTTGGAGAATGCAATGGAGGATGGAATTTGGATTCTTATCCGGAACTCGAGTCCTTAGATGCGGGCAAATCAATAACAATTGCTAGAATATTAGGACCTGGAATAATAACTAATATACATACCACGCAGCATTTCATCCAAGATCCTGAACTTACAATAGAACAAAGAAGAGCTTTATGCGCGCGAGGTGTTATTCTTGAAATTTATTTCAATGATAATCCAATACCTTCGGTTAGAGTTCCACTTGCGGATTTTTTCGCTGACGGTTGTTTAGGGCAGGCAGAGGATTTCACTACTCCGTTTGTTGAAAAGGCACCAAAATCATATAATTGTTTCATTCCAATGCCATTCGAGAAATCTGCCCGAGTTGTACTCAGTAATGAAACGGCTCATAATATGTTAAATTATAGTTATGTTGAATATGAAGCATTTGATTCTTGGACGGAAAATCTTGGTTATTTTCATGCTACTTGGAAGAGGTTTGCATTCCAATTAAATAATGATACGAATCATCATTTTTTTCATATAGATGGCAAGGGGCACTTAATAGGAAGGGCATATAGCATTAGTACGGATGAGCCGATGTTTAGAGGGTTCTATTATGTCATGGAGGGGAATAATGAGATAAGAATTGATGGTGAGGATGAACCAAGAGTTGATTATTTAGGTACGGAAGATTCATTTGGATTTAGCTGGGGATTTCAGAAACTTTTCAATGGAATTTTTAATGGTATCAATTATGTTAATCCCGCAAAACCCGCTTTACTTAGCATGTATCGTTTTCGGGGTATAAACCATATTGGATTTAATAAAAGTTTGGATCTTCGCATAAATTGGTCAAACGATTGGACCAACAACGAAACGTTCCAGAAAAGAATTTCAAGAATAAATGCTAAAGATCGTGGTTGGATAGATTATGCTACAACATATTATTGGTATCAGGATAAAGTTGGATATGAGCATGAGCCTTTAATGCCGGTTAATGAGAGAATTAAATTAATTTTAAGATCAAATCTTGATAAGTGAAACCACTTGAACATATTAGGGAAATGTTTTAAAATTTAAAGAGGTCGATATTGATTTTCTTAAATTTCAAGGAGAACGATTAATAAATATCTCATGGACTTAATCTTTAGAATGAATTAAATACGAAATGGAGATAAAAATTGAGAAATCTTAAAAAGTAAGTAAAAAAGATATTAAAAAAGCAAATGTAGATGGTGTTAAGTATTACAGGTGAGAATAATAAGCCTCATAGTTCAGTTGTCGAGTATCAGAGTGATGGGAACTCTCTTTATATTCAAATGGTTTCAGAAATAATTAAAGCAAGAGATATCATGAAAAATGATAAAGTTTCCGGAACTATTCATTTTTGGAAAAATTTCTTACATGAGATACTTCCCGCACCTCCAGCTGAATTGCATTTTACGGCAAAGGCTGAAATCATTTCTAAAGAAGATAAGGATGAAAGAAAAGTTTTAAAGAAGTTTATCAAGAATACAGAAAGTATTAGCATTAAATGAGCTGAATTGGATTATAAATTCGGAGAAAGACCATAATAGCATTATAATGGAATGACTAATAAAAGAATGGAAGAAGAATTTCAAGTATTTAAGCACTAGATAAAACATGGAATATTGGCAATAAAATAGGAAATTTCTTATAGGATTTAATTCAAAACAATCATTTTATCAAGGACTTGGTCTTGTAATAGGATGCGATAATAGGATAATTTATCTTGAAAATATACTTTTTCTAATTTTCCTTCTACGAGAACGTTTTCTCCAGCTTTAGCTTGCTCGCAAAATCTGCCTCTAAAAGATGAAATTTCTTTTATTTCTTTCATCACAATCTCTTTACCTTTTATATCCACGTGAAGGATTTTTTGAGGTTCGATTTGATAAGAACAAGGAGTAAAAATGGAATCGTCTGAATTAACAATTTTTGCTTTCAGTGAAATTCTTCCAAGATTTTTGAATTTATAGTCATCATATGAGCCGCCCCAGTCTTTAGGGCTCTTAATATAGCGAATAAAAAATTCAAAGCCCTTATATATGCCTTGGTGTAATTTTCTTTGTTCGGTAAACAAGAACGTATCAAAAGGGATATTAGAGCCGCCTACTCTCCATTCATAATGAGTTTGATATTCGCTTAAAGTATATTTTCTGCAAAAATTATTGTTTTCGAAAATTGATGGAAGATATTCTTGAAACTGCTTGCTAATTTCAGTTCCATAGATGATTAAATCAATATCGGAATCATTTTTATAAAGTCCGACCATAGGAGAGCCAGAAATACCTATCGCATACTCGGGCAAGTTTCCTTCAGAAATAAACAGGCGGTATAATTCAAGTGAGCATTTTTCTAATCGCGTGAGATTAGAGCGATGAATTAAAGATTTTAAATATTTTCGCGGGGTGTATATTTTTTTAATATCTTCATTTTTCACACCTTGAAGTTTCACATCCCATTGTTGAGAATAAAATAAGTATTGGGGATAGTTATTATTCAAAAATTCAAATCTTTCCTTGAGGTCATAAGTTTTTTTATAGCGTAAGCCATTTTTAATTCTATTGCCAGCAGGATCTGGATAAAAGCGAAGGAAACAAATTTTTCGATCTGGGGGATGGAGTAATCCTTTTACATCAAAAAACAAGTGGTCTTTCTTGGTTTCTATGTAATCACCTTCAATTCCTTCTATTATTTGCTCCATTTTATTTTTAGGGTAATTTTTTAAAGAAGCGGTATTTAAACTAAATTTTAAGAAAGAAAGTGGAAATAAAAGGCTTATGGATTCTTGAGAAATGCATGGATTTTTTTCATATTTCGGGACTAATTTTTCAAGAGAAATATTTTTTTCTATTCTTCTTTGAGTGTTCTTCTTAATTCTTCAATAGTGGTATTCATTTCAGCATAAACATTATACGGATGTATGCTTTCATAACTTTCAATTTTAAAAATGATTTTTAAATCATCCTCTAAATTGGGAAAATCTCGTGCAAGAAAATTTTTTGCCATTTCCCTGACTACATCTTCTGAGAAGAGAGGTTTTAAATGGGAACTTCGAATTAGTTCGGCTTCTTCCGGTCGTTTTAAGACAGATTGGATACGTCCACTCATAGATTCTTCGATCACGTCAATTATGTCGAGCACATCAATTTGATGGCTATTCAATTGAGTAATTTGGAGAATGATGGTACCTTTTGAACGTTGATTGTGCGAGGCATAAGGTAAGATGTTGATTAATTTATTCAAATCTTCTTCAGAAATATTGATATCATTTCTTGATTGAATGATTTCTTTTGCATATTCTTGGCTCATTTCTTTTGCACAAGGGCAAACCGTCATACCCACAGCACTGGCTCCAATAAAATATTTATAATTAATGGCTCCTTCAAGGTTTTTTTCAGCGATCACGCATGTACTAATCTCATATGATTTTTGGATGGCTCTTTTCTCATTTTCTCGCATTTGAATGATGATTTTTCCCTCCAATTTAACCTCAGCTTTAGAGGTATAGGGGTGTCGTTTCATTAATTTTTTAGCAATTCTATGAGCTAGTTCTTCAATAGAAGGTGTGGGTTTGAAAATCACTTCATTGATGACCTCTTCAATGGTCTCAGAAGTTCTCGACATATGAATTCCTCTCTGTTTAGCGGGAAGGCTAATCAAGGCGGAGATTTTCGGATAAAAGGAGTATCTCTTGTTTTTCACGTTTTCAATTTCAACTTTTTTCTCTAATCCTCTAATTCCGACCTTATCGATTTCAAGATTGACACTTGAATTAGTATCTTGCAAGTCCATTTTGAATTCGTGAATCGAGCATCACCAAGCTAAGTAAAAGATAATTATTATTTAATTATCTCTAATTTTTAAAAAGATGAATCAATTTTAATATTTAATATTTTATAGATAAATTGGTCATTTGTCTGACTTGCTGAGAAGAATTTAATGTCAAGGAAATCGATCTCTTGTCGCTTTGGACTCATTGGAGATGAGTTAGTACTAAAAGAAGATATAAATTTAGAGATTGATGGAAATGGTAAAATAAGAAACATTACTTTTAAATCTCCAGATGGAATTTTGGATTTAAGAAAAGAAAAAAGGAATTATTTAATGATCCCAGCCTTGATAAATGCTCATGTTCATGTTGGAGATAGTTTTGCCAAAGAAATGGGTTTTAATGAAGATTTAAAAAAGGTGGTTGCTCCTCCCAATGGATTAAAACATCATTTATTACGGACCACCTCCGATGCCACTAAACAAGAAGGCATGAAAAATGCGATGGAAGAAATGATTACTAATGGCATCACGTGTTTCGCAGACTTTAGGGAAGAGGGTATTGTGGGCATTAAATTATTGAAAAAAGCACTTGAAAAAGGAAGTCTCAAGGGAATCATTCTTGGAAGATTTAAAACCATTAATGAATTGGAACCCATTTTTCAATTGGCAAACGGATTGGGATTATCAAGCTACAAAGCAGTTGAGGCAGAATTCATAGAAGAACTACAATCTCTAAAGCAAAAATACCGGAAATTAATAGCATGTCATTGCGCAGAAGTGGAACGGAGAGAAGATTTAATCAATCGGTTGTTAAATGAAGATTTAGTCGATATCATAGTCCATGGAACCCATTTAAATGAAAAAGATTTAAAAACGATTAAAGAAAAAAACCTTTCTTTAGTATTCTGTCCGAGATCTAATGGATATTTTGGCGTGGGGTTTCCTCCTATTAACGTGGCTAAAAAATTGGAAATTCCCATTAGTCTTGGCACGGATAACGTCATGGTAAATAACTTGAATTTATTTGAAGAATTGCGTTATTTATACAGAATCCAGCGAGTTTTTAGTCAAAAACGCGAACAAGAGGCATTAAATCCCTTGGACATGTTAAAAATGATTACCATTAATCCCGCAAGAGCGTTAAGAATAGATGATACGATGGGGTCTCTTTCAAAAGGAAAGGACGCAAATTTCATTTTAATAGATTTAAATCATCCTAACTATTACGTGTCACGATTGAATGCAAAAAATCTTTATCCTTTAATAATTCAAAGAACTAATACAGAAAACTTGAAAAAAGTATATATTAAAGGAAAAAAGATTCATGAAAAGCCCTAAAAAACCTTACGTGATTTTAAGTGCCGCTATGACCATTGATGGCAAGATTGCTTCTAAAACGGGTGATCCAGAATTATCCGATGAGGCGGACTGGAAAGAAGTCCATAAATTAAGAACAAAAGTAGATGCTATCATGGTAGGGAAAGGTACGATTCTTAAAGATAATCCCAAGCTCCATATTAAATATTTCTCTCATAAAGGATATTATAGAATTGTCGTGGATAGTCATCTTACAATTCCGCTGGATGCGAACGTCATTACATATGAGCCTGCGCTTTATCCAACGATTATTTGCACCACAGAGAATATTTCCTCTAGTCGAATTACCCTTTATCAAGCAAGAGGAATTACAATCATACAAGCGGGAAAGGGTGTCAAAGTTGATTTATCAAGAGCCTTGGAGGCACTTTCTGATATGGGGATAAAAAAAATTTTACTGGAAGGAGGAGGAACTTTAAATTGGGGCTTTTTAGAAAAGGATTTAATAGATGAAATAAGATTAACAATAGCACCATGGTTTGTTGGTGGAAAACATGCCGTGAGCTTGGTGGATGGAGAAGGTTTTGATAAGATGAGCGAATGTCCTCGATATCATTTAATTAATGTGAAAAAAAGAGAAAATTATTTGACCTTAAATTATAAAAGAATGAGATCATGAATTTCCAAGAAGAGATTCGCTATTTTAAAGAGTTAAGCTTGAGAAAATTAAAAAAGGAGATAGCACGAATCAGAGGGGATTTACCTCCTGAGAAGAGGAAGATCATTACTTATTCCCGTAATTTCACGTTATCTCTTTCCAATTATTGTCAGAATCAGTGTGGATATTGCTTTTATAATTTTAAAGTGCCAAAATTATCCGGAGAAGGGAATGTTGTATTATTAGAAAATGAGAAAATGCGAGAAATCATTCAAAAAGGACTTGAACATGATTGTAAAGAGGCATTGATTTTATCAGGAGATCACCCTGATTCTTTCAAGGAAGTAAGAGATGAATTAACTGCTAGGCATTGTCATACTTTTGTAGAATTTGTCAAGGACACATGCATGTACGTGTTGGATTTTAACATTTTACCTCACGTGAATATAGGAATTCTTACAATCGAAGAATTAAAGGAATTAAAACCGTATTGCGCAAGCATGGGTTTAATGTTAGAAAGCACGAGTGTAGAATTATTAAAAAAAGGAGGTGTCCACGAATTTTCACCGTCAAAACATCCGAAAATGCGAATTGAACACATCGAGAATGCCGGCAAGTTAAAAATCCCCTTTACAACCGGATTATTATTAGGAATTGGGGAGTGTTTTGAAGATCGCGTGAAGGATTTACTGCTCATTAAAAAGATTCATGAAGATCATAGACACATTCAAGAAGTTATTTTACAGAATTTCGAATATAAAAAAGGGATTTCCTATACGCCCTCTAAACCTCTTTCCATGAAAGACATATTAAGAATCACGGGAATAGCCCGTGTCATTTTTCAAAATGAAATAGCCATTCAAGTTCCACCAAATTTAATTGCTGGGCATGAAAAAGATTTCATTAAATTAGGAATCAATGATTTTGGTGGGATTTCTCCCTTTGATCTAGATTACATTAATCCTGAAGCTCCTTGGCCCAGCATTTCCTATTTAAAAAAAAAATGTAAACAGATTGGGTATGAATTAAAGGAACGGCTACCGATTTATGATAAATTTATTAATAAAAAGGAATTTTGTACAGAAACTATTAAACAAAGAATAGATAATATTAACTTAGATGTTGACTACTCAATTATTTGATCAGATTGATCCGGAGATTCGAAGGATTCTCATTAAATCTCTAAATTCCGAAGAGCTTACTCCCAACGATGCCTTAAAATTGCTAAAAGTCTCGGGAAAAGAATTCTTGGCCCTTCAACAAATCGCGGACTATTCTTGTCAACAAAAAAAAGAAAATATTGTAACATTTGTGATAAATAGAAATATTAATTTTTCTAATATTTGCTCGAGAGGGTGTAAATTCTGCTCTTTTAGTGTTCCAAAAGGATCTAAGGACGGTTTTCTTTTGGATATTGAAGAAATTAAGAAAAAAATCATGGAGGCAAAAGAAAACCATTGTACGGAAGTATGCATTCAAGGAGGGATTAATCCCGATTTAACGTATGATTATTACCTTGATATCCTTAAAGCCGCAAAGGAAATTGATCCTGAAATCCATGTTCACGCTTTCTCACCTCAAGAAATATATAATGCTTCTAATTTAAGTGGAAATTCGATAAAAGAAGTACTTAGAGACTTCAAGAATGCGGGATTAGATTCGATTCCGGGTACCGCCGCTGAGATTTTAGTCGATGATATTCGAAAAATTATCTGTCCGAATAAAATTAGTACTAATCAATGGATCGAAATAATTACTCAAGCTCATGAGATGGGCATTCCGACTACCTGCACGATAATGTATGGACACGTGGAAGATTTAAAAGATAGAGTTGAGCATTTAGAAATTTTAAGAACTATTCAGAAAAATACTCGAGGGTTCACGGAATTCGTTGCTTTACCATTCATTAAAGAGAATCCGATTTTATCAAAATCGAAAGAACATCCCCTCAAACCAAGTTATGGAATGGCAGATTTAAAGTTATTTGCAGTTGCTCGTTTATTTTTTAAAGATCTCATCGATAACATTCAATGCTCATGGGTCAAACTGGGAATAAAATTTGCTCAAATTTCATTATATTATGGCGTGAATGATTTTTCCGGAACCTTAATGGAAGAAAATATTTCTCGTAGTGCAGGAGCAACTCATGGACAATATTTGCCCCCCGATGAAATAATATATATCATCAAAGCAGCGGGTAAAAGACCTGCTCAACGTGATACGCTCTATAACATTTTAAAGTATTATTAAATCTTTACAACTTACCCTAACTTTCACAACATTCATGTCTAATGCATGATACATTTAAAATCCGACCGTGATAATGCTCATGAACGCCGTCCTAATTTTATTTCGTGAATTCCCATGGTATATTGAAGAACGATGATCCCATCCTTTTCTTTAAAAATTCAAATTCTTGGGTTTAATTTTTATTGAGTATAATATTCTTCAGACATAAAAAAACTTCTTTAACTCGATAAGGTGTAATACTTGAGTGTTCTTGAAAATATCCTACTCGAAATCAATGATGATAAGAAATATGGCATTATTTATTTAAATCGCCCTAATCAATACAATTCACTTAATTATCAAATAGCTCGAGAATTGCGAACAACATTAGAAAAAATACGAGACGATAATTATGTGAATTGTTTATTAATTACCGGAAAAGGGAAAGCTTTTTGTAGCGGTGGAGATCTCATTGAATTTCGAAATACATCGGATCCCCAAGAGACAATTTCTAAAATAGCCCATGAATTACATGAATCGATAAAAATTATTTATTCCATACGAATACCGGTTATAGCAGCAATCAACGGAGCTTGCTTTGGAGCGGGATTAGGTTTAGCTAGTGCTTGCGATATTAGAGTTTGTTCAAGAAATGCTACCTTTGGAAGTGCGTTTACAAATGTGGGATTATCTCCAAATTCATCCACGACCTATCATTTACCAAGAATCATAGGAATTGGATTAGCGAGCGATTTGATTTTAACGAATAGAATCCTTACTGCTGAAGAGGCGTTAAAATTTCATTTGGTCTCACGGATCATTGAACCGGAAGAAAAATTCACGGAACAAATAATAGAAATGGCAACTAAAATCAGTTTAGGACCCCCCATCGCCATGGCTCTAGCTAAAGAATCGTTAAGAAAAACATTTCAAAATGATTTGATAAATCAATTAGAATTAGAAACCAAAAATGTCGTAAAATCATCGGGAACAGAGGATTTTAAGGAAGGTGTGAATGCTTTTTTGGAAAAACGTACACCAAATTATAAAGGAAAATAATTTCAATCTTTCTTAATAATATCAAAAAATAAAAAAAAAACAATATTAAAAAATGAAGAATTTATTAGATGGAATTGAAGAAGTATTACTAATGGGGCCAGGACCTTCTTGCGTGCCTCCTGAAGTGTATAAAGCACTTAGTTGTAAGACCCTTGGTCATCTTGATCCATATTTTATTAAAATAATGGATGAGATCCAAATCTTACTCCAGCAATTAATGAACACGAGGAACAGATTAACTTTACCCATTTCAGGAACGGGTTCTGCCGGCATGGAAACATGTTTCGTAAATTTAATCGAGCCAAATGATCCTGTTTTAATTCTCACGAATGGCGTATTCGGCATGAGAATGCAAGAGGTTGCTGAACGATTAAGAGCTCAAGTAGATAATATTGATTTTGAATGGGGCACGCCTGTCATTCCAAGAGTAGTAGAAGAAAAGGTAAATGAAAAAGATTATAAGATTATCGCCGTAGTACATGCCGAAACTTCTACTGGCGTAAAAAATCCCATTGAAGCACTCTCTAAAATCGTGAAGAAAACTAATGCATTATTCTTAGTTGATACAGTTACGAGTTTAGGGGGGATTGAAGTAAAAGTGGATGAATGGGCGATGGATGCTGTTTATAGCGGTACTCAAAAATGCCTCTCATGTCCTCCGGGATTATCTCCTGTCTCTTTTTCAGATAAAGCATTTACTAAAATAACCCATCGGGAGACAAAAGTGCCGAACTGGTATTTAGACATGTCTTTAATAAGTCAATACTGGTCCGGAGAGCGTGCGAGAGTATACCATCATACGGCTCCTATTAACATGCTATATGCGTTATATCAAGCACTGCTTTTAATTTTTGAGGAAAGGCTTGAAAAGGTTTATAAAAGACATGAGGAGAACCACATAAGATTAAAAGAAGGTCTTGAAGAACTTGGACTTGAAATGTACGTGGAAGAAGGATATCGCTTGCCCATGCTTAATGCCGTGAAAATTCCAGAAGGTGTGGATGATTTAAAAGTAAGATCTACGTTATTAAAAGAGCACAAAATTGAAATTGGAGGAGGCCTAGGGCCATTAGCGGGAAAGATCTGGAGAATTGGGTTAATGGGGCATGGGGCCAGATCAGAAAATGTAGATCGTTTATTAAAAGCATTAAAAACCATTTTACATCCATGAATTCATCTTGAAACGCTTCATTAATTACTTGAGCTACTATTATGGCTTTATATTATTAAACTGCAAGATTATTATAATTTTTATAATATTTCTTTTTATTATTTTGTACCCTATTTATTATTTTACGGGAAATGATTTTTGCTTTAATTAAAGCTGATTTTTAAAGCGTGTTGAAATAAAAGAAGATATTAGGTATTCTCTTATTTGGCTCACATATAACAAATTATCAAACGAATAGAAGCGATATAAACATTTTTATTGTTGCTCCCTTAAAACAAAAAATTGAGGTGTTGTTTCAAAAAATCATGACATTAAATTTTTTTTATCATTACCGCTTTATTTAAAGATTCAAATCATGGAATATGGAATAGTAATCTATTCTCTTGATAAACTAGAATTACACGCATATTTTCATCCATTCAGGAAATTGTGGGCAGATCAGAAGCATGGGCAAGAATTGTCCTGGGAAGATTTGCTTTCTTTGTTAAATTAATCAAATGTTCTCATTGTCATTAGATTAAATTTTTTTAAAAATTTTATTAAGGCTTTCAATAAGAATTAAGTATGCTAATGGATTCTATAAAAAACAAAGCATGAATAAAAGAAATCAATCTTTCTCTTATCTTAGTTTTGAAAATGTTTTATCCTTCATTTTTTAGTTCAGTATTCTTGGAGATAGGGTTTGCCTAATTTAAGACATGTTTCTGCTTTACTCAATTCTCTAGAAACATAACTCACGTGATGGGGATCGTTAATTAAATTTTCCTGTAAAATTCTTTTACAAAGAGCTTCAGCATTATTTCCTATTAAGGTCATCTTCAATTCATTGTTATTGGAGAAAAAAAGCACGTAAATCTCTTTGTTATAATGATTTACGTGGAATTTAAAATAACCTTTTGGATCAGGAATATAAGACTCATCTAATTTTGACACGTGAACTGCTGTCTCTCTATTAATATCAGGAACTTCCTCAGAAGTCTTGCCTTTTGCCTTAAATACTTCAATTCCCATATTAATTGGTGGTGCGTTGAGGTGTTTGGAGATGTAGCATAATTTAACACAATCGGATAATTCTTTTACGCCTCCCATTAATTTAACGCTATGTTCGACCGTGAATAAAATCCCAATATCCAATTCGATTGCCAAGCTTGATAATAATCCATTTATGCCGACCGAATCTACATCCATGAGCTCAACTACGTTTGAAACTCCAAAAAAGAGGGGAACTTCAAATTCCGAATATCCACATTGAAAAACACGTTTTTTATAGAGAAAATACGCCTCCAAAGAATTACACATGCCTGGAGAGATGGGTGTTTGAAGGAGGGGGTCAGCTATTAGTTTCTGATATCCTAATTTTCTTAATTTCTTTATTAAAGAAAATAAATTACGATTCTTAGTATCTGCATCTGAAGGAAAATATCCTTTACTAACATTCGTCGGTAAAATAACAATGGGAGTATCTTTCGGAATGGTTGAACATTCTTTATAGTTGCCTAAATCCAAGCTTAGAATTAGATCAATACCTTCTTCTACGGCAGAATTAATCTCAACAGGATTCATGGAGTCAATACTTATTAATGTATCGAAATTTGTTCGCAATAATTTAATTATTTCTTTTATTCTTTCGGGATTGGGGCGATTCGACACGCATCCTATATCGATGATGTCCGCACCTGAATCAATATAATGTTTCGCTTTTTTTAAGATAGCATTATCTTCTTTAAGCGTGCAATTTACGATTTCTGCTATGATAGGAGGCGGGAGATTCCGACCGATCATTACATCTGAACGTTCCTCATTAATATAAAAAGTATGAAATCCGAGATTCTTTTTAGCAATTTTCACCTGTTCAAGATAAAATTTTTCATAAAGCTCTTTTCCAGACTTGTGGAATAATTTATTGGCAGGAATTACCGATGATAATTTTATCTTATCCAAATTTTTAATTATCATAGGAATGTCTGAGGCAAACTCCGGTCCTTTTCTAACATCCATGCCACATTCCTTTTCTAAAGAACTTGTATCCCATTGAATAAATCCCGGAAGTAAAATTAAATCATAGTCCTTTATAGAAAGAGAATTTAAAATTCTGCGAGCCATTTCTTTAGTAATGAATGCTGAAACCGAAACTGGGGCCGTTTTAATTTCGAATACGTGTTCTTTTAAAGGTTCTACAATCTTTTTTATGATATCATGAGTTTCCCGGCCGGTAATTATTAATATTTTAATGAAGATCACTTAAAATTTTATCTTTATTAAATGGAATGTAAAGATCATCTAATACTGTTCCTGATGCTTTTTTCAACTCCATGTTATCAATAATCGATTTATATTTTCCTCCCAATAACCCTTCTGCTATAAAAGCTGCTCCTTGTGCGGCTCTTTTTGCAATTTGAGAATATGTTGCCATCATTCTCACGGGAGCTAAATCTGAAAGTTCTCGTGTGATTTCTCGTTTCATGTACGCGATACGTGCACCTCTTCCCGCTAATAAAATTTCTTGGATTTTTTCCTTCTTTGAAAAAGAGGCACAAATACTATATACGGCTTTTTTCACGTTAGAGAGATAAGCTTCCAAGGCAAGCTTAGTTTGGTGGTCTTTTTCTGCCAATAAGGTGATTTCATTCAAGCTTAAATCTGAAAATCCGGCAATGGATGACACTCCTCCCCTATAGATGTTCTTTTTTTCTATGTTTTTAATTAAATACGCAAGCTCCCCATCTAAGCTCCCACATGCCTTGAATCCCATGATATTTGAACCTCCTATTCCATCGATGATTTGCCCATTTTCCACTGCGATTACTGCTGTAAATCCATGGCCTATTTCCACCATTATAAAATTAACTTCTTTAGGCGACTTGTTAAATCTTTCACATTGATCTCTAATTCCTACCACGGAAGTACAGAGCTTGTCCGCCGTGCCCATATCAATTTTATTAATCTTCCTATATCTCGGAACAGTTGGCAAGTGTTTAACACTTGGAACAATTACAGCGGGAATGTTTTCGGCTTTAATCATTCGAAGAACCTCTCCTAGCCCAATCAGGGAATCTTCCTTGTTTATCTTGAACTTTAACAAAGTATAAAAAATATCCGTTTCACTCAATTCGCTTACTCGTTTTAATGGCAATCCAAATCCACTAGGAGCGACCATTAAATCAATATTTTTAATTGATTTTAGAATCATGAGTGCTTTTTTCGGCTCTTCCAAGATTTCTTTCGAGGTAATAGATGCATCTAAAATTATTTTCTCGCCTTCTAAACCGAAAAAATCCCATGAAAGCGTTCCTGGGTCAACACCTACAACAATGTTCGGCAAAATGAATCAATTTTGAACCATGTATTTAATTGTACAAATTTATAATTCTAAATATTTTTAACTCGTTTTAATTCTTGCTTTTTCACCCCGATGAGATTTCAAGGAAAATCTCGTGGAGCCCATAGTCATATAAAAAATAAATCTAGAATATTTAAGTCTCAAATCTTTAATTAAAGCAGCATAACATGTAATTTTTAAAAACACAATAAGAGAGAAAAAATCATGCAGGTAAATGTTTTTGTATGTGAAATCTGTGGAGAAGCTTATGTCGGGGAAGAGATCCCTTCAAGATGCCCTTTTTGCGGAGCGTATAAGAAATACTTGGTATTAGCAAGTGATTATGATGATACGAGTGCTTGGGATGTGGAATTGAATGATAAAGATAAAGCAAATGTGGAAAAAGCTTTAGGATTAGAAATTTCCAATACTGTTTTTTATAAATGCGCGAGCAAGAAAGTACCAGAATTGGAAGGTCAAAAACTCTTTAAAATCTTAAGTAAGGTAGAAAACGAGCATGCTTCCGTGTGGAAAAAAATCCTTAAACTAAAAAGCATTGACCTTCCCAAATATGATGAGTGTGCAGAACAATACCAACCGAATCTTAAGGAATCTCATGAAAGAGAAGAAAGAGCAATAAAATTCTACAAGCAAGCTGCGGAAGAAGCGAAAAGTGAAAGAGTAAAACAAATTTTTGAAGCATTTGTGGAAGTTGAAACCGACCACTTGATCCTCTCCGAATCGCGAATAGAATAAGTAGGAGGGGAAAAAAATAAAAGTAAGTTAACTTGTTATCGGTGTAAACTTTTTGTTTTGATTTAATTTTCCTTTTATTTTTTTTATTATTCTTTTTAAAGGATTAATTATTTTTTGAAAAACTCAATTTTTAATAGCTACAGATCCTTATGATGTTTAGTTAATTATTATTAAAAAAAGGGAAGAAAAAATGAGTAAGATAGAAAAAAGAATTACCAGTAAACTCATTGAGCCTCATGATTTATCCCACCGCTCCAAATGGTTAAGAGATTATTATTTCTTGGGACCAGAAAGGGAATGGAATAATGAATTCATGCCATTTACAACTGGCACGGATTGGGATATCATTTGGAATGAAACAGATTATTACGTGGCACCTGAAACTCATACTTACATTGGTATAAAGGGAAAGGGGGTTTTTGAATGTAGTTTTCGGTCCGTTGCCAAGCCAGTTACAACGCTCCCTGAAAATTTTTGGGATCTATCCTTACCGGAGCGTAGGACACTCTTTTTGGAAGAAGTAATATTAAATTATGTTCCTCAGGAAATTGTTGGACCCTCTTTACTCGCCGGTTCTCGATTCAATACTCAATTGAGTAAATGCTTCAATAAAAAAGAAGCGGAAAAATATTGGAAAAAGAATTTAAAAGCACGTAAAGCTTTTTTCAAGTATCATAAATCTGGATTCGGCAATTGCGGAGCTACGGCTGGCCACATAATAGTTGATTACAAGACTGTAATTACTAAAGGATTTAAATATCTTCATGAAAAAGCAATAAAAACATATGAAAATCTAAGCGAAAAAGAAAAAAAGGGCCCAAAAGGGGCTGAATTGCGAGCTATGATTAGAAGCACTCTGATTCCAAAAAAATTAGCTGAAAAATATGCTGAAGAATGTAGAAGATTGAAAAAAGAAGCTCCTACTCAAGAAAGAGTGGAAGAATTAGAACAAATGGCAAGAAATCTTGAAAGAGTTCCATGGGAACCGGCAGAAACCTTTTGGCAAGGAGTTCAAGCGCTTTGGTTAACACACATGTTGATCATGGCCGAAGAATCATATCCCGGACCTGGAACCAGTTTCGGCAGAACAGATCAGTATTTATGGCCATTATATAAAAAAGATGTAATAGAAGAAAAAAATATTACCAAAGAATTTGCTAAGGACATATTAGGTAGCTTTTGGTTTCATTGTAATACAGTATACGATGCCATGATAAGAATTGGACGTCAAGGAATAACATCCGCATTTGGACAATTAATGACTTTAAGCGGATGCGGCCCTAATGGAGAAGATTTAACTAACGAGCTAACATATGCCATTCTTGAAGTAATTGATGAATGGATGCCCATATTAGAACCAAAACCGAATGTTCGCCTTCATCGAAATTCTCCCGAAAAACTATTAAACATCGTGATTGATATGATTTCTCGGGCTCAAGGCGCTCCCTTCTTGATTAATTTTGATGAACGCTCTATTGCCGGGATGATTTTGGAAGGGATTCCTAAAGAAGAAGCCTGGGATTATGCATGCGTCGGATGCTTGGAAAATACCATGCAAGGAAATGATAGGAGTGGTACTGTCAATTGTAACCCTAACTTAGCAAAAAGTCTTGAATTAACTTTATGGAATGGAAGAAACATGCCAGGAAACGTCAATAAACCCTGGAATAAGGAAGGTGAGCAATTTGGACCTAAAACGGGAAATCCCGAGAATTTTCAGAGTTGGGAAGAGTTCTGGAACGCGTGGACTGAACAAATAAAGTTCATCATTAAATATACGGTTGACGTTTACAACATAACGGAAGAATTAAGAGCAGAATTCTTGCCTACACCTTACGTTTCCACCCTCGTTAGAGGATGCATTGAAAAAGGATTGGATGTAAGATGTGGCGGTCCAGAAATCAGATTTGTAACGATTGAAGGAGTCGCATTTGCGACCACGGTGGATTCATTATTAGCCATCAAGCATTTCGTTTATGACAAGAAAAAATATACCATCTCTCAGATTAAAGATGCATTAGTAAATAATTTTGAAGGGAAAGATTACGTTATAATGCAGACTGAATTGAAAAATAAAGCACCGAAATATGGAAATGATGAGGATGAAGCCGATGAAATAGCACGATTAGTTATGAAAACTTGGGCTGATGAAACGTGGAAACATGAAACTCCAACAAGGTTTCGCTTCCGTCCCGGCATGCTTTCTTGGAATTACTGGGCTGGCTCCGCAGCAAGCTTAACACCCGCCACGCCTGATGGGAGGAAAAAAGGAACGTTTTTATCAAACGCCATTTGTCCTACAACTGGTGCAGATCTTAAAGGGCCTACCGCAGTAACTAATTCTGTCGGTCGAGCACTGGGGGGAAAAACGGAAACAGGCGAATATGTAAATTACTTGCCTAATGGAGCTTCCCATACAATAACGTTTAATCCGTCTATTCTTCGAGATCCCGAACACAGGGACAAATTCAAGGCTTATTTAAGAGGTTATGTTGAAAATGGCGGTACTTGTTTACAAATAAACATGTTAGATGCGGACATGTTGCGAGATGCTCAGAAGCATCCTGAGAATTATAAAAACCTACTCGTGAGAGTAACGGGCTACAACGCATATTTCAATGCTATCGGCAAGGAACTACAAGATGAGATAATTGCGAGGGAATCACACCACATGTAATCATCTTAACTAATATTTTTTATTTTTTTTTCTCTCTTTTTTAAATATTAATTCTTTTAAGTATTGAGGTTTGAAGTTCAGAAGAGATTTTTATCATTTATTTCATGCGGATCTTGTTCTTAATGGTTAATCAAGTATTAGACAATTTTGTGAAAATCTGGTCAATAAAAATTCTTTTAAAATAAATCCCTTGAATTAAAAAAAAGATTCTTAAATGGGTTAATTAAAAAAAAAATCGCTTTTTAACTTAGAGAGCCTCTCTTAGTTAGTTAATTAGGAAGGAAGTAGACTCATCATTAATTTATTATTTAAATTCAAAATTAGTTTGAAAAGCCTTAATTTATTTCATATGAATAAATATAATGGGAAAAAAATATCAAATTATTTTTTCATTTATTAATTCCCCTGGTTTCTATAAACCATTTTTATTGCTGCTCATATGCTCTTTCCAATGCCCTTGCAAATGCTCTGCTAAATGCTCTCGCAAATGCTTGTTCAAACGCCCTTGCAAATGCTCTGCTAAATGCAATTTCCCAATTTATTGATATTTCTTCCTCTCCTTCTTGGGTTTCAGATAACCCATAAATTGTATTATAGAAAGTTGCACTTGTTTCCGAGGTATTTGCCCGATTTGCAGTAGAATTATAGGAAATATCAATCCACACCGGTGAGGGCCCTCCAAATTGAAGTTTTTGAAGTTTTAATTCATCATAATTATTAGTGCACGATATTGTGATGTTCAATAGGATCATGTTTGTTGAATCATTCATCCATATATCAAGATAGACTAACGCATTATTGAGCTCATTCTCAATTGGTAAATAATGAAAACCGGCAAATAAAACATGAGTATCTTGACGAACATCACAAATAATTTTGATTTGAAAATCTCCTTCGGCACCAAATGGATTAATGACAAATTCATTATTTCGTCCATTAATTACGGTAGAATTTTTATAAAATATAACGATATCCTCTGGTTCCATGAAATCTGCCACGCTATATTTATGAAGATATTTTAAAACTCCATTGCTAAAATATTCCAGGTAAACATAACTATTATTTATTGTATTATATATCTTTATATAATTTTCCCCCGTATCCACGGCGTCCACGTATGGTGAATTATCCGCATAATCTTGCCAATGGTTCTCTACATCGTATCCCCTTGTTCCTTTAGGTAGTAAAAAGAAACTGGGTCCTTGATTCTCTATAATTGTCATTGGATCATTATCATTTGCCCTCCCGATAGGAATGAAATCTTCTTGTTGCCATTTATGCTCGCTACCATCCCAGTATGTAATATTTGCCCATACTTCTTGATAAGTAAGGGGTTCGTTTTCTTGAATGATGGTAGTTTCATTTATTTTCATGATCTCGGATCTCAACTCGACATAATCTCGTCCAAGATATAATAAATCGCCAACATTTAAAGCCCATTGGGTATCATTCAAGGGATTAAAATCGCTAATTCGTTCATATCTAATTTTTGCTTTTTCAGATCCATGATATACATGTATTTCTCCAAAAATGAGAATTCCATTTATATCATAGGTCATGTTAGCATAAGTATCCATGTCAGTATTTGTATAATTAATGTTCCAGTAAGTGCTCCCATCTGTTTTAGTGTAAACATCCGTTGTTGAAGCTGTTCCATTACTTAGCGTGTGATTATAATAAGGATAAAGGAGCTCTGCACAATAAACCATATCTGGTTTATTAGTTGTTCCGTTAATCGGTATGAAAGGATTCACTTCTATTTGCCTTCCTTCTTCAGGACCTTCAGGATTTAAGGGAAACATTAGCGGGAGAGGATACACATCCGTATAGTTTACTAACGAGACATTGATTAATGGGTAATTGGGTAGCACGTTTCGCAATGGTTCTAATCCCGGCGTGGATAAATTTGCATTCCAAAACAAGCGATCTAATACAATTCCATACGCATCAAATTTATTTGTATCAAATGCCAAGCCATCTTCTATAAGCTTAATCTCCGAGATGTTATATATTAAATCCCGTACTCTTGGCCCACTTCCTTCAAGAATTGTCGCGCGCCAACCAATTGTAGTATTCACATCAAAACCCCAATAAGGATGAGGACGCGGAAGGGGAGGAGCTGGCTCCATTTGAGTATCTGCTTTTATGTCCACGAAGAGCCAAGAGGAAGAAATTAGGATGATTGAACAAAATAAAATTAATTGAACTTTGGTCATTCGCAAAATTATATTTCACCTAATTTATAAGAATGATATATAATTATGAGTTATTCAAGAAAGACCTTTTAAAAAGGTTTTGATTCAAATATGCTCTATAGTAAAAATAGTTTTAAACTCGCAAATATAATGGAATCCCGATTTGAGACTGATATTGTACATTAAATTCAAAATCATTTGTGAGGCTCTTTTATTCATTCAATAATCAATCCACCTAAAAGAAAGAATGGAGAGAAAAATTAATTATTACTTTTTTTATACTCTCTCGAATTTTCAAGAACAAAATCCCTCTTTTATTTTACTTACTTTTAATTTATTCAAGGCTGTAATTTTTTGGAAAAAATAGGATTTTTGTATTAAAATTTATATCATTTAATTTCGAAATACATATTAAAGAAAAGTTTTCATCACGATTCATGGTAATAATTTATTAAAATAAAAGGAGGGATTTAGATGGCTGAAGCAAGTTGTTTTTTAATTAAGAATGGAAAGATTATTGATGGAACGGGAAATCCATGGTTTTATTCCGATATATTAATTGAAGATGGAAAAATAAAAGCAATTGCTCCAAGGATTCAGAATCGTGAAGCTGAACAGATAATAGATGCTTCAAGGTTAATAGTGTGTCCTGGATTTATTGACATTCATACTCATTCGGATTATACAATTCTAATTAGTAGAGGAGAAAATGTGTTAGCTCAAGGAGTGACTACTCATGTTGTAGGAAATTGTGGTTTTTCCTTAACTCCCTTGCATCCAACCCTACTTAAAGATGATAAGAGCTTGGAAGCATTTAGGAACATGTTAGGTATATTAGAACAAGATGTTAATTATTTTACATTGGATGAGTATTTGGAGGATGCTAAAAAGAGAGGAATTCCCGTTAATTTAGTGCCCATGATTGGACATAGTACGATTAGAATGAATGCCATGGGACTTGAGAATAGAAAGCCTTCTACTGAAGAGTTAACCCTCATGAAAAACATTCTAAAAGAGGAATTAGAGAGAGGAGCTTTTGGTCTATCTACGGGGTTAGATTATCCACCGGGCTCTTTTGCGAAGACAGAGGAAATCATAGAATTATGTAAGGTGGTAAAGGAATATAATGGACTTTATGCTACTCATATTAGAGGTTTCGCATTTGGTTTGATCAAAGCTACTAAAGAAGCGATTAAAATAGCTGACACCGGCGTTCCCGTGGAAATTAATCACTTCAAGCCTTTTGGTTTCTGGAGAGGGAAAGGGAAAATAAAGCGAGCTCAAGAATTAGTAGAAAAAGCCCGTGAGAGCGGCTTAGATATTAATTTTGACGTGTTTCCTCATGCGTCCAACTCCACCTTTTTATTTGCCATGATACCCCCATGGATTTATTTATCTGAAGAAAAGGTAGATATTCCGAGGGCAGTGGAGTTCTTGAAAAAATCGAGAACAGATACAAACTTGAAAGAAAAAATATATAAAGAAATGAACGTTATTGCGAGGAGTTTTCTGGATATAACGGATGAGGAGGGATGGAAAAAGGTTTTCATAAATGCCCCAAATAGCAAACGGTATAATGGACGTTCTGTATTCCAAAATGCGAGAGAATACAATATGGATCCTAGGGAAGTAATCATTGATGTATTAATTGAACAAAATGGAGCGGTTAGCGGTACTTATTTATCCATAATTCCAAAGGATAATATTCTTACAATAACGCATCCTTTAACCATGTATGCGTCGGACGGGAGAATAATTCCAGAAGAGCAGGCCGGCTATTTTCCCAACCCTTATTGCAATGGCACATTTACACGTATTTTGAGTAAGTACGTGAGAGAAGAAAAATTGTTGCCTTTACATGATGCAATTAGAAGAATGACTTCATATCCGGCTCAAAAACTAAATTTAAAAGATAGAGGCTTATTAAGAGAAGGTTCATGGGCAGATATAGCCATTTTTGACCCGCATGAAGTAATAGATAAAGCCACGTATGAAGAACCGCGACTATATTCGGTAGGCATACATTACGTTTTTGTAAATGGCAAGCCCGCAATTTTTAATAAAGAATTCACGGGGATTAAAGCAGGCATGCCCATTAAGAGACCCACGTGAATTTATAAGAAGACTTTTTTAAAGCCCTTTATTAAGAAAATACCATAAAAAAGCAACGACTACATACGTATTTCTGATCTTTCCGGCTCTCAAAAGATTTTTAACATCCTTTTCCGTTGCGAACTCTATTTCAATGATTTCATTGAGGTCAAAATCAGGGGAACCTTTCTCCCCCAATCTTCCTAAAAAAGTATGGCATTTATTATTCATGATGGCGGGATTTCCGTCAACGGACCCAATCCTTGTTAATGATGTCAGCTTATATCCCGTTTCTTCTTTTAGTTCCCGTCTTGCAGCTTTTTCAGGTGTTTCTCCTGCTTCCATGCAGCCACCTGGAATTTCAATTTCTATCTCATCATTTCCAAATCTAAATTGTTTAATCAATAAGATTTTATCATTTTCATCCAAAGCAATAACATTCACCCAATTGGGCACGTCGATGACATTTGCTATAACTTTTCTATGATCTCTCGGGTGAATGTATTCTTTTTCTAAAATATTAAATGGTGGCGTGCTTAAAATTTGACAAGATTTTAATAGCGTCCATTTTTTTATCATAGCATTTATTCAACCTCAAGCTGGTGAGTAGGTAAATGCTTTAAGATTCATTAAATTTGCCCTTAAGATGATCCTTAAAATTTTATGGGGTGTATTATAAAATTTGGAAAATTTGAATTTTTTTTTCAGAGAGATTCATGGGGATACATATTATTAATTTATTTATATATCTTCTTAAAACCTTTAGAATGGAGTGATATTATAATTCATGGTCGATGTTGTCAAATTATTCCGTCCTATTTTAACCTTACAAGCTAAAAGAAAGCGGAACCGATTAAAAGAAATCCTCAATAGCTCGTTGGACTTCATGGAATCGATTCAAAAACAAGAGCTTAAACCTTTAGAAGGCACGTTTACCTATCATCGTCCTCTTGATTATTTGGGATGTTCTTTTCATCTTTTTTCTTGCTTTTAACCGTATTTACCTTCCAAACCATGCCAAAAAAAAATAATGAAATAGTTAAAATGAGAGACAACTTTTTTCAACCCAATTCAAAAAATAGTAATTTTTAGTTAACCTACATGCGTGAAGCGCAGTTAAAATGGCTTCTATTTATCCAAACAGTCATTTCTCCCGCGCCCCGATGGGCCCAAGCATAATATGGAATAGCAATAAAGTCATGTTCTTTTTTAGAAGTTCCATTTTCCTGATAATTTAGCTTACCTTTAATTATTTTAATACCATTCAATAAATCTTTTCTAAATTCGGAAGTCAACCCGTTAGAATCAGGTAAAAATGCGTTTTCAAAATCTTTAAAATGGTTATCAGGCCATTCTAAGCAATATACTAAAGGTCCTCGTTCGAGAGCAACTTTTCCTAAATTAAATTTCACTTTCTCATTGGATATAACTCTTCTTGTGGGCATAGACATCAATATTCCAATTTGATCTCCTTTTTTCCATTCTCTGGAAAGAATGGCATATCCATTCTCAGAATTATAATCCATTTTTTTTCCATTTACCTTGATGATGACATTTTGAGTGTTAGTTTCCAGATAATGGTATAAATCACTTGGCACGGGGTTATTTTTTGCCCAACCGGGAATTCTTAGTGCTATATCGAAAGAAGTTTGGTGACTTGGATTAATTTTAAAATTAATCTTCCCTTCCCATGGATAATTTGTTTCTTGAATTATTGAAAGAGAAATGTTATCAGAAATTGCAAAAGTAGCTTTACTATTAATATAGAGATTAATAAATAACCGATCATTCATAAGAGCATACACGTAGCCTGAGATCATGGGAATGAAACGAGTTATATTAGATGGACAACAAGCGCATGAATACCACGGCCGCCTTTTGTCATTACCCTTGGATGCTAAAGGATTCGTGTAAAAAAATCTCTTTCCATCTAGAGAATATCCCGCCAGAAATCCGTTATATAAGGTGCGTTCTAACACGTCTATATATTTTGAATCTCCATGTAATAAGAATAAGCGATGACTCCAAAAAATTAAACCGATAGCCGCACAAGTTTCGTTATAAGCATCTAAATTCGGCAAGTGATATGCTTTTCCAAATGCTTCTCCAATGGGTTCATTACCAACACCACCAGTTATATACAATTTTCTAAAAACAACATCTTGCCATAATTTTTCATGAATTTTGATATATTCTTTAGTATTTGTTAAAACACCCACATCTAATATGGCACAATACATGTATAAAGCGCGAACTGCGTGGCCGATAGCTTCTTCTTGTTCAATAACTTTCGCATGAGTTTGGTTATATTTAAATCGATCTTCTCCTTTCCAAGGGAATTGATTTTTTGATCTTTCAATATATTCATGATAACCTTTTCTTTGTTTATCTCCTCGAATTTCTAAGAAAAATTTTGCTAAATCTAAATATTTTTTCTCCCCCATTTGCCCGAATAATTTCACCAATCCAATTTCAATTTCTTGATGTCCTGGAGGACTCTCAATTTTTCCGCGGCCAAATTCTTTAGCTACTAAATTAGCATTTTTGATAGCTTCATTCAATAAAGTTGATTTACCCGTTGCTTTAAAATGAGCTACAGCAGCTTCATATAAATGTCCCACATTATATAATTCATGACTAAAAATAGAAACCAATTCCCAACGCTTCTTGCCGGCCCAAGGATGAGGATTATGGGAATTTATAGTTCGATTAGTATATAAATATCCATCATCTTCTTGAGCGGCAGCAATTTTTTCAATAATATCATCAACCTTTCTTTCTAAATTGGGATCGGCTTGAGTTTTTAAAACATGCGCCGCTCCTTCTAAGATTTTATACACATCAGAATCATCAAAAGGAAATTTAGAAGTTTTCCCTCCTTTTTTTAAACCTCCCGCAATGGCAAAATTATCAATCCTATGGGTTTTTTCACACTTGTTCAAAACATGAGATAGCGTTTTTTCACGGTGAATTTTAATTCGTGGAGCCCAAAATCCCCCCGTTATTTCTACCTCATGAAAAGGAATGGCTGTTATTGGATAATCTGAATGTTTCATGCATGTTTTCTCCAGGAAAAATTAATTTTTAATAAAAATAATGAAATTTTACAGGGGAAACGGTTATTGAAATAAAAATTTATTGTTTTAGTCAATAAGAACATGGTATATATTAATAAATTAAATGAGTAAAAATTTTGACCCGTTTTAATTTTTAGGATCCTACAGAAAATTTCAGTTTTCTGAGAAATTAATTTTATATCCTCAGGATATATAAAAATTACCGTGAAATTTCGGTTTCACGAATCCAAGGGAAAAATTATTAAAAATTCAAGGTTAACAAAAATTCGATTCAAGGACTCCTTTTCTTCTTATTAAAAAAAGAGAGTTAAAATCAAGTAGTTTATTTTCATTATCACAAGATTGAAGAAGAATAAAATATTTTCCACATTAAGATTTTAATATAGAAAGAAAAAAATGATAATTTTTTTAAACTGATGGATTCTCATGCTTGAATCAGTGGAAAAAAAAAGAAAATTGCGCGGCCTTATTTTTGAAATTCAAAAGATGTCTACGGAAGATGGTCCGGGCATTCGAACTACAGTATTCTTCAAGCAATGTCCACTAAGATGTGCCTGGTGCCATAACCCAGAATCTATATTAAAAAGAAAACAAGTAGAATGGTTTAAACACAAGTGTATTGGATGCAAAATCTGCATTGAAACTTGTAAGCAAGGAGCCATATCGTTCACTGAAAAAGGATTACATGTAGATCATGAGAAATGTAAAGGATGTGGACGTTGCGTGGAAGAGTGCCCAAGTACTGCCTTGCACATGTTTGGCAAGGAATATACCCTTGAGGAACTTTTTCATGAGATAAATAAGGATATCGTATATTACAAAAAATCAAAGGGTGGCATCACGGTATCAGGAGGCGAACCTACTTTACAAGCTGAATTTGTAGTTAAATTTTTAGAGAAATGCAAGGAAAATGGCATATCAACGGCGTTAGATACGTGCGGATATGCCTCTCAAAAGATATATGAAAAGATCTTACCTCATGTAGATCTTGTCTTGTATGACATAAAAGAAATTGATCCCATAAAACATCAGCAATTTACTGGGGTTTCAAACGAGTTAATTTTAGAAAATGCCATTTGGATTGCAAACTACATGAAACAAAATAATAAAACAATGTGGATTCGAACACCAATTATTCCTCGATTTACTGCTTCTGAAGAAAACATTAGAGGTATTGGTGAATTTATTGTAGAGAAATTGAATAATATTCCAGAGCGCTGGGATTTATTAAGTTTTAATAATCTTTGTACCACTAAATATGAGAGGTTAGGAATGGACTGGTGTTTAAAAGATGAGCCATTAATGGAAAAGGAAGAAATAGAACGGTTATTTGAAATTGCCAAGAGCACCGGCGTCAAAAATGTAAAGTGGTCGGGTTTGACTAAAAAACCAGAATATTTAGAAGAAGTAACGCAAGAAGAAAAAGCTCCAAAATTTAAATCTTGCTGAGGTTTTATTTGCCATTTTTTTTTTCACGTGAAAACGTACGAGATCCATTGCATTTAATTCGTAATTTTTTCACTTTTTTTCTTTTACATGAATGGAAACCAATATCTATTAATTATGTGAAGTAATTATGTTATTTAAAAGAGTTAAATTGAAAACCTTTTAGTGGATAAAAAATAATCATTCGAGGAATTAAAATGGAAAAAAGAACCAAAATGAATAATTGGCTTTCTGAAGCTTCAGAAGAGGCAATCCAATTTACCCAGCCGGACATAATGCTTAAACTCATAGCGACCATAGATGAGAGAGGATGGCCACACATAACAATGATTTCAAGCAATAAAATAATTGATCCTCATACAATTGTATGGGGCGCTTT
Source organism: Promethearchaeota archaeon (assembly GCA_029838195.1). Lineage (GTDB taxonomy): Archaea > Asgardarchaeota > Lokiarchaeia > Sigyniarchaeales > SOKP01 > JALGVJ01. The sequence continues at coordinate 93,389 of JALGVJ010000012.1, forward strand.
TACGGAGGGACAAAGTAAAAAGAACGTGTTAAAAAATAATAAACAAGGGATCTTTTACATGACTGCTGAGATGCCCTTTAAATTCTTACAAGTAAAAGCAGAGTTCGAAAATATTAAAAAAGAAGGACCTGAATTAGAGGAATTTAATAAGTCTCAATTGATGAGATACTTTACTTATGTGAGAGTACATACAGCTTATTATAATAAGATTGTAGGAGTAACAAAAGTGAGAAATTTGTCGCTAAGCGGAATCATCACGGGAATCATTAAAGACATAATTGGAAAAGGAGGTGCTAAAACAGGATTAGCGGAAAAACGTTTAAATGTCATTGGATATAGGCTATTTACGGCACCAATCGCAGTAAGAGCCCTTGCATATATAGATCCTAAAGATGGTTATCCTGTTATTATCCCTTGCATTCCATTACAAGCCGCAGATCATAATAGATTGGTTTTTCCATTGAGTTCATTGAAGAAGGATCTCTTGAAAATACCTGTTAATTCTCAGGTCGCGGTGTTTTGCATGAATTTTGATTTCGCTAACCAAGTAGTAAAGGGTCCTTATAAAGGAATAAAGAGATTTAGAGGGATTAAATTTGGCGTGATAGAAATCGAAGAAGTTTATAATTCAGCTCCACCCGTTAGTGGGCCTGTTTATCCAAAACTGTATACCCGTCCCAAAATTTCTAAGTTTAAATACTAACTCTTTTTTCCGATTTTTTTCCCTTGATTTAAATTTCTACTACATGATTTTTATAATTCCGCATGAAGTTCAATCCTGGGCAATTTGGGTTAAAAAAATCATATTTATATGAAGTATTGGCAACAACTTTTTCAATTCATGAAGAAACAAATCGCATTATTCCCAATACTTCTTGCATGGGAATTCGCCTCCATGAAGGAAATTTAATTCAAATGAAACCTTATCCTTCTAGCCAAACATTCAAGAATATTGAGGCAAACAACCTAATTGGTATTAATTTCGTGGATGATATTTACTTATATGCTCTGGCTGCCTTAAAAGAGCCTCATTCAAAATTTTCTATTATTCAGTTTCCTGAAATCTATTATGATTATCTTGACGTGAATGACGTCGTTAAAAATGGGAATCTGCTGAAAAGCAATTTAATAGAAAAGGTGGCGAAGTTCCCTATTCTTAAAGATGCTTGGAGTGTTCTGATCTGTAAAAAAATTCAAGAAAGTGAAGAGTTTCGAGAAGATCAAGTAGGAAAATTACGATTGAAAAATTTCTTACTTAAAATCATTTATTTCAAGAAACAAAAAGAAAGTTATAAATTATTTAATAGAGCAGAAAATTTGGTATTAGAAAATCTCATTTTAGCTACACGCTTAAAGGTTGCTCGGCAAAATAATAACGAGAAGTTGTTTCATGACCTTTACGAAAAAATAATAACATCCATGAAAGATATCATGGGATTTTGTAAAAATAAAGAAGCACTCAAATCGCTTGATTTAATTAGGGAATATATAAATTATTGGAAGCTATAAATTTATTCTTCTAATTGCGTTATCTTTTCTATGTACATCAAGGGATAATTTAAATCTTCTTTCCATTCTACTCTTGCAATGATCCTTGTTTTTTGATATTTTAAAATAACCATTGCTTTGATGATTTCACCCGAAATTTCGTCATAATCAAAAATATCGGTTTTAGTCCCTTTTATCTTACTTTTATCTAATTCAATATTCACGGATTCCACATGAGGTTGACAAGAAATGGCCGCTTCAATTCCTCTCTCTATTGAAGCTATTATATTTTCATTTAAAGCCACTGGAATTCCACAGAGAACATGATAAAGTGCTCCAAGCTTAATTCCTGCTTCGAAACAAGCCCTTTCTCTTTCTGAGAGATCCGATGCAAAATACTTGTCACTTTTTTTACTTGACATGTTTACATCAATCTTTATTAATATACTTTACTTTAGCGCCATTATTATTTGGTTTCGATAGATAAATATGTTCTCCATTTCTCCCAAGTTTTTCCTCCACGGCTTTTTTGACTTCTAAAGCCTCTTCATCCGATTCGGTGATAGCAATTACACTCGGTCCGAACGATGACATAGCATGGGCTTTCGTTCCATATTCCTCAAAAAATGTAAGTAGATCTTTTACAATTTGATCTTGCATGCTAATTTCAATTTTTTTAAACCCGATATTTTGAATTCGTTTTAACCCTTGACCAAAACATTCCAAATCATTCTTGATAATCCCGGGTAAAATTTTCATAAGAATTTGATGAGATACTTCATTTACTTCTTCTTTTGGAATGGGAGTACAATTTTGGAAAATGCTAACTTCTTCATCTCCATATGCTCCTTTTTTCACATTAGGAATCACGAGAACAAAACGCCAATTTTCCGGTATGGGATATCTTAAAATCGTAAGTGCTGGATTCGCATCTTGAGAAGCTGAGGAGGGCAGAAATGATTCTTTTTCTTTTCCTTTTCCAAAATCGTGGCCCGCATCCAAAATAAATCCGCCTTCTTCAAATCCTTTCCATCCAATGCCTGATGTACCCCCTCTCCCTACGATTTTTGTTAACGTGCGAATGGAGATCTCTTTTTTTTTTAATATCGCAATCGCTAATGCTACTGCTAAACTTAATTGAGTTTTTGATCCTAGTCCCACGTGGGATGGATAATAACGTCTAAGATTAAAGCGAAAATTTTTATTACTGATATTAAAAGCTTTAAAGACGCGAGAGGCTTTTTCATTAATTACTTCAATAGATTCTCGATAATATTTATTCGCTTTAATTTGAAATTCATCCGAATCATTACTCGCTTCAAATACAACATTAGGACGATCTAACATTAGACCAATTCCTCCATCCACCCGTCCCGTATATCCATTCTCATCAATCAGAGAGAGATGAATTCTACAAGGCGTAGTAATACGGATGAAATTACCACTACCTTTCTCAATTAGCATCTTTTTTCCATTTTCTCAGAACTTTTTAACTAATACCAAGGTCATGTCATATAATTAGATACTATCAAAAAAAGTTTGGGATTGTTCTAGGAATTTCTCTCATGATTAAATTAAGAAAATAAGCATGGCACCAAAATGAATGATTCCTCCAATTAATAGAGCAATGGCGATTTCCATTAAAGAGATTTGAATGGCATATTTCCAATTGGTCTGCCGAGCAATGATGATGATAGTGGCGAAACATGGAACGTAAAGCATCGTAACTAAAGCAAACGTAATCATTTGTATAGGTGTTAATAATTCAATGATACTTAATCCAAGAGAGGTCGCTAAGATACTAAGAAGGACTAAAGTCAGTTCTTTTCTAAGAATACCATAAAGCAAGAATACTCCCGTGATGGCAGGCAATCCTAACCAAAATACCGTGATGGGAGATAAAATGAAATTTATTGGTTCTAAAGCATTTAAAATCAAGGCAATTTCTAACAAGATGCCGATAATAACGATTAAAGGCATAGATTTTAGTACAAATTCTTTAGTCCGCATCCATGTCTGTTTAAGGATGACCCCATAATTAGGAATGCGATATTCATGCATTTCCATTATTAATTCTGTGCATTCGCCCGGCATTATTTTGTTTAAAATTTTCCCAAAAATAATCACGATGGTTAAATTAATGATTAAAAGGATGAGTACCCAAGTTAATCCTAAATATCTCCCTACTAATCCTAAAACAACTGTCATAACTGCCGCACATGGTATGAGAGATGTGAGGGCAATAGATATTTTTTTTTCTCTCTCTGTTTCCATTATCCTACAACCCGCACATGCAGGTACATTACATCCAAATCCTAATATCATGGGAATGATGGTTTTTCCATGAACCCCAATGAAGTGCATGAAGCTGTCCATTAAAAAGGCTGCTCTTGGAAGATACCCGGAATCTTGTAAGATTTCAATCACCAAGAAAAAAGGAACGACATACACCAACACGCCCCCAATAGCTCCAAAGAATCCTCCTACAGCCCCGTCCCAAAAAATTATTACCACAAGATTTTCCGTACCATATGTTGTATAGACTTGTTCGCTCAATGTCTCATAATATCCCTCCATTAATCCACCCAAATAATCACCTATCGTAAAAGTAAAAGTATAAATGCCGATTATCACGAGCACGAGGATAAAATACCCCCAAACAGAGTGGGTCGTAATATGATCTAATTTATCTGCAAACGTTTGTATTTTTATATCTTTTTTTGATTTTTGGATGAGGACTTTATCAATAACATTATTTATATTATTGTAAATCTCTGATGATATGATGGTATGAATATCTTCTCCATGTAGCACCTCCAATTCCTCTCTGAATTTAACCACGGATTTCAAAATTTCTTCCGCCTGCTCTATATTTGAGATTAATTTAACGATTTCCTCATCATTTTCCAATAATTTAATGGCTAAGAATCTAGGGGGATATTTTACATCCTTTAATACATTGCCTAATTTTTCTATTTTCGTTTTTAGAATCTTTATTTTGCTTTCTACTTCTCTTCCAAAGGAAGTGATTTTTGATAAGTCGGGAAATGGATAGGCATCCTTAAAAACTGAGGTAAAATTTTCAATTTCTAATTGAGAGAAAGAAGGTTCCACGTGAAAACGTCTTGAGATATCACGAGATTTTTCATGATTATGATAATTCACTGCTCTTTTGTACACGACCATTTGAATTGCTTCTTCAAGTAATTGATGTACTCCTATTCCATGAACTGCGACTACGGGTAATACCGGAAATTTAAACATATTTTGGAATTTTGCAAAATCGATATCCATATTCCGTTTTCTCAAGATGTCCATTTGATTAATTGCAAGAATCATCGGAATTTTTAGGTCTAATAATTGAAAAGTTAAGAAGAGATTTCGCTCCAAGTTGGTTACATCAATGACGTTAATTATTAGGTCTACTTCCCCAGAAATGATATATTCCCTACTAACAATTTCTTCTAATGAATAGGTAGATAAACTATAGATTCCTGGAAGATCGACAATATTAAAATGAAATCCCAAAAAATCAAGATGTCCTTCCATTTTTTCCACCGTTTTTCCGGGCCAATTTCCTATTGTTTGGGATAAGCCCGTTAGTTGATTAAAAATAACCGATTTTCCCACGTTAGGATTACCCGCGAGTGCAATATTTATCGAGCGTTTAGTGGAAAAATCTTTCATTTTATTTTTTCTCGTTTGATTATTACTTAAATGTCTACAGGTTTTAATAAAAGGCATTTTAACCACCAATTACTATTCCATGATTCATGTGATTTTCTAAATTAATAACAAGGTGTTTAATAAAATCTGGCATGACTCAAGCTTTTATTTATTATTCATATTTATTCCAATATAAAATTTTGAATAATTGAATTAACTATAATTGACTAAGATTTTTGAAGCGATACCTCTACCCAATACCATGCAACTTCCCTTGACTTCGATTTCAACTGGTCCTCGAAAAGGAGCAGCGCGCTTTTTGATAATTTCGACTCCAGGTACGATTCCTAAATTAGCTAAGCGTTGCTTGGCATTTAATCCGGCATTTACTTTGCACACTTTTAACTTTCTTCCATTTTTACAATTAATTAATAAATTGGGTAAAGAATCTTCCCTAGAAGGCGTTGATTCTTTTTCAATGTTTTTACTTAACATTTTAACTCCTTAATGCTTTAATTCCAATTAATTAAATTATTGATTCTAAATAAATATTAGGTTTACCTAAATTGAATATATTTAAAAAAAATTTAATTATTAGATAAGCAGTTTTAATAAATAAGTAATAAATTATTAATTAAAATTAAAAATTAAATTATTCAAAATTGAAACTGTAAAAAGATTTTTTAGGGAAATATGATTCCCTTCTTGATAACAATAATTTCATTGAATATTTTGAAAATTATAGGGACTCTTTTAATCAATTTCTTAAAAACAAAACCTTTAAGATTGAGCACAACAATTTCATTATAAGATTAAAATGAGTATTTTTGACCAATCTTAGCATAAATTTCCCATAAAATGTGTTTAAGCTCCGTTCGAATAAAGGAAAATAGATTGTAAAAGAAAAACAAAAATTAATTAATCAAAATCTTTAACGCAATTTCCATTGCAATTAACTATAATCTTTGAAGCAATTCCCCTTCCTAAAGCGAGAGAGGTTCCTTTTACCTCAATTTCAACAGGACCTTGAAAGGGAGCTGCTTTTTTTTTAATGATTTTTACACCAGGTATAATTCCCAAATTAGCGAGCCTACTTTTTGCTTTCCGACCAGCATTAACTTGGATAACAGTTAATTCAGCACCATTTTCACATTCAGTAAGGCATTTAATTAAGGAAGTTTTTTGCCGTGAATTCATTTTTAATAGGAGTTTAGAATAAGTAATTTAGTTTTTCCTAGATATATATAATACTCCTTTCAATATAAAATCTTTCAGTAAAAAAGTAGAGATAATAACTTTTATTTCAAGAATCAACTATATTAACATTAAATCCTTATAATAAGGGGAAAAAATAAAAAAAATTTTATAACTCGTGAAAAAACAACAATGGTTAAAAAATGAGCGATTTAGAAGGTTTAACTAGAAATTTAATTAGAAAAGGGTATTCAGAAGAGCAGATAGTGGAGAGATTGGTTGAAGAATATCTCGATTTCAAGGAAATCACGAAAGAGAAAGCAAAAGTATTAGCAAGAGCCGTGTTAGAAGAGTGTAAAAACAGTGATACTTCTTCAATTGGTAATCCTTTTATTAAGCGTTTGTTAACGATAAATGAAGCGAACATCACGGTAGGAAAACAAGGAGTGGGTTGTAGGGGAGCAGGGGATTTTTTTGTGCACAAGCTTATTGCAAGTCTTTCCGAAACAGAAAAAATTCCTTTCCTTTCTCCACAATCCTTAGATGATGCTGGTGCCGTCCGGTTAAAAGATATGGCAAATCTTGGAGGCATGTCAGAAGGAATGGAGGATTTATTTATTGTTTCTAAAATGGAAGGGATTCATTCTCGTTTAAGTGATTTTCCCTTTATTTGCGGCTTTCACGTAAATGCATGTAATTAATATTACATCTGCGTAGCGAGAGCTGCTTTAAGAGATCTATATGTAAAGGGTGCTCGTCCCATTTCCATCATGATAGACATTCATTTAGGAGATGATGCTGACGTTGGAAAGTTATTTGATTTCATGGCTGGCGTGTCAACAATTTCCGAATTGACGGGCGTGCCAATTACAGCAGGATCTACCCTCAGAATAGGAGGAGACATGGTGATTGGCAATAGGATCGTGGGGGGCATCGCTGCCGTCGGGCTTGCGAAAAAAAATCTTTTAGTACGTAGAAATATTCAAGAAGGAGATAAAATATTAATGACAGAAGGAGCTGGTGGAGGAACCATTACCACGACGGCCATATACTCTGGAAATCATGATATCGTAAAAGAAACTTTAAACTTGAAATTTTTAGAGGCATGCGAGCTTCTCTTAAATTCCGATTACCTGGATAAAATTCATGCAATGTGTGATGTCACAAATGGTGGATTACGAGGAGATTTATATGAAATAAATCATGAAGCCGATTGTGGGGTGGTAGTTCATGAAAAACGTGTTCGAGAATTAGTAAACCCTGCAGTCTTGAGATTACTTGAAGAAGCCAGAGTTGATTATTTAGGTGTCTCTTTAGATGCTCTTTTAATTTATTGTGAAGAATCCATTGCAAGTAAAATCATTTCTGATTTAAATGCCCGAAATATAAAATGCACAGAAATAGGACATGTGGATAACTCAAATGAGATTACCATGATATTTGAAGAAAAAGGAGAAAAAAAGGTTTTACCTCGTTTTCGAGAATCAGCTTACACTAAAATCAAGCAAGAAATAGGAGAAGATACACCAGAAGCAATGCCCTTCATGGAACAAAAGGTAGAAAAAGCGGCTCAAGCGGCCTTAGAAAAGAGAAAATTCATAATTGATTTCATGAAAAAGCATTAAGCATAAAAAGATAATATCAAGATCATGAATCGTTTCGAAAGAAGTAAAATTGCTCAAGAAACATTATCAATTTTAAGCCAAGGATATTATCATGGAACAAGAGGTACACTAGTGGATTTTAAAAAAGAATTAACGTATTCAATAAATAATTCTATTTTATACACTCCTTTTAATATTGAAAATGTATTCATGCAAAGAGATTACATGTTTAAGACCAAAAATCCTTATCATGAGACGATTTTTGAAATTAAAAATGAATCAACGTTATATTCAGCTAGGCGGTTGAGCAATGAAAAGAATTACAATAATGTAACATGTTTGAATTTTGCTTCTGAAATTAATCCTGGAGGCGGATTTTTAAAAGGAAGTCAAGCTCAAAAAGAGAGCCTTGCTAGAGCCACGGGTTTATATCCTTGTATAGCTCAAATGAAAGAAATGTATGACGCAAATAAAAAAAATCGCTCTCCCCTTTACTTGGATTATATGATTTATTCTCCTCAAGTTCCCGTGATTCATTTTGATGATGGAGTGTTATTAGATACACCTTATTTCGTTTCCATCATTACTGCTCCGGCGGTAAATGCAAGAGCCGTTTTCAAATATTATAAAAGTGATATAAATAAAATCCGCTCAACAATGATAAACAGAATAGAGAAAATCTTATCAATTGCTCTAATTAATGATGCTGATGCCCTCATATTAGGTGCATGGGGTTGTGGTGTGTTTGGAAATGATCCCAGGGATGTGTCTAATTATTTTAAAGATTTCTTACTTGAAGGTCTATTTAGAAATCGGTTAAAAAAAGTGGTTTTTGCGATTTTAGATCATACATCAAATTTAAAATACTTAACACCTTTTAAAAAAGCTTTCATGACGCAATAAAAACTAAAATTACAAGATTCTTTACTAACTGGTTTTTAAGCACGCTTGAAAAGAAAACTGCCCAATCACGTATTCACATCCATGGAACCCGAACGAAATCCTTCGATATCAATCGTTATGTAGTTAAATCCAAAATTTTTTAATTCGGTTTTAATTTGGTCAAAAGCCTGAAGATTGAGAATTTTAGCCATATCTTCCGGTAAGAGTTCTATTCTAGCTAAGTTTTGCTCATGTAACCTTACTCTTAGTTGAGACAATTTAAATTGTTTTTTTAAAAAATGTTCCGCTTGTTCGATCATTTTAATTTTCTCTATCGTTATTAGATTATTATATGGTATTCGAGATGCGTAGCACGCAATTGAAGGTTTAGCATGAGTATCTAAATTGAAATACCGACTCAATGTTCTTATTTCTCGTTTGGTTATTTGAAATTCGATATACGGTAAGGAAATATTTAATTCTTTTAATGCTGCATATCCTGGTCGATATCCAGAAATGTCACTCATGTTAGTGCCGTCAATGATAACATCCAAGTTCTCTTTCTCTTTTATCTCAACCAATTTTTGATATAAATTTTTCTTGCACACGTAACAACGATTTTTTGGATTAAGAATGAATTTCTTATTTTCCAAGGGATTAATTTCGATTAATAAATGGGGGATATCATGGGTTTTTGATAAGTTTAAAGCATCCTCCAATTCCTCTTTCGGTTGAAGTATAGATTTATTAGTGATTAATAATGTTTTCTCCGCATGTTTTTTTGAAAGATAAGCTAATAAACTGCTATCAACGCCCCCAGAAAACGCAACCAGAACTTTTTTTCCCTTGAAAAAATTCTCAAGGGCGTGTAATTTTTCCCTCAACTCTTTAGATAGTTCCACATTTACGCTCATGATTCATTCCAATAGTAGAAAGAAAGAAATCTTTTAAATTTTAATATTTTAAAAGGCAAATCGGTTATTTTTAAGCTCGTTCCTATAAATTAATTCATAGTCTCTTTCCGCGGAAAAAAAAAGAGAATTAAATCGTGCGTCCGTGCTCTTTCCTTGTTATTCTAAATGCTTGCGAAAATAAACGCTATTAAACCCAAAAAACCTCCAGCTTTTAATATCAAGCTCACTTTTTTGAAATCTTCCTTGGATAACTCCTTCCTTGCCATTAAAATGATAGCTAATCCCACATCTATTAACCCAAAAATCATGGTTATGAGAAATAAAAGTGGGTTAATAATGTTGGTAAAAATGGGCAATATAAAGAATAAAATGGCACATGCCGCAAAAATAAGGGAAAAATATTTAGCCTTTTTAATTCCAACCCGTATTGCTAAGGTCTTTACATTTTCCTTTTTATCTCCTTCGATATCTTCACAGCCCTTAATGATTTCCCGCGATAATAACAAGAAAAAAGAGGTTAAAAAGAAGAAATAAATGTAAGCTGGAATATTAGAGCTGTTTAATAATGCTCCATAAATCAGCCCGATGGAAAATGAAATACTCACGATAATATTCCCGGGAAATCCACTTTTCTTTCCCCAAGCAGCATATAGCCATCCAATGAACGCAAAAAAAAGGGCAAAAAGGATGTTCAAGACGCCGAGATTTAAAATCATGCTGTTTATTATGGCACAGCCCATACCAATGGCTATCGTTATAACCCACAATAATTTGGCCTGCTTTAATGTTATTCTTCCACTAGGAATAGGACGATCAGGTCTATTGATTTTATCAATTTCTACATCATAAATATCGTTAATGATCATCCCAGAAGCAGCAATAAAGAAGTAGGTGATTATTCCAAGAATTAAATTAATGACTACATTTATAATACTAATACCGGTGCGTGTATTTAAAATTCCAATGATAACCGTTAAACTTCCCATTATATCATTAACAGGGCGCATGATTTCGAATGTATCTTTTAATTTCATTAAACTTCCTCCCCGCATACCATTTTATTTCACAATAAACCCATGTCTTTGACGATTTTCAGTGCCAGCCTCCTTGATCTCGTCTATTATGGATTTTAAAGAAGACCCATTATCTTTTAAGATATTGTTTTCTAAAAAACTCCCCATGACAATGATACTAGCTCCAGCCTCCACGAATTTCCGAGCATCTTCTTTATTATCTACACCCCCTCCGACAATGATGGGAATGCTCAATACTTTAGAACATAAACTAATGTGTTCAATGGGTATTTTATCACTTCCAGATCCCGCTTCTAAATAAATTAATTTCATGCCGAACATTTCTGCGGCCAAAGAATAAGCTGCGGTTAATTTTGGCTTGTTTCGGGGAATTAATCGGGCTCTGCCAATATAGCCCGCCGTGCCTCCCGGTTCAATTATGATATAGCCCATAGAGATGTGTTCTAAATTTGCCATTTTAATAGTATAAGACGCCACAGCCTGTTGCCCAATAATGAAGTAGGGGTCTTGCGAATTCAATAGAGACATAAAGAGAATGGCATCCGCTTCCTTCGAAATATTGGAAATTCCTCCCGGAAATATGATGATCGGAATCTCAACATTTTTCTTAATAATAGAGATGGTTTTATCCACAAAATTTTGGTCGCAAATCGTACTTCCCCCAATTAAAATTACATCTGATCCCGCTTCTTGAGCATATCGAGCCATTTTTGCCGCTTTTTTAGGTGTTTGACGGATGGGATCAGGATCAATTAAGGAAAAATGAAGGGCACCCTCATTATTTATCTTTTTAATGATATATTCATACACGCTATTTTCTAAATAGTCGTTTATAATTACATCAACCATATATTTCACTTCTTAATAAAATATCTTTATTTCTTGATCTTATTATAATTTTAATTAAATTATCATAAATTTGAATGGTTTTTTCCCTCCACCGGGTAAATTCCTCAAAATTAAAACCCTCTGGAAAATGCTTGTAATGCTTAGTTATTTCTTGCATGCGCAGCCTTAAATAATTTAAATCCAATAACAAGTTAGGACGGGCCAGGCCTTTAAACGCCTTAACGGCGAAATCCATGATAGATAAATTAAGCCCTCCCGTGGAACTTATTTCTAATATTTCTTCTCCTGTTAAAAGATTTCGTTCTAATCCAAAATTTATATCATCATTAGTCAAAGCCTGTAAGACCATTCTCAATAAATCTAAAGGAGCAAATTCTGCCCCTAAAGTCGTCATTATATTATGATTATACTTCCACAATCCCTTTTTGGAAAAATCTTCTCTCTCGAATGCTTGAATTGCAGTTTGTGCGGCCATAAAACCCGCTCTCATGGAAGGATCTATACCACCGCCATGAAGAGGATTAACTTGACAGGCCGCATCTCCCACAAACATGATAGAATCCTCCACGCAAGACCATAAAGGCCTTCTCACGGGCACCACTCCTCCGCCAGAGGAGAGAATTTCCACCTCTGAAGTATTTATGAATTGATTGAAAACGTGCTGTTTATAATTATTTTTAAGGATGTTCTTATGTTTTAAAAAAGTACCAAGCCCCAAATTTACTGAAGACTCATTCTTGGGAAAATACCAAATATATCCTCCGGGTGCTTTTTCTTGATCTAAAATTATTGAAATATATTCCGGATCCCTTACTTCTTGATCTTTGAATGGAAAAGAAATGATCTCTCTATAACATAAGATGGTATCTTCTTTTAAAATGTCATTTTCTATAAGAGGACTCCGGATTTTCTTTCGAATGGGAGAATAAAATCCGCTCGCATCAATGATGACTTTTGCCCTTAACTCTTGCCTCTCACCATTCTTTGTCTTTACCTTCACGCCCGCTACTTTCTTATCTTTGTAAATTAAATCTAATGCCATTGTCTCATCTAAAAAACTCTTTACTCCAGCATCTAGAGCTTCATTTAGCAATCGCTGGCCGAATTCTAAACGGTTAATAATGTATCCTGCTTGTTTCGGATCAACTAACGTCAAGCAAGAGTTCATGCTTGGAGGATAAAGCTTGGCTCCTTTAATATGGCAAGATAATTCTTCATTTTTTGGATGCGGGATGTTTAGATAATCAAAAATTTCATTACCTACGGCATCTCCGCAAATTTTATTTCCTACAGACTCTTTCGGCTTTCTATCAATTAAACAAACATCTAATCCACTTTTGGCAGCAAATCGAGCTGCAATTGACCCGCCCGTTCCAGCACCAATGATTAGAACGTCGTGAGAACCCATCATTTTTTATTTTTTATTTTTTATTTCACGGATGGTTTTTCTTGGATTAGATTAAAATGCTTGTTTATTTTTACCTCATTTTAAATAAAGGGAAGGGAAAAAAGAAAGATGATCAACGTGGAAATTAAAGGAACGCTCAAATCATCATAAGTGCTCGGAGATAATTGTTCGATAATTGTAGCAGAAACCGACGTAATTATCGAAAAAATTAAAATATTCCCCCATGTCAATTGAGCTTGATTGTTTGGAATAAGTAATCCAAAAAAATATAATGAAAATAGACAAATTGCAAATGAAGTAATGAGAAACGCCAAGGAGCCTTCTAATGAACGCGTGGTACCCGTCCAAGATAACGTGATGGTCCTTTTCCCAAATCGCTTGCCTATTACGGATGCTATAGTGTCTGATACGATCATGATTAAAATTCCTGCTATGGGAAAATAAAATTTATCAGGAGCCATTAATGCAAAAATGAACACTAATAACGTGATAGAAAGACAATAGAAAAAAGGTCCTTGAAGATAGCCTACTCTCTCTTCAGCCTCTTCTCCAATCGCCTCATAAAGCTCTTTTAATTGCTTGACTTTTGACTCTTTAGAGCTAAAATAGACTAAAACAGTTAAAGAGCCGGCGATTATTGTTGGAAAAAATGGCCAGACATAGAAGGGCGAAGAGAGGATCGCCAGCCCCGCAAACATGTGTACGGCTTTTCTGGCGGTAAATTTCGAGATTATATCTTTTTTTTTCAAGATGAGGGGGATGAAAATCGTTAAGAGGACGTATACATAGGCAACCAACATGACTATGAGATCGTTTACTAAATTATCAATGGTATATGCTGACATCTTAAAAGCGATATTAATTTAATCAGTAATTAAAAGCTAAAAATTTATTTTTGGTTTTAAAAGTTGCAGACACTTTAACAATTTGAACCATTCAGATTCGGAAAAATGGGAAAAGATTTTAATAATTAACAGAAATGAAAGAGAGGTTAAGCTTGAAAAAGATTTATTTTAATTCATTTTTGTAGCATGTTAACTTTTTAAACATGAGAAACAATGAAATCAGTAAAAATCATTAAGTTTTCTGGTGTTTTGAGGAAGAAATAAAATTCTTGAAAAGAAAAGCAAGAAAACTATAAATTTGTATAAAAATAAAGAATAATTACGATTGATTCTTTTTTGTTAGAAACTTTTAAGAAAAAAGAAAAATAAAAAATATTAATTAAGAGTTTTGTCGGCATAAGATGCTAAAAACTTAAAAAGCAAGCTAAATTGTAAACTTAGAAATACCCTCATTTATATTGAAAATTTATAAATATGTTAAATGATATTAATAACACACCACTTTATTAGGAAAAAAATGTGAAGAAAATGTTACCTGAACATATGCCTGTATTAGAAGGAAAGGATGCAAAAAGGTTTATGAAACAAGATAAGAAACCTTTAAGCAGTAAGCAAAAGGAATATTTAAAGAATTGTCTAGAAATATATGAAAAAAATCCTATAAAGTAGATTCTTATTAACTTCGATAACATTAAAATCGAAAAACTTGATACTCATCACGATTTATCTAAATTCGATTACAGTATTGATGATGATTTAGATTGTGATGGATTTATTCATAAGGAAGCTTTATTATTCCAAAAAGAAAGACAAGGAATAACATATTTGTTTTTCTATGATGCTAATATATTAGGTTATGTTACTTTAGCAATGTCGAGTTTATCGTAGCAATGTCGAGTTTATCGGCTAAATATTTAACAGCCAAGCATAAGAAGACTGTTCATTTAATTACTTATCCAAGTTTGCTTATTGGAAGACTTGCTGTAAATAATGAATACCGTAGAAAAGGAATTGGAAAATATATTAGCGATTGGTGTTTAGGCTTAGCAATGAAACTCTCTAATAAAGTAGGTTGTAGATATATAATTTTAGAAACAACAGAGAAAATAGTTAAATTCTATAAGAAATGTAATTTTGAAAAAGGAAAAGTACTAGAAGAAGAACAAAGGAAACTAATTTGGATGTATCAAAGAATATCACTTGAATAAAACTTTTATATAAACGATTATCTATTTAAATAGAAAGCATTAAAAAAATGTCCGATATTAATTAATCTTTTTATAACACGCTCATGTCGGCTCTAAATTCCAAGGATAGCGAGAAAATGGAGAAAAGAAGGAGACTTAGAACATTCTTTCTGAATTTAGGGAATAGAATTGAAGATTTCTTAAAAGCTGGGATGCGATACATCGAAATGCGGCTTCCAATGGAGAACATTACTGAAGAATTTATTTATACTATTGAGAGGAAATCTAAAAAAATTAGCGAGAAGCTGGAAATAAGAACTGCCACGGAAAAAGATATTTCCAGCATTAAAGAGATTTATAATGCCGCTTGGGAACATTCTCCCATGCCCTTTAGGCCCATTACGGAGGAAAAGCTCTTGACAATATATAATGACAAATCCTCGGTATTTTTCATTGGTAGAATGGATGGTACTGATGTGGGGTTCATGCTCATCGATTTTGAAGAGGAAAATGAGAAGAAATTAGGCATCATTGCGGGGCTTGGAATTCTACCAGAATTTCAAAAGCTGGGAATAGGGACTGCTTTAGGACTCCATAGTTATTATTATTTTAAAGAAAAAGGAGTAGAAGAATTGAGATGTGAGGTACACGTGGATAATGAAATATCCTATAGATTCATCAAGAATTTAGGATTTGAAGAATTTAATGAGAAATTTTATCGACAAAGCGATTTTCTATTAAAATGGTAAAAAAAAGAGTGATTCTCAAGATTTTATCTTTTTATTTTTCCGAAACTATGTCAAAAAGCGAGCTGACGATAAAGGATTTTTAAATTTAGGCTAACTTTTTTAATGAATTTCATTTTTAATCATTTTTCATATTCGGATGGTGTGGATTAAAATTATTCGAATTTAAAGGATTTCGTAAGTATGATTGGTTAAGAGAAATACTCCATAATTTAAGATTAAATTTTAAAATTTAACTCCAGAGCTAAATAACTATTCTAACCCAAAATTATTAAAATTATAAAAAATTATAAATAATAATATCCTAATATTACATTTTTATTAAACGTTCTAGTTAAATTTGGTATCTATTTTATTAAATTTAACAAATATTTTTTTAAAGTTTAAAAGAATATTTAAATTTAAATACAATTTAATATTTTATTTTGAAAGATTTTACTAATGGTGAAAAAAGAAAAAAATCTTAAGTATATTGGATTTTATCTTGATGAAAAAACAAAAAACAAATGGGTAACATATTCAAAGAGTCATGGCTATTCATCACTCTCTAAATTGATTCGAGAGGCTGTAGATTTTTATATAGATTCAAATTTAAAAATTTCTTATATCAAAAACTTTTCAAAAATATCTCAGAAATTAAAGCGTCCTCTCATATCAATTAAGGGTTTTTCTCAATTAATGCTTGAACATAATTCAGAATCATTGAACCTAGAGATTTTAGAAAAAATTCGAGAGATCTTTAAGAGTAGTCAATTTCTTGAAAAACAAATTAATAATTTATTCCAAGATGAGACGAGCAAAGAAAAATTTGATATTTTAATTATAGATAGCCATTTTGAGTCTGATATAATTTTAACAGAATGGTTTAAAAAGAAAGGGTTTAAAGTAAAATTTGCATTGACAATTGATGATGGATTAAAAATTCTTGAAAATACAATTCCTAAGGCAATTCTTCTTGATACATTTACTGATCGAGAAGATATTATAACTGTTTATAATAATATTCGTGAAATTGTCTCGGAATCGTCAAAGATTTATTTAATTTCTTCCCTTAATGAAAAGGAACTTTTAAAAATCGTAAAAAAAACAAATGCTAATGGTTATTTCCTTAAACCATATAATCTCAACGATTTTAACAGTTTAAAACTAAGGGACTAGTTTTAATGATGTTATTTTTATTCCACGACCCACAATAAAGAGATACTTGGGCTTTCCATGATCACCACGCATTTCTGCGGGGGTCCTTTCGAATATCCCCTCGATTGCTTGCTCTATCGACGTCCGCAGGAATTAGAAAAGCGGTGCCACTCCGAGCGGTACGTGCCGAAAAATGAACTTGCCGTCAACTCATCCAAGAGTACCATGCCATGAGATTTTCCTGCAAGACCCTGGTCACGGACTCTTATTTAATGACGAATGAGAACGTGAATCTCTTGACTTCGCTCAACTATTCCTACGTGTCTAAAATAAAACGCAATTGGATGGTCATGTATCAGCGGAAGCGCCGGAAGATGGAAGAGTTGTACGAGGATATTGCAGAATCAGAGTTTGAGCGCGCGGGCGGAAGTCACGGATCCCAAGACCAAGGAAAAGCGCCATTATTTGATGGCTCATCGGGATGTACTTGTTCCCAAAATTGGCTTGTAACGAGTCCTCTTCCTGCGAGAGGTGATGTGAGACACTTCGGGGAAATCTGCCCCGAAATATAAGAAAGGATGGACTGGTTTAGTTTCCAACATGCTGAATGAACGTCCCAAGGGCATCATCCAAGCCTATTTGAAGCGTTGGACCATCGAAACGAGTTATCGGGACGAGTCCCAAGAGTTGCACTTGAAAGGGTGCATGTTTAGAAAGATCGAAGGGCAGTATTGCCTTATTACCCCGGTATTTTTAGCGTACCGCCTCCTCACGTGGGCAGCTCGCTTGGGATTGTTATCGCCGTATCACCCGGATGCGGACACGTTGGACAGGAAATGGGCGGCTTTTCGCCAGTTTCATGAGGAGATCTTTGGCGCCTGGATTACCTCCTTAAAAGAAGAATGTAGGGCGTGCAAGATCGCTCGAGTTATACACGTTAATCCATAGAGGAAATCCGCATGCTATAGACCCCCTTTTAGGCGAGAAAGCAAAAATTAATAGGACTTGTCGACATTTAGTTTATACGAAAAGTTTTAAAAAAAGAAAGAAAAGATTAAACAATAATATTACAATAAAACAATACCTATTTAATTAATTACTTAAGTTTTGTATTTTTTTAATGGTTGTTAGTTAGATCTTTTATTTCCTCCTTTTAATGCTTTTCTAATTCATGAAAAAAAGGGACTCGAACATCAGGCGGATTCGGATATCAACAATAATCGCGTGCTCTGACACGTGAATTGAATGACCTCATGATTTCGGGAATGCTTTTCGCGGAATTGCCGCAAGAGGTCCTGAATCTTCCGCCCTCTTGAACATTGCTCGTAGACCCGGATGAGAAACCGTTCAAACATGAGATGCCGGTACGCACGCACCTCTTTTCCCTTG
>JALGVJ010000057.1 GCA_029838195.1 Promethearchaeota archaeon
CAAAAGCTTTTCCCATTTCTTCCGTAATAAAATTATACATTTGAATGGTGATCCAATCCACCATCTCAAGATTCAAATCGCTCAAGAAAAATTCTTCAATTGAATGATAGTTCAAGGGAGTGATCGTATAAATAATGCTAATGATGGGTTTTTTTGCCCCCATTTCCTTTTTCATCTCATGTAAGGTTTTAATTCCTTCCATTGCCTTGTCATGAGCGCCCGCACCCCTCTGCTTGTCGTTAATTTCTTTTGGACCATCGATTGAAACCCGGATATTATCAAAACCTGTTTTTATTAATAATGAAGCATGTTTTTTAAGCAGAGTGCCATTTGTAGGAGTATCTATCGGCGATCCCGTACTTTTGATTAGATGGATGATATCTTCCAACTTTGGATGAAGTAGTGGCTCGCCTCCAAAGAAGCTATAAAAGGGTCTTGCTGGCTTCAATTCTTCGACCAATGCTTTGATCAAATCAAATTCCATTGTTGTGGGTCTCTTGTTTTTGCTCCCATCAATAAAATAGCCATTATTACCCCAAAAATAGCACATCTTGCATCGCAAGTTACACGATTCTGTTAATTGAAGGGTCACGTTTTTGGGTAAAGATATCATATGATTAAATAAGACGATGGCTTTGATATATAGTTTTTATTAAAACGGAAATAAATGCGGGTGGTTAATACCAAGATTAATAAATCATGAAAAAAAGTTTCATGATATATAAAAATTTAAAATTTTTAAATGATATTATTATCTTAAGAAATTGATGTTCACGATTAAAAAATCTAATTAAATCATGGTTATTGGTGAAATGCAATCATGAGTAAATCGGACAAGCCAAAAAAGAAAGAAAAAATAATAGGAATTGATTTGGGAACCAGTAATAGTGCATGCGCCGTCATGACTGCACTAGGTAAACCGGAGATAATCCCTGCGGCAGAAGGCAGAACACTGGGAGGAAAAGCTTTCCCCTCCTATGTTGCTTTCGACGAAAATGGCCGAAAACTCGTAGGTGAGCCAGCTCGGCGTCAAGCAGTATCCAATCCTGAGGGCACCGTCACTGCTATTAAGAGAAAAATGGGAACCTCCTATAAAGCACGGGTAAAAGTGGGTAAAGAATGGAAAGAATTCACCCCTGAAGAGATAAGCGCTATGATCTTAAAGAAAATCAAAAATGATGCATCTGCTTATCTTGGAGAGGAGGTTAAAAAAGCAGTAATCACCGTTCCAGCATATTTCAATGATGCTCAGAGAACAGCAACAAAAAACGCGGGAGAGATTGCTGGATTAGAAGTCGTCCGCATGATAAATGAACCCACTGCGGCTTGCTTAGCTTACGGCTTGGATAAAGAAACGAAAGACAAGCTATGGAAAATTTGTGTCTTGGACTTAGGAGGAGGAACTTTCGATATTACTTTAATGGAGTACGGAGAAGGTGTCGTGGAAGTTTTATCCACGGCGGGAGACACTCAATTGGGAGGCACGGACATGGATAATGCCATCATTGACTATATAGTGGAAGAATTCAAGAAAAAGGAGGGAATAGATATTCGAAACGACACGAAAGCCATGATACGAGTGCGTGATGCTGCGGAACGAGCAAAAATTGAGTTATCGAGCACTCTCACGACTACGATTGATTTGCCCTATCTGAGTCAAAAGGAAGGCAATCCCGTTCACTTACAGATGGAACTTACACGAGCTAAATTAGAACAACTCGTAGAACCCATATTAAAGCGATTAGATCCCATCATGCAACGAGCAGTTTCAGATGCTAAACTTTCAGTGACCGATATTGATAAAATTATCTTAGTGGGAGGGCCCACGAGAATGCCTTGTGTCCAAGAACGTTTTAGGAGATTCTTTGGAAAGGAACCCGAGCATAGCATCGATCCTATGGAATGCGTTGCTATTGGCGCTGCCATTCAAGGAGCAATAATAGCCGGTGAGGTAGAGGACTTGCTCCTTCTTGATGTAACTCCCTTATCTCTCGGGGTAGAAACGTTAGGCGGGGTCTTTACTAAATTAATTGAACGAAATACGACGATCCCCACGGAGAAAAAACAGATTTTTTCCACGGCAACGGACAACCAGCCGGCAGTTACGATTAACGTGCTTCAAGGTGAGCGAGCCATGGCAAAAGATAATATTTCTCTGGGAATGTTTCACTTGACAGGAATTCCTCCGGCACCGAGAGGTGTACCTCAAATCGAAGTAAAATTTTCCATTGATGCGGATGGCATCGTTCATGTTACGGCTAAGGACTTAGGCACGGGTAAAGAGACAGGTATCACCGTTACGGGAGCGAAAGGGCTAACACCTGAGGAAATCGAAGAAAAGATTCGCATAGCAGAACAATTTGAAGAAGAAGACAAGAAACTGCGAGAAAAAGTGGAGGCTAAGAATAATGCTGATGCCATGATATATCAAACCAGGAAATTAATGGAGGAAAACAAGGACAAGATATTACCTAATGAAAAAGAAGAAATTGAACGGGCTATCAAATCATTAGAAGAAGATATTAAATCTGATGACACACAACGCATCAAGCAAGGTATCGAGAATTTACAAAAATCCATGTATTCTTTTTCCCAACGAATTTATTCACAACAAGCCCAAGAACAAGTTTATCAGCAAGCAGCTGAACAAGCCCAACGAGCCGCTCAAGCAGGGATGGGAAGTACCCCTCCCGGTGGAATGGGAGCAACTGCCGGCGGAGCAGCAGGTAGTGCGGGAGGCGCAAGTTATAAATCTGAAGCCAAAAAGAAGAAAGAAGACGAGAAAAAGGTAGTAGATGTCGAATGGGACGAAGATGAATAATCCTAATCCAAAAAAATCATGAATTCATTATTTTTAAGGAAAAAATCCTTCTTTTCTTATCTCTTTCATATTTTTATTCTAGTTTTTGTCTTATAATTTCTCAATGATGCAGAGGTAGCCTGAAAAATTCAAGTTAGATTCAATCAACTAGATAATTTTCCTTAACACAACTTCAAAGAAAGGATAAGATCAAAAATATAAAACCATGATGATCAAATAGAAAATGCCTATCATTACGTGAAGAAGGGAAAAAATTCCTCCTACTTTAAGCAGTCGCTTGTAATCCAAATCGGAAACTTTGTTATCCCGGGATATTTGCAGGGTCATCATGTCTGCTGCACTCCCTTGGGGTAAAAAATTTCCTCCCAGATTCACGCCTAAAATAAAAGCAACCATTAGGGGGCCCTGCTGAAATTCGGGTAATCCAATGAGAATCCCTATAATTGGAATAAAAATTACGGTAATTGGCGTATTGTCCAAGAATCCACTTGCGATAGAGGTCACGAGCAAGATAATAATGGCTAAAAAGAGTTCATTTTCTCTTGATAAGGTCTCTAACCATCTTTCTAAAATTGCTAGTGTCCCATTTATTTCCATTAATCCAACAAAGACAAACAAGCACATGAAAAAGAAAATCAATCTATAATCCACTTTTTTTAAATACTCCGAGAGAGAAAGCTTGATCTTTCCTGAGGGTCGTTTTACAGGATTAATGACAACAAATATTAAGGCTCCGATAATGCCCGCCAGATAAATCTCGGGAATGAAAATTAATAATAGAATGAATACAATTAATGCCAAGAGATTTTTGTAAAACACCTTATTTTCGACGGACATCTCTTCTAAAATCAACTTTTTCTCCCCCTCTTCTTCAGGAATGCACGTCTTATTTTTACATCGTTCAATGTCTTTTTTTAAAATCACGCGATCGAGGATGATCAGCGTGGAGAGGAAAGCGATAATGAAATAAAGGCCAATTCGAGTTATGAACCACGTAAAATTTAAATCAAAGTGAGTAGCTATAAGGATATTGGGAGCGGAGCCAAATGGTGTGAGAGTCGCTGCCAAGTTGATACATACAGTCATTCCTAATAAATAAGGAGCCGGAGTAATTTTTAGTTTCCGACACGCATAAATGATAATTGGGCCAAATATCATGGCGATAGAAAGATCTTCTATGATGGAAGCTGTTAGCGTGGAGAGAGTACAGATGATATAAAACAATTTCCGGGGATTATTTTGATACCGATCTACGATGCGCTTGGCAATCTCTTCAAAAATGCGCTGTTCTTTCAAAATTTCCACGATAATGAACATGGCAATCAAGAAAAAAATAATATTCCATTCAATTGCCTCAATATAAAATTGGAGTTCTCTGGTTGCGGGAATGAATAAAGCAGTAAAAAGGGCCGAAATGGTTATTAATAAAATGGAATAGAATACATAATCATGTTCTTCAAAAAAAAGAACGATTACTAAACCAATAAAACAAAAAATTACCACTAATTGAAGGAAAAGGCCGCTCATACGATTGTTCTAACCTTTATACCTATTTAAACCTTTTCATTTAAATTCCTCAAGGGATGAGGTTGATTAAAAAGCTCATGAAGAGAGATAAGAAGGGAAGAGAAAGGATTAAATTAAACATTCATTTTTGATTTTTAATATTTAAGTCTTCAAGACGGACTTTCAAATTAATTAAAAATTGGGAACCCATGTACGATGTACTCATTTCGGGAGCAGGCCCGAGCGGAAATAAGTGTGCAGAAGTATTAGCAAGAGCTGGATTCAAAGTTGCCTTATTAGAACGGAATTGTAAATGGAGGAAACCGTGTGGAGGGGCGGTAAGTGCGAGGATAATGCAGAAATATTATCCTCAATTACGAAAATTTAATTTCTTGCGAATTACGGGAGCATCCCTGTTTTCAGCAAATTATCAAGAGTTAGAATACAATTGGGGTCAACGCGGTACGGACTCTCTAATCGTGGATAGGCTTGAATTTGATAATTTTTTAAGAAAGGTAGCCGTGGATGCGGGTGCTACTCTTCATGATAATAATTATAGTTTTGATTTTATTTATAAAGAAAAGAAGAGAATCGGCGTTAAAACGAAAACTCCTTCGGGAACAAGAGAATATCGGGCAAAAATAATCATTATAGCAGATGGCATGAGTTCAAAATTAGCAATGAGATCTGGTCTCAGGGGAAAATGGGATAGAGAAGAGATCGGCATGGCTAAATGCTCCATTCTGGAAGGTCCGAACATTTTGGATAAAAATAAGATGTATCTATATTTTAGAGCCTATAAAGGATATGGATGGATTTTTCCTCAAAGTAAAACTCGCGTCAATATTGGTTGCGGAACTTTTGAAGAAGATAACCTTCGTCATGATTTAAACCAGATTTACACTGAATTCATGAATGATCCGCATGTAAAACATTTTTTTCCCGCAGAAAATTATAAAAATATTTGGAGTGGAGCATATCCTTTACCGGCAAGAGGTGTGAAAGAACATTGCCTTTATGGAGATGGCCTAATGATTGTTGGTGATGCAGCTGGTTTCGTATCACCCATTAGCGGAGAGGGAATTCACGCTGCTATTGTTTCGGGTCAGATTGCGGGAGAAACTGCAGTCCAAGCGTTAGGAGCGGATGATACTAGTAAAAAAATGTTAAAATCATATAAAACCCATCCCAATATTAAAAAGATCATTAGAAATTTCAAATTAAAACATTCGATGGTTGAGTTTTTCTATGAAAACAAGGGAATTAACCTTAATTCCATGTTTTCCTTAGCAGAAAAGGACGAAGATTTCAGAAACCAAGTAATAAACATGTTTTTCTTTAATCTAACCCCTTCAAAAGAATTTTTTGAAAGAATACGGAATTTTAATCAAGAAATAAGAGATGTCTTCCATGAATCATGATTAAATGGAGGCATGATAATGAACTCTAAAGTATATTTAACAAGCACGAAAACTTCAAGTTCAGAAGAATTAATGTGCGCAATCAAGGCGTGTTTTGAACCTTTTGGAGGTCTGTCCCGTTTTTTAAGGGGAGAGATTTTTATTAAAATAAATGCTACGACGCTTGATCCAACAGCTATAACTAGTCCAGCAGTTATTCTAGCAATTCTAAAGCTGATAAAAGAGGAAAAAAATGATGAGCATCCCGTTCATATATTTGATAACTCTGCAGTAGGTTTACCTACGAGAGTAGTGTTCAAGATGGGAAGTCTAGCAAAAAAAATTAAAAAATTGGGGGTAAATCCTCTATTTTTAGATGAACAAGAGCCCATTATAATAGATCTCAAAGGAAGTGCCTTGGACAAGCCCATCCCGTTTCCAAAAATCTTGCATGATAAATTAGTGGAAAATCGGCAAGAAAATACTTATATTAACATCCCAAAGTTAAAAACCCACCTCCAAACGGGAATTACGGCGTGCCTGAAAAATCAGCATGGCCTTCTCTATGATCTCGAAAAGATTTATAATCACCATCTCATTGATGAAAAAATTAGTGATCTTTATAGTTTCATTCAACCCGATTTTAATTTGGTTGATGCGACCACGGTGGTAAATCATGGGGCAAATTCTTTTTCCCCTGATTGGGAAATTCCCTTAAACTTACTCATTGCCGGGACGGATGGTGTGGCCGTAGATGCCGTGGGAGCAGAACTTCTTGGCATCCCCTTAGACCATGTAAAATATCTAAAACTCGCACGTGAAAAAAAATTAGGATGTGGGACGTTGGAAAATATTGAAATTTTACCTGATAGAACGTTCCTTGAAAATCATCGGATGAAATTGAATGATCAATACTCCAATGTTCCTCTCAAGATGGCAAAAAATTTTCACGTCATCATGGGGAAAGAACATGCGGGCTGTAGAGCTGGTTGCAGGGGACTTTTAGAATATTTCCACATGATGACCGCAGGCACGGAAATTTCCCCCATCACGTGTATTTGCGGAAAAGGACATGATATTTCCCAACTGGAAGGAATAAAAGAACCTATTGTCTTAGCGGGACCCTGTGCAGTCCAAGAATTGAAGGACTATTTTGAATCGCGCCCGGATCGAAAGGATTTAACCATTGCGTACATAACGGATCATTTTTCCATCAAGGAAATCGTGGGCTCCTTGCGTAAATTATCGAAACTTTCCTTTAAACAATTATCCACCATAATGCAAATTGATTTATTTGCTTTAATAACGGGCATGATTGTTGCGAAATGGAAAAGGGCAAGATTTGTAGGAATGTTTTAAAACACCTCCCCTTGATATTATCGAATAATACATGAATAGAGAAGAAGGAAGAATTCCTTTAACTTTTTTTCCAATTCACGTGCCAAATTATTAAATAGAAATCGTAAAAAATGGAACATTTAATATTACGTGAAACCCCTATATTTATTATTCTTTTATTTACCCTCGGTTCCTTGATTCCTGAGAGAGATTTAACGAGTGATAAAGGACATTATGAAGCCTTCTTATCAGAACGGACGAAATACCATTCAAACATACGGCATTTCGCTTATAAATGATAAAATTTTTTTCCCTTATAATATTTAAGAGGAGTAGAGCAGTATTTTACTTTTAATACTTCTTTTAAAATAAGAATATAACAAAAATTTTATTTCAATAAGGATTTTAACTAAATAACTTCTAATTACTATGCATAAAAAAAGGCATTCTGAAAAATGAATCGAACCAATAAAAGAGATTACTACGAAGTCCTTGGCGTGAGCAGGGATGCCACGGAAGATGAGATAAAATTAGCGTATCGAAGATTAGCGAAGAAATTGCATCCGGATGTAAATAAAACAGATCCGAATGCTAAAGAAAAATTTATAGAGCTTCAGGAGGCTTATGAAGTGCTATCAGACCCCCAAAAAAGAAGAAATTATGATCAATTTGGATTCAATGGCGTGGACATTGACATGAGTGATTTCTTTAGTGGAGGCATTCCGGGCATTGATGAATTATTTAAATCGATCTTTGGAGGGGGTTTTGGAGGTTTTGGAGATTTTTTCGGGGGATTTGGTTCCAGAACAAGAGCTCATGCAGCACGGAGAGAAGTGGGTCAAGACATTGAGGATGAGCTAGAAATTTCCTTTGAAGAGGCAATGTTTGGCGTGAAAAAGGATGTAGAAATTAGACGATACGTTCCATGCGATACTTGTGAAGGGACTGGAGCAAAAGACAAGACTTCCATTCGGCAATGCTCAGAATGCCATGGGACGGGACGATTTCGAAGAATGAGCCAAACCGGCTTCGGAACCATCATCCGAGAAACAGAATGCCCTTATTGTAACGGTACGGGACGCGTGATTAGAGAAAAATGTGAGGCTTGTAAGGGGACAAAAGTAGTGCCGGAAACAAAAAAAATTCACGTGAACATTCCGCCTGGAGTAGAAAATGGCGTGCATTTAAAAGTCCAAGGGGCAGGACATGTACCTTCCGTGAATGCGATTCCCGGTGATCTCTATTTGAAAATTAATATAATTCCTAATAAAAATTTTGAGCGCCATGGAAATGACCTTTATACAAGAGTGGAGGTAGATTTTGTAGACGCTATTTTAGGCTCAACCATTCAAGTTCCTACTTTAGATTATAAAGAGCAGAAAATTATTTTTAAGGAATTGAAAATTCCCGCTGGTACGCAGCATGGAACGGAATTCAGGATTAAAAATCATGGGGCCAGTTATTTAAGAGGTAAAGGGAAAGGAGATCAATATGTTATCATTCATGTAAAAATTCCGGAAAAAATATCGAAAAAACAGAAAGAACTCTTAATAAAATATAAAGAATTAGAAAATCAAACTTAAAGAAGCTTTACAACACAGATTTCTTGCCCGTCATTTTGATCATTTTGATTTTTATTACTATACTTTTTTCTAAAAATTTTTTATCAAGAGGAAGCTTCCTTTTGGAATAATAATATCGCAGGATCACGTTCATGGATTCCATTTTTCTTTAGGATCTTGCATGAACACGGCTCTTCCCTTACCAATCAGGCTTCTAAATTTTATCCTACTCCGGCAAAGCAAGTTCTCATTTTTAATCTATTCCACATCCGGTTTCACTTAAAACAAACCTCGTTATTTGATTTCAGGATCTCATTTTCTTCCCTTCGGGAGCCGAATGAATGAATAAAGTATTTTTTTTCATATCCAAAATTCACGGGTATGATTTAGGGATGATTGTTTTACGATAATCATGGGCTACATGCTAAAGTTTTTTTCAAAATATCTTCCATAACAAGTTTATCCGTAATTTCTTTATCCTCTCGTCTCATAGTCACTTGTATCCTTCTTCTTCATTCATCAAGCATGTCATCAAAAAATTAAAGAAGATTAAAAATTTTTAGAACTCATGAATTCACACTTTTTAGAAGGTTTCTTAAATCCTAAAAGTGTAGCATTTTATGGAGCAAATAATAAAGGGTCAGGAATCGGCTCCTTTCAACTCATGGGACTGATAAATTATGGCTTTAAGGGAACCATTTATCCCATCCATTTAAAATTAGAGGAAATTTTTGGATATAAAGCTTATAAGAAAATTGCTGATGTTCCAGAGGTTCCTGATTTGGTAGTCATTGTCTTACCCCCTCATGTCGTTCCTCAAGTCTTTAGAGAGTGCGCGCAAAAAGGAGTAAAGAGAATCATTCTCATTTCAGGAGGTTTTCGAGAAATGACCGGTGAAAGACGAAATACTCTTACAGAAGAAATTAAAGAAATAGCCACGCATCATGGGATCCGATTCATTGGTCCTAATTGCTTGGGCGTGTATAATAATTGGATTTATCCTGAAGATGCTTCTCGAGCCTTTAACACCGCCATTTGGGAGAAAGTCAAACGAGGCCACTTCTCTATCGCCTCGCAAAGCGGAACCTTAGCAAGTCATATTTGGTTTGATCCTGATAATAATGATATCGGACTAAGTAAATCCATTTCTGTGGGTAATGAAGCAGATGTCGATATTGTAGATTGCTTAGAATACTTCAAGGAGGATGATCAAACGGAAGTAATCGGGCTCTATATCGAAGAAATAAAGCGCGGGAAAAAATTCTTTGAATTAACCCGAGAAATCACTCCAAAGAAACCAATAATAGCAATTTATGGAGGAGGGTCGAATGCAGGAAGAAGAGCAATTCAAAGCCACACGGGAGCCTTAGCAGGTAATTCTAAAACCTATAAGGCCGTTTTTAAACAGAACGGGGTAATTCAAACAGAATTAGTAGAAGAATTCTTGGATCTTGCATTAGTTTTATCAAAGAAGATTATTCCCAGAGGAAAACGATTAGGTATCATAACGAATTCAGGAGGGCCAGGGGCCATGATCGCCAACCACGCTGAAAAATTAGGGTTGATCGTACCGGAATTTTCACCTGCCTTGCAAGAGAGATTAAAAACTATAGTACCGAAAACGGGAAGCACTAAAAACCCCTTGGATTTTACCTTTGACATGAATTTATATAATTACTACGTTCTCATTCCAAAACTCATCATGAAATCCCGAGAAGTAGATGCCATTATCATGTATGGCGTTTTTGGATTTCAAGATGTTCTAAAAAAATTATTAAAAAATGAACAAATTGCAAAATACGCCGATTTCTCTAGCATGAAAGAAAACCCACAAATTCCCTTGGAGAAGATGTTGGTTGAACCCTTATTGAAAGCTTCTAAAAAACATTCCATTCCAGTATTCTTTATCAATCCTCAAAATTATTCGAGCCCTTGGTCAAAAAAAATAAGAGAAATGGGAGGATGCCTATTTCAATTATGGGATCGGCCCGTGAGATGCCTCAGCAAATTATGTGAATACGGATTATTTTTAAATAAGATAGAAAAAAGAAAAGAACTCAATTAAACGTGCTCATTTAACCAATTTTTTAAATCGTCAAGCACTATTTTTCTTTTTTCAGCAGTTTCATTATAAACTTCATGAAACAGCCCATCGTATACATGACATGTGAAATTATCCGTTTTTAATTCTTTAATTAAATCCTTTACTCCTTGAACTGCTTTATCTTCACTGCCAGACTGAAGGAGAACCGGAATTCTTATCTTACTCAGTACGGTCGCAACTTTCCCAAATCGTTTCATGAGTTCGTAAGCTAATCGAGCTGTAATTTTCTCGTAATGAACGAGAGGGTCATTAATGTAGGCTTTAACCACGGACGGGTCATGGCTTAATGAATTCGGATCCAGTCTCGTATCGATGGTACTCTTGCCCGCAATTTTGGAAATCATTCCGGCCATTAATTTTAACAAGGGATTTACACCTTCTCCCACCCGAATACCGCATCCTGATAAAATGAGGCCTTTTAGTAAGTGTTCGTGCTTGCTGGTGAAATAAGAGGCAATACAAGAGCCCATGGAATGTCCTAACAAAAATAAGGGTAAGTCGGGATTGGTTTTTCGAATGACATCATGAAATGCCTTAACATCATCGATGTATTGATCAAAAGAATCGACGTAATTAGTAATACCCTCTGATTTTCCATGACCTCTTAAGTCGAAGGCATGAAGAGCGTATCCTTCAGGGAGTAAAGCATCCACGACATTTTGATAACGTCCCGTATGTTCTCCAAAACCATGGACGATAAGAAGCATGGCTTTAGGGTGATCAGGTATCCATGATTGATAAAATAGTGTTAATCCGTCCTTACTCTTGAAAACATTTTCTTGATGCTTCATGGTAAAAACCTTTTATTTTATTATACTATAAAAATTATTGGATTATCTATTTATATAGTGATTACACGCCATGTCTTATAAACGTAATCACTGTTCTAATGAATGTTTTATTACCATCTGGTTTTTTACATTGAATGTAAATGTATGCAAATAAAATGGCCACGATTTCCAAAAAGAAAGGATCCATCATGTCAAAAATTTTAATAACGGGACCTCCCCGTTGCGGAAAGTCAACTCTTATTTTAAAATTAATCGAACATTATAAACAAAAAGGTAAAAATATTCGGGGCTTTTTAACTCCTGAAGTAAAAGAGGGGAGGCGGAGAATTGGATTTGATATTGTAGATCTCGCATCTGGAAAAAAGAAAATCTTTGCCCGGATTGAAAACTTCCCGTCCGAATTTCGATTAGGACGATATTATGTGATTCTTACGCCTTTAGAAAAAATTATCAGTCGATTAACCCCCGCGACCATTCCAAGCAATACTTTAATATTTATTGATGAAATTGGAAAAATGGAATTGTTTTCGACTAAATTTGAAAGATGGCTTGACCAAATTTTTAAATCTCCACCATTAGAGATTATTGCCACTATAGGAGAAAAAATAACTCATCCCATTAAAGCCCATATTTTAAAGCAACCCAATACCGTGTTGTTTCATTTAACGAGGAAAAATCACGCTTTTTTAGAAGAAAAGATTAAAAATTTAATTTAGAAATCAAAATATTTGTTAAATCCATTCACTTAAACCTCTTAATTCTATTCATGTTCTGAAAAAGAGAGAACTATTGGGAGGGCGAGTATTTCGAAGTTTTATTAAAAATTAGCAGAACATTTTAGACAATTTAGTATATGGTTTTCCAAAAATTTATAAATTTCTTCTTATATGGTAAGTTTGCAATTAAATGATTTAATTATAATATAGGGGAAAAAAACCCTTGGGAATATTTCGCAAATTAAGCGTGATATTTATTTAATATCACGTTCAAGTAATAAATATTAATAAATTAAATTCTTTATTATAAAATTTTATTCCGTTCATCTAATAGTAATGAGAAATGGTCATGAAATTTAAATGTGATAAATGCGGCCACGAATTTGAAAGTGACGATTTTCCTGATGAAGGATTCAAATGCCCGGGTTGCGGAAGCGAAGATTCCACGTTTAGTATCATTGAATGAACTTCCTTTAGTGAAATTTCTAATTTTTATTTTATTTTTTTATTAACGGGGAAAACTATCATACCATTTCCATTTTTTGGTTTCCTCTGTAAGTTTATTTCTTAATAAAATCGTGGGAGCCATGATTTTTTGAAATTATCATCGATTTTTAGACAAGATAAATAATTTGTTCGATGGTATCTAATTTAGCCTGCATTCTTTTTCTAAAATACAAATATGCGTGTTGGAGATTGATGAAGAATACTAAAAATAAAAAAAAATTTTGGATAATGATTTTATTTAATCGTAGCTAATTCCACACCCTTGGTTTCTTTGATATACACGTAAGTTATCGGAATAATGATGAAATAGCCTAAAATGAAAATTACAAATGTCATGCCTAACCCTAGAAACAATATTACAATGCTACTCAAAAGAAGTCCCACCGTGCCTCCAATGGCTCCGATTAGATTTCTGAACCCTACGCCCGTACCTCGACGATCCGTGGGAATGAGCTCAATATTTATGAGCCTAATCATTCCAAGAGAGCCCCAGTACGTAATGTGGCTAATTGCATACCCTATAAATACTATAATAAAGGCATGTTCGGGATTCTGGGCTCCAAAAACCCATGTGATAACTGAAAAAGGAGCTAAGAAACACCAAAGACATAAGATAGGTTTGCGGCCAACTCTATCTGCTAAAATGCCATTAATGGCATATGCAATTAGCACAGTAAAGACGGTCATGAAAAAAATGAGTGTCACGCTTGATTGGGAAATGGTCCCGACATCTGCAATGTATTTCTCGAATAATCCCATGTAAATGGAGGATGCTCCGCGTATAGTAGCAATGAGCAACAAGGCAAGATAAGAACGCCGCTGTTCCGTTTGAAATATGGATTTTAAATCTTCCGTGAAGGAACGCTTAATTGCTTTTGACCGATCTACTTTAATCATTTGGTAACGAGAAGATTCCCGTATGGTAAATACTACGAGGAAAAACAAGGGAAACCCAAAAAAAATGGGAAAAAGTGTCATCCCCCGCCAATTCGCCTCCGTTTCCGTAATAAAAATAAAGCGAGAAATCACCATGATAATTGGCCCAAAAAGGCCTGCCATTAGCGCAATATTAGAATATAGCGCACGCTTGGTTGGTTTTGATTCTTCGTTGATATAAATTAACCATATATCACTTGAAAAGAAAAAATTCATTAAAAATACGAAAAACATGTACATGAAATAGTTAGTAGATAGACTCATGCCTAAAGCCGCTGCTGTCATGCCCAATATCGTCACTGCGAGCATTTTTTTCCTACCTATTTTATCCGCAAAATATTGATTAAAGAATAAAAAATACATGCCTATTGTAACGAGCCCAGTAGCAAATGCCATAATGGAATTTTGCGTGTTTATATCGTATTCTCCTAAAAACTCTGCTGCAATCAAGGAGGGGATGGCTCCGGGAAATACCGTGCAAAATGAATCCAATATTTGTACCAAGCACATGACAATCATGAGATATTTGAAATTTGTTGCCACGATTGATTTGTTAATTTCACCATTTTCTAGATTAGTATTTTTAGACATTTTTTTAACCTCTTGAGGATAACTTTCATAAAAATTTGTATGAAAATGCATGGGAAAAAATTAATATTATTAATTTAAACGATCTTCTATAAAAAAATTTCTCTTGCCTTACTTTCGCTCGTCTAATTGATAATAATTCAAGTATTCTTGATTAATAAAAGCAATCAGATAGATATATTTATAACGAATAAAAGATCTTCGCATGATGATCCTTTTTTTACCGATTATAATTTTATTTTTAGTGCCTCGATTTCAATAATTAAGATTACATGCGCAATTATTTAATTCGTTATATATAGTTTTATGGAAATAATTCGAAAGAATTAAAATAAACCCTAAGATTTGAATCAGTTTAGTTTCTAAATAAATTTCGAGAAAAATTTCGCATCTCCTCTCATTTTACATCCATCACAATAATTAGAGCATGTATTGATTCATTTCCACGAATTCTTAAATACTCTTAAGAGGTTTTCATGCGAGATTTTTTTTATATCTTGCTTGCTATAGCCATTATTTAGGAGGAATTCCCATAAAGAGGGAAACTTGGAAGGATCTTTGACACATCTTGGTACTCTCGTACCATCATAATCAGAACCAATCGCAACCGTATTAATATTCGTTAGGTTAACAACGTGGTCCACGTGTTTCTTAATAACGTCGAGACCAATTTTTAAATTGGCTTGACCCGGTTTCCCGGGATTTAAAAAATTCATGCTAAAATTTATTCCGATCGTGCCCTTTTTTTCCTGAATGGCTTTTATTTGCTCATCTGTTAAATTTCGCACGTGCCCACATATGGCGCGCGCATTAGAATGAGATGCAATGTAAGGTTTATCGGCAATTTCATGAAGCTCCCAAAAAGAGGGGTCATTTAAATGAGAAACGTCAATCGTGATCCCCATGGATTGAGCTTCTCTGACGAGGTCTTTTCCTAAAGGAGTTAGCCCCCTTTCAGGTTGCTTACCATGAAAACGCGAACCATTCCCAAATTTATTTGAATCGGACCACGTTAAACTCAAGCTTCTCAATCCTAAATGCCATGCGAGGCGTAGAAATTTAAAATCCGAGTCGATACCCCCTATTCCTTCAAAATGAAGAATCGCCCCTATTTTTTCAGAATTAAAAACTTTATCAAAATCCTCAAGAGAACGCACTTGAATTACCTTGTTCTCAGGATTTGAGATAAATTGAAACCAGAGGTCTAACCCCCGAATAATAGATTTTAAAGTATTCATGGGATAGAGTGAAAAAAGAGCTGCCTTCACGTTTCCCTCTTTCATGCGGGGATAATCACAATGCCCTTTTCTGGAGCGCATGAAAAATTTTCTTTTATCTAAAATGAGCTTCGTCACGGTATCCACGTGGCCATCAATCACGTAAAATGTATCCATTGGCACTCATTGAGATGGTTTTTATTGGTTTGAACTGCGAGTAAACCCGTTTAAACTTTTTAAATGAAAGAAGAGTTAAATTATTAATCCATTTCATGTTTATGTACTCAAATGACGGAATGTAACCAAAATCAATTAAAGGAACAATGTGGCTGTAGTTATAGCAGCTGTAGTAGGCGTGGTAAATGCTGCGAATGCTTGCAATATCATTTAGCGAAAAATGAATTACCGGGATGTGCATTTGCAAGAATATCAACTGAAGCAGAACGCACCTATGATAGATCTTTTACCCACTTCGCACGCTTGATCAATAAGTAAAGAAAGAATCTTTTTTCATGATTCAGAAAGGCACTTCTTGAACCCTTCAAATTTTTGTTTTTAATTCTTTCCCTTCTACGATAATATTTTTATTCTTTTTTTTCTTTTAACCATTGGGATGGACGCGTGATAGATTGGACTGACGGTGGGCCGTACCTCTAAGGTACGCTCGCTGAGGAACCTCACCTCACGACTCAAACGAGGAGTAGAAAAACTACTATCGCGAGAGCGATATTTTAGCCACAGAAACGGCACCGCTCTTTTGCGCATGTTGATGACTTGGAGAGGAGCCAAAGAAACTGCGAAAGAGAAGGGTTGAAACGGGCTAAAACCTCGGTGCAAGGCCAAATGAAAGCGATGAAACGTTGAGATGAGCTTTAGGTAGGCCGCGAAGTTGGATGTCCACATCCTTATCTGGTGACGGATAAGGATACAGAAAGGTGGGTATATCTATCAATCGTCCATGTATCCTAAATTCTCATGAATTAAATTTCTTAGGATTTTATAAATGGACGATTCAAATTCTACTAACAAGGCAAGGTTAATCCGCAGCTTCTTTCTCCACGTGGGAAAAAATCTGAAAAGTGAAAAAAAAATATGAGGTAGCAAATTAATCTCAGTTACCACGCTCCAGCTCTAAGATTGGCGACAAAACCACCAAAAAGTTGAAAAAACATGACGATCCATAATATATTAATGAAT
>JALGVJ010000058.1 GCA_029838195.1 Promethearchaeota archaeon
CGTGATTTTCCGAGGGGGCGACGAAACCAGATGTGTTATAATTGAGGGTTTTGTCGGAATGAGATTTAAAAAACTTAAAAAACAAGCTATATTATAAACTTAAAAATACCCTCAATTGTATTAAAAGTTAATATTTGAGGATTAGTAAAACCATTCTTCATAGAAACATTCTTGTTAAATTTTCATATCATATATTAATCCATTAAATT
This sequence comes from Promethearchaeota archaeon, assembly GCA_029838195.1. GTDB lineage: Archaea > Asgardarchaeota > Lokiarchaeia > Sigyniarchaeales > SOKP01 > JALGVJ01. Next base: position 210 of record JALGVJ010000058.1, read on the forward strand.
AGAGAATTTATTAAAAACAATCCCTATTTGAAAGGAAAAATTTTTCTATAGAAAAAGTGTTTTTTCAAAATTTTCACCGGGGGAGGATATTTTTTAATGATTTCATTGATTTTTGTGCTACTTTTATGGGATCTTCTTTCCATAGCGATTCATTAAAAAGTTCGATGGAAATCCATTGGTTATATCCTAATGATTTCAATGTATTCATGAAATCTTTCAAATTTAAAGTACCATCTCCTGGAAGAACTCTATCAGAATCTTTCATGTCAAGGTCGGGGTTGAAATTTACATCATTGATATGAACGAGCCAAAGTTGATGTGGAGATAAAGAATTTAGAGAATCTATTGAATTCCCTCCGACGAAAAAATGAAATGTATCGATAACAAGTCCCATTTCCACCAAATTCTCATTATTAAGGATTTCTAAAGCAAGAGATAAGTCTCTCACGGAGCAATTTGGAAAACCCAATGGTTCAAATGCTAATTTAAAATTATGCTGCTCTGCTAATCTTTTTAAAATGATTAATCTCTCGATGGTTTGTTCTTTAATTTCAGCGAGGCTAAAAGATCTATCATCCAAGAAACTCGGAACAGCTATTATTAAATCGCAACCAATAATATTTCCAATTTTCATCAATTTTTTTGTATATTTTTGGATATTAGCGAATTCTTCCTCAGGGCATAACGAGAATAATTCGATGGCATTGAACGAGACGCATTTTAAATCATGTTGGTCTAACAAGCTTTTTAAATCATGAGGAGAATGGTTTTTCAAATATAAGAAGGTTTCATCTCTTCTTAATTCAACGCCTTCGAAGCCTGCTTCGGAAGAGACTTCCAAGAATTGTACCATTGGGGTTTTCAGGAGAGTTGCTTGATTAATGGCGAGCTTCATGAATGCTTGGTTGATTTGATTTGTTTGTTTGAAAAATATAAATAGGACAAAAACAATAACATAATTTGTCATTAATTTATAAAAAATTTGTGCGTGGTTTCCATGCAGTTATCAAAGAAAGGAATGACCCTTTTCAATAAAATAACCGTACTCTTTAATTGTTTGACAATTTTACTAGGCTTGTTTTATGTGATTTTAAACGTTCGCTACTTTTTAGTCATGGTCTTTAGTTTCATTGTAGCAATCTCGTGGATCCTTGATATTCTTTTAGTGCTCATTGATGATTTTAAGATAAATAAAAATAATTCCTTGGGAAAGCGATTAAATCTTTTAGGATACGTTTTCATGGTCGTACAATTAGCTTGCGTGTTTTTACTCGTTGGAGGATTATTTTTCTTGAATGCTGGCTGGACTTCCTTGATTATTCAATACACGCTCATCTACTTAGGTTTTTTTAGCTTTTTTGTTTTTGGGATGGGGCTTTCTCTTTTTAATTTAGTGCAATTAAAAAAGCCGGAGGGATGGACGTTTGAATAAAAAAACTATCGTGAAAATTGCGGCAGGAGGGCTATCTTGTTTGTTTTTGCTCTGGGGTGTTCTATGGATCTATTTATTATTTGAAGGAAGCCGGCGATTAAGAGGAATTACCATTTTTATTGAAGAATTCGTAGCACAGAGTTCTGCTTTAATGGTGGCAGCATGCGTTTCTGCTACGGTAATATTATTAAAATTGATAGCTAAAAAGAGAGTTACTCATCCACGGCAATATCTTGCGGTTGCCATTATTGGATTTTTGATTGCGGGTTTGAATTCGCTATCTTTATTAACAACGCCTTATACGATAATTACTGCCAATACTGAATTTAATGAAGCATTTGGGAATGATTGGGAAGAACAAATCCCAACAGAAGTAAGAGAATATTTTCTTCCCCTACCATATAATATTCCATCTCATTTTTTATCGGTACCCCGACAAGACTTCAAGGTAGAGAAGGATGTTTTATTTTATTCGGGCGAAGGCATTAAATTACATTTTGATGTGTACATGCCCACGCGTCCATCCAGCGAGCTGCCGGGGAAAGGAAGCATTATCATTAATCTACACCCTGGTGCCTGGTCATCGGGAGGCAAAGGCACGTGGAACATGATATCGACGAGTCAATATTTAGCGTGTCAAGGATATGTCGTGTTTGATATAGAATATGGTTTAATTGAATGGTTTAAATACGTTGCTCCTGCTCCTGAAACACCTGATTATGTTTATGGAAACTTTACTATTGAAGATCAAGTGCGCCATATAGGTATTTTTACGAAAAAACTTGCTAATGAATATGCTTCTCGATATGGTGGAAATTTAAATTCGGTATATTTCATGGGACGCTCTGCGGGGGCACATCTGGCGGGCGTTTGTGGATTGGGAATTAATAATAAATATCATGCCGGAACGTTCAGTTCAAGAATTACAGTTAAGGGGATAATACCATTATATTGCCCGCCCGCAGCTCCAGATTCTCTCTTGGAAGAAACCAGAGAAGAAAACGAAGAGAGATATAATGCATATTCTTTAGCGGGGCTTGCAGATAAAAATGATCCTCCAATTATATTTTTTCAAGGAACCAGCGATGGACAAGTCAAAATAGAATGGGTCCAAGAGATGGAAATAGAATTAGAAGCCGCAGGGGTAACATGTTGTCTATTAGTCTTTCCGTTTGCCGGTCATGCGAATGATTTTGTTTTAGACTCAAACATAGGTCAAGTTTGGATATACTACTTGGAACGATTTCTTTACTTGACACAATAGTTTCTATTTAATTCAATAAACTTTTTTTTTTCTATTTTATCCTTCGTACTCAAATAAATGGAAGTAAAAATGAGAGAGATTTTCCTTTTAATCATAATCGATCTAATTCCTCCCTAATGGCACGTAATTCACGTTGTAAGGCCCGCTCTTTATTTTTTAATTCTCTTTTTTTTCTTGCTTTTAATCTTTTCTCGTCCAAGGAAAATAAGGAGGGCGTAGGAGGGAATCTTTCGACCCCTAAATCATTAAAAATTTTATCAATTTCGGGATTAGAAAACTCAGAGAGCGATACAATGCGTTCTTCTTTGATTGATTTTTCCGACGCAATTCCAATTAGACAAGCGTCTCTTGCAATTAATAGATTAGCATGGGGCTGCTTTTCTTCTTTAACACATTCTAAAAACGCCATGCGTTCTACTTGGCATCCCACGTGGCCTAAATTTTCATTATCCGAATAATAATCGACTTCGACTTCTCTTAATTCTCCTACGGGGCCTCCGGCGATCGTTAAACTTCGGTCATTCTTTGCCAAACCCCAAGCACCATTATCTCCAATAATCCCTATTTCTAATCCTTCAATGGGTGAAATCTCGTACATGCAGAGACCTAAATTACCTTTTGCGCCATTTTCATATTCTATTACCACGTTCGCATGATCCACGATCGTTGGAGGCTGTTCTAATTTTTGTCCTTTAAAAGGGGAAAAAGCACATTGAATCACGTGTCCCGGCTTATAGACGTGTTGCCCGCCCATGGAAAATACTTTTTTAGGAGGTGATCGGATAAACCAATTAAATAAATCAAAATGATGGCAGTTTTTTTCCAAAATGGCTCCGCCTGATTTTTTTTCATCAAAAAACCATGGAGTAGCAAAATTATCCCGATATTCTTTACAATACGCCATCATTACCCTTCCAAAGGTTCCCTTTTCGACCAAATGTGCCATGGTACGATAAAGATTTGAATATCGATAAACCAATCCGATTTGAACTATCTTTTTCATTTCACTCATAGTTTTTATGATCTCATCCATTTGTTTTACATTAATTGCAACGGGCTTTTCTAAGAAGACATGCTTTTCTGCTTTCATTGCATCGATGGTAATGGGGGCATGCAGATAATTAGGCGTTGATATTACCACGGCGTCTAATTCGGGAATATCTAATAATTCTCTATAATCAGTACATAAATGTGGCGAGCTTTTCTTTAAAAATTCTCGCGCCGTTTCGAGTTGCTTCTCATTAGGATCTGCAACTGCCATGATATTACACTCCGAAAGCTTATTAAAACCAATACAATGTCCTCTTCCCATGTCTCCAAAACCAATTAATCCCAAATTCACGAGTTTAGAATTTGTTGTCATGTTTTTTCACTTTTGATATACTTTCTTTTATTAACTTGTAATGTTAGAGAGAGTAAATATTTTCATGCGATGATAGATATCTAAAAAAGAAATGATGTAATTGTTAAATTTAATTAATAAATCTATATTATTGTTCCTTTTTATTTCTCTTTTAGTATCAAACCTAACTTTATTCCGATTTTTTGTTCATAGTATTTTTAGCATTTTTTTTCATTTAATTTTAATTTTTAATTGAGTGTAAACTACATGAAAAAGCCATAACACTTGACTTTATTTTATCCAACCAGAAATTTATCCAAATTCTTAAGAAAAAAGTTAGGAAATTATTCCTATGAAAAGAGAACATGGGAATCGAAATCTGATTTGAAAACTTTAGGAAAAATTCACCTCAAGAATTTAAAAAAAAGGTTTTATTTTTTTTTTAATTAATCTTTTTTTGTAACTAAACTCTAATTTGATAGGATATTCATGAATTTTTATTAGTGAGAATGGAAAATGAATTCTGAAAGAGAAGATGATTTAAATTTACCCAATATCCTCATTATCTTAGCAGATGATCTAGGATATGGAGATTTGGGATGTTATGGCGCGAAAAAAATTCCAACACCTAATATAGATCAAATCGCTTCCCAAGGTATTAAGTTTACTGATGTTCATGCAGCTTCCGCAGTTTGTACACCAAGTAGATATTCCATCATTACAGGACGTTATTGTTGGAGATCTAAACTAAAAAAAGGCGTTTTAGGAGGATTTGATTTTCCAATAATAGAAAAAGATAGGTTCACTATAGCACGAATGCTAAAAGCACGGGGATATCATACTGCAGCCATTGGCAAATGGCATCTTGGTTTTGAATGGCCTGTTGAGAATTCAGACCCTTCTTTATTTGAGCCGAGTTTCAGAATTGCTGAACCTCCGGATATTGATTATTCTAAGCCGCTTAAAGGAGGTCCGAATGATCTGGGGTTTGATTATTTTTTTGGCATTTCCGGTTCCCTTGACATGCCCCCTTATTGTTTTATTGAAAATGATCACGTGTTAGGGATTCCAAACATCCCAAAATATCCCCTCTATCAACAACAGATAAAAGGTTCCATGGTAGAGGGCTGGAAAGATGAGGAGGTTGATATCAATTTTACGAGAAAAGCAAAAATGTTTCTTAACGATCACGTGAATAACTTTAAGGAAAACCCTTTTTTTCTTTATTTGTGTACCTCAGCACCTCATAGACCTTGTGATATAAGACCTGATTTTGTTATTGGTAAAAGTCAAGCAGGAGATAGAGGAGACATGGTAGTTCTTTTCGATTGGGTAGTTGGTCAAATTGAAAAAGAGTTAGAAAAATTAAATCTTATCGAAAATACAATTCTCATCATTACTAGTGATAATGGGGCCAGAAAAACGTGCTATAATGGTTTGGATTATGGACATGATTCAAATGGACCTTGGAGAGGTCAAAAAGCTGATATATGGGAAGGAGGACATCGAATTCCGTTTATCATTCGATGGCCTCGCACTATAAAGGGGAATAAAACATCTAATGAACCATTTTGCTTAATTGATTTATTTAGAACGTTCGCAGCGTTAATCAACTATGAGATGCCTCAAAATGCCGCCGAAGATAGTGTAAATGTATTATTAGCTCTGTTGTCCAAAAATGAACGCTATTTCATGCGCGAATTTATGGTCCATCATTCTGATTTGGGATTTTTTGCTTTAAGACAAGGAAAATGGAAATATATTAATAAATTGGGATCGGGAGGCTTTACACAGCCTATTAGACAATTACCAAAAAAGCATGGTCCCAAAGGTCAACTCTATGATCTAGAGGAGGATCCTAAAGAAATTAAGAATCTCTGGCTTTCAGAGCCAGAGATCGTTAAGGAATTAAAAGAGAAATTAGAGAAAATTAAGCGTTAAGGAATAAATCCTATTCTCTTATATTAGACAAAAGAAATTGAAATAAAAGTGTAATAATAATAATTATTTAATGATTTTTTTTTGGAACTTGTTGTCGTGAATTATAAAGGCTCATGCAAGGTTATAAAAAAAAAATTGTAGAGATATCTCCAGAAGCAAGGGAATTATCCGAATTTTTAAAGCTCACGGATTTTATTTAAATATTCTACATTTTTTTTATCGTGCTCCCTAATTTTTTTTAAAGATCTTTGGAGCATGCCATCTTTTTTAGTTTTAGAGGAAAAAAATTTGAATAAGAGAAATCTTATAAAGTTAAGAAATTCAAAGTTTTTCCGTTTTGAACGGTTTCGAGAAGGGCTTGAATTTGCTTTTCTTTTAATGAAAGTAAATTCTTAATTACAATGCTTTTTAAAATAATGATCCACATTTTATTTCTTGCTTCAGTTAAATCCGTGAGATCTACATTGAATAGTTGATTTTTTATTAATTTTTTATCCGATTCAAATAAAAGCTCTTCATAAATGTTAGCAATTTGAATGAGAGGAATCACGTTATTTAGAATTTGAAGATCCGTTGAAGAAATGGGAAGAGCCCCCGCTTTTTGACCTTTTAAAAGAATTTCGAAAAATTTCGAAAGCTTTTGATTACTCTTAATAACAGAAGGAAGTTTATCATGAATAAGCTTTTTAGTAGTAGATTCTAAATTGAAATATTTTAATAATTTTTTACATTTTTCCATGATTCGCTCTTTTTTACATATCATGCTTCCCGAGTTCACGGTAAGGGTAATTTCAAGTTCATCAAAAGGTGTTAATATAATTTTATTTATTTTTAACGCTTGTTCCTTTTCTTGAAATTCCGATTCACCAGATATTTCATTACCGTTTAATATAATGGTAATCATATCAGGTGGATTGATGCCCTTAAAAGTAAACGTATAAGACCTTCGTTCAGGAATCCACTCAAATAATTCCTTCAATAGGGGTTTCTTCACGCGAAAAAGTAATGAATGCTTTTTACTTATCAAGCAAAACTCTGTTAAAACATTTTTTCCTTTCAAATAATCTTGGGAAACGCCATCATCTTCATAAAGCTGAAAATTATTATCTTTTCCGGGAAAAATGATAACATGTAATGAAGGGGGATTTGAAGTGTCATTCCATTTAAATTTTTCATTCGAATAATCAGCTAAAGGAATGATTCCACCCGCTTTAGCAAAAACTGGAATATCTTCAAGTAGACCATGTACGACTATTACTTGATTCCCCTTATGATATTCTCCCGTGAAAAAATTAAACCATTCGCCTTCCGGTAGCCAAATTATTTGTCTGGATTGTCCGATATCCTCATCGATTTTTGAAGTGAATGGAGCGCATAATAATTCAGATCCAAAGAAATATTGATTGGGAAAATTATAAGCATTTTCTTCCAGCGGATATTCATAATACATGGGTCTAATTAAAGGAAGACATTCATTCCACGTTTTCCAGGCCATGGTATAAATGTAAGGAATGAAAGAATGACGTAATTGCATGACCTTTTTAGCTATTTGAAAAATTTCTTCATTAAATTCCCAAGGAAGGCGTTCATTGAAGGGATTTTTAGTACTATGAAGGCGAAAAATAGGATTAAAAAGTCCAAATTGGATCCACCGGATATATAATTCGGGATCAAAACCCTTGCCTCCCATATGTCCTCCTAAATCATGACTCCACCAAGTAAAACCAATATTAGATGCAGTACTTGTAAAATAAGGTAAAAAATCTAAACTCTGCCATGTAGCAAATGTATCTCCCGAGAAGCCTATGGGATATCTATGATTTCCTAAGCCACCATAACGTGAAAAAATAAAGGGCCTTTTCTCCTCGTTTCTTCCCGAATCATAAAAGCTCAAGTGGTTAATCCACCATAATGGGTCTAATCCCTCAATTTTGGAAGTTTCTCCTTGCTGCCAGTCAGTCCACCAAAAATCTATTCCTTCTTGCTCATAGGGGTGGTAAATGAAGTTGAAATAAGCCTCATAAAAACGAGGAACAGTCAAATCAAATTCAATGGGCTGATACGTGGTAGGATCAATACCCATGTATCGAGCTACACGTTCATATTGTTTTTCATGTGGAAAAATACCACTAGCCGGATGAATGTTGAGCGCGACTCTTAAACCTTTTTCTTCATGTAAAAACTTTAATAATGCCTTATAATCTGGAAATAAATCTTCATTCCACGTGAATCCCGTCCATCCATCGTGAAATTTTAAGGTTTCAAGATGTTTCATATCTCGTTTTTTAATGTATTCTTCTATATTTACAACATGCCAATCCATATCGATAACGCAGACAGATAAAGGAGTTTGCTTCTCTTCAAATTTATTCATTAATTCCATTAATTCTTCTTGAGTATATTCCCAATAACGGCTCCACCAATTCCCTAAAGCCCAACGTGGGATCATGGGAATCATACCAGCAATTTTACAAAAATCTTGTAAACATTGCTTGAAATGAGTTCCATATCCAAAAAAATAAATATCTAATTCCTCATGGTCTCTTTTTTTAATCCAGCCATTTTCATCAAAAATTAAGGAGCTTGAATCATCTATAATGCTCCATCCATTTCTAGACATTAATCCATTTTCAAGCGGAATAGGTCCATCAGCATTATCTAAAGTCCTAGCTGTTCCTTTTAAATTTTCAGAATCTTTATCGCCGTAATGCCAAATTGTACCCGTTTCTTTAAGTTCAATAAATAGATTTTTAGGACTTAACTCTTCTTCGCCCTTAAAGTAATATAAATGAAGATGTTCGGTGATAATTTCTATTCTATCCGCTAATTTAATGCAATCAAATTTTGGAACTGGTTGTTTTCGATACCAAAATACTTGGCTTGGTCGATCACAAAAAAAACTCGTTTTATCATGTTCTATTCGAATAATCCTGGAAGTAAGCACCGTGAATCGAATTTTGCCTTCTTTAATAATTGCGTCCTGAGATGCTTCAGGATTCATACTTCTAAATAGATTTAACTTCATGCTAAATTTTTATTCTTGTTAATTTTATCTTGGAATTAATTGCTTAATTTTTACCATGAGCTTTTTATTTTATTTATTTTTAAAAATAAATATCCCTTAATATCATTTATTATCTTTTATCGTTGGTCAAGGTACCATTGCTTTAAATCTTTAATAAGCTTGAATTCTAAAAGAAGCTCTCCCCCAGCATCCTTCTCAATTTTCTCAAAAAGTTCTTCGTAGATATCCGGATTGTCCGCAACGATATTATCATTCCATTCCGGATCTTTTGATAGATCAAAAAGTTTTTGATATCTTTTATTATTAGAAGTAATTAAAGCATAATGATCATCTTTATAAAGAGTATATGCATTGAAACCACAAGTAATATAATTTCTATCTCCAATAAGCTGATCTTTTTCATCTAAAAAAACCGATAAATCAATACCATCAAAAACCTCCTCTTGTTTTTTCCCTAAAAATCCGTAGATTGTCGGTAAAATATCGTGATCATAAACATAAGTTTTTTTAATTCTTTTTGGTCCTTTTACTCCTCTTGGTGGTTTAATCATGAATGGAATGTCCACGAGCTCAGGATACATGTGAGTGTGAATTTTTCCCGTAGCACCATGTTCACCAATGCTATGTCCGTGGTCACTTATTAAAATAATTAAAGAATCATCATAAAGCTCTAATGCTTTCAACTCTTCAATGAATTTTCCAAACCAATAATCACAATTCGATACCTCTCCAGCATATCCCGCACGCATGTATTCTAATTCCCCCGGAAGGAGATAACTTAAATTATCACTATAAGATGGAAGAATTACCTTTTTTCCCTTGTAATTTTTATCGACATACAGTTCTAGAAATCTCTGTGGTGGATCCCACGGCTCGTGTGGGTCGAATTCGTCAATTACAGCCAGTACGTTTTCCAGATTTTTGCTATTTCTTACAAAACGGATGGCTTCATTAAAAGTTTGAGCCGGAAAGTAATCATCTTCCGTTTTTCTTTCTTGAACATTCATTAAATATTTTTCTATACCTCTTCTTTGCATTTTTCGAGTAGTTCGAGCTTTTTCATTACCAATGAGATGAACATTTACGAGTTCATTAAATTTTTCATCTTTTGTATTAATTACTGCTCGATATTTATCAAATTCATGCCCTCGGATCCAATTCCATTCATCAAAACCAATGTGAAAATTCATGTGTGGTTTAAATTGATGATAAGTGCTGGTAATAAATGAGGAAACGAATTTGAACTTCTTCAAGTATTCAGATAAATGAATTTGATAAGGCGGGATGGGATGCCATCCAGGAGCTATAACGGGGTCATCTGTTCTTAGTTCAGGGCGGGGATGGTTAAAAGGAAATGTTCGAATGCCCGTATGAATCGCTCTTCGAACGGGAATAGTGGCCAAAGATTCGGGATATGCATTATAGAAAACTATTGAATCTTTAGCAAATGCATCGAAATTGGGTGTATGAATCCAGTCATTTCCGTAAGTCTTGCCCGAGTGGTCTTTACGGAGTGTATCAAAAATAATGAGAAAAATTTTCATATTGTATAGCTTATATTTTCTTTTTAATTTAAAATTTAACTTAATGTTATAATAGGTTTCTTCTTGCGATAGTAAATGTCCAATTTTTAAAAAATATAAAAATAGTAATTAGAAAAAGAGACTATTTTAAGAGATGGGATAAGTGCCATGCTTGTTAATTACATTTAGAATCGTAGGAACTGAGGCAAGCGTGTGCATGATAGATGGAAATCCTTCAGAGACGCCCATTAAGAAATTATCTCCCGGAGCAACATCTTTTAACATTTCAAGAGTGGTTTTTTTAACTGCTTTTTGTCCTTGAAGGCTTACAGATTCAGGAAAATTTGCCCATATGATTTTATCTTTCCATAATTCTCTTGCTTCCTTAAGCGGTAAATCTCCCATGGGAGGAGGAGTGAAACTTTCAATCGCATCAATTTTCGTTTTAGGAATCAAGTTTTTCAAGCTATTTAACATTCCATCCATGTGTACCACGTATTTCTTATCATGTTTATGAAATATTTCTGCTACTTCATTATAAAATGGAAGGCTGAATTTTTCAAAAAAAGTGGGAGTCGTGATTTGACCAGTAACATTATCGGGGCCCCACACGTAATCTGCAGGCGATTCCGCAGCAATTTTATATATTTCTAATTCTTTTTTATAAATTAATCGATATAATTCCTCAAATTCTTTTCTATTCGTGTAGTACTCAAGAGCCAAGGTTTTGGGGCCCATTAGCATCCTCAAGGCTTGAAATGGGGATTTAGGAACAAAAGCCGCTACTACGCCGTAATCTCCAATTATCATTTTAAAATCATTTATATCATCATAATGGGGTTGGTATTCCGTATTTTCAATCAGATATTTCAAGGGTTCATAATCATCAGAACTTTTAATTAGATATCCATCTTCGGGAAACCAAGGCAACATTTCAGATAAGTCAAGTGATTTCCATTTTGTTTTTAAGGTTAATTTTCCTTTAGGTGTTTCGATACTTCCCGTTACGAGGTGAGAACTATTCATAGCAATCAATATATCCACGGGAGACCAAGAGGTTATATTTCCATAGTGATGAGTAGCTTCCATTTTGGCATTAGGACAAGAAACCTCATGTGCTTGTACAACCATCGAACCGTGTAGTCCCAAGCCTTTATCCAGCAACTTCCGCCAAGGTTGATACAAGGCTAATCCAATGATATATTTAGTTTCAACATATACCGTAAATGGGATAATGTCCGGAGCTTCATGATTTAAGACGGCCAAAATTCGTTCGCGAGCTTTCAACTTGTCATCCACCTCCTACAAATTTTTACACCTTCAATAGCCGTTTTGGCACAGCCATCAGCACCAATACTTTTAACAAACTCCTCAGTTACAGAAGGCCCTCCAATAAGAATTTTTATTTTTCCTTTTAAATCGGCGTTTGCGATATCTTTGACAATTTTTTGGATTTCAATCAAGGTTCCGGAGAGAAGGCCGGAAATGGCGACAATATCCGGCCGTTCTTTTTTAATTGCCTCAATGAATTGGTCGCTCGATACATCCACGCCAAGATCAACCACTTCAAAACCTTCTGCTTTTAAAAAAGTTGTGACTATGTTTTTCCCAATGTCGTGAATATCGCCTTTACCCGTTCCAATAACAACTTTACCAATAGCTCTTGAAGATTTTGAAACATTTAAACGAGGAATGAGAATTTTCATCAATCTCGTACTCGTTTCTCCTGCCATTATTAACTCGGGTATGAAATATTCTTCAGCTTCAAATTTTTCTCCTACTTTTTTTAAGGCTTGAGCAATACCATTTTCAATTATCAAAATAGGATCAATATTTTGGCTTAAAGCATGCTTGCATAATTCTTCTGCTTTTTTTAAATCTAATTCCACGATAGCATTTTTTAAATTTTCTAAAATTTGGCTATTTTCCATTATTTTTCCCTTTCTCCAAATTTATATTGTATTATTTAAATTATCGCATTAATTATATATAAAATTTCAAGATAGAAGGAAACAAAAAAACCATTAATATTCATGAAAAATAATTGGTAAGTGAAGAATTTTCATGAAGGGAAAAAACCAAGATTGTTTTAAAAAATCCGTTATAATTAAGAAATTAAAGAATGAGCTATTTTATTCCAATTTTTACTCCTTTTATTAGTAAAAACTCAAAATAATGAATGACATGTAGCATGATAGAAATACATACCTTTTTCTGTATTATTTTAAAAAAATCATCCCATTTTAATAAAAGTAATTTACAGAAATCGCTTGAATTCAAAAAAAAAGTCAAATTATTTTTCCAGCAATAACGTGAATACCAAGCTTATTGGCATATTCTAAATGCTCTTTCTTTATTTCTAAACAAGCCATTATTAATCCATCATACCCTTTTTCATGCTTCATTTTATATAATTTACCTTTTAAAATTAAATCCGCAATATCTCTATTGTCTGCCGTGGATTTAATTTCCATTAGATATACCTTCCCATCTCGAATTACCACATCGATATCAGTCGTATAATGAATGGAATAAACACTTCCATCAAGATCATATAAAAATTCTCGGGTAATATTACTCTTATCTAATTTTCTTGAATTAGTTTGTCACTTAATAAATTTAAAACTAAATCTTGCAAATTAAATCCAGTTCTCGTACTTACCGTGGTAATGAGCCTACGTAAATCGTCACGCTCTTTTGAGGCTTCTTCAAACCGTTTATCCATCTCTTTGATGAGAGTCTCGAAGCGCTTGTCCACGGCTTCGAACCGTTTATCCATCTCTTTGATGAGAGTCTCGAAGCGCTTGTCCACGGCTTCGAACCGAGCATTCATCTCATTAATGAGAGTCTCGAAGCGCTTGTCCACGGCTTCGAACCGAGCATTCATCTCATTAATGAGAACGCTTTCGAATCGCTTATCAACGGTTTCAAATCGCTTGTCTATTTGTTGGATGAGCATTTCGAATCTCTTATCGACTTCAGAAAAAAACATCTTAAGATCATCTTTAGTAGCAACGACTCCTGAGAGGGCACTAATAATTGCTCCTTTTACCTCATCATCTTCTCGAATTAATTTCGGTAACAATTTTAAAAAATCTTCTTTTTCCATTTCGCGAAAATCGTTTTTTCTATGAAGAATATTGTTATTGTATTGATTTAAATCTAACTGATAATTTAGAAAAATATTCCGGTAATCAGTATTTTTTATCGATTAATTAAAAAAAGTTATAGAGCTGGACGTCGAATTGCTACGTCAGAAGCATCACCCATTTCTTTAGAGTAAGGCCTCATCCGAAAGCAATATTTATATTCCTCATTGGCTTTTAATTTATATTTTGGAAGTAAGACAGCCATTCCGGGAATGTTTCCTCCCACGCCCTGCTGTTTATAATCTATATTTACCGTAATTGTTTCCCTACGAGGGATTTCATGAACATGGGTTGCCTTTTCTAAATCTTCCATTGTATAGGGCCAAGCACTAACGCTAAGTAATGTTCCTCCAACATCAGAGATTAATAAGCCATTACCCTCTTGATTCAAGAAAGTAACCCACCGAACATCAGTTCGATTTCCATTTTCTTGCGGGTGAACATAGTCATGAATGAACTCGGAAATCGGAACTGAATAAATCCCAATGGCAGCACCAGTTTTTCTATCAAGCATTGTCTCATGAGGGCCTCTTCCATACCACGTAATGTATTTAAGATCTCCCGGAATTTCTCCTTGCATTCCAAAACGAGGTAGGTTCTTACTAGGGGTAAATTTATTCTCGATAAATAAATCGGCATTTCCATGGATTATATATGTAGTTTCAAGAGGTCTTGTTGAAAATTCTAAATCAGAACTAATGTTAATTATTAATTTTTGGGGGCTAATTTTAGAGATTTTTATTTCGTTTATTTTTCGATTCTTCATGACATGTTTCCATCCGAGATCAATGCTAGGAGATGTTCCAAGCGCAAAATCTATGAAACCTCGGTCATTATCCGTGAGAGCTCTCCAGAAATTGGGTAAAAATGGCGCTTTAATAAGCTCAGAATCTTTATATTTAAAGGATTCTAATCCTCCTGTAAATTTATTTATTTGAATTAAAAACTCTTTTCCATGAATTGTAATTTTATCAGTGTTTTCTTGATACTCTATAGGTGCGAAATCATTTAGATTCACCATCTCCTTAAACTCACCCTTATCGGGAAGAGGAAATTGATCCCAAGCGACTACGTGCCCTTTAGGTGCCCAAAAAGCATGCTCATCTAATAATGCAGAGATTTTAAGATGATATTCATGATTAGGCTCAATAGTGAATTTTGAGTAGGGTATTTGAATTTCTTGCCTTGTTCCTGGTTTAATATTTAATTTCTCAAGCTTTCCAGACTGAATGATGTTTCCGTTTGCGGAGATCTCCCATTCAAAATCAACAAAATCCAAAGAAATGAATTGATACTTGTTCAATATTGCAATAATTCCTCTTGATAAATCAATTGGTTCGATTTTAATATTTTGGTATACTTTCTTTACTTCATGCAATGCCGGATTAGGGGTTCGATCGGGTAAAACAATACCATTTATGCAGAAATTCTTATCATTAGGTCTATCGTTGAAATCACCTCCATAAGCCCAAAATTCTCTCCCCTCCTTTGATATTTTTCTTAATCCTTGGTCAACAAAATCCCAAATAAATCCCCCTATCGCATTGGGATATCTTTCAAATACGTCCATGAATTCTTGAAAATTTCCAAGAGAATTTCCCATGGCATGAGCATATTCACACAGAACATGGGGTTTTACCTTGCCTTCTTTAAATTTAATGGTTTTTGTTGGAGTTTGAAATTTTCTTCCTTTTACCATGCGCTCTAATTTTTGAGGAGATAAATACATGTTGCTAAGAATATCGGTTATTTCTGCTTCATAATCCCCTTCATAATGGATGGGACGCGTATTATCAATAGCCAAGGCAGCCTCTTTCATTTTTTTGAAATTATCTCCCATTCCTGCTTCATTTCCTAAAGACCAAATAATCACGCAAGGATGATTTTTATCTCTTTCCACCATTCTAATCATTCTATCCACGCAGGCTTTAGTCCATTTCGGATCGCTATTGGGTAAAATATCCCGCAATCCATGGGATTCTAAATTGCATTCATCCATGACATAGATTCCATGCTCATCACAAAATTCATACCATTTAGGATGATTTGGATAATGACTCGTGCGAACCGCATTTATGTTATTTTGTTTTAAAATTTTGATATCTTGCACCATTCGCTCAAAGGGAATAGCTCTTCCATGATCGGGATCGTGTTCATGTCTATTTACTCCCTTTAAGATAATTGGTTTACCATTAATACAGAAGCTTCCATCCTCTCTAATTTCAACGACTCGAAAACCAAATTTACAATGTTCAACTTCCAAGACCTCATTATTCGAATTTTTAAGAGCAATTACTAAATCATGAAGATAAGGATCTTCTGCTGACCATTTATGCGGATTAATTACTTGTTTTTCAAATTTTAAAGCGATTTCTTCATTCGATGGAAGATCAAATGTTTTCCTCATTAAAATCTCAGATTCAATGTGGTTTCCCTCTTTATCTAATAAACTTATTTCAATATAAAAATTCTTAATCGGAATATTGCCGTAATTTTTAATTTTCACTTGTACCTTGAATATCGCATTTTTATAATTCTCGTCAAATGTGTTATAGGCAAAAAAATCTCTCACGTGAACTTTTGGGGTAGAAAATAAAAATACATCTCTATAAATTCCACTAAACCTCCACATGTCTTGATCCTCCAAATACGAACCATCCGACCATCGATATACTTCCACAGCAAGAAGATTTTTCCCTTTTTTCACGTAATCAGTTATATTAAATTCGGCTGGCGTCATGCTCCCTTGACTATATCCAATTTTACTTCCATTTATCCAGAGATAAAACGCAGATTTTACTCCCGCAAAATGAATGAAAATCTCTCGTCCTTCCCAATCTTCCGGAATATCGAAATAGTACCTGTAAGAACCGACGGGATTATAAAAATGACTTATGTTTGGAATATTTCGTTTTTTAACACTATAAGGGTATTTAATATTAGTATAAATTGGTTTACCATGGCCCTTTAATTGCCAACAGCTTGGAACTTCAATATCATCCCAATTACTATCGTCAAAATCCAGATCATAAAAATTAAGAGGTCGTTTGCTCGGCTTTTTTACCCAATTAAACTTCCATTTCGCATTTAATGATTTATAATAAGGAGATTTTTCAAGTGGTTCATTTAAAGCGGATTGAATATTATCATGAGGGATTAAAGTACAATGAGGTGGCTCTTTATTGATTCCAATTAATTCGCAATTTTCCCATTCTAATTTTTGACCTTCAGAGTTTGATATAGTCATAATTTTTTCTCAAACTTTTTATAATATAATGATACAAGAGGTAGTTTAACAAATCTAAAAAGATATTTTAATATTTTAATAATTGATAATATTTTAAATTTGAATTTTCATCCAAAAAAATTTAAAATTTTCTAAAATGAGTCTTTTAAATAATATTAAAAACCTTGAAAAACAGGCTCTTTTTTAATCTTTCCATTCATTCATCAAGGAAATTTTTATAAAGGAAAGGATTTTAAACTTTTATAGACTAGGATTTTGTTTAAAAATGGTGAATTTAGAGAAAATAAAAGAAATTGCATGTAAATACAAGTTAATTTTAATTTATCTATTTGGATCTAAAGCGATTCAAAAAACTTCAAAATTGAGTGATATAGACATTGCTATTCTTTTAAACGATAAAATCCATTATGATTTAAAAGAGCTGATATTAGATTTGATCTTTGAATTCGTACAGATCTTTAGAATTGATAGGATTGATTTATTAATTTTAAATTCTGCTCCATTAGCGATTCAATATAATGTTATTACAGAAGGAAAGTTGCTTTATCAATCAAATATTGAAGAAAGATGTAATTATGAGATAAAAATAAGAAAAAAATATTTTGATTTTAAAAAATACGAAGAAGAGTATTTTAAAGCAATGCATGATCAAATTCTGGAGGAATATTAAGATTGATTGATAAGAAAGTTATAAATTCTCGCATTGCTAAATTGAGAGAATATATTAAAATTTTAGAAGAATTAAGTCAAGAAAAAAAAGAAGATTTCTTAAAAAATTATAAAATATATGGTTTAGCAGAAAGATACTTACAATTATCAATTGAATGTGTTTTAGACATGGGGAATCATATTATTTCAAGAATAGGATTTAAGAAGCCAGAAACATATCAAGATATTATATTGATTCTTGGAAAAAATTCAGTAATACCCGAAAATTTTGCAGAAAAAATTGCTAAAATGGCAGGACTTCGTAATATTTTAGTGCACGGATATTCTGAGATTGATGAAATAATAATATATAATTATGTAAAGCACGATTTAGACGATTTTAGAAAATTTATCAAATATATAATTCAATATTTAGATGAAATGTGATTAGATAAATATTTTATTGCCAAATAAGCATGACAATTATCTCTTTTTGCTTCGATTTCCTTCCAATAAGCATTTTAATCGTAATAAAGTAAAATTTCTAAAACATGATAGTTCATTTTTAATTTAATTCAAAAAGAAAAATATTAGAAAATCTCAAAAAAAACTAATTTTTTCATATTCCAATGGAAAAACCAAATATTATTCTTATTTTAATTGATGATTTAGGGTGGAAAGATTTAAGTTGCTATGGTAGCAGTTTTTATGAAACGCCTAATATCGATAGACTTGCGTTCGAGGGCATGACCTTTACCAATGCTTACGCTGCGGCTCCCGTGTGCTCACCCACGAGAGCTAGCCTTCTTACTGGTAAATATCCCGCCACAGTTGGATTAACAAATTACATTGATAATGAACCTAGGGTAGATACTCTTTCTCCTAATGAATCATTTCGGGCACGAGGAAAACTCATCGATGCACCTTTTATTAATCATCTACCTCTTTCTGAAGATACTATTGCAAGAAGATTAAGGGAAAATGGTTATTCCACGTGGCATGTAGGAAAATGGCATCTTGGTTCCCTTCCATTTTATCCGGAGAATCATGGTTTTGATGTAAATATAGGAGGATGTAATTGGGGACTTCCCATTTACGGCTATTTTAGTCCATGGAGAATCCCTACTTTAGAAGATGGTCCTAAAGGATATTATTTAACTGATTTTTTAACAGATAAAGCAACTGAGCTCATTAAGAATAAAAATGATAAACCCTTCTTTCTAAATTTATGGTACTATTCCGTTCACATTCCCATTCAAGCGAAACGTGAGATTACGAGATATTATAAAGAAAAAAGAAGAAAAATGGGATTGGACAAGGTTAAAACTTTCGAATTAGGTGAATTTTTTCCTTGTGAACATAAAAGAAATTTTAGAATAAAACGACGCTTGATTCAATCTGATCCAAAATATGCGGCAATGATTCATTCGCTGGATGAAAATATCGGGCGCATTTTGAAAACTCTTGAGGAGTTTGGAGAAACCAAAAATACTATTATCATTTTTACTTCAGACAACGGAGGATTGGCTACTGCCGAAGGTTCGCCTACTTGTAATGCTCCTTTAGCAGAAGGTAAGGGCTGGATGTATGAAGGAGGGATACGGGAACCCTTAATTATTAAATGGCCTGGCCAAATTAAAGAAGGAAGCACGTGTAATGTTCCAATTACGAGTCCAGATTTTTATCCTACAATTTTAGAAATCACTAACACGCCCTTTTTGGAAACCCATCACCATGAAGGCACGAGTTTTTTACCACTACTTAAGGGAAAGACGAGATTAGGCAAAAAAGAAAGAGGAATTTATTGGCATTTTCCCCATTATGGAAACCAAGGAGGCACACCAGGCTCTTCTATTCGTCGGGGAGATTATAAATTGATTAAATTTCACGAGGACAACCACGTGGAATTGTATGATTTACGGAAAGATATTGGAGAAACATTGGATTTATCAGAAAATTTAGCTAATATAAGGGAAGAACTCGAACAGGAATTAAATGACTGGATGACTCGGGTGGGGGCAAAATTACCAGAAATCAATCCTAATTATCATTAATTTAAATTTAATTAATGATTTAAAGCGTTGATTCCATCACCTCGAATGCTTACTTGTTTTAAATTACTTTTTTCTTTATTTTTTACCATTATTTTTTTTTTTCAGAAAATTTAACGCATTTTAGAATTAATTAATTAAATATAAAAAGAACAAGATCCTATTCAAAAAACGTAAATTTAGTAAGAAGAGAAAAAGAAAAAGAAAAAAAATGGATTTAACTCATGAAAAAATTAATACAATGAATATCATGACAACAAGGAATAAAATGACAATAGACACTATCAGCATGATAATGAAAAGCAAGATCAAAATGATTAGAACGAATCCTAATGAGCTGAGAAATCCTTGATCATAAATTTTAGCCACAACTATAGCCCCAACAAGTAAGCTCACGATTAATGCAATGACATATAGAATGGTAGGATCAAATTGAACATAATTTATTAAAAAGAACATGCTAATTGAAATAATGATCCATATAATATTCACGATAATTGCCTTTCCCCATGAATCGCTCCAATCCTTTCTTTTAGCAAGCCATCGGGTCAATGCAACTCCAATAATGAATGCAATAACAGCTATGATAGCAACCGCAAGGATTAATGCAATAAAAAGTCCTCCGATTAAGGTACCAAGCCAATCTCCAATAAAATCTCCTATTTGTAAAATCATTTTTTAAATCTCCTTTCAATAGATAATCATGTTAATATTAAATAAAGTATAGGATGTCAAGTTAGTAAGTACAAGAAATGCACTCATTTTAAAGTTTTATATTTTCTTCGAATATACCGAATTAATTTATTGATTTCTTCTATGATCACGTGTAATGTAATAAATCCTCTAAATTCTCCATTATCATCATCTTATTTCAATGCCAAACCAATATTTAACATTGCCTTGAGGGTTTAATTTTTCTGAAAAGAAGTATTTTATATTAATGTGAGAATACCCAAAATAATTAAAGAAATACAAGAAGAATTCAATATAATCGGAAGGGAAAATGAACTAAAACAAATCATCTTAGCTCATTCTGTTCGAAAGCACTTAATGCTCGAGGGAGATGTCGGAGTAGGTAAGACCACGCTTGCTCAAGCAGTTGCCACCTATTTTGACTCTCATTTTTTTCGAATTGATTGTTCCGAAGATACGCTTACTCATAACCTTATAGGATATTTTGACCCTCCATTAGTCATTTCCAAAGGATATGTAGAAGATTCCTATGTTTATGGCCCGTTACCATTAGCAATGATGAATGGAGGGTGTTTATTTATTAATGAAGTCAATCGCATGCCGGAAAGTACTCAAAATATTTTATTGACGGCTTTAGATGAAAGAATGATTGAGATACCCAAATTGAAAACCATTCACGCTAAAGAGGGCTTTTTCGTAATAGCAACCTTAAATCCAGCAGCTCACGTGGGAGTCACGGCATTAGGTGAGGCTCTCAAAGATAGATTTATTTGGATTCATTTGGATTACCAATCTCCTGAAGAGGAATTGGAAATCATCAAAAAAGAAACAGGAGCATCGAATTCAGACACCCATAACGTTATTAAAATTTCTCAAAAGATCATGCAAAAAACCAGAGAACACTCTTCCGTTCGAAGGGGCAGTTCTATTCGAGGGGGTATTGATCTGGCAGAACTCATGATGAAATATGAGAATCCCCGAAACTCTAAAAATTGGGTAGAAGCAAGCATCATGGCCTTGTATAATAAAATTGAGCTGGAGGATGGTCTTGCCCGTTCAAAAAAAGAAGTCATAACAGATATCGTATTGTCCGTTTTAAATGAGTCGGATTTTCAATAATCGATGATTTCTCCTTGGAACGTTGGGAGGAGAAGGAGAATAAGAGGCTACGAGTGGATTTTGTTGATAAACCTCCGGATAAAGAAATTTTAAAGTTTGAAATCATTAGAAAGAAGAAAAGGAAGCCCGATTATTATTACCACTTGGCGAATTCGCTGGATTATAAACAAATTAAAAATATGACATATTTAGCCATTCAGCATCAAAATTTAGAGGCGATAATGGGATTATTAAAATCGAACGTGTATGCGGCCACGGATGCATTGGATACGGAAGAAGGCGTGAGATTTTTTGCTGAAAAGGCAAAAGAAACAAGTTTAATCATGCCGGAATTGTATTTTTTCATTAGGCGTCCCATATCTCAAAAATATAAATCGATTTTTAGACGATTGGCACGCCAGAGCATTATAAAGACTTCTATCAAAATTGCTAGTAGAGGAATTCGGGGAGGATATAAAAAGACTGTTCCGCGATATATAATTGGCTCTCCTGAGTTTGATTTGGATGAGACTATTCAACATAACCCGTTAAAAATCCATAAAAAGATATTATCTCATGGAGATATTTTTGGGATTGAAAGAAAAAGGAAAAAAAGGAGAGTCATGATGATTTTGGATACAAGCGGCAGCATGTATGGTAGATTATTATTGAATGCAGCGTTAACCACTTCCGTTTTAGCCTATAACATGGAAAAAGAAAATTATGGCATCGTGTTATTCAATTCAACAGCAATGATAATGAAAAAATTAAATGAGAGAAAATATATAACAGATATCATTGATGAGATCTTGGATTCGGAAGCAGCTGGTTTCACTAATATTTCTATAGGGCTTCAAAAAGGATTAGAAGAATTAAATAAATCATCCCTTGATAGACAACATCAATTTGGGATTTTAATTACGGATGGCGTCTATAATAGGGGCGAAAACCCGGTTAAAATCGCTAAAAAATATCCAAAACTCCACGTGATTGGCATGCCTGCAGATAATGATGCTGATAAGGGAATTGAAACTTGCAAGGAGATTGCAAATGCTGGTAGGGGTAAATTTATTTCTGTTCAAGATTATAAAGATATTCCTAGAGCGTTAATTCATTTATTAGCTCAAGCCGGGTCTTGATATTATAAAATTTTGCGAAAAATTGTATCGTTTTTATAAGGAAAGGGTTAGTATTTCACGATGTATTAATTAATTTCAATAATCATTATCCTTTTATTTCCTCTTTAATATAAATCTTAAAATTTTAAAGTCTCTCATGTTTAAATAAATAGATTAAATCTATTTAATGTAAAAATGTTTAAAGGCTAAATTTAGATGGTCCGTCCTCCAACTGAACCGAATCTCTGCTTGCGCTGTAAGGGTGGGCGACTTTTATGTGGTAAGACGCGTTGTCCCATTTTATTAAAAAAGTCCGTTTTAAAATCCATCGTTCCTTTTCCATTTGATAAATCAAAACGGGATGTAGAAATTTTCGGCGCAAGCCCACCAGGCATATTCGTTGGACATTTTAATTATCCGGTAGTTAATATCGGACCTCTCATTCCTTTCCAAGAATTTAATATTAATCTGGAAAAAACAGAAAATTACATGTTGGATGCTCCAGAATTATGGTTTGGTAAATCGATGGAAGAAATTATAAGATATCGAACGAGTTTGGTCAGAAATAACTTCCTTTCTAACGTGAACTATGTAAAAATGGGTCAAAAAACCACGCCCCCCCTTAAAACACTTCGCTTGCTAGAAACTGCGCAGGAATTAGCAATGGCATCTCAACCAGTGGATACCGAATCAAAATTATTAAATTTACGCTTCCGAGTGCTCATGGATAATCATTCCCCCCCATTAGGCCCAACGGGCAAGATAGAAAATTTAAGAATAACAGAAAATACAAAAGTTCATCCTAAAGTAGAATATTGCGTATCTGATACTGATTTAAAAGCTCAAGATGCAATTACCGAACATTTATATTTTAGGGGCCACGTACCGGAATACACCATCCGTAGAATTTTTTCTTCGGGATTGTTAGGAGAAAAACAGAATCGAAAATTAGTGCCCACGCGATGGGCAATCACCGCGGTGGACGATATTATTTCAAAAGCTTTAATAAAGGAGATAAAAAAATTTCCTGAAATTAATGATTATAGGATTTTTGAATCATCGTACTTAGATAATCACTTTAAAATCTTACTATTTCCCGGAAAATTTTTATATGAAATGAATGAAGTTTGGGCTGCTAAGAGCTTATGGAATCCAACTTATAAACCTCAAATTGCCACCGACTATGAATTCTACTCAGGAAGGAAAAATTATGCAAGCAACATCACGGGAGCTTATTATGCGGCTCGAAAATCTGTTTGCGAGTATTTGCATTCAATAAAAAGGCAAGCACGAGTTTTAATCTTTCGAGAAGTGTTTGGAGGGTATGTGGTTCCTCTTGGCGTATGGGTTATTCGGGAAGCTGTTAAAAATGCCATAGTTAATACCGATCCTATCATAGTAGATAATTTTGATGAGGCTCTAAATAAAATGGGGGAGGGTCTTAGGTTAAATTTAAGGGCTTGGAAACAAAGTAGCAAGATTATTAATTTCATTAAAACTCAAAGGACTCTTGATCAGTATATATGATTTTTTGAGGATTTCCACCCATTCACTTTCTCATTCTCAAGCACCCTCTTACTTAAAAACCTAAATGGTAATGAATCACCATTAAAGAGGGAAATGGAAAAAAATTAAGTTTATATATAAATAGATTCATCTAATTATTAACTGAATTTTATAGGATAAACCTTCTCTTTTCGTGATTTTCATGACATGTGATCAATGTTTGGGTTTACTTCTTATTAGTATTGCTTGTTTTATTATCATGATATATTTAACAAGGGATTATTTCGAACGTAAAAAGTTGTATTCAATTTGGATGGCATTATTTTATTTCATTGCGGGACTCATCTGGCTCCTTAAATTTTTTCTTTTAGATTGGTTATTTAACGTGTATACTTCTTTTGAGGCATTCTATCTCATCATTCAATTAATTCCTTTTTTATTCTTGATGATTGTTTTACTAAATTTTTTGATTGTAAAATGGATCTATTGGCTATTCATCATAGCTGGAACTGCGATTCTTTCCATTGTTCATTCGTTTATTCCATTGAATTTAATCATGTATTACGTGCTTTTGAGTTTTATTGCCGCGGACATGGTCTTATTGGTTTTGAATTGGAGGAAATATAAAAACGTGCGCGACTTAGGAGTCATTCTTGGATTAGGCGTGATTTTTTCCTCCTATTTCTTCCTAATGTTCTTTAATTCCGAGATGATGCATGGTATTCTATTAACCATTGCGGCACTTATCTGGGGAATTAATTACACGAAAGTCACTGAAAAAGTAGAGTAAAAATTAATTTTTTTAATAAATAATATAAGATAAAAAACTTTATCAAAAAAAAATTCAATGCCATTAAAAATGATAATTGATGTTCACGTGCATCCTTTTTGCAAGGAAGCCACATGGGGAGATTTAGACAAAATAGCAAGTGCCATGTGGGGATTAGATCCCATCAAATTAAAACGGATGAAAGTAATGTTAAAAGGAGTAGCGTCAAATATTTCGATTGATAGCTACATTGAATTAATGAACAAATTTCATATTGATAAATGTGTTATTGTATCTTTTAATGTCACTACTGCATACGGTGTAACTTTAGTGACCAATGAAGATGTTGCTAATTTTGTTTCAAAATATCCAAAAAGGTTCATTGGATTCGGATGCGTGGATGTTCCAGCACCAGATGCTATGGATCAGTTAGAACATGCTATTTTAAGCTTGGATCTAAAAGGAATTAAAATTGTTCCACCCGTCCAGAAATTTGATATCTCCGATAAAAAATATGATCCTTTATGGAAAAAAATGGTGGATTTGAATGTCCCCTTATGGACTCATGGAGGACATCAAGTTTCCACGGCTGGTTCGCGAGCAGATTTAGGCCATCCCATGTTAATAGATAAAATGGCTATGCGAAATGAAGATTTAACCATTATAATTGGCCATATGGGAACGCCGTGGTTCTGGGACACTTATTCCGTGGTATTGCGTCATCCCAACGTGTACGTTGATATATCTGCCCATCCAGATCTGTATTCCTATTTTCCATGGGATGCTTATTCCAAATACAATATTGAACATAAAATTTTATTCGGTTCAGATCACCCTCTCGTGCATTGGAATAATATTGTCCCGGCTGCTCAAAATTTACCCATATCTGATAGTTTTAAAAAAAAAATTATGGGAGAAAACGCTGTAAAACTTTTTTCGTTCAAATAATAAAAATTTTTTATTATTTATTTCATTTCTTATCTAATTCTTGTTAAGAACTTAAATGCGAGTAAGAAATAAGAAGGTTTTGAATTTTAAAAAATATAGATTTAATTTTTAAGCTTTGTTAGTAGTCTTGTAATTACTAAAAAATAAGTTTAAAAAAAATAAAAATAATTAAATTTCCAAGGGTTTGATCTCAATTTTTTCCACCTTTTTCACTTTCTTCACTTTTGGATGCCGTATCACATTACCCTTAATGACCACCATCGTTACATTTCCTAAAGTATCAATATTTTCTAGCGGATTTTCAGGAACGACTTGTAAATCTGCAAATTTCCCTTCCTCAATGCTTCCGGTAATATCACTAAGCCCTAAGATTTCAGCCGTATTTTTAGTTGCAAAATAAATAGCTTCTTGAGCGGACATGTCGGTATATTTTAAATAATATTTCAGCTCTTTCCATACACCATAATGGGTTGAATAGGGAACGGACGCATCTGTACCAATACAAAATCGGATTCCATTTTCGTACGCTTTACGCAATCCCAATATCATTTCTTTTTCAATCAATTTAGCATTTTCAAATTTAACAGGCGTGATTTTAGTATCTTTAATTGGTAAAGTCGCTAATGCCATTCCGGCGGAAATGGTGGGAGTAAGAGCTGTGTATCCTCGAAGTGCTTTTGGATTATTTTTAAATAAAGGTATCAAATCATCTGGAATATCCGCTCCATGCTCGATTGTATCCACCCCGCCATTTAACGCTTCTCGAATTCCTTCCGTACTCTCACAATGCGTGGCTACTAATAAATTGCCCCGGTGGGCTTCAGTACAAGCGATTTCAATCTCTTCAACCGTCATTTGAGGGCGCCCTGCCTCTCCAACTATGCGAGCATCCATGACTCCCCCTGTAGATAAAATCTTGATGCAATCCACCTCTTCTCTTATATTTTTCCTCACTCTTTTTCTAATTTCTCCCTTGCTATCTGCCATAAAGCCAAAGGCGCCCCCATGGCCACCAGTAGGACAAATTCCTAATCCCGACACCAATAATCGCGGGCCTAAAATTTTTCCCTCCTCGATCATTTTTCTGAGTTTTACATCTAAATAAAAAGGATCTCCCATTGAGCGGAGCGTGGTCACTCCGGCATTTAAAGCATTCTGAGCATTTTTTTTCATCATGCGAATGGAAATCCACTTACCAATGCTGGTCCCAAGCAAGCGCATTAATTTTTTCATGGTCTCATCACTAAGGTTCATCACTTTCATTGGCTTTCCGCTTCCAAATAAATGACAATGAGCGTTGATGAGTCCAGGGAGGACATATTGCCCTTTTAAATCAATTTTTTTATATTCTTGAGGAATTTCTATTTCTTCAGCCAAGCCTACCTTCAAGATTTTTCCGGGTTCTTGTCCTTCTTCTACTTTATTTTGAATTAAAATTACTCCATTAGAAATGACCTTACTATCCTTGTTACCATCAATGATATTACAATTTATTAAGGCAAGATTACGTTTCGGTTCTTTTTTCCTACCAAATTTCGATTTCAAAAAATACACGATTTTAATCATGAGGTAGATATCGATCAAGCTACTAATGATAATAATAAACCAGTACCACGCACTTGACATCCAAGAGGGTTCTAAACGAGCTAATCCGAGTGTATAAGTGTACATTCCAAAATTATTTAATATCATGTCAATGATACCGAGGGGGATGCCAATAAAAGGGAGGATCCAAGGATACACGTTCAATAAACCAACCAAAAGATACGCCAACATTCCAAGAACGCCGGTTAATGATCCATACGTCATCCATGCTAAAACAGCGACCAAGAGAATAAAAAATAACGAAATTTTTCGCAATACGGGAGTAATTTTATAAGGTTCAATATTTTCGGTCATGTGTTAATTCACTCATTAATTATTATTTAATTTTTGATTTAGACATCATTTAAGGATCATCTTTTAGAAATAAAAGGTTTATTGAATTTTTATCCGTGTATTATTAATTAGATTTTTTACATTTTTAAATCAAGTTGGGGATATTGTAGAATTAAATAGAGTTAAATTATAGAGCGAGTCAAAATATTTATTAAAAAAGAAACAAATCTGAAATTAAAAAAAGGAATGTGAAACAAAATGAACCGTGAAACAAAATGGTTTAATGAGAAATGGTGGATATCTCCCTTTAATTATTTAGAAGAAGTGAGAACATCATTAAATTTACCAGAAAAAGTGTACGTGAGAGATTCTACCATTCGGGAAGGAGAAGAAACTCCAGGAGTTCGTTATACCTTGGGCGAGAAAATTCAAATTGTAGAGAAATTAGAAGATATAGGTGTTAGACACATTGATTGCGGATATATTGGAAAAGTTTCCGATCAATGGGAATTGGCAAGTAAGCTTAAGGAACTTGGACTGCACATGCAGACCTATTGCCATCTCAGTTCGAATGCCGCTGGATGGACTGAGGAAATCAAAAAAGCTCTTGAAGCAAGAGTTGATTTTATTGGTTTTGGAATTGTATTAACGGAATGGCAATTACAACTTTTTTCTGGGATTGAAGAAATCAAACCGGAAGTAATGATTGCCTTGATCCCCACTGTGTTAAAAAGAATAAAAAAATTAGGGGGCAAAGCTATTTTGGACTGCGTGGACGCCACTCGTTCTGATTTACCAACACTAGTAAAAGCTATTGAACGAGGAATTAAACATGGGGTACAAATGGTGATGCTTTATGATACCGTAGGGGCTTGCAACATTCCTGCTATTTCTTACTTGATTAAAACCCTAAGACCAATTACACGAGAAATACCGCTGGGCATTCATGTCCACGATGATTTTGGATTAGGCACGGCATCCACGATTGCAGCGGTTGAACAAGGAGCCACTTTCATGGATTTAGTGGTCAATAAATTAGGAGATCGTGCGGGAAATACTTCTCTTGAAGAAGTGGTGGTTGCTTTAGAAATGCTTTACGGAATTGACACGGGCATTGATCTTTCAAAATTATATGATTTAAGCAAGTTAGTTGAGAAATTATCAAGAGTTCCCCTTCCTCCTAATAAACCCGTAGTAGGAAGTAATACTTTTGTACACGAAAGCGAACTTCACGTAATGGGAGCTTTGAAAAAAGAAAAATATTGGATGTGCTTTACACCCTATAAACCAGAAGTTGTTGGTCAATCGGAAAAAGTAATTTTTGGTCCTACCACGCTTCACGGGGATGCTATCAAGATTAAATTACAACAAATGGGACATGACACTTCTCAAAAACAGGTGAATAAAATATTGAGCACCCTCCAAGCAATTTTTAAAGAAAAAAATTATATTACCGAAATAGAATTGGAAGGAATAATTAAAAAGACCATTACTTCTTAAATTCTCTTGCTTCTCATTATTTAAGAAATAATTGGGGAGCCCACACGTTTTTTCATATTTTTATTTTCCTCTGCTGATTAAAATTAAAAAAAAAAAAAGAGTAATAACATGACGAATGCTAAAAAAATTCCTTCACATTTTTATAAAAAAAAATAATTTTTAAGAAAAAGTAATTTTTTCTTAAAAATAACTTCCAAGATGTTCTTTGGAGGTACCGTGGAGGGCGATGCCTTGATCATGTCGGAATATACCTTTTATCAGGTAATTAACCTCGAAACCAGAGAAAGCTCGCCTGCTAACAAAAAGTATTTTTTCATCGGAAATTTCGACCAAAAATTCGCAAGCACGCGTTATATTCGCGAGCGGGGTTTTTACATTGATGCGGATATTTGCCGGCATTTCAAGGTGGAACTCTTGTTCTTGTATGATCTTCGAGGCTTTCTTTTCCATTATGGATGGCATGGGATAATGGAATTGGGACTCTATGGACGGCAGCAAAAAATCATCTACATTCGACGGGAGAGCACCCAGACATTGACTTTCTTGTTGTTCTGCTGCGGGATGATCTTATTGGATCAATTCGCAAATTTCGAATGGGAATTAAGCAGGAAAAAATGAACGTGCCTAAAAACTCACTTTTTTTTTTCATTTCTATTTTTCTTTTCATGTTCTTGTTCTTGTTCCTTTTGTTAGATCATTATTAGTTAGATCAGCATGAGTTAGGAGGCTTATCATCCAATCTTTTCTTTACCTTCCGGTTGTATTTCGCCCATTTTTTCTCAATGGTCGAGGTT